>CASIBH010000006.1 GCA_949372805.1 uncultured Flavobacteriales bacterium | reverse complement strand
CCTTCTAGTGCTACCGGGAAATTCACACCTCTTCCTAGATATAAAAAATTAGTTGCATTATAAAATTCTTTAGCAATTTCTTTTATCATATCATTTTGAAGTAGTAGTTTCTCTATCTTCTGCGGAACTAAATTTAATTCTTTAATTAAAAAATTATAGTTTTCTCTTTCAACTGTTGATTTAAGCTGAGATAACCTAAGTGCAAGCAACATTAAAACAGTTACCTGAGTGGTAAATGCTTTTGTTGACGCAACACCAATTTCAGGTCCAGCATGAGTATATGTCCCCCCAGAAGTTGTTCTGGTAATAGAAGATCCAACAACATTACAAATCCCTAAAGTTAGAGCTCCTTTTTCTTTTGCTAATTCTAAAGCAGCTAAAGTATCAGCTGTTTCACCTGATTGAGATATCGCAATTACAATGTCTTTTTTTGTTAAAATAGGATTCTTATATCTAAATTCTGAAGCATATTCAACCTCTACATTTATTCTTGAGAGATCTTCAATAAGATATTCGCCAATTAAACCTGAATGCCATGAAGTTCCACATGCAATAATAATTATTCGATCAGCTTTTAAAATTTTACTTTCATGATCAATCAGCCCACCTAAAATTATATCATTATTTTTTGGGTTAATTCTCCCTCTTAAAGTGTCTACTATACTTTTGGGCTGCTCAAATATTTCTTTTAGCATAAAATGGTCATAACCACCTTTTTCGATAGATTCAAGAGTTTGTTCTAGCTCCTGAATGTATGGACTTTTTATTTTATTTTGAATATTCTTTATAACTACATCTTTCTTCTTATGTAGCTTAGCAACCTCTCCATCTTCTAAGTATATAACCTTTTTTGTAAACTCGATTATTGGGGAGGCATCTGAAGCTACAAAATATTCTTCATTACCAATACCAATAACTAAAGGAGATCCTTTTCTAGCAGCATATATCTCATTATTATTCCCTTCTTGAATAACAACAATAGCATAGGCCCCAACAACTTCATTTAAAGCAATAATAATTGCTTGAAAAAGAGAGTCATCTGAATTCTCTCCTTTTTTCGCTAAACTATTATATACGTCTTCAATTAAATAAATAAGAACCTCTGAATCAGTATCACTTTTAAATACGTATCCCTTTTCTTGAAGTGCAATTTTTAATGATGAATAATTCTCAATTATTCCATTATGAATTAAAGATAACTTTCCACTAGAAGAAGTATGTGGATGAGAATTAATTTGATTAGGCGGCCCATGAGTTGCCCAGCGAGTATGTCCAATTCCAATTGAGCCATTAGTAGCTCTATCATCAATGTGTGAAATCAAATCATCAACCTTACCATCTTTTTTATATGTAATTATTTTATTTTCATCAATTACAGATATACCAGCACTATCATAACCTCTATATTCTAACCTTTGTAAACCTTTAATTAAAATAGGGTATGCTCTTCTAGAGCCTACATAAGCAACAATTCCACACATATAAGTTTATTTTTTACAAAATTATTTTAAAATATTAAATACAGCCTAAGTATTTATACTATGATAAATTAAAGCTCAGAATAAATTAATTGCATTTTTACTGAATTATTTAAGATAATTGTTCTGTGTGCATTAATAGCCCCACCAGATGAAATAAGAATTAATTTATTAGAATATGATGTATCGTTAAGAAGCTTGTGAAAATATCGAGATATATTAAAATCGTAAGAATCTCCATTTAACTCACCCTTAAAGTGAGAATCGCCTTCAATAGTAAAATCTGTTAGAAAAACATTAGAACCCTCACTATTCTCTCTAACTAAAAACAATTTATCATGAGGAGAGTATGTGTCAAAATCAGTGACATTAAAATTAAGTGATGCATGATTTATTGATTTTCCAGCTAAATCAAGTCTTAAATTATCTAAGTTTTCAATCTCAATATTAGTTCTAAATCCGGACATTGATTGAACATAAGAGTATTCTGAGTTTATATTTAAATTACTTAACGGCTTATCATTAAATAAATTAATTCTTGCCGCATCCCCATCCAAAGCAAATGAAAGAGATAAAGTATCACTAATTGAATTATGATAATATATAGTGAAATTTGAGTTTGATCCAGAAGGATTTAAATAAATAATTGAATTAGCAATTGAGGAGTATTCATTAAACGAAAAGCACCCAAAGTTTTGTTGAAAAGTTTCATTATCTACAAGAGTACTATTACCTAAATCTAAAATTTGCTGACCAATACTATTATCTAAAGTCATTTTTAAAATTGGAGATATTGATGTGTCAGATGAAATTGTAAAATCTAATAATAAATCTTCAGTACTAGCAAAAGCTCCAGAGAATTGGTGATTTGAATAATATACAGAGTCTTTATATATATTCAAATCAACATATTTGACTGCAATAGAAGTAGGAGATGTTAAATCACCATAATATCCAGAATATGAATAAGAGAAAACAACAGAGTCAACAACAGGATTTTCTCCTAAATCAACATTATTTTCAGAAAGAGATATTTGTGTTAAAAAACTTCCTTCATTTAAACCAAAAATTGGATCATTTATGCTACCTAATAAAAGGGAGGTTGTTTCGTCAGTTCTTAAAGAATCTTCAGAATGTGTACTCAATGACAAGGAATACAGAGGCGGGTTTAGAGAGTCTATTTCATTAATTACTTCTCCATTAAATATTTCTATTATATCAGAATTAGGCTGGATCTCCAGACCAACAACATTTGAATCTGAGCAAGAAAAGAATAAAAAAGAAGAGATTAGAGCTAAAATATATATTACTTTCATTACGCTTCGATTTCTTCATTTTCAGGAATAAAAATCTCATAGAAATCAAGGTATGCTTCCTTATAATCTTCTTCGCCAGGAAACTCCATGAAAGGCTTGTCTAACGACTTTATATGATCAATAACATCTTTATCAATATTGTCACTAGCTTGTATTACTCCATCAGCGTAAGATGCTGCAAATTTATTAAGTTGATTGACATTCAAATTAGCTAACCCTTCAACATCTTCCATTTTTAAATCTTCAAACAATAATTTATCAATTATGGATTCACTTAGTTTCCCTTCGTAACCATTGTCAAAAACTGAATAAATAACTTTAGTGTTTTCAAACAATGGATCATCAGCATATAATTTCTTTATATACATCGGAACAAGAGAAGTAAACCAACCCTGACAATGAATAACATCAGGAGACCATCCAAGCTTTCTAACTGTTTCAATAACTCCTTTACAATAAAATATCATACGTTCATCATTATTAGATAGAAGGACTCCATCTGAATCATGGAATAACTGTCTTCTTGGAAAAAACTCTTCATTATCAATAAAATAAACTTGCATTCTTAATTGCTGTATTGATGCAACTTTTATAATTAGTTGATGATCAAAATCATCAATGATAAGATTCATCCCAGAGAGCCTTATAACTTCATGCAACTGATGTCTTCTTTCATTTACAGTTCCAAATCTTGGTAAAAATATCCTGATATCTTTTCCGCTTTCTTGTGTTATTTGAGGCAAAGAACTCCCCATTACACCCATTTTTGTTTCGTTGGTGTAAGGAAAAATTTCCTGTGAAACATACAACACTCTCTTCTTATCCATAGCTAGTTAATTAAGTATACAAAAATATAAAAAATTATGCTGAATATTAGGCATTTCTTTTAGTTTTGTTTTGTCTTAATTAATAAATAAAATTAAATCGCTTCATGATCATATTTGAAAATCAAAATGATTTACAATTATACCTTCAAAATGAAGGCATAAATAAAAAAATAGGATTTATCCCTACAATGGGAGCCTTACATGATGGGCATATTTCTCTTATTAAAGAATCCTCTAAAAAATGTGACCTAACAATTTGCAGTATCTTTATTAATCCAACTCAATTTAACAATAAAGAAGACTTAGATAAATATCCAAAAACATTAGAACAGGACATTTTACTTTTAAAAAAAAATGAATGCGACATATTATATAGCCCCGAAAAATCTGACTTATATTTGGCAGGAGAGAAAGTAACAAAATATAATTTTAAAAATTTGGGGGATGTTCTTGAAGGAATTTACAGACCTAATCATTTTAATGGAGTAGCAACAATTGTTGAAAAACTTCTGAACATTGTAAAAGCTGATTATGCATATTTTGGTTTAAAAGATCTGCAACAAACAATGATTATAAAAGAACTTGTTAGATTAAAAAAAATCAATACTAAAATAATAGGCCTTGCTACAGTAAGAGAAGAAAATGGCCTCGCTAAAAGTTCTAGAAACAAATTACTAAATCTTGAGGGTAAAAAAACAGCCTCTCTTATATATAAAGAGTTATTATTAATTAGCAGTAGTTTACAAAATAATGATATTGATTCTACTTTAATAAAGGCTAAAGAAAAATTAATAAAAAATAATATTTCAATAGAGTATCTTGAAATTATTGAAATAAATTCATTTAAAATATCTAGATCAATAAATTCATCAAAAAAACATGCAATATGTATAGCTGCTTATGTTAATGGAGTTAGATTAATTGACAACTTAATTTTATAAATTTACAATCAATAAAAATTAATGAAAATATTAAAACCTACATTCTTTCTTGCAGTTGGCTTCTTACTTATGTACCTAGCTTTTAAAGACCAAAATATTTACGAGCTAATTGACAGACTGAAAAGCGTAGAAATTAAATGGGTAATTTTTTCGATGTGTTTTGGTGCTTTAGCAATCATATTCAGAGGTCTTAGATGGACATATATGATTGTTGCATTAGGGTACAAAAGTTCATTAAAAAATAGTATAAGTGCAGTTGCTATTGGATATGTCTCAAATATAATTATACCAAGAGCAGGAGAAATAACTAGATGTACAACAATTAATAAAATTGAGAAAACTCCATTTGACAAATTATTTGGCACTATAATTCTTGAAAGAATTATTGACCTTATCATTCTTTGTCTAATGATTGGAATTACTTTTATTTTTCAATTTGAGAACATTAGCATTTTCTTTAATGACATTATCTCTGTAGAAGATAAAAACTCATTAGTTATTAGTGTTTTACTGTTTTTAGCTTTACTTATAAGTACTATATACTTTTTAAAAGATAAAATTAAAAGTTTATCAATTTATTTAAAAATAGCTAGTGCTTTAAAAGGCCTAAAAGAAGGACTTGCAAGCTATAAAAATATCCAAAATAAAAAAATGTTTTGGTTTCACACATTAATGATTTGGCTAATGTATATATTAATGACCTATATATGTTTTTTTGCAATTGAAGAGACAAGTCATCTTGACATTGGAGATGGATTCTATATGCTAGTTGTTGGTGGATTAGGAATGATTGTCCCAACTCAAGGAGGCATAGGTTCTTATCATATGGCTGCAAAAATTGGATTGATTACTCTTGGCGTAGGTGCTCAGGCTGCTCTAATGTTTGCATTTATTGTACACACTGCACAAACTTTAATGACAATAGTTTTTGGACTTTTATCATTTATAATAATCTTATTTTCAAAAAATGACTAGTCTAAAAAATATAAAAAATAAAATATTTTCTATTGCTGAGCTTAAAAAGGAAGTTCAAAAATGGAAAAAAAATAATGATAAAATAGTTTTTACGAATGGCTGTTTTGATATTCTTCATTTAGGTCATATTGAATTACTAGCTAAAGCAGCAGATTTGGGTAATAAATTAATTATTGCTGTAAACTCAGATGCATCAATTAAATTTTTAAAAGGTGAGAAAAGACCAATTTTAGATGAAAAATCAAGATCAATTATTATTGCATCATTAGAAAAAGTAAATGCAGTAATAATTTTCAAAGAATCAACCCCTTTAGATGTCATAAAAAAAATCAACCCTGATATAATTGTTAAGGGTGGAGATTATATAAAAGAAGATGTTATTGGTAAAAATTATATTGAAAAATATGGTGGAGAAGTAATTATATTTCCACTATCTGAAGGGTTTTCAACAACTAGTATTTTAGAAAAAATCTATAATGGCTAAAAAAATACAAACAGCTTTTTTTTGTCAAAACTGCGGAACACAATCACCAAAATGGCTAGGAAAATGTCCTAATTGTAATGAGTGGAACTCATTCGTTGAAGAAAATATAACAAAAGAAACAAAATCATCATCTGCATTTAAAAGCAGTAAAATAAATACTCCAAAACTTTTAAATGATATTGATAATCATGAAGAAAGAAGAATAGTTACAAATGATAAAGAACTTAATAGAGTTCTTGGTGGCGGTATAGTCCCTGGGTCGCTAATTCTTTTAGGAGGAGATCCTGGAATAGGAAAATCAACACTTTTACTTCAGTTTGCTTTAAGCTCAAAATCTAAAACTATCTTATATATCTCAGGTGAAGAAAGTGAAAAACAAATTAAAATGAGAGCTGAAAGAATTGAAAAAAACTCAGACCATTGCTTCATTTTAACTGAAACAAGTACTCAAAACATATTTAATCAAATAGAAAAAGTACAGCCAGATGTTGTCGTAATTGATTCTATTCAGACTATTCATTCAAATAGTATTGAATCAACACCAGGAAGTGTATCTCAAATTAGAGAATGTACATCTGAACTTATAAAATTTGCTAAAGAAACTGGAACCGCTGTTTTTCTTATTGGACATATAAATAAAGATGGTGCAATAGCAGGTCCAAAAATTTTAGAACATATGGTAGATACTGTTCTGCAGTTTGAGGGGGATAGAAATTACGTATACAGAATACTAAGAACAATTAAGAATAGATTTGGATCGGCATCAGAATTAGGTGTTTATGAAATGAATCAACTGGGACTTAGGGAAGTAAATAATCCATCAGAAATACTAATATCTGAGAGAGATGAGGCTACAAGTGGGGTGAGTATTGCAGCTACGATTGAGGGGGCTCGACCACTTTTAGTAGAAATCCAATCATTAGTAAGTTCTGCTGTTTATGGGACACCTCAGCGATCAGCAACAGGATTTGACACTAAAAGAATGAATATGCTATTAGCTGTCTTAGAGAAAAGGTGTGGATTTAAACTTGCATCAAAAGATGTATTTTTAAATATTACTGGAGGAATAAAAATTGAAGATACGGCTATTGACTTAGCAATTGTTTGCTCTATTTTATCTTCTGATAATAATATCGAACTTGACACTTTGATTTGTTTTGCCGGAGAGATTGGTTTATCAGGTGAGATTAGAGCTGTAAAAAGAATAGAAGATAGAATTGCAGAAGCTGAAAAGTTAGGTTATAAACAAATCATAATTTCGAAATACAATAAACTAAGCGGAAAAAAACATAATATCTCGATTAAAAAGTGTGGCAAAATAGAAGAAGTTTTTAGATTACTTTTTTAAAAATAAAAAAGGAAACCTTAATCTATAATTTGAGTTGTGTGTTCTTTAGTGTTTACTTTGGAAATAATATCAGATATTAACTCCTTTCTCGTCAATTATAAAAGTAGTCCTTACGATACCCATGTATTCTCTACCCATAAATTTTTTTAATTGCCACACCCCATAGTCATTTACTACTTCTTTGATCTTCATCAGAAATTAAATTAAATGGAAGGTTATGTTTCTCAATAAACTTTTGATGTCTTTTGCACGACTATCGCATGAGACTCCTATCACTTCATAACCCCTTTCTTGTAACAGCTGATAATTATCAGACAAATTACAAGACTGAGCAGTACAGCCTGGAGTCATATCTTTTGGATAAAAATATAGCACTACTTTTCTTTCCACTTAATGATTCTAAATTGATTGAATTCTGCATTTTGGTCAATTGCATTAATTGCTGGTGCCTTATCTCCTATTTGTAATTGTGTCATAATTTATTATTTTTAAAGTGTTCCTCTTTTTGCTTGTTCTCTCTCAATAGATTCAAATAATGCCTTAAAATTTCCAGCGCCAAATCCTCTTGCTCCTACTCTTTGAATAATCTCAAAAAATACTGTTGGTCGATCTTGAAGCGGCTTTGTGAAAATTTGTAATAAATAACCTTCTTCATCAGCATCAATTAATATACCAAGACCTTTTAAGGTTTCAATATCCTCTTTTAGTTTATGATCATGCTTCTTCAAGTCTAAAAGGCACTGCTTTATAATACTCATCTGGAGGTGTAGATAAGAACTCAATTCCTCGTGAACGCAGTTTACTAACTGTTGTAATTATATCATCTGTTGCAACCGCAATGTGTTGAACCCCTGGTCCTTCATAGAAATCTAAGTACTCTTCAATTTGTGATTTTTTCTTACCTTCAGCAGGCTCATTAATTGGAAATTTTATCCTTCCATTTCCATTACTCATAACCTTACTCATTAAAGCAGAGTAATCAGTATTAATTTGTTTATCATCAAAAGATAGAAAGTTAACAAATCCCATAACATCCTCATAGAACTTAACCCATTTATTCATTTCATTCCACCCAACATTTCCAACCATATGGTCAATAAACTTTAAACCAGTAGGTTCTGGTTTATATGCTGACTCCCATTTTTGATATCCTGGAAGGAAGGTGCCATTATAATTTTTTCTCTCTACAAATAAATGAACTGTCTCACCATATGTATATATTCCCGAGCGAACCACCTCACCGTGTTCATCTTTTTCTATTACTGGTTCCATAAAAGATCTAGCTCCTCTAGAGGTTGTTTCCTCCCAAGATTTTCTAGCATCATCTACCCATAGAGCAATAATCTTAACTCCATCTCCATGCTTTACTAGATGGTCATTAATTGGAGATTTTGAGTTTAATGGAGTTGTAAGAACTAACTTTATTTTATCTTGTTTTACTACATAAGATACGTACTCTTTGCTATTTGTTTCAAGCCCTTTATATGCATGAGATTGAAATCCAAATGCTGATTTATAAAAATGAGCTGCTTGCTTTGCATTTCCAACATAAAATTCGATATAATCTGTTCCTAATAAAGGGAGGAAATCTTTTGCGTCTTTAAATATCTTTTCCAATCCATACTCAACATTTTTAATATTACTCATTGTAATTTTATTTTTCTTTTATTTAATGATTTAGACCCAAGATTTATGATACTTGCCATCAGATAGAGCAATAGCAGCTTTTGTTAATTTCAATGGCGCAAAAGTATCTACCATTACAGCTAATTCATCAGTGGACTTTTTACCAATACTTCTCTCTGCAGCTCCCGGGTGAGGGCCATGTGGTATGCCTGCAGGATGTAGTGAAATATAACCCTCATCTACATGATTTCTACTCATAAAATCTCCAGCAACATAATATAATACTTCGTCTGAATCAATATTTGAATGACTGTATGGAGCCGGTATAGACTCTGGATGATAATCATACATTCTAGGGCAGAATGAACATATTACAAATCTTGAAGTCTCGAACGTTTGATGTACAGGTGGGGGCTGATGAATTCTTCCAGTAATTGGTTCAAAATCATGTATTGAAAATGCATAAGGATAATTATACCCATCAAAACCAACTACATCAAAAGGGTGGGAAGCATATGTATATTCATGTATCATATGTTCTTTTTTAATCTTAATAATAAAATCTCCTGATTCATCATGTGTTTCTAAATCCTCTGGTACTCTAATATCACGCTCACAATAAGGAGAGTTTTCAAGTAATTGACCAAAATAATTCCTATACCTTTTTGGCGAATAAACAGGAGTATATGATTCAACAATAAAGAGTCTGTTATTTTCTGTATCAAACTTCATTGTATATATCACACCTCGAGGGATTACTAAATAATCTCCAGGAGAAAATTTTAAATTTCCTACAAAACTTCTTAAAACACCCGTTCCTTTGTGTACAAATATAACTTCATCACCGTCTGTATTTTTATAAAAATAATCTTGTTCTAAATTTTTAGGTGAAGAAAGAAGAATATTTAAATCATTATTTAACATTAAAGATATTCTACTTTCTAGATGATCATTAATTGAAGGAACATCAAACCCTTTCATTAAATATGCTTTTAAGTTTTTATCAACAGCAATTTCTGGAGCTACAGAGTATGCTGGTTTAATAGACTTAACCATTGTCGGTCTTTGAAGATGGTATAATAAAGAAGACATTCCATCAAATCCAATGGTGCCAAATAATTCTTCGTAATGAATATCTCCATTCTCCTTTTTAAATACAGTATGTCTTTTGTGAGGAACTTTTCCTAAAGTATGATATCGTGGCATATGAAAGTTTATTTACGCAAATATAATATATAGTTATAACAAACAAAAGTATGTATTATTAACAGAAAAAAATTAAAAATCATAGCTTTGCATACATATGAAAATCTGCACATACTATTTAAATGATAAAAAGAAAGATTTAATTGGTGTTTTATTAAATAATAAAATTTTAAACTTAAATGTTTTTTTTGGAGAGATAATACTAAAAGATTTAATTGTAATCCCAAATTGGAAAGCTAAAGTTGAAGAATGCATAAAGGAAAATTTAAATGATTTAATATCATTAGATCAAGTCTCCCTTAAAGCACCAATCCCAATACCTACTTCATTTAGAGATGCTTATGCATTTAGACAACATGTTGAAACCTCTAGAAGAAACAGAGGAGTTGATATGATTAAAGAATTTGATGATTTTCCTGTTTTTTATTTCAGCAACCACAATGCGATTTATGGTCCAAATGAAGATATCAAATGTATGCCAGAGCACTTTGAAAAATTAGACTATGAGCTTGAATTTGCAATAGTAATTGGAAAAGAAGGAGAAAACATAAGCGCAAAAAACGCGAGTGAATACATTGCTGGATATATGATATTAAACGATATCAGTGCAAGAGGTTTACAAATGAAAGAAATGAAGCTAAATTTAGGACCGGCAAAAGGAAAAGATTTTGCTTCAGTTTTAGGTCCATATTTAGTGACTCCAGATGAATTAGAAAAAAATATCGTTTCAAAAAATGATCTTGGAACAAAATTTGATTTAAAAATGAGTTGTTATGTAAATGGACACTTATTATCATCTGGAAACACAAAAGAAATGTATTGGTCATTTGAACAAATTATAGAAAGAATATCATACGGAGTAAAATTATTTCCAGGAGATATAATTGGCTCTGGAACTGTAGGGACAGGCTGTCTTTTAGAAATTAATGGGACAAATAAACTAGCGAATCTTAACTACAAAGAGCAATGGTTAAAAAATGGAGATATTATTAGTATGAAAATAGATCAATTAGGTATGATTGAGAATAAAATAATACGTAAATAAACTAATAACTATGAGAGAAATAGATATTAAAGAACTAGAAACAAAAGAATTATATCAATATTTAACATCTTCAATTACTCCAAGACCAATCGCACTAGTTAGTACAATAAATGAAAAGGGGGGTAGTAATCTAAGTCCATATTCTTTTTTCAATGTTTTTTCAATCAGACCTCCAATCTTAATTTTCTCACCAGTGAATAGAACAATTGATAACACAAAAAAAGATACATTAATTAATATTTCAAAAAATAAAGAGTGTGTAATCGGTCTTGTAACAGAAAATATTGCTCAACAGGTATCTTTAGCCTCTAGTAATTTTCCATCTGAGGATGATGAATTTATGAAAGCAGGATTATCTAAGCAGAGAGCAACAGCTGTATCACCTTCTCTCATAAAAGATTCTCCAATAAATTTTGAATGTAAGGTAAATAGTATCATTGAGCTAGGTCAAGAAGGAGGGTCAGGAAATCTAGTGATCTGTGAGGTTTTAAAAATACATATTGATGAAAAATTATTTGATAGTCAAAATAATATTGATCCTTTAAAATTAAAAATAGTTTCTCGACTCGGGGGTAGCTGGTATGGAAAAACAAATCAAGAAAGTTTGTATAAAATGTCAAAACCAATTTCTAAAATTGGAATTGGGTTTGATCATCTTCCTGTAAATATTAAAAACAGTAGTATACTTAGTGGAGCAGACTTAGCAGCATTAGCTTCAGTTGAAAAAATTCCAAACAAAAAAAATACAACATCAATAGAGAAAAACACTAAAGAAAAACATATTTTAGCAAAAAAATTAATTTCTGAAGGAGAAATAAAGTCAGCTTGGCAAGAATTATTATAACTAAACACTAAACAACATGGCATTTGAATTACCAAAACTACAATTTGCATACAATGCATTAGAACCAAATATTGATGGCAATACTATGGAGATCCATCACTCAAAACATCACCAGGGATATACAAACAATCTAAACAACGCAATTTCTGGCAGTGAATTAGAGGGGAAATCTATAGAAGAAATTTGTAAAACTCCAAATTTAAGCGCTGCAGTGAGGAATAATGGTGGTGGTTTTTTTAATCACAGACTCTTTTGGGATATTATGTCTCCAGAGGGAGGCGGGGTTCCAGCAAATAAAGTTGGTACTGCAATAAATAACACATTTGGAGATTTTGAATCTTTTAAAAATGATTTTTCAAAAGCTGCGGCTACTAGATTTGGTTCTGGATGGGCTTGGTTATGTGTTAGTAATGGGAAACTATCGATTTGCTCAACTGCAAACCAAGACAACCCACTTATGCAAGAAGGGTGTGGAGGGACTCCTATCTTATGTCTTGATGTGTGGGAGCATGCTTATTACCTAAACTATCAAAACAGAAGACCAGACTATATTAATGCATTTTTTAATATAATTAATTGGGATAAAGTTAACGAGCTATATTTAGAAGCTTTATAATATTTTTTTAAATTTGCCAATCTAAAATTAAACAAAAATGAAAATGAAAAATTTATTCACATTAATAACACTAATTAGTTTCTTAGTTTTTTCTAATACTTCTGCCTTCTCTCAAGATAACGATTCAATATCAACTGAATCTGTTGAAATGGACTCAGTAGATAACGAAGAAATTAATCAAGTTGAAAATGTAGTAAGTGAGGTTGCAGAAACTGCATCTTTTCACCAAATTATTAAGCAAAAATTTATTGAAGGAGGTCCTGGTTTTATGGGTATCGTACTTCTATGTTTAATTTTAGGTCTAGCATTAGCAATTGAACGTATCATTTATTTAAACATGGCTACAACTGACACAGACAAACTTCTTAATGATGTAGAAAGCGCTATTAATAATGGTGGTTTAGATGCGGCAAAAGAAGTTTGCAGAAACACAAACGGGCCAGTTGCCTCAATTTTTTATCAAGGACTAGATAGGTCAGATGAAGGAGTTGACATGGTAGAAAAATCAATTATTGCTTACGGAAGCGTTCAAATGGGTCTGCTTGAAAAAGGTTTATCATGGATTTCATTGTTTATTGCACTCGCACCAATGCTTGGTTTTATGGGGACAGTAATAGGGATGATTGGCGCCTTTGATGCTATCGAGGCGGCAGGAGATATATCTCCTTCTCTAGTGGCAGGAGGTATTAAGGTGGCTCTACTTACAACTGTTTTTGGATTAATTGTTGCGATGATACTTCAAATATTTTACAATTATTTAATTGCCAAGGTAGACTCTATTACCAATTCTATGGAAGATGCTTCAATCTCATTAATCGACTTATTAGTTAAAAATAAATAAAAATGGATAGCATAATCAATATTGGAATTATTTTAACTTATGTTATGGTTGGTGTTGCTACATTAACAACTGTTTTATTTGGATTAAAAAAAATGTTGTCTAATACAAAAAATGCTAAAAAAACATTGTATACAATTGGTGGTTTAATTTTAGTGTGTATTATCTCATATATTCTTGCTTCGGGAGATGTGTTATCATCATATGAAAAATATGATATTAGTTCTTCTCAATCAAAAAATGTGGGAATGGGCTTAGTAATGTTTTATATACTTGCAGCAGGCGCTATCACTTCAGTTTTATTTGCAGAACTTTCAAAAGTATTTAAAAAATAATGGCTAGTAAAAGAAGAGGTCTTCCAGAAATCAATGCGGGTTCGATGGCGGATATCGCTTTTCTTTTATTGATTTTTTTCTTAGTTACAACTACAATGGATGTAGATACAGGGATTTCAAGAAAATTACCTCCAATGCCTGAAGAGGATCAACCAGAAGATGATTCCCAAATTAATGCTAAAAATATATATGTCGTATTAATTAACTCTAATAATCAACTTCTTGTTGAAGGTGAATTAATGGACATCTCTCAGCTTAAAGAGGGCGCCAAAAGATTCATCAATAATAATGGTGTTAGAGAAGATCTTTCAGAGAATCCTGAAAAAGCAATCATATCATTACAAAATGACAGAGGAACTGCTTACAAAACATATATTAGAGTTCAAAATGAATTGGCTTCAGCATATAATGAGTTGAGGAATGAAAGTGCATTAGAAAAATTTGGAGAAAGATTTATTGACCTCAATAAATCTCAACAAAAAGAAATTAAAAAATTATTTCCTCAGAAAATATCTGAGGCTGAACCAAAAAATATTGGAGGAGATTCATAATGAGTAAATTCAAAAAAAACGGAAGCAAGGGAATGCCTGCAATATCAACAGCATCTTTACCTGATATTGTATTCATGCTACTATTCTTTTTTATGGTAACAACCGTAATGAGAGAAACTACACTATTTGTAAGTGTTGTAACACCAAAAGCAACAGAGATAAAGAAAATGGAAAAAAAATCTTTAGTCAGCTATGTCTACATAGGTTCTCCTGTTAAAAGAATGCAGACTTCATATGGAACAGCAGCAAGAATACAACTTAATGATGCATTTGCAGAAGTAAGTGAAATACAAGAATTTATTGCTACAGAACGAGAAGCAAAAGATGAAAAAGAAATTCCTTATATGACTACATCAATCAAAGCTGATGAAACAGTTAAGATGGGTATTATAACAGATGTTAAACAAGAACTTAGAAAGGCTAATGCTCTAAAGATTAATTATTCTACTAGAAAAGGAACATACTAAATATCCTTCTTTTCTAAATCAATTTTTTTTATAAAAAGGTAAAATAATACTGTCACTGCAATTAAACTCAAAGCTGCCTGATCCCACCTCACAAATTTCTCTAGATTAAGTAAATCAAAACTTATTTTATTATTTAATGCAGGGTAACTAAGAATTACAATTAAAGCATTGTTGATAAAATGAGCAATTATTGGAATCCAAATATTGGATGAGAAATAAAACATCAAGCCTAAAACAGATCCTAAAATAAATCTAGGCAAAACACCCTCAAACTGCATGTGAACAACACTAAATAAAAGTGCAGTAAAAAAAATTGACAAATAAGGTTTCTTGGAAAAACTAATTATTTTCTTTTGCAAAAAACCTCTAAAAACCAACTCTTCTCCAAGAGCAGGTAAAATGGCTAATACTAACAAATTGACTATTAAATCTACAGATGAATTCATAACTAAAAAAGCTTTAGTAATTGCGTAAATATTTTGATCATAAAACATTAACCATTTAGGAATATCAATACTTTGATTTAAGAAAAATGTAAAACTGACAAATGGATTAATTAAAATCATAATAGCAACAACTAGAATAATTACTTGTCTACTAATTTTATGATTTGAAAAAATATTTTCTGCTGACAAATACGCATAAAAAAATGGGGGTAAAATAAAAAGACCTAAACAACTAAAAAGTTGGATAAATTTCAATGCATTAATTACTGACTGATTATAATCATGATCAACAATAATTGATAATGAAGAATACTCAACATCAAAGAAGAAGGGTAAAAGAAAAATAGATAAAACAGTACACACTATAAATGAAACAAGTGTGATAAATAAATAAGTAATAATTTGTCTAGACAATATATTATTGCTTAAGAATTTTTTTAAAATCATATATTAGTATTTTTGCAAACAATTATGAGTGTAAAGATAGGAAATATAGATATAGGAGAGTTCCCGCTTTTATTAGCTCCAATGGAAGATGTAAGTGACCCTCCATTTAGAGCTTTATGTAAAGAAAATGGCGCGGATGTTATGTATACTGAGTTTATTTCCTCTGAAGGGTTAATAAGAGATGCTTTTAAAAGCACACAGAAATTAGATATTTATGATTTTGAAAGACCGATTGGTATTCAAATATTTGGTAATGATATTGATTCAATGCGTCTAGCTACTGAGATTTGTGCTAAAGAAAACCCTGAATTTATTGATATAAATTATGGCTGTCCAGTTAAGAAAGTAGCAAATAAAGGAGCTGGAGCTGGAAT
Organism: uncultured Flavobacteriales bacterium; assembly: GCA_949372805.1. Taxonomy (GTDB): domain Bacteria; phylum Bacteroidota; class Bacteroidia; order Flavobacteriales; family BACL11; genus CAJIYG01. Next base: position 158,067 of record CASIBH010000006.1, on the reverse strand, counting down.
ACTAAAAGATATTCCAAAAATGATTGCAATGACAAAAGAGATAGTGAATTCAACATCAATTCCTGTTACTGTAAAAACTAGACTTGGATGGGATGAAGAGACAAAATATATTGTTGAAGTAGCTGAGAGATTGCAAGATATTGGAATACAAGCTATTTCAATTCACGGAAGAACTCGTAAACAAATGTACAAAGGGGAGGCTGATTGGACTTTAATAGGTGATGTTAAAAACAATCCTCGTATGAAAATACCTGTTTTTGGTAATGGCGATATAAATTCTCCAGAAAAAGTTCAAGAAGTTAGAAACAGATATGGTATTGATGGGGTTATGATAGGCAGAGGCGCTATTGGATACCCTTGGATATTTAATGAAATTAAACATTTTCTTAAAACATCATCGCACCTACCCAAGCCTGGAATTAAAGAGCGCGTCAGAGTTTGTAAACAACATTTAAATCACTCAATTGAATGGAAAGGTGAAAGATTAGGTATAGTTGAAATGAAACGACATTATAGTAATTATTTTAGAGCAATCCCAAATTTTAAAGAGTATAGAACCAATATGGTAACATCTAACTCTAAAGAAGAAGTAATAAGTATCTTAAATAATGTAAGAGAGAAATTTCAATTAATTGAATTTTAACTTTTTGCAAGTTTAATATTTTGTACTGGTATTAAAACAGATAGAAATCCTACTATCAATACAGTCCCAAATACAAAAAAAACATCTAAAATTTTAATAAGTACTGGGTAAGAATTAATGACAAAACTCCCTTCTCCCATAGTTATAACTCCAAATTTTAATTGAATAAAAGAAAGAATAAGTCCAAAAAACAAACCAATCAGTGTACCTGACAAAACAGTAATAAACCCTTTATAATAAAAGACACTCTTTATTGAGCTATTTGTCATTCCTACGCTTTGAAGAAGATGAATTGAAGTTTTTTTCTCCGTAATTAACATTGTTAGAGATCCAATAATATTAAATGAAGAAATTACAAGAATAAATAAGAGAATTAATAAAACAGCGAGTTTCTCACTATTCATAATTTTATATAAAAATTCTTGTTGCTCGTATCTAGTTTGAACTTTATAATCAATTCCTAACTTTTGTTGCAGATCTAATTTTGTTTTTATTGATTGATTCTTATCCTTTAAAATTATATCAATTGAAGATACTATATCTTTCTTATCAAGAAGATCTTGAACAAATAACAAAGGAGAAATTAAATACTCCGAATCGATGTCCTGTTGAACTCCAAAAACACCAATAGGAATAAGATTTTTTTGAGCAAAAGAACTCTCAACATTTAAAAGATGATTTTTCTTTCGATTAGGGATTAATACAGTGATCTGGTCAAACAAAGAGCCTAGACTTAAAGACAAATAATAAGCGACGCCTCTCCCAACTACGGTGACATTAGATTGATCTGAGTTTTTAAAATAATTACCGTCAACAATTATAGAATCAAAATTAGTTATTTTCTGATACAGTGAATCGACACCTTTAATAGTTGCTATATATTCTTTTGAATTGTATTTTAACAAAACCTTTTCTTCTAAAGTTTTAGAGAAAGCTTCAATGTTCTCATTTAACTCTAAAGAGCTTATAACATAGTCCTGATGAAATGTTTTACCGACATTAGAGGTAATCTTAAGATGAGGGTCAAAAACACTATACATGTCTAATACTAATTTCTCAAATCCATTAAAAACAGAAAGAACAAGAATTAATGCTGTAGCACCAATAGCAATAGCAAATTGAGATATCCTGGAAACCATATTTACTGAACTTAATTTATTTTTTGAAAAAAAATATCTTTTAGCAATAAATAGAGGTAAATTCATTTAGGAACTATTTCTTTAATAGTCGATCAATTTCCTCAGCATAGTCGGCTGAGTCATCAATATAAAAATTTAATTCAGGTACAATTCGCAGCTGATTTTTAACAACTAATGCTAAACTTTTACGTATTAATTTACTATGAATTTTCACTTTTTTAATAGTGTCTTCAGGGTCTAATACAGGAAACATGCTTAGAAAAACATTTGCATAAGCTAAGTCAGGAGATATCCTTACTGATGTAACACTTACTAATACTGAGCCAATAAAATTCTTTGATTCTTTATTGAAAATTTGGGAAAGTTCCTTTTGAATTAATCTAGAAACTTTTTTTTGTCTTGTTGATTCCATATTTAACAAAAATAAACAATCCTTTGTTATATTTGCCTTATGAGTAATATGCTTAGTATTCTTAAATATATCAAACCATATACCACATATGTTATATTTAATGTTTTCTCCAATATACTTTCAATTCTATTTTCATTATTTTCTTTAACAATGGTTATTCCTTTTCTTGGAATTCTTTTTGGCACACAAGAAAAAGTCTATCAAGCACAAGAACTAAATTTCACACTTTTATCAATAAAAGAAAATTTTTATTTTCTCGTATCTTCTACAATTGAAGATAAGGGAAAAGTTGAGGCTTTAATGCTTATTTGTTTACTTGTTTTAGTAATGTTTTTACTCAAAAATTTATTTAGATACATTGCTTTATATTTTCTTAGTCCAATCAGAAACGGTATAATATACGATATGAGAATGGAGCTTCAAGAGAAAATTATCTCACTTCCTTTAGCATATTTTACTGAACAGAAAAAAGGAGACTTAACATCCAGAATGACATCAGATTTGGTAGAAATTGAATGGTCAATAATGGGTGTAATAGAGATGATTTTTAAAGACCCTATTAATATATTTATATTTCTAATTACATTAATAGTTATAAGCCCTGAACTTACACTCTTTGTAGTTATCTTATTTCCTGTTGCAGGAATACTAATTGGATACATTGGGAAGAGCTTAAAAAGTGCTTCTAAAAAAGGGCAATCAAAAATGGGTGAAATCATGTCATTAATTGATGAAAATATTTATGGAATTAAAATTATAAAATCATTTAATGCTGAACAAGACTTTAATAAAAAATTCAAAGTGATTAGTAATGATTATAAAAATATAATGACTACAATTCTAAGAAAAAAAGATCTTGCCTCTCCAATGAGTGAATTTTTAAGCACAATAGTTATGGTTATCGTAATGTGGTTTGGGGGTCAGCTGGTGTTAAGTCAAGATGCTGCTCTATCTGCAGAAGAGTTTATTGCATATATTCTGATTTTTTCACAAATCATCCCTCCTGCTAAATCACTTACCAGCTCATATTACTATATTCAAAAAGGTAGCGCTGCTTCTGAAAGAGTTTTTGAAGTGCTCGAAGCCAAGAACACAATTACTGATGATAAAAATGCTGTCACAATTAATAAAATTGAGGAAGAAATAAAATTTAACATACCATTTTTTAAATATGAAAATACACAGATTCTAAATAATATTTTATTTTCAATTAAAAAAGGAGAAAAAGTTGCTTTAGTAGGAAAGTCAGGAAGCGGGAAATCAACTATTGCTGACTTATTAGCAAGATTTTATGATTTAGAAAATGGTCAAATTACAATAGATAAAATAAATATTAAAAAAATAAAGATAATATCTCTTAGATCTTTAATGGGAATAGTCAACCAAGAATCAATTTTATTTAATGATACTATTTTTAATAATATAAAAATTGGCAATATAAATGCTAGCGAAAATGAAGTAATTGAAGCTGCTAGAAATGCAAATGCTCATGATTTTATTGTTGAGTGTGAAAAAGGATATCAAACTAATATTGGGAACCTTGGCGAAAAGCTTTCAGGAGGTCAAAAGCAGAGAATTAGTATTGCAAGAGCGATTCTTAAAAATCCAGAAATTTTAATTCTAGATGAAGCAACTTCATCTCTAGATTCTAAATCAGAAAAGTTAGTTCAAGATGCTATTTTAAAATTAATGAAAAATAGAACAACGCTTGTAATAGCCCACAGACTTTCAACAATTATTGATGCAGATAAAATTATAGTACTTGAAAAAGGTAATGTGATTGCGATGGGAAAGCATAATGATCTAATAGAACAAAACCCTCACTACAAAAGTCTATATGACTTACAACTTTTAAGTTAGTATAGGAAATTGTTATAAGGATACCTCTTTATATGTAATTCTTTAACTCTCGAATATAACCTCTCCCTTAATTGCTCAAAATTTGTTTTATTTAGTGCTGAAATAAATAAACTTTCTGAATCAAGGTTCGCCATCCATGACTTTTTTAAATCTTCCAGAGATAAATTCTCTTTTAAAACATCAGTCAAATCATCATCATCTTTTTGGATATAAGTATAAGCATCAATTTTGTTAAAAATAATTAGCATAGGCTTATTACTTGCTCCAATTTCAGCAATTGTACTATTAACTATTTTAATTTGATCTTCAAAGTTTGGATTAGAAATATCCACAACATGAATAAGCAAGTCTGATTCTCTAACTTCATCTAATGTTGACTTAAATGATTCAACTAGCTGGTGAGGTAATTTTCTGATAAAACCAACAGTATCAGACAATAAAAATGGTAAATTTTCAACTACTACTTTTCGCACAGTTGTATCCAGCGTTGCAAAAAGTTTATTTTCTGCAAAAATATCTGATTTTGCAAGCTTATTCATTAAAGTAGATTTACCTGTATTTGTATAGCCAACTAATGCAACTCTAATCATATCTGCCCTACCCTTTCTTCTGGTAAAACTTTGTTTATCTATTTTGTCAAGCTTTTTCTTTAAAAGAGCAATTTTATCTTTTATTATCCTTCTGTCTGATTCAATTTGAGTTTCCCCAGGACCCCTCATTCCAATACCACCTTTTTGTCTCTCAAGATGTGTCCACATTCCAGTAAGTCTGGGAAGTAAATATTCATATTGGGCAAGCTCTACTTGTGTTCGAGCTTGGGCAGTTTGTGCGCGTGAAGCGAAAATGTCAAGAATCAGATTACTTCTATCAATAATCTTGCAATTCTCAAATATTTTTTGAATATTTCTTATCTGAGAAGGGCTAAGGTCATCATCAAAAATAATTAATTCAATACAGTCCTCTTCTGCATAAACTCTAACCTCTTCAATCTTACCTTTTCCTAAAAAGGTTGTAGTGTCAGGATGCTTAAGTCTTTGAGTGAAATTTCTTATAGGTTGTGCCCCTGCTGTCTTAGCTAAAAAAGCTAACTCATCTAAATATTCATAAACCTTTTCAGGGGTAGTATCTGGAGTGATTAAGCCAATTAAAATTGCTTTCTCCTTCATAGTTTATGTATTGAACTAATTATGATTTCTTTCTATTGGCAATAAAACTCTTTACAAATGTAATCATTGCTAAAAAAGAAGTTAAGCTCATTGCAATAACTCTAAACAATCCAGCTCCTCCTTGCTCTATAGAAATAGGAAGTCTTTTTCCAACTAGTGCAATGAAAATTAATAAAGTCACGACAACAGCAATATGAGCAACTAATTTACTATTATTTTTAACACCCTTATGACACAATAATAAAACAAACCCAAAAACAACAGGTATTAAAGCGGTCCAGTGCTCAAATGAGGTAATAACAGATAAATCATAATCACTAACATCAAAATAACCCCATAATCCAACGGTTATTAATGTTAAACTATTTAACAAATTAGATTGTTCAGTTTTCATAAAAAATATTTAAATTAATATTATTTCTTAGCGCAAAGAAACAAATAAAACTAATAAAAAATTGGTATTTTCACGACTTTATAATTATACATGAGAATATATATTACAATAATATTTTTACTACTAATCAATTTTGCTGATGCACAAAAAATATTTCCTATTGATGGAGTTGAAGAAACATTCAAACCAGTTTTTGCACTAACAAATGCCACCATATTTACATCATATAATAAAGTTATAAAAAATGGGGTTTTATTAATTAAGGATAATATTATTATAGGCGTGGATAGTAATTTGAATATTCCTAAAGGAGCTATTGTTTATGACCTTAAAGGAGATTATATTTATCCTGGATTTATAGATCTATTTAGTGACTATGGAATTGACAAGTCAAAAATTAACCATAATAATAACACTAACAAAGATGCGTACCACTGGAATCAAGCAATTCATCCTGAATTTAGTACTGCTAAAATATTTGTTTCAGATTCTGAAAACGCTAAAAAATATTTAAATAATGGATTTACTTCTGTTTTAACTCATTATCAAGATGGTATATTTAGAGGTACAGGATCATTGGTAAATCTGACTAATAAGCAAGGAGATGAAAATATTATTTTAAATCAAGGGGCAACATTCTATTCATTTAGTAAAGGGACTTCAAAACAGAGATACCCAACATCGAGAATGGGTAGTATTGCGTTAATTAGGCAGACACTTTTAGATTCTGAATGGTATAGCAACAATAATCGTAAAGCAAATATTTCTTTTGATTCTTTTAATAAAACCAATTTACTACCTAAGATTTTTGATATTAAAACTGTTTTAAATTATTCAAGATTATATAAAATTTCGGATGAATTTGAAATAGATTTTATTGCTAAAGGCTCAGGAGATGAGTTTGTAATAATTGATGAAATAATAAAAACTAAATTTCCATTAATTGTCCCAATTAATTTCCCTAAAACATACGATGTAACAAATCCTGATGATGCTCAAGAAATAAGTTTAAGTAATCTAAAAAAATGGGAGACTGCTCCATATAATCTTAAAATACTTAATGATAATAATATCGAGTTTTGTATTACTTCTTCAGACTTGCTTGATAAGAAAGATTTTATCACCAATCTTCGTTTAGCAATTAAGAAAGGTTTACCTCAAGACATTGCATTAAAATCTCTAACATCAACTCCAGCTCAGCTTCTTGGTGTAGAAAACATGCTGGGAAGTTTAGAACAAAATAAACTTGCAAATTTCATTATTTGCTCATCAAATATTTTTGAAGACGGTATAATTTATGAAACTTGGTCTTCAGGTGAAAGACATATTGTAAAAGAAAAAATAAAAAAGGATATTAGAGGGTACTACTCTCTAAATTCAGATGAATATAAAAATTATTTAGTTGAAATTTCTGGCTCAAAAACCAAACCTAAGGTTAAAATAAATCAAATAGATTCTTCTAGCTTTATTACTAAGATTGATAAAAATAAAATCATTATAAGTCATACCAATAAATTCAGATCTTCTTCTAAAATTTATGAAAAAAACATCATTGGTAAATACCAAGATGAAAATGGAGATTTCCATAATTTTGTCATGAGTTTTGATTCAAATTTTGTAACTAAAAAAGAAAATTTTATTCAAAATTTAGATACTATTGTACCTTCCATTTGGTCTCCAAATAAGTCGTATGGACTAGTTGAAAAACCAAGTGAGGAAAAAATAATTTTTAGAAATGCAACAATATGGACTAATTCAAATTTAGGAGTTATTAAGAACTCTGATGTTGCAATCTACAAAGGAAAAATATTAGCTGTAGGTAAATCTTTAAGTGTTGGAGATATTTTTAAATCTGACACTTTAAATATAAAAATAATTGATGCTAGCAATAAGCATATTGCTTCAGGCATAATAGATGAACATTCACATATTGCCATCAGTGCAGGAGTAAATGAATCGAGTCAAGCAGTAACAGCAGAAGTCAGTATAGCAGATGTTATTAATCCTTTTGATCATAATATTTATAGACAATTAGCAGGTGGGGTGACATCATCACAACTTCTTCATGGATCTGCAAATCCAATTGGGGGTCAATCAGCTTTAATAAAATTACGATGGGGCGCAACAGCTGAAGAAATGAAAATAAAGGATAGCGATGGCTTTATAAAATTTGCATTAGGTGAAAATGTTAAGCAGAGTAATTGGAAAGGAACACGATTTCCTCAAACAAGAATGGGTGTGGAACAAGTTTTTTATGATGCTTTTTATAGAGCAAAAAATTATCAAAAAAATTGGGATAATTACAATAAACTTAGTAGCAGAAAGAAGCGAGCAACCAGCCCGCCAAGAGAAGATTTAGAGCTTAATATTCTTTCTGAGATATTAAATAATAAACGTTTTATTACATGTCACTCTTATGTGGAATCTGAAATAAATATGTTGATGCATGTAGCTGACTCAATGGGTTTTAAAGTAAATACATTTACTCATATTTTAGAGGGATATAAAGTAGCTGACAAATTATATGAGCATGGAGCAGGAGGTTCAACATTCTCTGATTGGTGGGCTTATAAATTTGAAGTAAATGATGCTATTCCTTACAATGCTTCACTTTTAAATAATGCTAAAGTTATTACTGCAATAAATTCTGATGATGCAGAGATGGGAAGACGTTTAAATCAAGAAGCAGCAAAAGCAGTAAAATATGGAGGTTCAAGTGAAGAAGATGCTTGGAAAATGGTAACATTAAATCCAGCTAAACTTTTACACCTAGATAATAGAATGGGCTCAATTGAGACTGGAAAAGATGCAGATATAGTTGTTTGGTCAGACAATCCTCTGTCAATTTATGCAAAGGCTGAAAAAACTTTTATAGATGGACGATGTTATTTTGACATTGATTCAAAAAACGAGATTGAGAATAGAGATAAACTTGAGCGAAACAGAATCATTAGAAAGCTAAGCAAGTCGAAAGATAAAAATAAAATTAAAGTCAAAAGAAAAGAAAAAGAAAAACATTATCACTGTGATACCTTAGATCATGAATAAAAAAAACATTACAATTTTACTTTTATTAATTACTCTTGCCATAAACAGCATTATGGGTCAGAATAATAGTTTGTTTATAGGTGGAATTGCTCACCTAGGAAATGGCAAAAAGATTTCAAATTCTGTTATATCAATTGTTGATGGTAAATTTGATATTGTAGCTGATTTATCAAAAATTAGGATTGATCCAGAAGCTTTTGATACAATCTATAAAATTTACGGCAAGCATGTTTATCCATCATTTATCGTGCCTAATACAACTCTTGGAATCACTGAAATTGGTCAAGTTAAAGCGACTCATGATTTCGATGAAACTGGTAAAGTGAATCCAAATATCAGATCAATTATTGCCTACAATCCTCAATCAAAAATAGTAGAAACAGTGATAACAAACGGTGTCTTACTTGCTCAAGTTACGCCTAACGGAGGTTTAATTTCTGGTCAATCCTCTGTAATGTATCTTAATGGCTGGAATTGGGAAGATGCAGTTTGCAGAGAAGATGATGGAATACATTTACATTGGCCATCTTCTTATTATAATACTGGATGGTGGGCAGAACAAGGAGAAACTAAGAAAAATAAAAAGTATAAAAAAACAATAAAAGAAATACATCAAATTTTTGAGAAATCTTTAGCTTACTCTAAAGGTAATAATATAATGGATCTTAAAATGGAGAGTATGAAAGGTCTTTATAATGGAGCTAAAACATTATATGTACACGCAAACTATGCTAGTGATATTAGTGATGCTATTGATGTGTGCCAACTATATAAAATTAAAAATGTTGTTCTGGTTGGCGCGGAAGACGCATTAAAAGTAAGTGACAAAATAAAAGAAAATAATATTTCAATTATTCTCAATAGAATTCATCGACTTCCTAAAAATGAAGATGAAAATATTTACGCTCCATTTTTACAAGCGAAACAACTTGAAGAACTTGGCATTCTATATTGCTTAAGTTATGAAGGAGACATGGAAGCTATGGGTGCTAGAAACTTACCTTTTACTGCAGGAACTACTGTAGCGTATGGGCTTGACTATGAATCAGCAGTTCAGTCAATTTCTTTAAATGCAGCAAAAATTCTTGGAGTTGATAATAAAATTGGTTCTATTGAGAAAAATAAAGAAGCTACATTTTTTATTTCTGAAGGAGATGCTTTAGATATTAGATCTAATAATGTCACACAAATCTTTATTAAAGGTAAAAGTATAAGTACAGATAATCATCAAAAGCGATTATTTGAAAAATATCGAAAAGACAAATAACTACTTTTCCCAAAATACTTTATGACCGAAACTAATAGAGTTATCTGTCATTTTAATAAAAGAAAGCTTAAGACTCCAAAGAGATAATTTCATATCTTTTGCAATAGGGAAATGATCAATATACAACTGATTATAAAAAGCCTTATCACTGTCTATAATTGGTTCAATTTCACCAACTATCTGCACCCCTTGAATTTTCTCAATATCGCTACTTGGAACTGAAATCGTAGCTGAAACATGTTTATTAAGCATGAAATATTGTGCATGTTTAGTTTTAATATCAGAAGAAAAAATTAGTTCATGATTATCTTCATTAAATAAATAGTAGCAATTAGCAGAGTAAGGTTTATTATTTTTTGAAGTGGCTAGTGATAGTACAAAATGACTTGAAAGAAAGACAGTAATTTCAGGATCTATCTTGTTCATGCGTATCCAATATTTGATCGCACCCTTGTTAATACATTATTAGCTATTTCACTTGCTTTTTCAGCACCCATCATCAATTCATTTTCTATCAGATTAGTATTATTCATAAGATGCTCAAAAGAATCTCTTTCCTTTTTAAATTTATTACAAATAACGTCAAAAAGCTCTTGTTTAGCATGCCCATATCCAAAACCACCAGAAAGATATTTTTTCTCTAAGCTCTTAACTTGTAAATCATCGGCTATTAAAGAATAAATTTTAAAAATAGTACAATCAGCTGGACGTTTAGGACTTTCAACATCCAAACTATCAGTCTTAATAGACATAATTTGTTTTCTTAACTTCTTTGCTGGTAAGAATATATCAATCACATTACTGTATGATTTACTCATCTTTTGCCCATCAATTCCTGGAACAATCATAACTTTTTCATCAATTTGAGTGGAGGGAATTACAAAAGAATCTTTGTAAACATGATTAAAAGCACCCGCAATATCTCTTGTGATTTCAAGATGTTGCACCTGATCTTTACCCACAGGAACAATATCAGCGTCATAAAGAAGAATATCTGCAGCCATTAACACAGGATAGGTAAACAGTCCAGAATTAACACTTGCTAATCTATCAGATTTATCTTTAAAAGAATGAGCATTTGCTAGCATAGGAAAGGGAGTAAAACAATTCAAATACCAACTAAGTTCGCAGACCTGTGTTAAATCAGATTGTCTATAGAAAAAATTTTTTTTTGTATCAAAACCAAATGCAAGCCAAGCAGCAGCTGTTGCATAAGTGTTTTTTTTAAGAACTTCTTTATCCCTTACAGTAGTAAATGAATGGAGATCAGCGATAAAAAAAAGACTTTCATTAGAAATATCCTTAGACATTTTTATTGCAGGTATAATAGCGCCAAGTAAATTCCCTAGGTGTGGCGTACCTGTACTTTGTATTCCTGTTAATATTCTTGCCATTTTATTGATTTTTCAACGTTGTAAAAATATGATTTTTATCTTTGTAAAATGAAATGGCATAATTTTAATATTAAATCTCTTCGACATATTTTAAGTTCAATTTGGAGATTATGGTTTCTCATTGCATTTATAGTAGTCTTTTTTTTATTTATACCTCTACTATTCTTTTTTACTAAAATAAATAGAAAACCATTAATAGTTGCGCACTTAACAAGATACTGGTCTTTACTAACTTTATGGTTATCTGGAATATTTTTAAAAATAATAATCGAAGAACCTCTAGATTCTAATGCAGCATATATAATTTGTCCAAATCATACATCATCTTTAGACATCCCTATTGTTTTGGCAGCTTTTAAAATACCTGTAATTTTTATGGCAAAAAAAGAATACTCAAAAATTCCATTATTTGGATACTTTTATAAAAATAATACGGTTATCGTAAATAGAGATAATATGAGAGATGCATATTCAGCATTTACAAATTCTATAGAAAAATTAAAAGAAGGATTAAATGTCTGTATTTTTCCAGAAGGTGGAATTCCAAAGCCCGAAGTAAAATTACGTAAATTTAAAAATGGACCTTTCAAACTAGCTGTTGAATCAAATTATAAAATCGTACCTGTTACTATGCCTCACAATAAATCTATGTTTCCCTGGAATTATTTTAGAGGATATCCGGCATTAGCTCACGTAATTATTCATAAACCAATTGCAGTCACTTCTGTAGAAAATAATGATATCAAAAATTTGAATAATAGGACATACAACACTATTTTTGATGAACTAACAAAATATGAAAATAAATAATAAACTTATAAAAGATCTTGCAAAACTCGCAAAACTTGAATTCAATGATCAACAATCAATTGAGATGCAAGAAGACTTAAAGAAAATTATTGGTTTTGTAGATAAACTTTCCGAAATCGATACTGAAAATGTTGAGCCTCTTATTTATTTAAGTGATGAAAAAAATGTTCTAAGAGATGATGAAATTGGAAACATGTTAAGTCAGAAAGAAGCCTTATCAAATGCTCCAAAAAAAGACTCAGATTACATTCTTGTGCCAAAAATGATAAAAAAATAAAATTTAGGATAAATCTATATCAAACCAAGCTCGAGCTCTTAATTTATTGTCTAAAGAATACTTTTTTTCTTTATAAACAAACTCATTAGATTTACTATTGTAAATATAATCCTTAGTCCAAAGAGCATGGTTTTTTGCAACTTCTTCAATAGCACCAACAATAAATTCAACTTCATTATTAGTCATTGTAGGGTGAATAGACATTCTTACCCATCCAGGTTTTAGTGTTAGATCGCCTTTATTAATATTACTAGTTATTTTTTGTGAAGTTTTTTTATCAACATCTAAAAGAATATGGCCATAAGTTCCTGCGCATGAACACCCTCCTCTAACTTGTATTCCAAATCTATCATTTAATAATTGTACCACTAAATTGAAATGTAAATCATCAATATAAAAAGAGTAAATCCCTAATCTTTTAGAAATATTTTCAGCTAAGACATGTAAATTATCAATTTCTAAAATTCTTGGCCATACTATTTCATGTATTTCGTGCTCTCTATCAAGTATATTTTTAACTCCTATTTGATCCTTTAATTGAATACAAAGAGCTGTTTTTATTGTTTGTAAAAAACCCGGAGTACCTCCGTCTTCTCTAAGCTCAATATCATCAATGTATTTGTGTTCGCCCCATGGGTTTGTCCAATCCACAGTTCCACCTCCTGGGACATCAGGTACTTTATTTTTATACAAGCTTTTATTAAATACTAAAATCCCCGAAGCTCCAGGACCACCTAAGAATTTGTGAGGAGAAAAATATATAGCGTCTAAACTTCTTTTTTCATTTTTTGGATGCATATCAATATTAACATATGGTGCTGAACAAGCAAAATCAACAAAACAAAGCCCATTTTTCTCATGCATAACTTCAGCAATTTCATAATATGGGGCATAAACTCCAGTGACATTAGATGCAGAAGTTACTGCAGCAATTTTAATATCTCTATCATCATATTGAGATAAAATATATTTAAATTTATCTAAATCAACATCTCCATTTTCTTTGTGAGGCATAAGAACTACCTCGGCAATTGTTTCAAGCCATGAGGTTTGATTAGAATGATGCTCCATATGAGTAACAAATACTACTGGTCTATTGTCAATTACTATTTTATCCTTAAAATTTTCATGTATTTTTAGTCCTAAAATTCTTTGAAATTTACAAACTAAAGAAGTCATTCCTGAACCAGAAGAAATAACAACATCATTTTGATCAGCTCCAACATGCTCTTTTATACATTCTAAAGCTTTTTCTAAGGCATAACTCATTGTTGCTCCTGTTGTTGAGGTTTCAGTATGAGTATTAGCAACAAATGGAAAAATATTTTCTCTTAGAACATCTTCAATAGGCTTATATAAACGTCCGCTTGCAATCCAATCTGCATAGACCATTTTTTTCTCCCCGTAAGGAGTATTAAACGTTTGGTTACTACCAATAATATTACCTCTGTATTTTGAAAAATAATTTTCTAATGACATGTTTAAAAAAATTTATTGAAGCAAAGTTACATTATTATTATCTATTTTAAGATAAGATTTCTTGCCAAGAATTAGTGATAAATTATCATCAATATGTCCTGCAGGAAAATTAGATATCACTGGGTAACTATAATCTTTAGTGTGTTCTAAAATAATCTCATGAGGAGTTTTACCAAATGGAATAACATTATCATTCATTTTAGTCATCGAACCAATTAGTAATGCCTTAAGATTACTTAATTTACCATTTCTCTTTAGAGAGATCATCATTCTATCAAGATGATATAGATACTCATCTAAATCTTCTAAAAACAATATTTTATTATCAGTATCTAAATCAGATGAAGATCCAATTAGACTATATAAAATAGATAGATTACCACCAATAACATCACCACTTATAGATAAACAAAAATCTAAGTTTAAATCTTTAAAGGCTAATATGTTGCTTTCTAAAAATAATTTATTTTTGAGAGAAAGAATTGCCTTTACAGTATTTTGCTTAAAGTTTACAGGCATTGTAGCGTGAAGTGAGGCAATGCCTAAGCTATTTAAGTGCGAGTGAAAAACTGTAATATCACTGTAACCAATAAACCATTTAGGATTATGAATTAAATTTGTAAAATTAATTTTATCTATAATTCTAACAGATCCATAGCCTCCTCGAGCAAATAAAATTGCTTTCACATTATTATCGTCAATCATAACTTGAAGATCTATTGCTCGATCAATATCATTGCCCGCAAATTGATTGTAGGAACTAAAAATATTATCCCCAAGTCTAATTTTTAAACCCCAACTTTTAAGAGTCTCAATGGATGACTGAAGTTCTTCTGCGCTAATCGCTCTTGCAGTAGAGACAATACCTATTAAGTCACCTTTTTTTAAGTTATCTGGAATAATCATTTGTGATACATTAAAACTTATATTTGCTAAAATATATATTTTATAACATTATATGTCTAAAAAAACCTTTACAGTTACTGCGGCTCTTCCTTATGCAAATGGACCACTTCATATTGGTCATATTGCTGGAGCTTACTTACCTGCAGATATTTTTGTGAGATATCAAAAATCTATTAAAAATGATGTTGCATTTATTTGCGGTTCTGATGAACATGGTGCCGCAATCACAATTCAAGCAAAAAAAAATAATGTAAAACCAAAAGATATAATAAATAAATATCATACACTAAATAAAGAATCATTTGAAAAGTTTGGTATTGATTTTAGCATCTATGATAGAACTTCTGACAAGCTACATCACGAAACAGCTAAAGAAACTTTTAATTTTCTTGAAAAGAAAAATATTTTCACCAAGAAAACTACTATGCAGTTTTATGACTTAAAGAATAATCAATTTTTAGCGGATAGATATATTATAGGTGAGTGTCCAAAATGCTCATCTGACGAAGCCTATGGAGATCAATGTGAAAAATGTGGATCTGCATTAAGCCCTGATGAGTTGATTGACCCAAAATCTACTTTAAGTGGAGAAAAACCTATTTTAAAGGAAACAACACATTGGTATCTACCAATGCAAAAACATGAAGATTGGCTTAAGGAATGGCTTTTATCTGGAGTTTTTGATAATACAAATCATCATGACCCTAAAAATTGGCGAAGTCAAGTTTTAGGGCAATGTAAATCTTGGATAGATGGAGGGCTTAAAGAAAGAGCTATGACAAGAGATCTAGATTGGGGAGTAAAGGTGCCTATTGAAAATGCTGACGGGAAGGTTTTATATGTATGGTTAGATGCTCCAATTGGTTATATTTCTGCAACAATTAAATGGGCTAAAGAAAATAATTTGAATTGGGAAAAATATTGGAAGAACAATGAAAGTAATCTAATTCATTTTATTGGAAAGGATAATATTGTTTTTCACTGTATTATATTTCCTATAATATTAAAGGAGTTGGGAAATTATAATCTACCCGTTAATGTTCCTGCAAATGAATTTCTTAACTTAGAAGGAAGAAAACTTTCAACATCAAAAAACTGGGCTATTTGGTTGCACGAATATTTAAATGAATTTAAAGACAAACAAGATGCTCTGCGCTATACGCTTTGTGCAACTGCTCCTGAGAATAAGGATACCGACTTTACATGGAAAGATTTTCAGGCTAGAAATAACAATGAGCTAGTTGCTATATTTGGTAATTTTGTAAATAGAGTTATTGTATTAACACATAAATATTATGGTGGAATAATTCCGAAGTATAGATTATTATCTGATTACGATGAAAATATTATTTCAGAAATTTCTAAATCTCCGTTTAAGATAAGTACTAATATCGAAAAATATAAATTTAGAGAAGCCTTAAATGAGGTTATTAACCTTGCACGAATAGGTAATAAATATTTAGCTGAAACTGAGCCCTGGAAACTTATAAAATCTGATGAAGAAAAAACAAAGGCTATTTTAAATACATCAATTCAAATAGTTGCGAATCTAGCCATACTATGTCAACCTTTTCTCCCCTTTACTTCAAAAAAACTTTTTAATATTCTAAACATCCCCTCTGAAAATTGGCATACTGCTGGTAAATGTTTTCTAGAACCTGGACATAAAATTAATGATGCAGTACATCTTTTTAACAAAATAGAGGATGAAGAGATTGAAAAGCAACTAAATAAACTCAAAAAAAATGATTAAACAAATATTTTTATCTTTATTCATGATAGTCAGTATTAGCCTTAGTGGCCAATGCTATGACAGATATCAAAATGAAATATTTAATAATGTTTCTGTAAATACAGTCAATTATTCAGATGTCTATAATGATAATTTCCATAAAATGGATATATATACATCCGATGATGATACGGCAACAAATAGACCTGTTATTATTTTTCATCATGGAGGATCTTACTATGGGGGAACTAAGCAAAACCCTGGAGCTGTTGATTTCTGTACAGCATTTGCAAGAAAAGGATATGTTGCAATCTCTTCAAATTATAGAATAGTTGCTCTACAAAATATTATTACCTTTTTAACTAGTAATTCCGTTCAATTTGAGACGGTTTTAAAAGCAACTGCTGATATGAAAGCTGCCATAAGATATGTAAAAAAAAATTATTCTACTGGAAACTCATTAGGAGTTGATTCGTCATCGGTATTTATTGGAGGGATTTCATCTGGAGGTATAACAGCAATTCACACTGCTTATATTGATAACATTAGTGATCTTCCCACTAGCCCAATTGATGTTCAAGCTATAGTCACCTCTCTTGGAGGGCTTGAAGGGGATGCAGGAAATAATGGATATAGTTCATCCGTTAAGGGGATAATAAATTTTGCTGGAGGCATAAATGATCTTAATTGGATTGATAGTAATGATGAACCTATTTTTACTGCTCAAGGCGTAGATGATGTTATAGTTAATTATAATTGCGGTCCAGGACTAGATAATCCAGCAGTTTTAAATCTTTGTGGGCTTAATCAAATGCATCCTTTGTGTGATAGTCTTGGGGTAATAAATCAATCACTTTCTTTTAACAATACAGATCATTATTGGGTCACTTCAGGAAATAATCCTGAATTTATTCAGGCTGTAAATCAAACAACTGACTTCCTTTACCCACTACTTTCATGTAACCAAACAACTAATACACAGGATATTATAGCTGAAAAAGCAAAAGTAATTCACATAACTAATCTTTTAGGAAAAACTATAAGAAAATCTTTTAACACTCCCATGCTATATATATATGATAATGGAAAAGTTGAAAAAAAAGTAATCTTTAAATAATTTAAGATGTCAGAACAAGCAAATCATAATCCAAGATTTAAGAAAAAAAATTCATCAAATAATACTTTCCGAAAAAGACAAAATGCAAAAAAAGAAAGTGATGAAGGACTAACTCGTTTAAATAAACATGTAGCCAATGCTGGAATATGTTCTAGAAGAGAAGCGGATAAATTTATCGAAGCTGGTCTTGTAAGTGTTAATGGGAAAGTTATTACTTCAATGGGGTTCAAAGTAAACAAAACAGATATTGTTAAATTTAATAATTCGAAAATAAGGAGAGAGAAAGAGCAGTATGTTCTGCTTAATAAACCAAAAAACTACGTTACTAACACTAAAGATCCTGGTAAACTCAACTCAGTACAAAGATTGGTTGAAAGAATATGTAAAGAGCAACTTTTACCAGTGGGAAAACTTGATAGAATTAGTACTGGATTAATGCTTTTTACAAATGATAATGATCTATTAAAAAAATTATCTTCAAAGAACAAAAGAATTAAAATAATATATCAAGTTAGTCTTAATAAAAAGCTAGTATCATTAGATTTCAAAAAACTTCAGGATACAATAAGTGAAAAAAATAATCAGTCGCTAATTTCAAGCATAGCATATATGCAGGGAAAAGATAAAAATGAAATTGGAATGGAAGTTTTAAGTATTAAAAAAGAAGTAATTTACAAGACATTTGAAGATCTAGGTTATGAAATTGTTAAAGTTGATAGAGTATTTTATGCTGGCCTAACAAAGAAAAATTTATCCAGAAAAGAATGTAGATTTTTAACAGATGAAGAAATCACAATATTAAAACGTCTTTAGCGTATAAGTGAGTAGTAATTAAGTTTAAATATTAAATATAATTGAAAAGATTAATTAGAAATATATGCGTCTTAACAGTTTTTTTATTTGTTTTAGGCAGCATACTTATACCCAATTTATATGGTGATAGAATTATAGAAAATCTTCTTAAGAACATTACATCAAAACTAAAAACAAATATAGAATTTGAAAATGTAAATTTTTCAATTGTTGACCATTTCCCCTACGCATCAGTAACAGGGCAGGATATCATTATATTAGAGTCGAATAATTTCTCTTCCGATACATTATTATTTGCAGAAAATGCATTTGTAAAGTTTAGTCTTTTTGAAATATTTTCTGAAGATTTTAATTTGCCAAATATAAAAATTGAAAATGCAAAAGTTTTCATCAAATATAATTTAGCAAATGAAAAAAACTTTGACATATTAATAAAAAATACTGAACAACAGAAGAAGCTATTGTTAAATAATATTTCATTTCAGAATACTAGTTTAAATTATAATAATGAAAAAATTAATTTAAATTTTAATACAAAAATTGAGAGTATTAATTTAAAATTTCTTGAAGGCATAAATCAAAATATAAAATTAGATTTTAAATCTTTTGTTCACCACCTATCTTACAATAATCAAAAATATATTAAAAATAAAAACTTAATTTTTGATGGATCCTTAAGCTCAATGAACGAAATATTTGAGATACAAAGTTCTGCAATAAAGTTAGAAGAACTGAAGTCAACTATAGAGCTAAAATTATTAAAAAATAATGGTCTGAACTTTAAATTCAATAGTATAGATCAAAAGATTGAAGATGTTATAAATAACACACCTGATTTTCTAAAAGAAATATACTCATCATTTAATTCTAATGGAAAAGTGAGTTTTAGTGGAATAGTAAACAATAATCTTGAGATAGGCAACCCTCATCTTGAATTAGATTATAAATTATATGAAGCAAACTTTAAAATGAAAAAAAATCCTTTCTTACTTAAAAATTTATCGGGTGAAGGAAAAATAAGTAATGGGAAAAATAATAATTTTGAAACTTCATCAGTAACTTTTAATAAGTTCAAATCATATACTAATGCAGGTAATATTTCTGGAGATTTTAAAGTATCTAATTTTAATAAATATAAGTTACTTGCTAATTTAAATTATGATCTAGATTTAGAAGAAACAAATTATTATAATCTTGAGAGTCCATTTTATGAAATGAAAGGGAGAGTAAATGGAAAGTTGGATTATAATGGAATAATATCTTTTGATGATAATGCTATTAAGAATATAATAGAGGCTGAAAAAAATGGAACTTATAGTATTAACAACTCTTCATTTTTTTATAAGAAAATATTAAATAAAATATTTGTTGACAGTACAGACGGATTAATTGTAAATAATAAATTAGAGTTAAATAAAAGCAATATAAAAATTGGGGAAAGTTCCTTAGTTTTTTCTGGAGAAATTATTAATTTATTTGAAAATATCTATTATGCAACACCAACCATTCAAATAAACGGTGGGTTAAAATCATCAAAAATAAACTTTAACGACATCATTAATAGTAGTGAAAACGATACTAACTCAGTGTTAAAGCTAGCTAATTATTTGGATGCGAATATTAATTTAGATGTAGAAAATTTCATTTATAATAAACTTATTGTAAAGAATATCACCGGATTAATATTATATAAAGATTTAGCTTTTAGCACAGAAAACTTTATGGGAAATACTCTTACAGGAAATATTAGTATGAATGGTAAGTTTTATCAGAAAAAAGATAATTCCTTTAAGCTATCAATAAACTCAAAATTAGAAGAACTTAATATTAAAACTATGTTTTATTGCTTTGATAATTTTGATCAAGATTATATAAAATATGAAAACCTTGACGGGAAAATTAGCTCGCAGTTTATTTGCAATGCAGAACTAGATAATAAATTAAACTTTGTGCCAGAAATGTTTCAGCTAAGCTCTAAATTAACAATAAGCGATGGGGAGTTAATTAGTTTTCAACCAATGGAAAAACTTTCAAAATTTGTAAGTCTTGAAGATCTGAAACATATTAAATTTTCAACATTAAAAAATAATATTGAAATAAAAGATCAAATTATAAATATCCCAAGTATGGAAATTAAATCAAATGCGCTAAGTATTATAATATCTGGCTATCATAAGTTTAACCTTGAATATAATTACAAAATTAAAATGCTACTTGGGCAGATACTTTCAAAAACATTTAAAACGAATAATACAGATTATAAAAATAATGATGAGGTAATAACAAACGTTCAAGTTCGAATGATAGGAGACGAAGATAATTTTGACATAAAGTTTGAAAAGTTAAAAATCAAAGAACACATAAACAAAGGGATTAAGGAGGAGATTCAAACTATAAAGAAGATCATAAGAGAGGATATTGTAGAAAAAAAAGAGATGGAGGTTAAAGAGGATGAAATTGAAATAGAATGGGACGATAATTTTTAAAATAGTTACTTTTACTTTGAAACATGAATATTTATAATACAAAACAGAGATGGAAACTTTTTCTTGCAATGCTAGCAATTTGCATCAGTATTCTTTCCTTATTTGTGACAAATTATCTTGTTAATGAATTAAAAAAAGAAGAAAGAAAAAAAATTGAAATCTGGGCTGCAGCTACTAAACAACTAGTTAGTTCAAGTATGCAAATTGACTATTCACTGGCGCTAAAAGTAATTTCAGAAAATCAAAATATTCCTGTAATACTTGTTGATGAATGTGATAGTATTTTAGAGTCTAGAAATATTTTCTTCTATTCAGCCAAAGACAGTTTGTTATTAAATGAATACTATACTGAACTTTCAAGAGATTCACTAGCTATAAAAAATATATTAATCTTAAAAAAGGGTAAATCTAAAATAGATAACTACAATCATTTTTTAAGAGATAAACTCGCTAAAATAAAAGAGAGTGGTGAAAGTCCTATTGAAATATCTCTTTCTGGTGATAAACAATGGATATATTATGAGGATTCACCAATGTTAACAAATTTACGCTACTATCCTTTTTATCAACTTATATTAATATCTCTTTTTGTATTAATTGGGTACTTTATCTTTAGCTGGGCTAGAAAATCAGAGCAGAACCAAGTATGGGCAGGAATGGCTAAAGAAACAGCTCATCAAATTGCTACACCACTTTCATCATTAATGGCTTGGGTAGAGCTAATAAAAGATTCTGGGAATAACTCAAGCATGGTTATTGAAATGGAAAAAGATCTTCATAGACTTGAAACAATCACTGAAAGATTTTCAAAAATAGGATCTAAGCCTGAGATGAAAGAATATAATTTAAATGAAATAATTCAACAATCAATCTCATATCTTAAAAATAGACTTCCATATAAAACAACTTTTATATTTACTCAAAGCACTGAGGTTAATGTAATCAGCGCAAATAAAACTCTAATTGGATGGGTATTTGAAAATATATGTAAAAATGCTGCTGATGCGATGAAGGGAAAGGGAGAGATAGAAATTAAAATTACTGAAGAAAACTCTTTAGTTCAGATTGAAATAACAGATTCAGGTAAAGGAATTCCAAAAAATATTTTAAAAGATATTTTTAAACCTGGAGTAACAACTAAACAAAGAGGTTGGGGTTTAGGCTTATCTCTTTCTAAACGAATTATTGAAGACTATCATGGCGGGAAAATTTACGCTAGAAATGCTAAAAGGAGTAAAGGAGCGCAGTTTATAATTTTACTTGAAAAAAGTTTAAACACTACAACTACCTAAATTATTCTTATTCAAATAGTCCTGGTGATATTCTTCTGCCTTATAAAAGACATCTGCCTCGAGTATTGATGTAACTATTTTTTTATCTATATTTTTTTGATATTCATCTTTAGACTTTAAAGCTTGTTCTAACTGAATTTTTGAATGACAAAAAATAACAGAGCGATATTGAATTCCATTGTCACCATTCTGACTATCAACAGATGAGGGGTTGTGATTTGACCAGAAAAAAACTAAAAGCTCTAAAAAGGTAAGAATACTTGGGTCAAAATAAATTTCTACCACCTCAATATGATTAGTTTCTCCAGAGCAAACTGCTTCATATGTTGGGTTGGGAATATCTCCGCCCATATAACCTGATTTAACGTTATAAACTCCTTTAATTTCAGAAAATAACTTCTCAACTTTCCAAAAACATCCTGCTCCAAGTGTTACTTTTTCTATTCTATTTTTATTTATAAATTTTATACTTAAGGAATTAACACAATGTCGTGTATCTTTCATAGTTGCTTTTTCCCCATGAAATACATGACCTAAATGGCCATCGCATTTTGCACAACAGATTTCTACTCTTTTTCTCAACAGTGAGTTATCTTCGTACCTTACAATTGCATCAGTAATCTCATCATCAAAAGAAGGCCATCCACATCCAGAGTCAAATTTTGAATCAGATTCATATAAAAAGCTACCACAAGCTCTACAAGAAAAAACACCTTCTAAAGAATAATCATTATATTCTCCAGAGAATGGTCTCTCGGTTCCTTTATTTACAATAATTTCTTTTTCTTCATCAGACAAACCACTAAAAAAATCTTTTCCCATTTTATATTTCTATTTTAAAAACATGACAATCCTCAAATGAATAATGGATCTTAAAGTCATATAAATCACAAATTCTTTTTACAATTGACAGGCCAATTCCTAAGCTCTTTTTATTTTCTTGATCTCTATAAAATCTCTTGAATATATCAACACTATTATGTCTGATATTTTGTCCACTGTTCTTTAGAGTCAAAATATTATCTAGTAATTTTATCTCTAAGAAACCTCCTTTAATATTATGAATAATAGAGTTTTTAATTAAATTTAAAAATAATGTATCTGATAAATACTTATTCATTTTTAATGATACATCATCACTTATATCTAAGCTAACATTTATCTTCTGTCGCTCAATTACACCAGTAAAAAAATTAATTTTTTCATGAATTACATCAGAAAGTTTAAATGATTCTTCTTCTGTATAAAAACGATTATCAATTTTAGTTAAGAAAATTAATGATTGATTGATTTTAGCAAGACGATTAATAGTTTTCATTATAATTCCAATATGTTCCATTTCAAGCTTATTTAAACGCTCAGATTGAAGAAGTTCTTCTGCTTTTGAACTAATTATGGCAAGAGGTGTTTGTAGCTCGTGAGAAACATTTTCTGTATATTCTTTCTGCTCATCAAAATCACTTTTAATTTTTTTAGACATTTCATTAAAAACATCATTTAGTTTTTTAATCTCTTCAACATCAGCGTCCTCCAGAGACAAGGAAGGAGACTTACCAACATCAAAATTTTCTAATTTATCTATTGTATTATAAAAAACTTTTAAAGTTCGTTTAACAGTCAGATGATTTACAAAAAAAATAATTAAGAAAAAAAGCATTGCTAAACCAACATTTAAAATAACAATTCTCCATACAAGTAGATCAGTCTGAGATTGTGATTGTAGGATTTCTATTTTATATATTTTGTGATTAAATACTTGAGAGAAAGTAATCTTTCTAAAAAGATTATATCTGCCAGATTCTATTAAAACAGTATCAGAAAAAAGGGTTGGTTCTAATCTTGGTGCTTTAAAAACAAATGTTTTTGCACCATTCATGATAGTAATATCATTGGCATAAGAAAGATCCATCATAAAAGAACTTTGCATGTCTAATAATCTATCTTTTAAATCTTCGGCAAGAATCACTCTAACAGAAAAATACATTAAGATACTGCCTAAGAAAAAGAATATCGCACTAGCAGAAATAAAACTTAGACCAGATTTAGTAGATAGCTTCATTTTTAATTACTGAATTTATAACCAACACCATAAACATTCTTAATATAATCTGAACATCCAGATTTTTCCAGTTTTTTCTTTAAATTCTTAATATGTGTGTAAACTAAATCATCAGAAAAACTGTAGTCATGATAATTAGAGGACATATACTCTCCTAAATTAGTTTTACTTAAAACTCTATTTTTATTAGTAATAAAATATAATAATAGATTAAACTCTGTATTTGTTAAATCAACTCTTTGTTCATTTACTAAAGTTAACATCTGATCAGGTATAATCTTTATATCACCAATTATTATCTCATTATCTCCTTCAAAATTTAATCTTCTTATCAAAGAATTAATTCTAGCATTTAATTCTGGCATAAAAAATGGTTTTGTCAAATAATCATCCGCACCTAAATCTAGTCCTTGAATTTTATTTGATAAGGCATCTTTGGCTGAAATTATAATCACACCTGTTGTTTTATCTTTATTCTTAATTTCCTTAATCAGTGAAAGACCGTCGCCATCTGGTAAGCCTAGGTCTAATAAAACTGCATGAAAATTATTTTTCTTCAATAATTCTCTTGCATTTTTTAATTTCTCTACATGAGTACACAAATAATTACTTTCTTTTAAATATTTAACTACGGACTTAGCTAACTCTAATTCGTCCTCAACTAAAAGTATTTTATTTTTATTATGCATTTTTTAACATATTCATTAGTAATGAAACTGTGATAAGAATAAATGATAATCCAAAATAAGTTAAATTCTTTTTAAATCTCTCTACTACAGACTTAATATTTTTTGTGTATAGCAAGCCCAGATGACCAAAAATGATAGCAAAAAGCATTAATATAGTATGCTCTATAGCCCAAAATCTATATGAAAAATATGCATCTGCATTTGACTGACTAATAAAATTTTCAAGCTTACTAATATGTAAAGCGTATAATAAAAGCCCTAATATTAATTCAACATATAAAAGAATGACTGCAAATTTTGGAATAAAAAAATCATAAAAATCAGAAAATTTAATTTTTTTATAAACTCCAAGAAAAGAACGCACAACTATAAAAAAAGCAACAAAAGAAACTGCAAAACTTAGGAAAATATGAGATATTAAAATAGTGTAATACATAATTATTACAAATTTAGACAAAAAAAAAGTGAATTATCTTCTAAATTAATTACAATGATTGTAATCTACAATCAGAACTTTATTTATCTCCATTTATATTTTAGATATCTAAAAAAACAAATCAAAATTTTTAATAAATCGATGTTTTTTTATGAATTTATCAAACATAAAATAAAATAAATTTTGAAATTTATTATTTTTTTACTACTACATAACGCTCTATTATATTAAAAAACAATTACTTAGTTTTTATTTTTATCCAATCTTAATAAGTTTATTATGCTTATTAAGATTTATTTTAAATAAGAAATAATCTTTTATATTTGTCAAAATTTTAAATATAAAAAATTATGAAAAAAAGAAATCTTATTAAAGGGATCCTATTATCGTCATTAATAATATTATCCTCTTGCGGAACAGATACAGATCCACAACCTTTACCAACCACTAATTCTCCAGATACTTATGAATTCTTAAGAGAGGGAGCAACGACAGTCAGTTATTCTGGGCAAACTGCAAGACTATTGATGGCTGGAGAACTTTATAATGCGTTAAAAGACCCCTCAAAAACTGAAACAGAACTTCTTGGAATGTTTAATGACGGTACAGGTTTTGGTGTAGTTACTTTCAACGGAGCTGATTACGATCTTGATGCTTCAGGTAAAAAGTTAGGAAACAAAACAGCTGCTTATGGTTCATCAACTGTAAAACCAATGTTTGATGCAATGATAGCAGAGGCAGCAAATGTTGTTTTCCCAGCATGGAATAACGGGGATTTAGCTTCCGCAGGTGTTGCAGGATATCACCAAGGTGCTGGTGGACGAGAAGTCTATGTTAATTCTAAAGGATTAGAAATTGTTCAAGGTTTTACAAAAGGATTAATAGGTGGGTTATGTGTTGATCAAATAGTAAACGGATATCTAAGCGAATCAAAACTAAACTCAGGTGCAAATGACCCTGCAGGTTTATTAGCTGGTGAGTATACTGACATGGAGCATTACTGGGACGAAGGTTTTGGATATCTATTTGGAAGAGAATTAGACAAAGAAAACCCTACTTACTCTGGCAATGGGTCTGTATTATTAAACAAATATGCAGGTAAGGTTAATACTTCTGGAGATGTTGACATGAACACTGTTTACGATGCTTTCAAGTTAGGAAGAGCTGCAATTGTAAATATGGATTATGAAACTAGAGATGCTCAAGCTGCAATTATTAAAGAACATGTTTCTAAAATTCTTGGAGTTAAAGCTTCTGATTACTTAAGGGATGGTGCTGCTGACCTATCAAATTCAACTCCTGATATGGCAGATTTTTTCCATGCTGTTTCTGAGGGATATGGATTTATACTAAGTCTTCAATTTGCTTTAGATGGTGATGGTAACTACATTTTCACAAATGCTCAAGTTAATGCAATGCTTGATACATTAATGGCTGGTAATGGGCTTTGGGATGTTGATGCTGCTACATTAACACAAATGGCAGATGATATTGATGTTGCATTTGGTCTGTAATTTATAGATTAATTAAATTAAAAAAACTCAGTGGAATTTATTTTCCACTGAGTTTTTAAAATTAAAATAAAATATGATAAAAAAAGTAATAACTCTTTTCACAGTAGCTACTATGCTTTTTTCCTGTGGAAGCGGAGAAGAATCTTTAAATGATTATAATGATGGGTTCAATAGAGCAAGTCTTCTACAGAATATTGCTGATAATATAATTTTACCATCATATAACAATTTAAATCAGAAACTTGAAGCACTTGAAGTTTCAACAAATAATTTTACAAATTTTGCCAATCAAAATAATCTTGAACAATTAAGATTAGATTGGTTAAATGCGTATTTATCATGGCAAAATGTTGAGATGTTTGACATTGGGATGGCAGAAGAGATTGATTTTAGAAGAAAAATGAATGCATATCCATGTAATGTAACAAGAATCAGCCTTAATATTTCATCAGAGGATTATGACTTAAACAGTTCTAATCACTACTCAGCTCAAGGTTTTCCAACATTGGATTATTTACTTAATGGCTTTACTGACCCTATTCAAGTTTATAATGGGCCTGAAAGCTCAAAGCATTTAAACTATCTAAACAATCTAGTACAAGATATGCTTACAAATACTAATAATATTATTAATGAATGGAATAGCAATAGAGAACCTTTCATTAATTCAACTGAAAACACAGCTACTTCAAGCCTAAACAAACTTACTAATGACTTTATTTTCTATTATGAAAAAGGTTTTAGAGCTAATAAAATAGGCATACCTGCAGGAGTATTTTCAGGATCTCCCCTTCCTCAAAATATCGAAGCATATTACCATAACCTGAACAATAATACGTCAAAAATATTAGCTCTGGAGGCATTAACGGCGATAAAGAAGTTTTTTAGTGGTATTTATTTTGACAATACCTCTGAAGGGAATTCTCTAAAAAACTACTTAAACCACCTTAACGCTTTAGAAGATGGGGATACTTTAAGTAATGTTATTATCACAACGTTTAATTCGGCAGAAACAGCTATAAATGACTTGGATGATAATTTAATGAACCAAATAAACAATAATAACTACCAATTACTTGTAACGTATGACAAAGTACAGGCTGCTGTCCCTCTTCTTAAAATCGATATGATAGGATCTCTAAATATTGATGTTGATTATATTGATGCGGATGGAGACTGATATTTTTTAGAGTAAAAATCAACGAAGATTCTCCATATATTTGGAGAATCTTTTTTTTATGACAACAAGAGTAAAACAATATATAAATTCTTATACGGACTCCTCTCCTCTTGCAGTATTTAGGATAGGTTTTGGTCTAATGATGCTATTTAGTATCGTACGATTTTGGAATAAAGGATGGATTGAAAAAATCTATATTGAACCCTCATTTCATTTTAAATACTACGGATTTGAATGGATTAATTCTATTGGAGAAGGTGTATATATTCTTTTTATCCTCTGTGCTTTATCTGCTTGTTTTATTACTCTTGGGTTTAAATATAGACCTGCAATAATTACGTTTTTTTTAAGCTTTACATATATTGAACTGCTAGAAAAGACAGTTTATTTAAATCATTATTATTTCATCTGTGTATTAAGCTTTCTATTAATTTTTCTTCCACTAAACTCATCTTTCTCATTAGACAATTTCATAAGTAAAACAAAGTCAATATCTGTGCCCAGATGGACAATTGATAGTATTAAACTAATGCTTTGCATAGTATATATTTATGCTGGATTAGCTAAGATAAATTCTGATTGGCTTTTGCAAGCACTACCACTAAAAATTTGGCTTCCATCAAAATACGATCTTCCAATAATAGGCGAGACGTTTATGCAAGAGAATTGGGTGCATTTCGCAATGAGTTGGGGAGGAATGCTTTATGATCTACTAATCCCATTTTTATTACTTTACAAAAGAACAAGAACATTTGCATTTCTTTTGGTAGTATTTTTTCATGTTTTTACAAGAGTTCTATTTCCAATTGGTGTATTTCCTTACATTATGATCATCAGTGCCTTAATATTTTTTGATGCAAAATTTCATAAGAGGATTATTAATATTTTAAAAATAATTATAGATCCAATTAGAAAAAAATTATCACACATTAATATTCAAAACGTTAAATTTAATAGTAATAAAAAGATTATTTGGGTGCTAACTATTTTCTTTATTCTACAACTAACAATACCTTTAAGACATCTGAGTTATAATGGTAATATTATGTGGCACGAACAGGGCTATAGATTTTCTTGGAGGGTCATGCTAATGGAGAAACTTGGATATACAACATTTAAAATTGTAGATAAAGATAAAAATCAATTTTTCTATGTTCAAAATGAGGATTTCTTAACAAGCTATCAGGAAAAACAAATGAGCTTCCAACCAGATTTTATTTTAGAATATGCTCATTTTCTTGGCAAACATTTTAAAAATCAAGGATATGATGACATTGCAGTTTATGCAGATAGTTATGTTTCATTAAATGGCCGAAGAAATCAAAGGTATATTGATCCTGAAATTGATCTATTGGAAATCAAAGATTCTTTTGAAAATAAAAAATGGATTCTTCCATTAAAAAAATGAGATCATTAAAAGACATACTTCTATTTTTTTTCTTACTCAGTTTTAGTAATTTAAATGGACAAAATATTATTTCAGGAAAAATAATATCATTAGACTCTAAAAACCCTATTAAAGATGTAGAAATTTTTGAAAAGAGTTTTGGAAAATTAGCTCAGACAAATTCTAAAGGATTTTTTGAATTTACCACCACAAAAAACAAACTAAGCTTAATTTTTTTCGCATATAATTATAATGTTTACGAACAATCTATATCTATTAATGGTGATACAATAATTAATACAGAGTTACTGCCTCTTTCAAAAGAATTAATGGAAGTAGAAATTACTCAGAGAAAACAAAAGATATTTGAAATAAAAAGACTCAATGATATCGAAGGAACCTCAATATATGCAGGAAAAAAAAATGAAGTAATATTAGTAAATCAGTCTATGGCTAATCTCGCCTCAAATAATGCACGACAAATTTATAGTCAGATTTCGGGATTAAATATTTATCAGAATGATGATGCTGGATTACAACTTAACATTGGAGGAAGAGGTTTAGACCCTAACAGAACAGCTAATTTTAACACTAGACAAAATGGATATGATATCAGTGCTGATGTCTTAGGCTATCCTGAGAGCTATTACGCCCCAGCATCTGAAGGATTAGAGGAAATACAAATTGTCAGAGGAGCAGCGTCATTACAGTATGGAACTCAATTTGGAGGGCTAGTTAATTTTATAATGAAAAAACCAAACCTTGAAAGAAGTGCCGAGATTATTAGTCGTAACACATTTGGAAGTAATAAACTTTATACTAATTACACAAGCTTAAGTGGAAGAGTAAATAAGTTTAGCTATATCTCATTCATTAATTACAAGAAAGGTGATGGCTTCAGGCCTAATTCTAAATTTGAATCCTCAAATATATATACTCACATAGGATATGAATTTAATAGCAAAATAAAATTATCTACAGAAATAACTTTTCTAGATTATTTAGCACAGCAAGCTGGTGGATTATCTGACGTGATGTTTAATCAAAACCCATTACAAAGCAATAGAGAAAGAAATTGGTTTAAGGTTGGGTGGCTGCTATACAATTTCCAGGTTTTTTATACACCATCGAAAAACAACTCATTATCACTTAATTTATTTGGCCTAAAAGCAAATAGATATGCTCTTGGATTTAGAACAAACAGAGTTAGTCAGATAGATTCATTTGAGGAAAGAGATTTAATTAAAAGTAATTTTAATAATTTTGGTTTTGAAGCAAAATACCTAAAAAAATATCTTTTAAATAATCATCAATCAGCATTTCTGATTGGAACGAAATTTTATAAATCAGATAATTATAGTGAGCAGGGGCCCGGATCTGATAATATTGAGCCTGATTTTAATTTTGATCGATTAAATTACCCTCACTATAATAATCAATCAAATTATAGATATCCAAACCTTAACATTGCGTTATTTGGAGAAAATATTTTTAAGATTAATCAATATCTTTCGATCACTCCTGGTTTTAGGCTGGAACATATTAAGACAGAAAGCATAGGGTTTTACAAAAAAATAAATCTTGATGCAGCAGATAATGTAATACTTGATAGCACCATTTATAATAATAATAATAATAATCGTGCATTTGTTCTACTAGGAACAGGAATAAGCTATAAAAAAGGAATAGAAATTTATGGTAATATCTCACAAAACTATCGTTCAGTTACTTTTGCAGATATTAGCATAATAAATCCTGCTTTTGTTATTAGTCCAGATATTCAGGACGAGAAAGGGTTTACTATTGATCTTGGTTTAAGAGGAGATTTTAAGAAAATCTTTTCATATGACATCAGTGTATTTAATTTGTTTTATAATAATCGTATTGGTTTTGTTCAAAAAGAGTTTGATGATGGTAGCGTAAAAAGCGAGAGAGGCAATGTTGGTGATGCTCTAATATACGGTCTTGAAACATTAGTGGATATAAACATCAACAAGCTTATATCAAATGATGAAAATAATATCTTTACTTTTTATATCAATACATCATTTATTAACTCAGAATATATAGACTCTGACAAGAATGGTATAATTGGCAATAGAGTTGAATTTATACCTATAATAAATTTAAAATCTGGAGTTAGATTAGGTTATAAAAATATTTTAACAAACCTTCAGCTTACAGTCTTGTCTGATCAATTTACTGACGCCTCAAATGCGGTGGAGAGCAACCTAAGTGGAGTTATTGGACAAATACCATCATACGAGGTCTTAGACCTGTCAGCCTCTTATAAATATAAAAAACTTAAATTTGAATTTGGAATAAACAATATTCTAGATAATAAGTATTTTACTCGAAGAGCAACAGGATATCCAGGACCTGGAATTATACCATCTCCAAATAGAAATATTTATACTACAATAGAAATTAGATTATAACTATACTATGATGCATAATAAAAATAAAGATATAATACTCTTTGACGGCATGTGCAATATGTGTAATACATTTGTAAATTTCATTATTAAACTTGATAAAAAAGAACAGTTTTTATTTTCTCCTATTTCAGGAAAAAAAGGTCAAGAGCTAGCTAAAAAATTTAATTTAAATCAAAAAAAAATTGATTCGATAATTCTATTATCTGATAATAAAATAAAAATAAAATCTGATGCTGCAATTCAAATAATCGCTTCATTAAGTATATTTTTTAAGCCTTTTATTATACTTAAAATTATTCCAAAAAAAGTGTTAGATTTTAAATACGATTTTATTGCTAAAAATAGATATCGATTTTTTGGTAAAAGAAATACATGCTCAATTCCTACAAAAGAGAATCTAGCTAGATTTATAGAATAAGCTTAAATTTACACTGTAATAAATAAATTAGATTATTTGGCTGGAATATATATCCACATACCCTTCTGCAAACAAAAGTGCAATTATTGTAATTTTCATTTTTCAACTAAGAAAGATAATGTTGAAGAGTTAGTTAGTGGAATGATTATAGAATTAGATCAAAGAAAAAGCTATTTAAAGACAAAAAAAATTGATAGTATCTACTTTGGGGGAGGAACTCCTTCAATAATTGATGTGAAACACATAATAAGTATAATAGAAAAAATCTATTCTTTATATGAAGTAAAAAAATCTGCTGAGATAACAATGGAGTTTAATCCTGATGATATTAAAAAAGAAAAATTAAATATATTAAGGACTGCAGGAATTAATAGATTAAGTATTGGAATTCAATCCTTCGAAAATAAAGATCTCATTTTTATGAATAGGAGTCATAATGCTGCAGAAGCAATAAACTCCATTCAACTTGCAAAGGAATGTGGCTTTGACAATATAAGTATTGATTTAATCTACGGAGTGCCAAATCAAACAGAGAGTATTTGGGAAAAAAATCTTCAACAAATGTTTGACTTGCAAATAGACCATTTCTCAGCATACGCCTTGACAGTTGAACCTAATACAAAACTTAATTATCTAATTAAAAAGAAGAAAATTAAACCTTTATCTGAAAGTAAATCTGAGAATCACTTTAAAATTCTTCAAGAAATTTCTTCAGAGATAGGATATAAACAATATGAGATATCTAATTTCTGTAGAAAAGATAAATTTGCTCTTCACAACACTTCATATTGGGAAGATAAAATATATTTAGGAATTGGCCCCTCAGCTCATTCTTATAATGGAGAAAGTAGAAGATGGAATATTTCTAATAATTTAAAATATATAACATTTATTAATAGTGGAGAAAAGTATTTTGATGAGGAAATATTGTCCATAAATCAAAAATATAATGAATACACGCTGACATCTCTAAGAACAATTTGGGGTGTAAGTTTAGATTATTTAGAGAATAATTTTGATAAAATGATTACTTCTCATTTTAAGAAAAATTCAAGAAAATGGATAGAGAATGAAAATGCGATATTAGAGAATAACAGTTTAAAACTGACAAATAAAGGCATGCTATTTGCAGATGCAATATCTTCTGACTTATTTATTATTTAAAATTCTTTTAAAATAATCCTCATATTTATCAATGACTATGTTCCATCTGTAGTTTTTCTCAATACTTACTAAATTTTGTTTCACAAATACCTCTTTATTATCATATATAGCTGAATTATTAAAAATTAATTTTAATGAATCTACGCTATTAAAATATAAAGCTCCTGAGCTAATTACCGATTTATTAAACTTATTATCATGACAAATAATAAAAGCTTTGGCAGTCATTGCTTCTAAAAGGGCAGGATTTGTGCCTCCCACAGAATGACCGTGAATATATAATTTTGAAAAATATCTAAAAGAATCTAGTTCATCTTTATTAAAGATTGCTCCTAAAAAAATTATTGAAGTATTTTTATACTTATTTAAAAGTGAGCTTCCGTATGAAGTGTTGACATTTCCTATTATATAGTAAGGTTTTTTAGTATCTGAAAGTAAAAAAGCATCACACATTAAATCAATATTATTTTCAGGTTCAAGTCTAGCTATAGTTAAAAAATAATCTTCATTAGCATTTATATACTTGCTGATTAATAATTTATTTGGAGTATTAATCTTATCAGCGCCATATGCAATAAATTCTGATTCTTTTCCATACTGTTCAAAGACATAATCTTTAATTCCAATATTGTCAGAAATAATAAAGTTTGAAAAATAAACACCAAAACGCTCAAGTTGCTTTGTTATAAATCTAACAATTGGATTCCATTTTGCACGTTTCCATTCTAAGCCATCTAAATTTGTAACAATTATATTCTTCTTTTTTCGACAAAAAATTATTGATGGAGCAGCAGTTATTAAACCAAGCTCAAGGATGATGTCATAACCTTCTTTAATGGCATCCTTAAGACATAGATAATCAAAAACAAAATTAGATGCAGATGTGCCAATTTTATCTTGAGGACTATATATTCGTTTAATATTAACTCCACGATAGATATTATTTTGATATGGATGAAAATCTGGATTGTATACTGTAACATTATGACCTTTCTCAACTAGTCCTGCAGAAAGCATTTCAGCGCATTGTTCAAATCCACCATAATTATTAGGAATACCCCTAGTTCCAAGTATTGCTATTTTCATAAAACTAATAATTCTTCATTTATTGATTCGACCAATTCTTTGTATGAGCTAAGGCCGTTTTTTTTCCATAAGATCTTACTATCTTCTAAAAATAAAATGGTAGGAACAGAAGATGATTGAAATCTTTTTAGCATTCCAGGGTAAATATCTGCATCAACAAAAACTACCTTAAGATTATTAAAATCTGATTTTATTTGATCAACAATAGGAGACATTTTTCGGCAAGGACTACACCACTTAGTGTAAATATACATTAGAGTTGTATGATTTTCTATTATGTAATTAAGAGAGTCTAAATTATATATTACAGACTCTTCAGGTTCTTTATTAGTGTATTCAGGTATAATAAATTTCTTTTCTTTCTTCCACGAATCAAAACCTCCATTAAGGTTTAATACTTGAGTAAATCCACTAGAAATAAGTTTTTCTGCAACACTTTTACTTCTTCCCCCACTCTTACAATATACATGAATAGTTAAGTCTTTATTAAGAATTTTAATCTTATCATCAAAGTCATCACTATAAAAATCTATAAATGTTGCTCCTTCAATATAACCTTGGCTAATCTCTTTAACAGTTCTAACATCTAATATTAATGAGTTTTCAGAGCTATATTTACCAAGAAAATCATTAACATCTACGTTTACAAATTTCAATTTATTATCTTTTTCATCAGAAAAAAAACAACTGCTAAGTAAAATAAGGATAAGAAATATATCTAGTAATTTCATTTAAGTCTGGAAAGATTAACAAATGTGTGTTAATATATAAAAAATCATAATATAGTATCGCTTGTGTTTTGAGTTAGATTTGTGACATCGTTGAAACTTGTTTTAAGTTGCATTTCTTTCCAGAGAAATAATCATGCAACATTTAAAAACCCTCCTTAAAGAGGGTTTTTTTTAAATTTATCTTAATGGTTTATTTGATGGTGGAGCAAACTTAACAGCTAACATAAATTCATGAGAACCATTAGAATAGTCGCTTAGATCTGAATTTAAAACATCATATGAGTAACCAATCATATACCTATCCTGAATAGAATATCCTACTAAGGCAGCTATATCTCCATTAGTTCTGTAATCTGTACCAAACCAAAGTTTATCATCATAAATAGCTTTTATACCAATGTCCATTTGCGCGGGCATTGGCTCAACAGATTTTAATAAAATTGATGGTTCTATTTTCCAATTTTTATTTAATGAATGTGTGTACGCCCCTAGAACAAATATATGCCTAGAAAGATTACCTGTTTGATCAGAAGTTAATTTATCAGCGAAATCATTATCAAGTAAATTAAGGTTACTTGTCAAAAGCTGAGGAATTGAGAGGCCAAGGTACCATTTATCATTATAAAGATTAAGACCAAATGTTGCGTCTGGCACTGATTGCACAATTATATCTCCTTGGGTTAGTGGGTCATCTGTATTTGCAACATTCCAGCCATTTTTATCAATTTTAAACTGTGTAAATCCACCCGAAAGAGCTAAAGCAAGATTTAAATTTTGTTTAATTTTAAAATGATAAGCATATGAAGCAGAAACTCCTGACCTACTTGTTGGGCCAACTTGATCATTAAATACTATACCACCTAATCCAACATTAGCATTCTGTTTTCCATAAATACTTAATACCGTTGTGCTGGGAGCGTCCGCAATACCAGCCCATTGATTTCTTATACTTGTTCTAACTTGATAATAGTCTTTCATGCCTGCAGTAGCAGGGTTAACTACATAACTATTCATCATGTATTGTGTTATTTGTGGTAATTGTTGAGCATGTATTACTACACTAAGAAAACAAGTTAAAGCTAAAAGAGTAATTTTTTTCATCATCATTTTTTTTATCTTAAAATTGTAATTGGTCCAGTCTGTGGTTCATCACCATTATTTAAATCAATAACGTAATAATAAGTACCCACAGCAAGTAAATCACCCTTAAATGTTCCATCCCAAGCAATATAATTTGAGCCTCCAGAACACTCATGAACTACTTCACCCCACCTATTAAATACTTTTACATTTGCATCAGGATAGCTATTAATATCAAGAATATCCCATGTATCATTCATTCCATCACCATTTGGAGTAATTGCATCATAAGGAAGGACTCCAACAACTATATAAATAGAATCAATACCTTGACATCCAGCAGAATCTACATTAAGAGTGTACCAAGTTGAAACAATTGGATCGTCATAAAAACTTTGATTATTATTTATTTGATCACCCCATGACCATTGCCATGTATCGCAGTAGTTATTTTCTGAATATAATTGCACCTCTTGTCCAAGGGTAATTGTAGGGTTTGTACCATTAGTTGATATGTTAGATGATATCATTGTCTTAACATCATTAACATCTATAATCGCTTCAACTAAGTAAGGGATTGAACAATTAGGATCAGTAATTTCTAATGTATATATTGTGCTCGATTGTGGGCTTACCTCTCTGTCAGATTGAGTAAGTCCATCAAGCCAGAAATAAGTTAATCCAGGTTTTTCTTCAATATTTATACTTAGAACTTCTCCTAAACAGATAGATTCATTTAGAATATTTAAGTTTCCAGGTAAAAACACATTACTTACCCCATTCACTATTGTGGAAGATGAAACTTGACAACCGTTATCATCTAAAACCTCTACCGAATAAGATCCTGGTGTTAGTCCATTAATTGAATAAGTATTAGCTCCATTACTCCAGTTATAGTTATAAGGAAGTGTTCCTCCTAAAACAGTTACACTAGCCTCTCCATCATTTAAAGCACATGTTTCATCTATTGAATCAACATTTATTACAAGTGGATTAGTAGGAGCGCTTATATTAACTGATTCGCTAACAATTAAACATCCATTATTATCACTTACTGTAACAGAATATATATTTGGAGACAATCCAGTAGCAGTTTGGGTTATTTGCCCTCCAGGAGACCATAAATAGTTATAAGTAGGTGGTATGCCAGGATTTGGAGTTCCTCCAAAAGTATTTACCGTGATCTCACCATCATCAGAGCCGTAACAACTAATATCTTGTTCTGTAATAGATATTGCTAATTCTGTTGGTTGTTCTAAGAAAATCTCTGTTGTATCAAGACAACCTTTATCATCTCGAGCAACTACTACATAACTACCAGAAAATAGATCATTATTTAAAGAACTATTATTCCAATTACTTGAATTATTCCAGTAAAATTCATTTCCACCATTACCTCCTGTTACATTAGCATTTATTTTTCCATTATCTCCAGCATTACATAAAACTTCTTCTAAAATTGAAGCTGTTACAATTAACTTCTCCGGTTGTGATAATGCATAAGAAACTGTATCGCTACATCCTTGAGCATCAAACACAATACATGTATATTCTGTTATATTTGAACTATTATCAACACACAAACCAATAGCTTGTAAGCTAGTCTGTAAAAGAGTATCATTCCATTGGTAGTTGTATTCAGCACTTCCGCTAGAGCTAAGATTAGGAATCCCACCAGAAACGAAAAGACCAATTTCACCATCACAAAAATCAAAACAGCTTACTTCACTTGTAATATTCATATCAACACTAGCATCTAAAGCGTTATTATTATTTATTATAAAGCTTGAGTCTGAGACACAGTTATTTTCATCAGTTACAGTTATTGAATATGTTCCAACAGAAAGGTTAATTAATGAATATGTTGTTTCACCAGTATCCCATAAATATGAGTAGGTATTTGCTGACCCTACCCCTCCATAGACTGAGTCAATTAAAGAAGCATTATCTAAACCATTACAAGTTATGTGAGTGGCTATAAAATTATGCTCGATAGGAGCAGGTTCAAGAAATGAAATTGATTCCTCATAAATACATCCATAGCCATCTTGAACAACAAAATCATATATACCTGCACTTAAGTTTGTTACACTACTAACATATGAAGATACCAATGTATCATTATTGCTAATACATGATTTTAAATAAGGAGCAACTCCTCCACTTATAATAAAGTTTGCAAAACCTGAGCTATCTTCATTACACCTAATTTGATAATTATTCCAATCAGAAACAGTAATGTCAACAAATAGCTCACTAGGCTCATTAATAATTACAATATCTTGTCCAACACAGTTATTTGCATCAAAAACCTCAACAGTTAAAATTCCAGCACTAAAACCATTGAAATATGAAGTATTACTATATTGAAAACCTCCATTAATAGAATATGTGTAAGCACCTGTTCCTCCTAAAGCATTAATTGCATCTATTGATCCATTAGCATCACCAAAACATTGAATATTACTAAAAATGGTTGTATCTATATATAAAGAGTCTGGCTGTGTAAGATGAATTGTATCTCTATCAAAACAACCTTTATTATCTTCTACATATATAACATAACTCTGAGGAGATAGACTAACAAAACTATTTAAAGATTGCATGTTAAAACCGTTAGTATTTGAGTAAAGATATGGATAGTTTCCACCTGAAGCAACAATTTCTAATGAACCATTATTTGCACCATAACATGATACATCATTAATAATTAAGGAGTCAATTGCAATATCAAATAATGGAGATAAAATTTCTACACTATCTAAAACTTGGCATAGATTAGCATCTGTAATTATGAGATTGTGATAGCCCGAGGATAAATTATCTGCAAAACTTAAAGTACTACCATTATCCCAAAGATAGGAATATGGACCAAAGCCTCCACTAACAAAAACTGTTGCAGAACCATCTGAACCGTTCAAACATGAAACAGAATCTCTAGAGTAAGTTGCAATAATTTGTAATGGCTGATCTACGCTAATATTTGCTGTATTTGTACAGCCGTTAGAATCTGAAACAATAACATTATAACTTCCTGCAGAAACAGCTAACTCTGTTTGATTAATACCCCCAAATGACCAATTATATGAGTAATCTAATGTGCCTCCATCTACAACAACTGAAACAGAACCATCATTAGCTCCAAAACAGTTAGCGTCTGTAGAACTAATTGAAGTAATTATTAAACTATCAGGTTGGGATATTGAAACAAACCCAGATGTATCAGCACATCCAGCACTGTCTGTAATAATTACATTATAAGAACCAATAGCTAAACCAACAGCAGTTGATGTTGTTTGACTATTAACATCATTCCAGCTATAAGTAATATTTGGGTTTCCTCCTGAATGTATTACAGTTAGTTCACCATCTATATTACCGTTACAACTAATATTTTGAATATCAATATTTAAAATTTCAAGCAATTCTGGTTCATAAACAAAAACCGAATCATTATCTATACAACCAATAGAATCAACAACTGTTATAAAATAAAAGGCTTCACCCCCAGGACCAAAAGGGGTTCCTGAAGGGACAAATGTATTTCCGCCATCAGCACTAAAGTTATAAGGGGGAGTTCCAAAATTTGCGGATGTAAACATCATTCCATCGTTAGCTCCAAAACAACTTACATTCTGAACTATTACATTTAATTCTGGATTTGATCCAGATAAAATTTCAGCAGTATCTGTCACAACACAACCATTTACATCAGAAACGTTTACAGTATAAATTCCAGGTAGTAAAGAAGAAATTATTGGTGATGTTGATCCATTACTCCAAATAAAAGAGTAAGATGGTGTAGCTCCAGATACAAGAACCTCAATTTCTCCAGAAGCTATCGCTTGTGATCCAGCACAATTAGAGTTACTTAAAACGTTAGTAGAAGTAGTTAGTTCAGTTGGTTCATTTATTGTCACTAAAATTGATGCCGGGTTTGAAGTACAACCATTGTCATCTAAAACTGTTATATAATAATCTCCAGCTAAAAGAGAAGAAACATAAGAATTAGAAGCTCCATTTGACCATGAAAAAGTATATGGAGACTGACCTCCATCGACATTATCAACATATGCTGAACCATCATTTCCCTGAAAACAACTAACATCTGAAGAATATGTAGAGAACGTTAATTCATCAGGCTCAGAGATTGTAACCATAACACTATCAGAACATCCGTTACCATCGTATGTGTAAATTGGATAAGAACCAGCAAATAAACCTGTAAACACATTTGAAGCTTGTGGAGTAGGAGAAATATTTGGAATATAATACATATAAGTATTAGCTCCTGTTCCTCCAGTTGTGTTTACCGTTACACCACTTGATGGGTAGCCATAACAATCAACTAATAAATCTGAAGTTATTGTATCTAAACTTATATCAACAATAGAACTTTGAGGAACTTCAATACTATCAGTAACTGTACAGTAAATATCAGTAACTTGAACAGTATAAAAACCAGGATTTAATCCTGTAGCAGTAAAAGATGTTTGGCCATTAGACCATAGAACAGAGTATCCTGGATTACCATTAGGTATAACAGTTGCTGAACCATCACCACCATTGTTACAAGGAGGTGTAGTGGTAAATGATAATGTCATATCCTGATCGTTTACTATAATATCTTCAGTTCCTAATAAACAACCATTATTATCTGTAACGGCAACAGTAAATGTACCCGCATCTAAGCCAGTAGCAGTAGGGCTAGTTTGATTATTTATGTCATCCCAAAGATAAAAATAAGGCTGAGTACCTCCTTGATTGACAGTTATAGAAGCTTCTCCTGTTGAGGTTCCACAAAAGTTTGCAAAAGAATCAACAGAATAAGTAAAATCTAATGGTTCACTAAGACTTACATTAGTTGTAGCAGAACAACTATTTTCATCAGTAGCATCTAAAATATAAGATCCATACGTGATATCTCCGCAAAGACCATTAAAAACAGATGAGGTTTGTGTTAAAAAACCAGTTAAATCATAACTTATAATTCCAACCCCATTACCAGCAACCGCAATGATTCCCCCGTCACAACTTTCAAAGCAAGAGATATTACTTGTCTCCACTGAAGATAATGTAAATGGTAAAGGAGCATCTAGTGTAATTAAACTATCAGCTGTACAACCAGATGCATCAATTACAACAACAGTGTAGCTACCTTCACTTAAGCCTGAAAATATTGTGTTAGAACTATAATTTAAACCTCCATCAATTGAGTACGCGTAGTTAGGTGTTCCACCTAGAATTGAAAAAAGAATAATTTCACCATCACTATTTCCATTACAGCTAATTTCATATCCATTAAAGTTAGAAGTGCTATTACCGAAAGTAATAGAGGCAGGCTCCGATACATTTATATTTTGAGAATAAGAGCAATTGTTTACATCATAAACAGCTACATCATAGTTAGCATTTCCACATAAAGAAGAAAA
The DNA here is from genome assembly GCA_949372805.1 of uncultured Flavobacteriales bacterium. Classification (GTDB taxonomy): domain Bacteria; phylum Bacteroidota; class Bacteroidia; order Flavobacteriales; family BACL11; genus CAJIYG01. The sequence continues at coordinate 116,218 of CASIBH010000006.1, read as the reverse complement.
GATTGAACTATTTTGAAAATTTAACCCACCATCAATGGTGTAAGTATAAGGAGCGGTCCCAGTTTGAGTATTATCAACTGTAAAGTTTATTTCAGCATCACAAATACCAAAACATGATACAGATTGAGTAAGAGATAATGAGCCCGAAAGAACAGATGGATCAGAAAGTGTAATATTTTCTGAACTTGAACAATTATTATTATCAAGATAATAAACTGTATATAGACCAGAGTTTAAACCTGAAAACATTGGGCTAGATGAATAATTTGATCCGTCTATAGAATAAGTATATGAAGGCGTTCCACCGGTTGCTGAAGCTAAAATTTCTCCATCTGAGTCGCCAAAGCACGACACATCTTGACCATTATAGTTTGAATTTATAATAGCAGACATATTCAATTGAGATGGGTCAGAAATAAGGAAATTTGTTGGGCTTGTATTTGTAGAGCATCCATTAGCATCAGAAACAACAACAGAGTAATTTCCTGAACATAAATTCAATAATGTAGTATCTAAACCTGTAAAAGTTAATCCATTTAGTGAATAAGGAAGTGTTCCTCCAGAAACTGAAATAATTTCTGAAGCATCACAATCTCCAAAACACAAGTTAGTCATAAAAGTATTAGTTAGTGCATTCAGCTGTGTTTTACCTAACACCGTAAAGTTAGCTGAATCAAGAACTGATGCCGTATCGGCAAGGGCAGTTGCAAAATCTGAAGTTGTAAAAAATAATTGAGAAAGACCTGAGCCTGGAGGTCCAGGATAATTTGTAATAAACTGAACTGAATCAACCATTAGCATAACATAATCATTTGCTTCAAACCCATTTAAGATCACATTTGTTCCAGATGTCTGACTACTGGATAAGTATGGCAAGTAAGCAAAGCCAGTAAACTTAAATGCTTTTAATTGAATTACAGTAGGAGGATTAGTTTGAGTAATATATGTTTCAACATCAGCAAAATCACCAGCACAATTAATTGGGTTTGTAACAACAACTGAATCTAGTGTAACCTGAGCATTTACACTTAAGGAGACTAAACCAAAACAAAGAAATGATGCTATATAGAATATTTTTTTCATCTTATCTAATAATTAAATGTTTGTTTAAAGATTGGCAAGATACAAAAAATTAAGCTTTTTAAAGCAAATGATAAAATTACATAAACAATCTAGTAGAATATAGAAAATAAATGGGGTAAAAAAACAAGAAAAAAGACCTAATACTATTATTAATTTTTAGCAATATTCATTAAAAGCATTTTGTAAGTTTTCTGCTATCATTTGAGCAGGTCTTCCTTCAATATGATGTCTTTCAATAAAATGAACTAGCTCCCCATTTTTAAAAAGAGCTATACAAGGAGAAGAAGGAGGATAAGGAAGCATATACTCGCGCGCTTTAGATGTTGCGCCAATATCCTGTCCAGCAAAAACTGTTGCAAAAACTGTCGGTTTTTTATCAAAAGTTGTAGTCATTTTAACAGCTGGTCTTGCATTTCCTGCCGCACATCCACAAACAGAGTTAACCATTACAAGTACTGTTCCATCTTTCTTTTCTAAGACGTCCTCTACATCTTCTAAATTTTTCATCTCAACAAAACCAACATTAGTTAAGTCTTCACGCATTGGTGTACAAATCTCTTCTGGATACATATTTATTTTTTTTACAAATTTAATTTTATTTTCTTTTATCCTTAAAAAAATCACTCAGTAATTTACCACATTCTGTTTCAAGACAGCCAAATTCAATATTAGTTTTAGGATGCAAGATTTTTTTACCTATCTCTCTATATCCATTTTTTTTATCTGCGGCACCGATAACAATTCGTTTAATTCGAGTCCAATAAGATGCGCCTGCACACATAACACAGGGCTCTAACGTAACATATAATGTACACTCATTTAAAAACTTACCTCCTAAATGATCAGATGCCGAGGTGAAGGCTTGCATCTCAGCATGTGCAGTCACATCATTTAAATGCTCTACATAGTTATAACCTCTCGCAATAATGCTATTACCACATACAATTACAGCCCCAACAGGAACCTCATCAAACTCAAGTGCTTTTTTTGCCTCTTCAATTGCTTGACGCATAAAATATTCATCTGTTTTTAAATTTATTTCCATTCTGCAAAGATAGAGGATATTATAAGTCATTTTTGTAGATTTGCATTAAATTAAATTAGCAAAATGCTTAGAACTCATAATCTTGGAGAATTAAATATAAAAAACATAGCTGAGAGTGTTACTTTATCTGGGTGGGTACAAAAATCTAGAGACCTAGGAGGGATGACATTTATTGATCTGAGAGATAGGTATGGAATTACACAACTTGTATTTAACTTGGATACGAATTCAGAGCTCTGTATGCAAGCAAGAAAATTAGGTAGAGAATTTGTCATTCAAGTAAATGGGAAAGTGATTGAGAGAGCATCAAAAAATAAGAATATTTTAACAGGAGAAATTGAAATTGAAGTAAATGAATTAATAATATTAAATCCCTCTAAAACTCCTCCATTTACAATAGAAAAAAATTCTGATGGAGGAGATGAATTAAAAATGAAGTATAGGTATCTTGACATTCGAAGAGAGCCAATTAAAGAAAATCTTATTTTAAGACATAAGGTTTCCGCCTGTACTAGAGAGTATTTAAATAAAGATGGATTTATTGAGGTTGAAACTCCATATCTAATAAAATCTACTCCTGAAGGGGCGAGAGATTTTATTGTTCCTAGCAGAATGAACTCTCAAGAGTTTTATGCTTTACCACAGTCACCACAAACATTTAAACAACTATTAATGGTTGCGGGAATGGACAAGTATTATCAAATAGTAAAGTGCTTTCGAGATGAAGATCTTCGTTCAGATAGGCAACCAGAATTTACTCAAATTGACTGTGAAATGTCATTTATTGAGCAGGAAGACATTCTAAATACATTTGAAGGACTTACTCGCCATATTTTAAAAGAAATTAAAGGAGTTGAATTAGATGAATTTCCTCGTATGTCATATGATAAAGCAATGGAATTATATGGCTCTGACAAACCAGACATAAGATTTGATATGAAGTTTATTAATCTAACTAATGAATGTAAAGGGAATGATTTTATAGTTTTTGATAAAGCCGAATTTGTTGTAGGAATAAATGTAAAAGGTGGAGCTAAATTTACTAGAAAAGAAATTGATAAATTGGTGGAGTATGTAAAAAGTCCTCAGGTAGGTTCTTCTGGACTAATTTACTGTAAATTCAATGATGATAGCACTTCAAAATCTTCAGTAGATAAATTTTTTGATGACAAAAAAAGAAAAATATGGGCTAAACAAGCTTCATGTGAAAATGGAGATTTACTACTCATAATGTGTGGAGAAAAAGACAAAACAAGAAAAGCAATGTCAGCATTAAGACTTCATTTAGCAGAGTTGCTCAATCTAAGAAATCCCGAAGAATTTTCTCCCCTTTGGGTTGTTGATTTTCCACTTTTAGAATGGGATGAAATATCAAAAAGATATCATGCAATGCACCATCCTTTTACTTCTCCAAAGTTAGAAGATATCGGAAAATTAGAAAATGATCCTGGCGCAGTTAGAGCAAATGCATATGATTTAGTTTTAAATGGTAATGAAATTGGAGGAGGATCAATAAGAATACACGATAAAAAACTACAAAAACTAATGCTTAAACACTTAGGATTCAGCGATGAACAAGCACAAGACCAGTTTGGATTCCTAACAGAAGCTTTCGAGTATGGCGCTCCTCCTCATGGAGGTGTTGCATTTGGTTTTGATAGATTGTGTGCTATAATTGGAGGAAGCGAAAGTATAAGAGACTTTATTGCATTCCCAAAAAATAACTCAGGAAGAGACATAATGATTGATTCTCCATCTAAAATTGATATAGCACAACTAGATGAACTAAATATCAAGTTAAAATAATGGGAATAAAAAATAAATATAGCATTTGGATTAAAATTGTTTCCATTGTAATTCCAGTTGTTGTTGCAATTTTATTTGGAGTAAAAATAGATTATGAATTACCAATTTTTCTTCCACCAATTTATTCTTCACTTAATGCGCTTACGGCAGTTTTACTTATTCTTGCTTTAATTGCAATAAAATCAAAAAAAATTAAATTACATCAAAGACTAATGCAGACATGTATTGCTCTTTCTCTTATTTTTCTATTAATGTATATTGCATATCATATGACATCAGCATCAACTGTTTACGGAGACATTAACAAAGATGGGGTAAGAGATTTGCAAGAAAAGTTAGAAATTGGATATGCACTTTATATATATCTTTTTATTTTATTATCACACATCCTGCTGTCAATTGCTCTAATTCCATTGGTTTTAATAAGCTATGTTAGAGCCTTTCAAGAAGAATTTACTTCGCATAAAAAAATATCTAAAATTACTTTTCCAATTTGGCTATATGTTGCCGTTACTGGAGTAGTTGTTTACTTTATGATTTCTCCATACTACATTCATTAAAATTTATCACTTTGAAACAAGAAAATATATCAGTTATAATATGGCTAATATCAGGTTGTTTGCTAATTTTCATGATGGTCATTGTTGGAGGAATAACCAGATTAACGGACTCTGGCTTATCAATGGTAGATTGGAAGCTTTTTATTGGCGCTATACCTCCATTAAATCATGCTGATTGGGTAGATACATTTAATCAATATAAACAATATCCTGAATATCAAAAACAAAACTTTATGTTTACTTTAAGTGAATTTAAAACAATATTCTTTTGGGAATACATACACAGATTGTTGGGCAGGTTTGTTGGTCTGGTATTTATTATTCCTTTTATATATTTTTTAATAAAAAAGAGATTAGAAAAAAGCTTAGTTATCGAGTGTCTCATTCTTTTTTTTATGGGAGCAATGCAAGGAGCAATTGGTTGGTGGATGGTAAAAAGTGGACTTGTTAATAATCCTGATGTAAGTCATTTTAGACTTGCAACACATTTAACAACAGCCTTCTTAACTTTTGCATATACCTTCTGGGTTGCTTTAAAATTAATCTACCCTAATAAAATTCATTTCAAAAAAACACTATACAAACTATCATCTATTTTAATGATTGTTGTTATCATTCAAATTATATATGGAGCATTTGTTGCAGGATTAGATGGGGGGAAAATTTATAATAGCTGGCCAAAAATGCATGATAGATGGATAGCAGAATCAGTTTATGCAATGGAACCTTTTTGGAGTAATTTTATTAATGGTATTGCCGGCGTGCAATTTGTTCACAGAACATTTGCATTTGTTGTACTGGGACTTATCATATATATATATTATGAAGCAAAAAAGCATAAACTTTTAAAAATTGAAAATATTGCTATAAAGTTTTTACTAGTAACCGTTTTCTTTCAGATGGTTCTTGGTGTTATTACATTGTTAATGGGAGTTCCAATATGGCTAGGCGTAATTCATCAAATAGGTGCGTTTATCCTTCTAGGAAGTACAGTTTTTTCGATATTTGTTTTTAAGAAATTTAATTAGTCATCCACTTATCTACAATATAAATTATTTGCATAATTGGTAAATATGCAAATGAAGCAAGCATAAGTTTTTTTGCACTGCTATCCTTAGTATCTTTAAATAAAATATACGTTTTAAACGTAAACCAAATACCTAGAGAGATTATTAAACAAAATGCTACAAAAGACAAATTAAGGTTTTTAAAATCATAGAAATAAGGCAGAACTGAGAAAACTGTCATAACGCTTGCAGTTATAAGTCCAATAAAAGCAGGATAGGTGCCTTTTTTCCCGCCGTACATCATCTTAAAACCTGCACGTTTATACTGCAAATCTTGGGTCCAAGCAATAGATATAAAATGAGGGAATTGCCAAAAAAACTGAATAGCAAATAAAATACCAACAGATAATCCAAATTGATCTGTTGCGGCAACCCACCCCAACAAAACAGGTATTGCACCAGGTATTGCTCCAACAAATATAGAGACAGTTGACATTCTCTTTAATGGAGTATATGAGAGAACATATATCATAAGTGAAAGCAAGCCAAAAACTGAAGATTTTGAAAGAAATCCAAAAAAACTACTATGAGGTTTTATGAGACTTAAAAAATAAAAACCTAGTATTCCTATTAATACAGAAAATATTATTGCGCTTGAAGAGTTAATTTTGTTTAGAGGTAATGGTCTTTGCTCAGTTCTAGTCATTAACTTGTCATAATCACTTTCAAGAATTTGATTAAAACCATTGGCAGAGCCAGTAATTAAAAAGCCACCAGCAATAAGTAATACAAACTCTTGAAGATTAAAATGTGAAGTGCCAAGTAAATATCCGGCTGCAGCTGAAAAAACTACTGAAGAGGAGAGTCGAAATTTTAATAACTGACTATAGTATTTAAGATTCGATATCAACAAGATAAATTTCAGGTTTGAGTTTTTTTATTTTGAAAAAACCAAAAAACTCCAAATAATAAAATTGAAATATATGGCATCGCCATCAAATATAAGATCCCGTCGTTAAGACCTGCCCCCTTTGTATCTCCAGATTCTAAATTTGCTTCAACCACAGACTTACACATAGCACACTGACTAAAAGAATCATAATATAGAATAACAAGTAGTAAAATTAAAAGTGCAGATTTTTTCACTTATTTTTTTAGTTTTTTGTGGGTCTTTTATATTCAGCCATCAAAACCTTAACATCATTTATTAGATCTCTAAGTTGTGCTTCATTAGTGCCATCATATACTCCAACAACATTACCATTTTTATCAATTCCAGATCTAATTCTCCCTTCCTTATCAACAAGAACAAAATACTCTGAGTGAAGGAACCCACCAGGAGCAAGAGAGTCAGCACTAACATTTACAAAATATGATGTAGCAACATCATAAATTTCTTCCTTTTCACCTGTTACAAAGTCCCAATTTGATTCATCAATATTTATATTTTTTATCCTCATTTCATTAATATATTCATTAAATCTTTGAGGAGAGTCGTTTAATGGATCTACTGTATGAGAAAGAAACTTTATATTAGGATATACACTTAATTTTTTTTGTACATAAGCCATGTTTTTAGTCATGACCGGACATATTGAAGGACAGTTAGTAAAAAAGAAATCTGCTATATATATATTTCCATTCATTGAATCATTATTAACAACCTCTCCAAGCTGATTAATGAAACTAAACTCACTAATGGTGTGATATTCACCAGTATTAATATTTTTCTCTCCAACAATATCAAGTTTAATGAAATTATTAAATCCTTTAGTAACATAAGAGTAGATGATAGCAGGCACTACTAACAAGAGAAGTAAAACAATTATAGTTGAGAAACTTTTAAAATTAAATTTCATTTTATAGCATTAAATAAGCATGGGCCCCCTCACTTAAAATAATAAAGAGCAAATAAGGCACAAGTACAAATGCAGGAAGCAAAATAGTCCATTTAAAAGTACTTTTTTCAAATCCAAGATGCATGAAGACTAGAACAATGTATCCTGCTTTTACTAATGTTAAAATTATAAAAACATGGTTTAAAAGTTTTGTTCCAAGAAAAATAGTTTCAACTAAAAAATTAGGTTTATACATTCCAAGCCCAACTTCAAAAGCTGTTAAGCCTAATAAAATCCAGAAAACCTTCCAAATCCACCAATTACTTCCGTTTTGTTCGTCTGACATAATAATTAATTTAAATTAAACTAAATAAAAGAATGTAAATACAAATACCCATACTAAATCAACAAAGTGCCAATAGAGACCAATCTTTTCTACCATTTCATAATGCCCTCTTCTTTCATATGTACCTTTAATAGTATTGATTAAAAGAATTATTAATAAAACAACACCACTAAAAACATGAAAACCATGAAAACCAGTAATAAAGAAAAAATAATCAGCAAATAATGCATGACCATATTCATTATTTTTAAGGTTTGCTCCTAGCAAAACCTGATTAGCATTAGTGTTTAAATAGTTAATAGACTCATCGTGATTTAGAAAAGTTCGATTTGCAAGACGAATGTAAAGATCTGAATTTGAACTAAATTTTTCTTGAAAATCATTTAACTCAAAATGATGATGAGCACCATCGTGAGAATCTACCCCCATAATATCGTATATAGAAGATCTGCGATTATCATTATAAACATGAACAACCTCAGTGTTTTTTAGCTGAACCCCTCCAGAATCACCATGAATAAAATGTCCCCACTCCCACGCCTGAGAAGCTAAAAACATAAAACCACCTATGATTGTAAAAGAAAGCCACATTATAACCTTATTTTTTTCTTTTTTATGTCCATAATTTACTGCTAAAACCATTGTTACAGAACTCATTATAAGAATGAAGGTCATTAAAGCTACAAATAATAATGGGTGCTCACCATGTAAAAAAGGAAAGTGTGTAAATACATCTTCTGGAACAGGCCAAATGTCCTCAAATTTAAATCTACTAAAACCATAAGCAGCTAAAAAAGCAGAGAATGTTAATGTATCAGTGATAAGAAAAAACCACATCATCATCTTACCATAGCTAGCTTTATACGGAACATCTCCACCTTTCCAAGCGGGAGCATTCATATCATTTTGAATTAGAGTATCTGCCATAATTTTTTAATCTAAATAAGTATTTCTTTTAATATTTAATAACATCTTATAAGAACTTTAAAAAGATGAATAAATAGAGCCATAAAACTGTTAAAAAGTGCCAATAATTGATAGTAAGATCAAGCCCTAAACAATTATCAATAGAGTATAAATTTAATTTTGACTTAACTGATGAGAAAACTAAAGCTATCAAACCTCCAGCAAGATGGACTAAGTGAGAAAGTGTTAATACATACAAGAATGAACCAGCCACATTACTTCCTTCACCAGTCAAGTATATTCCTTGATTAGTTAATTGACCCCAGCCTTCAAACTGAAAGTATGAAAATATTATCCCAAGTACTAATGTGGTGAAAAGTAAATTAAAAATAGACTTGCCTTTTCTTAATCTAATTTTAACAAAAATAAGCAATAAACTACTTAATATTATTACAGCTGTACTTGCAATAAACCAATCTGGAAGTATAAATTCTGTCCAATTTCCCTCTGCCTTTCTAACAATAAATGCCGAAGTAAGTCCAGCAAAGAACATTGAGATTGAAACTATCCCAACCCATAATAACTGCTTAAGAGCTTTTTCTTTAATTGATTTCTTCATCTTTAATGTTCTTCTTCTCCTTCTTTTAATGGAACATTTTGCATAACAAAGTCTTCATCCATTCCTGGCTTAGAATAATCGTAAGCCCATCTTGTCACAACCGGTAATTCTCCAGGCCAATTGCCATGAATTCTTTCTATTGGAGTAGTCCATTCTAAAGTATTTGACTTCCATGGATTTGCTGTTGTTTTAGTTCCTTTAAAAATACTATAAAAGAAATTAAAAATAAAAATAGCCTGAACAATAGCTCCAGCTAAAGCAAAAAATGTGATGATCTCATTAATATCAGCAAGACCATCAAACATTGGAAATGAACTATTAGTATAATATCTTCTTGGCAAGCCAGCAAGACCTAAAAAATGCATAGGGAAAAACACACCATATGCACAAATAAATGTGCCCCAAAAATGTACATAGCCAAGAGTTTTATTCATCATCTTTCCATACATTTTAGGAAACCAATGATAGACACCAGCAAACATTCCATAGATTGCTGAAAGCCCCATTACAATATGAAAATGTCCAACCACAAAATAAGTATCATGAACATTAATATCTAATGCGCTATCTCCAAGTATTAATCCTGTTAGTCCGCCAGTAATAAATGCCGATACAGTTCCAATAGCAAATAACATCGCTGGTGTAAATCTAATATTTGCTCTCCACAGTGTAGCAAGATAATTAAATACCTTAACAGCAGATGGTATTGCAATTAACAACGTTGTAAAAGTAAAAACAGAGCCTAGAAAAGGGTTCATTCCTGTCATAAACATATGATGTCCCCACACAATAAAAGAAAGGAAAGCAATTAATAATAAAGCTCCGACCATTGCCTTATATCCAAAAATTGGCTTTCTGGAATTTACAGCAATTACTTCAGAAACTATTCCAAGAGCAGGCAGTAAAATAATGTAAACTTCAGGGTGTCCTAAAAACCAAAATAGGTGTTCAAATAATATTGGGCTTCCTCCAACATTATGAAGTGCTTCTCCATTTATAATAATATCTGAAAGATAAAAACTAGTTCCAAAAGATCTATCAAAAAGTAATAAAAGTCCACAAGACAGTAGAACTGGAAATGAAAGTACACCTAGAATTGCTGTTATTAAAAGAGCCCAAACTGTTAGAGGAAGTCGCTGCATAGACATTCCTTTAGTTCGGAGATTAAGAATTGTTACAATATAATTTAAGCCTCCAAGTAATGAACCAACAACAAATAAAGTTATACTATAAAGCCAAAGAGTCATTCCAGTTCCAGAGCCGGGTATTGCCTGAGGTAATGCGCTCAATGGCGGGTAAATTGTCCATCCACCAGATGCTGGGCCTGACTCTACAAATAATGAAGATAAAAGAACAACTGTTGCAATAAAGAAAAACCAATATGATAGCATATTGATAAATCCAGAAGCCATATCTCTTGCTCCGATTTGCAATGGAATTAAAAAATTTGCAAATGTCCCTGATAAACCAGCAGTCAAAACCCAGAAAACAAGGATTGTTCCATGCATTGTTACTAAAGCTAAATACTTATCAGGGTTTAACCCACCATCTTCATTAAGCCAGCCACCAGGAAGCAGCTCATATAAAATAGAGTACTCACCAGGATTAGCTAACTGAACCCTAAAAATAGCCGACATCAACATTCCAATAATAGCCATAAACATTCCTGTAATAAGAAATTGCTTTGCAATCATTTTATGATCAGTTGAAAAAATATATTTTGTTATAAAAGTTTCTTTGTGATGATGATCAGACATTATTATTTATTTTAATGTTAATGTAGTTTCTAATGATTCCTGAGAGCTAATCCATTTATTATAATCCTCCTCACTTTCTACAATAAATTTCATTTGCATGTTAAAGTGAGCAGAGCCACATATTTTGTTACATAATAAAACATATTCAAAATCTTCCCCTTCTTCTAACTTCATCTGTTCAGTTGTTTTTGTTGGAGTAAAACCAAACTGAGTAGATAGACCAGGAACACAATTCATCTGTACTCTAAAATGAGGCAAAAAAGCAGAATGAATAACATCTCTAGATCTAAACTTTAATAATACAGGCTTATTAACTGGCAGATGAACCTCTCTTGTAACAATGTCATCAGATGATGGCTCGTCTAACATATCAACTCCTAATGTGTTTTTACCCTTTACTAAAAGATAACTTGACTGACCTAAAACATTATCTTCTCCAGCGTATCTTGCGGTCCAATCAAACTGTTTTGAATAAACTTCAATTACTGTAGCTTGGGATAGGTCTGGATTCATTGCTCGGTCCCATGTTCTTAGACCATAAATAATTAAAGCTGTTAAAATAATAGTTGGCACTACTGTCCAGACAACTTCTAATTTATTATTATGAGAGAAAAAATAAGCGGTATTTCCTTTCTTTCCCCTGTACTTGTATGCAAAAAAGAAAAGCATTGGGGTAAGTGCGAAAAAAACGATTAAAATAAGTGTCATCGAAACTTTCATTAATGAGTCAATTTCAGCCCCATGCACAGAACTTGCAGGAGGCAATAAAAGATGATCCCATGTCACCATTTGCCAAACAACAAAACCTAAAAAAAGTGGGATTGTAAGCAAAAATAAAATTCCGTTTTTATTATTATCATCATCAGTTACAGAATTTGTATCCTCATTAGTGATTTCTGATAATAATTCGTTAACTCTTACCAGCTGAACCAGAGCGGCAATAGCTAGAATAACAACTAGGGCAATTAATAGATTTGTCATTTTTTAATTTTTACGAAGGCAAAAATACATATTTACACATTTATTTATGCTATGATTTTTTTAATATTTAATGTTAAATTAGATTATTTATAATCATTTTAATTAATTGTTATCATCACAACACCATTCAGCAAAAGAATTTGCAGTTTCAGACAATACAATTTTATAGAGTGTTACATTCTCTGGTAGAAGTTTTATAATAGTTTTTGCAAAATCATGAACAAGATTCTCAGAGGTAGGTTGATATGGAAGATGAAAAACTTTATCAAAAGCTGACAGGTCAATCTCAGCATGAGGGCTGTTTGCATTTAAAACCAGAGAGTGATCATATTTATCAATGATTGTAGGTTTGACTATTTTTTTAAGCAGGCTAAAATCTAACACCATACCATCTTTTTTATGCCCAGGCTCATCCTTTATATCTCCTTTTAATGTAACCCAAAGCTTATAAGAATGTCCATGTATATTTTTACACAGTCCGTCATATCCATGCAATGCATGAGCCATTTCCATTTTGAATTGTTTGGTTATTCTAATTGTTTTCATTTTAAATTTAATTTTACTTTTTTATGACTATGAAAGATTTTTTTATTGCCCATCCCTTTTCTTAATTCTTTTTTGTCTTCAGGCGATAATCTTGAGATTTCAACACAACCCATTGAACAGCAACTTTCGTATTTAATTTTACATTTTTTGCATTGCAAAAAAAGTAAATTACAATTAACGTTAATACAATTAATATGATCATCACATTTTTTGCCGCATTGATGGCAATGACTTATCACATCATCAGTTATTCTTTCTGATAATCTGTCATCAAATACAAAGTTTTTACCAATAAATTTATTTTCAATTGAAGAGTCTGCGTTTATTTGCCTTACATAATCAATAATACCACCATGCAATTGATTAACATCACTAAAACCGTGTTCATTCAAGTAGGCAGACGCCTTTTCACAACGAATTCCACCTGTACAATAAAGAAGGACCTTCTCACCTTCTTTACCTTTTAAAAGATCTTTAACTAAAGGAAGCTCCTCTTTAAATGTTTCAACTTCAGGACATATCGCCCCCTTAAATTTACCAATCTCACTTTCATAATGATTTCGCATATCAATAATAGTAGCTCCATTATTAATAGCATCATTCCACTCTATTGCAGACATATGCCTACCAACATTTGTAACATCGTATTCATTGTCGCCAAGACCATCAGCAACAATTTTTTTTCTAATCTTAATTGTTAACTTATAAAAAGATCTACCATCATCTTCAACAGCAATTTTAAAATGAATGTTTTTTAAATAGTTAATATTATTTAGACAACTAATAAAATTATTCCAGTTATCTTCTGGAACACTCATTTGTGCATTAACTCCTTCAGTAGCTAAATAAATTCTTCCAAAGACGTTTAAAGAAGACCACTCGCTGTATAATTCATCTCTAAACAAATTGGTATCATTAATAATTATATATTTATAAAAAGAGACAGTAATTCTTCTGAAATTTTCTTTTTTTAATCTCTCTATTGCCTCTTTTTTACTTAGCTTGTTAGATAAATTATTCTTACCTCCATTTGGATCCATTAGCAACACCATTTTTATAGATAACAAAGATACAAAAGATTAATATTCTATAGACGATAAAATAATTACAAAGAATTTAGTCTTTAGTATTATATTTGTAAAAAACAAACATGGTATATGCAAGATAATATTTTAGTTGTAGGTTCCTCGGGGCAGATAGGAACTGAATTAGTTTTAGAGTTAAGAAAAATCTACGGTAACGATCGGGTTATTGCCTCTGATATAGTAAGATCATCTCAAGAAATCATGAATTCTGGGCAATTTGAAATCTTAGATATAACTGATAATAAAAAATTATTAAGCATTGTAAAAAAACATAATATTTCTCAGATATATCTTCTAGCAGCCATACTGTCTGCAAATGCTGAGAAAAATATAAGCTTTGCATGGGATTTAAATATGAAATCATTATTTAATGTTCTAAATCTAGCAAAAGAAAAATTAATAAAAAAAATATTTTGGCCTTCTTCAATTGCTGTTTTTGGACCTACAACGCCAAAAAATTTAACTCCTCAATATACAATTACTGAACCTAATACTGTCTACGGAATAAGTAAGCTGTCTGGAGAAAGATGGTGCGAGTACTACTTTAATAAATTTAATGTTGATGTCAGGTCAATAAGATATCCTGGATTAATCGGATGGAAGTCAAATCCTGGAGGCGGAACAACAGACTATGCTGTAGAAATATTTCATCAAGCAATTCAAAAAAAGGCTTATACCTCTTTTCTTTCTGAGCATACAACGCTTCCAATGATGTATATGACAGATGCAATTAGAGCAACAATTCAAATTATGGAAGCTCCTAGTGAAAATATAAAAATTCGTTCTTCATATAATTTAGCAGGCATAAGTTTTAATCCAAAAGAGATTTCTAATGAAATATCTAAACATATTGAGGGTTTTAAAATTAATTACTCTGCAGATTTTAGACAAGAAATTGCAGACTCTTGGCCTCAAAGTATTAACGACTCCCTTTCTCGAGAGCATTGGAATTGGAAATCAAAATATAATTTAAAGATTATGACTGATGAAATGATGATTAATTTAAAAAATAAATATAAGTTAGCGTCAGATGAAAAATAAAATTTACATATATAACACTTTATCTAAAAAAAAGGAAGAATTTAATTCATTAACCAAAGATTATGTCGGCATGTATGTTTGCGGACCAACTGTATATGGAGATCCTCACCTTGGTCATGCCAGGCCAGCAATTACATTTGATATTGTATTTAGATATTTACAAAATAGTAATTACAAAGTTAGGTATGTAAGAAACATAACTGATGCTGGTCATTTGGAAAATGACAGTGATGAGGGTGAAGATAAAATCTCAAAAAAAGCGCGACTTGAGCAATTAGAGCCAATGGAAGTAGTTCAGCATTACACAATAAGTTATCACAAAGCTATGGAGCATTTAAACTGCCTCCCGCCTTCAATAGAACCTAGAGCCACTGGTCATATTATTGAGCAAATTGAAATGATTAAAAAAATAATTACAAATGGCTATGCTTATGAAGTTAATGGATCAGTTTATCTTGATGTTAAAAAATATAATAAGGACTATAATTATGGCGTTTTATCTGGAAGAAATTTAGAAGATACCTTAGAAGGAACTAGAAAGCTTGATGGTCAAAATGAAAAAAGAAGTCATGTGGATTTTGCAATTTGGAAAAATGCTTCAAAAGAACACATAATGAAATGGCCATCTCCATGGGGAACTGGCTTTCCTGGGTGGCATATGGAATGTTCAGCTATGAGTGAGAAGTATCTTGGAAAAACTTTTGATATTCATGGCGGGGGAAATGACTTGACATTTCCGCATCATGAAGCAGAAATTACTCAAAGTAATGCCGCTCATGGTTGTGCCCCTGTTAAATATTGGATGCACAACAATATGATTACAATAGATGGTAAAAAAATGGGGAAATCTTTAGGTAATTTTATTACACTAAGTGATTTTTTTAATGGTAATCACTACAAACTTGAGCAGGCATACAGTCCTATGACAATTAGATTCTTTATACTTCAAGCTCACTATAGGGGAACTCTTGATTTTAGCAATAATGCTCTAAAAGCATCAAGTAAGGGGCTCAACAAGTTAATGGATTCTTGTGAAACAATATTAAAGATATCCTCATCTAAAAATACAGATTTTAATATCCAAGAACTTGAAGATAAATGTTATGCTTCAATGAATGATGATTTTAATACACCAATATTAATATCACACCTATTTGAAGGAGTAAAAATTATTAATTCTCTTAATGATGGTAAGGCGAAAATTGATGTAGACAACCTTAAAAAACTAAAAGAATTATTTCAGTTTTTTATTTTTGACATTTTAGGACTAAAATCTAGGAAAGATAATAGAGGTGAAAATACTACAAATGAAATCATGGATTTAATTCTAAAACTTAGAAAAAAAGCAAAAATTTCTAAAGATTTTGAAACAGCAGATTTGATTAGAGATGATTTAAATAATGTAGGAATAGAAATTAAAGACGGTAGAGATGGCAGTAGCTGGCATGCAAAGTCAAAGTAGAATACAATTCATGAAATACTCATATATTTTATTTGTTTTAATAATTTCATCATGTTCACAAAAGAAAGATAAAGAAATTAAAACAAAAGCTGAAAAGATAAATGTAATAGTTCCAAAGTTTAATGCGGATAGCGCTTACTCATTCATTCAAAAACAAGTTGATTTTGGACCTCGAGTCATTAGTAGTGAATCCTGGAGAAAATGTTCCAGATACCTAGAAAAAAAATTATTATCATATAATGCCAATGTGTTAGTTCAAAAAACACAAGTAACAACTTATGATAATAAAAAACATGAGCTGAATAATATTATTGCAAGCTATTTACCTAATCTAAACAATCGTATTGCTCTTTTTGCTCACTGGGATTCCAGACATATTGCCGATCATGACACTGTAAATAAAGAGGCTCCAATATTAGGGGCAAATGATGGGGGAAGCGGAGTTGGAGTTCTACTGGAGATAGCTAGAAACTTAAACATCCAAACGCCAAGTATTGGTGTTGATATAATCTTATTTGATGCGGAAGATTATGGTCAACCCGAAAACTCAAAATATCCAGTTATGAACAACTCATGGTGTCTTGGCTCTCAATATTGGTCTAAAAACCCTCACAAAAAAGAGTATTTTGCTAAATACGGAATTCTTTTAGATATGGTTGGAGCTCAAGGAGCAACATTTAGGCATGAAGGAATCTCAAATTTTTATGCTCAAAATATTTTAGAAAAAGTATGGTCTAAGGCTCACGAAATAGGTTACTCTAATTATTTTGTATATCAAAAAAGTGCAGAAATTATGGACGACCATTATTATGTCAATTCAATAGCAGGTATACCCACAATTGATATTATTGAGTTTGACCCTTTTACTAAAACAAATTTCAACAAGCATTGGCATACTCACCAAGATAATATGGATAATATTAGTAAAGAAACTTTAAAAGCAGTTGGGGAAACTGTTATAAATGTGCTTTATAGCGAATAATTCTATTGCTCGTCACATCCCTGAATGTAAAGTATTTCAAAATCACTTACAATCAAGGAATCCTCAGATACATTACCATTTAGCTGAACATCCATAGGGAAATATTCCATTTCAGCTATTGATAAATATAAGTCTATTATTTCAATAGAGTCTTCATTAGGAAAAATTACAACATACTCATCAAGACTAATCTCGTCTTTAAACAAATGAAGACCTTCCCCATAAATCCACCATCCTTTATATTCTGTAAATAAATTATCATCTGAGTTATTTTCCTTTTTATCAAGACACGAAACAAAAAGAAAAAACATCAAAAATGATATAAAAATTTTATCCATAATTTATTTATAAAAATTCATTTCATCAATGTAAGACCAAGCCTTTTCAGGAACTAAAAACGAGACTTTCTTTTTATTTTTTATTGACCTTCGAATAAAACTAGATGAAACATCAATAATTGGAGCATCTTTTAGATAAGTAACATTTTTATAAATCTCTTTATAATTAATATTTGGACGAGGATAGACAATAATTGGATGGTGACTTACAATTTGCATATAGTTTTTCCATTTGCTTATTGAGTTAATATTGTCAGCTCCCATTATTAAAGAAAATTTATAGTCTTGATACTTACCTATAAGGTAAGCTAAAGTATCAATAGTATATGAGGGCTGAGATAATGAAAATTCAATGTCAGAAGCAATTAAATTATCGATATCATTTATCTCAGCTCTTATAATTTGTAATCTATGATATTGATCAAGCAAAGATGATTTTTTCTTTAAGGGGTTTTGAGGAGACACTACAAACCACACTTGATCTAAATTAGTATATTCCACAATATACGATGCAATTGCCATATGGCCTATATGGAAAGGATTAAAAGAGCCAAAAAATAAACCTACATTCATATTAAATTATTTAATAAAACTCTCTATTAACTTTAAGGTTTCTTGACATGCTATTTCTAAGTTATCATTAACAATTATATGATCAAATTCATCCTTTAAGGCAATTTCTTGTGAGGCCTTATCTAGTCTAGTAATAATATTTTCTTTAGAATCAGTTCCTCTTGATTTTAATCTTTTAGACAAAACATCTAAAGAGGGCGGCATAATAAATAATGCTAAACAATTATTATGCATTTTCTTCTTAATATTTATTCCGCCTATCGCATCAACATCAAAAATAACATGATTGTTGTTATTCCATATTTTTTCTAACTCTGAATTTAATGTGCCATAAAACTGATTAGAATAAACCTGCTCCCATTCCAAAAACTCTTTGTTAGCAATCCTAAATTTAAACTCATTTTCACTCAAAAAATAATAATCTTCACCATCAACTTCGTTACCTCTTTTGCTCCTAGTGCAAGCAGATATCGAAAAACGTAATGATTTTTCATGATCAGTTAAAAATCTAACAATCGATGTCTTTCCTGCACCTGATGGTGCTGATATAACAATTGATTTCCCTTCCACTACAAAATATTTAATAATTGTTCTTTAATTTTTTCTAGCTCATCCTTCATCTGCACAATAAGCCTTTGCATATCAGCATCAGAAGATTTTGAGCCTATTGTATTAATTTCTCTTCCAATTTCTTGAGCTATAAAGCCAAGTTTCTTCCCATTTGGGAAATCAGTTTTTACGGTATCAGTAAAATATTCTAAATGTGCCTTTAGCCGTACCTGTTCCTCTGTTATATCTTGCTTTTCCAGATAAAAAATTAGTTCTTGCTCGAGCCTGTTTTCATCAACTTTCTTACTTTCAATACTTGAAATCTTTTCAAATAAGTTTTGTTTTATTTTCTTTATTCTAGAATCAGCAAAGGGCTTAATATCTAGTAATAATGAACTTATTTTTTTTATTCTTAGATTTATGTCTTTTTCTAATTTAAGACCTTCAGTTGTTCTATATTTAATTAATTCTGCAATTGCTTTTAAGATTGAGCTTTTAATTTGTGTCCAATCTTCTTCAACTATATTATCTTCTTTTGTAATATAAACATTAGGCATCTTTAAAACAGTGGGAAGTAAATCAGCATCAAAAGACTTCATAGTAAACATATTATTAGTTGCGGAAAGCGCTTTCCTTAGCTCAAATATTTGACTATAATATTCTTTAATCGCTTGAGTGTTGAGTGTGTTTTGTAATGTTGATTCATTTTTCTCTTTCCAAACAGAAAGCTCTACCTTTCCTCTAAATAAGTTTTCTGATAAAAGCTTTCTTAATCCAATCTCTTTATCTCTGTAAGCAGATGAAATTTTAACATTTGCATCTAATTGCTTAGAGTTTAGTGATTTTACTTCAATTATAAAATTAGCTTTAGCTAAATTTAATTCACTCTTTCCATATCCTGTCATTGATTGAATCATAATATCATATTTTACACAAAACTATGAAAGTTAATCTGTTTTCACTTTTTTTTGTGGTAGACTTACTAAAAAAACTGCAGTAAAAATAAAACAAGTAGAAATAATTTTCTGAATATCTAATGTGTCAACATTTAATGATAAAGCAATTAAAGACGCAAGCAATGGCTGAAGATATATATAGACACTGACAGTTGATGGGGTCAATGACTTTAATGCAAAACCATTAAATAAATAAGCAATAAATGTTGTAAATATTATTACAAATAAAACTTTTAAATAAATTTCATTGGTGAAAGTTTGCAAGTCAATTAACATAAGGTTTTCATAGCCAAATGGCATCACAAAAATCAAGCCAAATAAGAAAACATAAAACATTACCGTAATAGGATGATATCGGTTCATTAGATCTTTTACTAAAACTAAGTAAAGTGCATAGCTAGTTGCATTAATAAAAACTAGAAAATTACCAATTAAAAAATTATTATTAAAGCTAAAATCTCCAGAATTAAGAATAAGATTACACGCACCAATAAAACCAAAAATAATTCCTATAATTTTCCTTAAACTTATTTTATCTCTTAAAAGTATTGCTGAAATTACAATCACTAAAATTGGATTAGTAGTCATAATAATAGCGGCATTAATGGGTGTTGTGAGACTTAACCCTTCGAAAAAAAATAATTGATTAATAGCAACTCCAAAAAGACCACATGCGGAAAATCTAATAATATCTGATCTATTAATTTTTTCATTTATAAACGATTTAAAAAAAATAAAAAAAAGAAAAACTCCTGTAGAAACTCTAAGTAAAATAAAGCCTGAAGGTTTAATGAATTCTGGCATAACATCTTTAGCGATTGAGTAATTTAAAGCATAAATTAAATTAACAATAAAAAGAGCTAAATGTGCAAATATTATTTTGTTCAAATTTGATTTGTTTAATAAAATTGTCTAACAATTTAGTGGTTGATTTTAATACTTTTACAAAAGTATATAAACAAAAACTTTAGATTAAGTATTAACAAAAACAATTTAACTGAATGGAAAGAAATGTAATTATTAGTGGAACCGGTAGCGGTGTCGGTAAAGCCTTAGCAAGTTTAATGCTAAGCAAAGGATACATGGTTGTAGGGGTTTCTAGAAAAAATAGTATAACTAATACAAATTTTAAATTTATAAAGGCAGACTTAAGTAATGAAAAAAAGTTATTATCACTAAAAATTCCAAGTTTTGTAAATTCAAAACATACAATTTTAGTTAATAATGCTGGAGATATAGGTGAAATAAAACCATTAGGAAGAAGAGATAATAAAGAAATAATTTTAGAGTATATGGTAAATATTATTGCTCCAACTATTATCTTAAATAAATTCCTTGCCAAAATAAAAAAGCAAAGCAATACTAAGCATACATTAATTAATATCAGCTCAGGTGCTGCATTCCGACCAATTACAAGCTGGTCAACTTATTGCGCATCTAAATCTGCACTAAAAATGTTAAATTCTTGTATTAATGAAGAATTTAACAACTTAAAATCATTTTCTATTTCGCCAGGAATTATAGACACAGATATGCAATTAAAAATTAGATCTGCAAAAGAAGAAGAATTCCCTTTGTTAGAAAACTTTAAAAATTATCATAAAAATGGAGATCTAGAAAAAGCTGAGGATATCGCCATGAAGATACTATATGTAATTGAAAATCAAGAAAATTTTGAATCAAATGAGCTCTTACTTAGAGAAATCTCAATTTAGATAAAATACTCAAAAAAACTCTTAAAAAAAACAAAAAAACATACTTAAAATACTGATTAACAACTACTTATTATGCTTCTTAGATTTTGAACAATATAATGTGTAAAAAGTCAGAGAAAAACCAGAAAAAAAACAGAAAAAAAAATATAAATAACTGATAATCATATGTTTAAATCAAATTTTTGAAAAAACAATTAAGACGTGTTTTTTTAGCCTAACTTTAAAATAAGTTAAGCTTTAAATTAGATAAAGATCATTTATACTATAAGTTTGCTGTAGTATTAATCAAATTATTAAATTATTATGGATAATGTATTTAAGTATTTTAATGGCTTTTTTCAAGGCTTAACAGGTTTAATTATGACAGTTTTAGGACTAGGTGTTGCTGTAGAAATTCTTTTTGGAAATGGTGCTATGTTTGGACTGTCAGTGATTGACAATGTAATGGGAGTTATCAACGGATTAGGTGGTGCAGGATTTGCCGGATTAGTTGGTTTATGTGTATTATTCTCACTTTTAACTAAAAAGTAAGAATAATTATTAAATTTTAATTAAATAGCCCTGCTTCTTTTAAGTAGGGCTATTTTTTTTTAGAAATTTAATTCTATCTTTAGCAAATCAATAAAACTTTTATGAAAAAATTATATTCACTTATAATAGATACACTAAACAAAGCGATTTCGTTATCATTATCTTTTTTATGCCTTGGAATTATTGTACAATTAATAGTGGATGATAAAATTTTAAGCTGGGATCCAGTGGGAAATGTTCAAGACGCAGGAAGTTCATTTATTGGTGTGATAGCGTTAGTTGTGCTGTATTTACTATTTATTAAAAAATAGAGTTATTTTCTAATGGGCTTGAAGCCAATTTTCTCCAACTCCAGTATCCACAACTAATGGAACTGAAATATCACAGACATTAGACATACAGTCATTTACGACTGCTCTTAATTCAAATTCTTCAGTTTTTAACATATCAAAAATAAGTTCATCATGTACTTGTAGTAACATTTTAGACTTTAAATTTCGTTTAGACAACTCTGTATCAATATCAATCATTGCTTTTTTAATAATATCAGCAGCAGAGCCCTGAATGGGGGCATTGATTGCATTTCTCTCAGCAGCATTTCTCATAATTGCATTTCTGGAATTAATATCTTTTAAATAACGTCTTCTACCAAATATTGTTTCTACAAATTCATTTTCTCTAGCTTTGTTAATAGAATGATCCATATATATTTTTATACCAGGAAATTCCTCAAAATATTGTTCAATAACCTCTTTCGCCTCCTTACGACTCATTCCAGTATTTTGTGCTAATCCAAATGCAGATATACCATAAATAATCCCAAAATTCACAGATTTTGCCTTTGATCTCATATTTCTTGTGACATCCTCAACATTTACTTTAAATACTTTGGCAGCTGTGGCAGTGTGAATGTCAATACCTTCATTAAAAGCCTTAAGCATTGTACTATCTTTACTCAAAGAAGCCATAATTCTTAATTCAATTTGTGAATAATCTGCAGCAAGTAAAAGGCAGTCTTTGCTTGCAGTAAATGATTCTCTTACCTTCATCCCCCTAGTTGTTCGAATAGGTATATTTTGAATATTGGGATTAGTTGAGCTGAGTCTTCCAGTAGCAGCCACAGATTGATTAAAAGTAGTATGTATTTTACCATTATTATCAACTAAGAGTGGCAAAGCATTAACATAGGTGCTAAGTAGTTTTTTTATTTCTCTGTATTCCAATATGTGTTCAATTATATCATGCTCTTCTTTTAATGATTGTAACGTTTCTTCAGAAGTTGAATATTGTCCAGATTTTGTTTTCTTAGGTTTTTTTACGAGACTCATTTGATCAAACAGCACTTCTCCTAATTGCTTTGGAGATGAAATATTAAATTCTGATCCAGCTAAATTGTAAATCTTTTCCACAGAACTATTTAAAACCTTTTCTAGCTCAATTGAGTACTCATTTAGCATCTTAGTGTCTAAAGAAATTCCATAACCCTCCATCTTTGCTAAAACTCTAATTAAAGGCATCTCAATATTTAAAAATAAATCTTTGGATTTAATATTATCTAATTCTTTAAGAAATATGGGATATAAACTCTGAATCACTTGAATTCTTTGTGAAGAAACTTCTGTAAGCTTATCGCTACTTAAATATGTAAGTGTGTTTTTGTTAGGAGATTTTCGCAATAACTCTTTATCACTCTCGATACTTAAAGACAGATAATTTTCTGAAATAACATCAAGATTGTGCCTCATATCAGGATGCAAAATATAGTGAGCTATATTTATATCAAAAATACTTCCTACTAAAGCTATTCCTAAATCATCTAATATTTTGATCTGTGACTTGATGTTATATGAGATTTTAGTAATCTTTAAATCCTCAAAAATTTGTTTTAATAATTGAGTATAATTTTCGGAGCTATTTATTAGATTAATAAAAACAAATTCATTTTCTTTAAATGAGAGTCCCAAACTAGAAGTATTATCTTTATCGTAGATAAAATTAAAAACTAATATATCCTCTTGAGAATTAACCTCAAAAAAATTGGTAAGATCTTTAATTGTAGAAATAGTTTTTGTGTTTGACTTAATATTAAATCCAGTTTTCAATTTGATTGCTGGAACAACATTTGAAAACAAATCAAATTGAGTATCATTTGTTTTTTCATTTTCTATAGGTTTATTTTCTTCTTCTTTAAGGATTTCATCATTATTTTTAGCAAGTAGAGAAAATCTGTTTAAAAAATTTCTAAACTCAAGTTCTTCAAAAAGTACTGTTAATTCGTCAAGATTATTAAAATCTAGCTCCATTTCGTCAAACTCAAAATCTATTGGAACATCAGTGATAATAGTTACAAGTTTTTTTGATAATAATCCAATCTCTTTTGAAGATTCAACTTTCTCCTTAATTTTACCTTTTAATTGATCTGTGTTAGCAAACAAACCCTCAACAGAATCATAATCATTTATAAATTTTTGAGCTGTTTTTTTTCCAACTCCTGAAATACCAGGAATATTATCAGCTGCATCCCCCATCATTGCAAGAAAATCAATTACTTGATCAACTCTTTTTATCTGAAACTTATCTAACACTTCCTTGATACCCCAAGTTTCAGTTGGCTGCCATTTATTTCCAGGTCTGTACATAAAAATATTTTCCGAAACAAGCTGCGCAAAATCTTTATCAGATGTCATCATAAACACTTGAAAACCATTTTTCTCCGCCTTCTTAGCAATCGTTCCAATCACATCATCAGCTTCGTAACCATCCATAAATAACTTAGGAATCTTTAAAGCATTTAATAATTTATCAATATATGGCAACGCAATAGAAATACCCTCTGGCATAGCATCTCTATGGGCTTTATATTCTGGAAAATCTATATGTCTTTCTGTTGGTTTTTTAGTGTCAAAAACAACTGCAATATGTGAAGGGTTTTCCTTTCTTAAAATTTCAAGAAGAGAGTTAGTAAAACCAAAAATTGCAGAAGTTTCTAAACCTTTTGAATTAATTCTAGGATTTTTAGCAAATGCAAAGTATGCTCTGTAGATAAGAGCAAAAGCATCTAGTAAAAATAATTTGTTTTTGGTTGGTATCATTAAGTAAAAATACAGATTTATACCTCAATTTAGTTTCAAAAGATTAATTTTATTGTAGAATAAAACATTAATAATGAATGCTAAAAAATTAATTAAAACAATAAAATATCCACTAGTTTTTTTACTAATTATGTGGAGCATAAAGTTCATAGAAATTTTTTATAATACTTCTTATGTAGATTTTGGTGTATTGCCTAGATCATTTGAAGGATTAAAAGGAATACTTTTCTCACCAATAATACATAAAGATTTTAATCACTTAATCAATAATTCTATGCCAATTATAGTGTTGGGTTCTAGCTTAATTTACTTCTATCCAGAAATTAAATTTAAATTAATTTCCTGGTTGTATTTCACCTCGGGTATTTTACTTTGGGGGATCGGCAGAGAAAGCTTTCATATTGGGGCTAGCGGTTTTATTTATGCTCTAGCAGGTTTTATTTTTTTTAGTGGCTTAATGAAAAAAAACAAGAGACTGTCTGCGCTTTCACTTGTTGTGGTTTTTATTTATGGGAGTATGTTTTGGGGTTTACTCCCAACACACGAAAATGTTTCATGGGAAGGACATCTTTCCGGATTAATTACTGGACTAATTATTGCGTTTTTTTTTAAGGATTTAGGGCCAAAAAAAGATGTATATCAATGGGAAATTGATGAAGAGGAGGAGTTAAAAAAGAATAAGAATGATATTAAAATAACATACAATTATATAGCAAAGAAATAACTAATTATTTTTTTACTCCAAAATTAGAAGTAAACCAAGCCCTTTCATGAAAATAATAAAAAATTAATTTCACAATTCTATCTAAAACAACTAAAAATCCTGCCCCACTCTTAGATATAGGCTCTAGGTCAAAAAAAGGCGGTAATTCTGTTAAAACAAAGTAAGTGGTAGTCATAGCAAGTGAATTCCATGTAATAGACTTTAGTATATGTCTTCGCTTATTTATTTTTACTTTACTCATAGTGTACATTTTCTTGGACAATAATACGAAATTTAATAACGAAATATTTTTGAAAAAATGTATTTTCGCCAGTAATGAAAAAAATTAGAAATTTTTGCATCATAGCCCATATTGATCATGGAAAAAGCACTTTAGCAGATAGACTACTTGAATTTACTGGAGCAGTTAGTGAACGAGACTCTCAAGATCAGTTATTGGACGATATGGATTTAGAAAAAGAAAGAGGAATTACAATTAAGAGTCATGCTGTTCAAATGACATATCAATACAATAATGAAGAGTATGTATTAAATCTAATTGATACCCCTGGGCATGTTGACTTTTCATATGAAGTTTCTCGCTCTATTGCAGCATGTGAGGGAGCCTTACTAATTGTGGATGCTGCTCAAGGAATTCAAGCTCAAACTATATCAAATCTATACCTTGCACTTGAAAACGATCTTGAAATTATTCCAGTATTAAATAAAATTGATCTTCCAAGTGCTGAACCTGAAGTTGTAAAAGATCAAATAGTTGATCTAATTGGATGCAAACATGAAGATATAATTCCCGCAAGTGCCAAAACAGGAGTTGGTATTGAACAAATATTGGAAGATATAATTTTAAAAATCCCTCCCCCTAAAGGAGACCCTAACATGCCTTTACAGGCAATGATTTTTGACTCTGTGTATAATACCTTTAGAGGTATTGAAGCGTATTTTAAAATAATTAACGGTACAATTCAAAAAGGGCAAAAAGTTAAATTCATGTCTACAGAAAAAGAATATTTAGCTGATGAAATTGGAGCACTTAGATTAAAACAATTTCCAAAAAAAAATATGAGCTGTGGTGAGGTTGGTTATATAATATCTGGTATTAAAGAAGCAAAAGAGGTAAGAGTAGGAGATACAATAACAACAGTAGAAAACTCAGCTAAAGAGCCAGTAAAAGGTTTTGAAGAAGTAAAACCAATGGTATTCGCCGGTATTTATCCAGTAGACAATGAAGACTTTGAAGAGCTTAGAAGTTCTATGGAAAAGCTACAGCTAAACGATGCCTCTCTTACTTTCGAGACAGAATCATCGGCGGCTCTTGGATTTGGTTTTCGTTGTGGTTTTTTAGGAATGCTACATATGGAAATAATTCAGGAAAGACTAGAAAGAGAGTTTGAGATGACTGTAATAACAACGGTGCCAAATGTTTCTTACTTTGCATATAAAAGCAATAAAGAAAAGCTAGTAATTCATAACCCTTCAGACTATCCTGACCCTAGCACTTTAGATTATGTTGAAGAGCCATACATAAGAGCGCAAATTATTACAAAATCAGATTTTATAGGTCAGGTTATGACTCTTTGTATTTCAAAAAGAGGAGAATTAAGGAATCAGGTTTATTTAACAACAGACAGAGTAGAACTTACATTTGAAATGCCACTTGGGGAAATTGTTTTCGATTTCTATGATAGATTAAAATCTGTTTCTAAAGGATATGCATCTTTTGATTACTACCCAATTGATTACAAAATTTCCAGTCTAGCCAAGCTAGATATTCTTTTAAATGGAGACCCGGTAGACGCACTCTCTGCACTAGTACATAAAACAAACTCTTATTCTCTAGGAAAAAAATTATGCTCAAAATTAAAAGAGCTGATACCAAGACAACAATTTGATATTGCTATTCAGTCAGCAATAGGTTCTAAGATAATTTCTAGAGAAACTGTTAAAGCTTTAAGAAAAGATGTTACAGCCAAGTGCTATGGAGGAGATATAAGTAGAAAAAGAAAGCTTCTAGAGAAACAAAAGAAAGGGAAAAAGAGAATGAGACAGGTTGGTAATGTAGAAATCCCTCAGGAAGCATTTGTAGCTGTATTGCAATTAGATGATTAAATTACTACTTTTGAATAAACGAGATACGGATGGGTAGAGCATTTGAGTTTAGAAAAGCACGAAAAATGAAGAGATGGTCTAAAATGGCCAAAACTTTCACAAGAATTGGGAAGGATATTGTAATGTCAGTCAAAGAGGGCGGAGCAAATCCAGAGACAAATTCTCGATTAAGGCAAGTGATGCAAAATGCTAAAGCTGCAAATATGCCCAAGGATAATGTTTTACGTGCAATTAAAAAAGCAAGCAGTAAAGAAACAGCTAATTATGAAGAAATTACACTTGAAGGGTACGCGGTTTACGGTGTAGCTATATTTGTTGATTGCGCATCAAATAATAATAACAGAACAGTTGCAGATGTTAGGTCCTATTTCAGTAAATGTGATGGAGCATTAGGCACAAATGGCTCTCTAGAGTTTATTTTTAATAGGAAAGGGGTTTTTACAATAGACCCTATGAATATAACAATAGATATTGAAGAGCTAGAAATGGAGTTGATTGATGTTGGTTTGGAAGAGCTTGAAATTGATGACGAGGCAATTACGATCTATTGTAACCTTTCAGACTTCAATAATATGCAAGTAAAATTAGAAAAATTAAATATTGAGATTCAAAACTCTGAGCTACAGAGAATTCCAAATAATTTAAAAAGAATCTCTGCAGATGAATCAATAAAAGTTTTAAAATTACTTGATTTATTAGAAGAAAATGATGATGTTCAGCAAGTATTTCATAATATGGAGCTGACAAATGAAATTTTAAAAGCTATGGAAAATGAATAGTAATTAATTAAAATATAATAATTAAAAAAATGAATGTTTTAATATTAGGCAGTGGGGGAAGAGAACATGCTTTAGGTAAAAAAATTTCAGAAAGTAGTCAGTGTAAAAAATTATTCTTTGCTCCAGGAAATGCTGGAACAAAGCTAGTTGGACAAAATGTAAACATCTCTCTAAAAGAATTTGATAAATTAAAAGAATTTGCGCTTGAAAAAAATATAAATTTAATTGTTGTAGGCCCAGAAGACCCATTAGTTGATGGTATAACAGATTTTTTCAACAATAAAGTAGAAACACAGGATATAATTATCATCGGACCTTCAAAATTAGGCGCACAACTAGAGGGTAGCAAACATTTTGCCAAAGAATTTATGCAAAGACATAATATTCCTACAGCAAAATCTAAAACATTCACAAAAGAAAATATTCAAGATGGTTATAATTATTTAGAAACCCTTAACTCACCTTATGTACTAAAAGCCGATGGGCTTGCAGCTGGAAAAGGAGTTTTAATTATTGACAAAATTGAAGAGGCTAAGCAAGAGCTTAATAAAATGGTACTTGAAAAGAAATTTGGAATTGCTAGTTCAAAAGTTGTGATTGAAGAATTTTTAAAAGGTATTGAATTCTCTGTTTTTATTCTCTCTGATGGGGATTCTTATAAAATACTTCCTTCGGCCAAAGATTACAAAAGAATTGGTGAAGGTGATCAGGGTCTAAATACAGGAGGAATGGGAGCTGTTTCTCCAGTTCCTTTTATTGATAGGTTTTTCATGGAAAAAGTTGATCAAGAAATAATTAAACCAACAGTGGAAGGCCTGAAAAAAGATGGCATTTTATATCAAGGATTTATCTTCATTGGCTTAATAAAAGTTGGCTCTGAGGCAAAGGTCATAGAGTATAATGTCAGATTAGGAGATCCTGAAACTGAAGTTATAATTCCTAGAATAAAATCAGACTTCTTAAATCTTTTAAAAGGAATCGGTGATGGTACATTTAGCGAGAAAGATCTCAATATTTCAAGCGAAGCAGCTGCAACAGTTATGCTAGTTTCAGAGGGTTATCCAGAAAAATATGAAAAAGGATTTATAATTGATGGTCTTGAAAAAGAATGTGACAGTATTTTCTTTCACGCAGGTACAATTTCAAGCGGTGAGAAAACTATAACAAACGGAGGTAGAGTTTTAGCAGTAACTTCTTTTGGTCAAAATACAGCAGAGGCTATTGATAAATCATACGAGAACCTTAAACTAATTTCATTTAAAGGGAAAAAATTTAGAAATGATATAGGCTTTGATCTATAAAGAAGAGTTATGTTCTTCTCCATTTTTTTTGTGCCTAAACATCATTGTAACCCAAGTAACAAGAAAAAGAAATATTATAAGAATATAGAGATAGTTTATTTTGTTACCAATTAGTGGCATAAACTCAAATGTAAAAGTGAAAAAATCACCAACTGCACTCCAAAAATTTTTCATCATAATTTATAATATTTTGATGTCCAAATTTAAATATTTTTTAATTAAAAGATGATTATAAATAAATTAATAAACCCGCAACCAAAAGCAATAATATTTTTTATTGCTTTTTCTGTAATATTTTTTTTGATTCCATTACATCAAAATAGCTTTAGTCTATTTTTTTCATCAATGTATCTCCCTCCTATTGTAATATTTTTATTCTCATTAATTATTATACCAATACATGCTATAGGTCTTAATAATTTAATTTATGAGAACAATGTTATTAAAAAAGAAAATATAATTATTGCTTTTGTTTTTGTTCTGCTCAATTCATTCTATCAAAACTCGTTTAATAATCTAATATGTAGTTTTCTAATGTTGTTTGTCCTAAACTACTTATTTGAAACATACCAAAAAGAGCAACCATTTTATCAAATATTTAATGCAAGTATTATAATAGGAATTGCAACATATTTTAATCCAAAAATTTCTTTATTTCTTTTGCTAATACTTTACACATCAGCTATTTTCAATCACTTTAAATGGAGAGTGCTAACCGTATCAATTCTTGGCTTCATAACTCCTTTTTTACTTCACTTGATTATCTGTTTAACCACAGGAGCAAAATTTTATATTCCTGAAATTCATTTTTCTACTAACACAATAAGCTTAAACGAATTAATCCCATTAAAAACTCATCAAATCATACTAACTATTGCTTTACTGATAACATGCTTGTTTTCTATTTATGAATTTCTTAGCTGGCTCTACAAAAAAAGTATCAAATCTAGAAAATCATTTTTTATTTTAATCTTTTATGTTATTATCTCTCTTTTAATAATTATACTTTTTGACTATAAAAGCTGGTATCTTTTAATTACTCCTAGTGCAATTTTTATAGCTAATTATTTCACGTATTCTAAGCATAGAAAAATCGCTAATTTAATATTTGTATTATTATTAATTAGTTCATGTTATTATAGGTTTATGATAATAATTTAATATGTAAATTTGTTAAAAAATTAAAGTATGAAATTTGGAGTTGTAATTTTTCCTGGATCTAATTGTGATAAAGACATGATTTATGTTTTAAGTAATATTCTAAAACAAGAAGTTGTGGAGCTTTGGCATAAAGACAGAGATTTAAAACATTGTGATTTTATCATTCTTCCTGGAGGTTTTTCATTTGGAGACTATCTTAGGTCAGGAGCAATTGCAAAATTTTCTCCAATAATGCAAGAAATAATAACATTTGCAAATAATGGCGGGTATGTTCTTGGAATTTGCAATGGTTTCCAAATACTTACCGAGAGCGGTTTACTTCCTGGAGCTCTGATGCACAATAATAGTCACAAGTTTATTTGCAAAAATATTTTTTTAAAAACAATATCTAAAGAAACAAAAATTACAAGTCTATATAATGACTCTGCAATTAAAATTCCTATTGCACATGGTGAAGGGAAATACTTTGCAGATGATAAAACTCTAGCGTCTTTAGAAGAAAATGATCAAATTTTATTTAAATACTGTGATAGGAATGGGAAGGTAAATAGTGAAGCAAATCCTAATGGTTCTTCATTTAATATAGCGGGAGTATGTAATAAAAATAGAAATGTATTTGGAATGATGCCTCACCCAGAAAGGGCGTCAGATCTCGAGTTAAAAAACACAGATGGTCTTACTTTATTTAAAAGTATTTTAGAAAATATTTAGGTTTTTTATTAAAATATTCTCTAGATTCGTTTTGTGATTTCAAATTTAATAATTTATTCAAATAAGGTAATTTTAATAGTTCTCTGCTGTATCATCTATTCCTGCGGAAATGTTATGCCTTTAACCGGGGGAGAGAAAGATATAATGCCCCCAAGACTAATAAGTACAAATCCTGCAATTTTGACAAAAAACTTCTCTTATGATAAAATTGTGTTTTTATTTGATGAGAATATAGCTGACAACAATCTAGTTAATAAAATTTTTAGCAGTCCTACGATTATAGATCTTAAACACAAAATAAAAGGAAACCAACTTGAATTATTTTTTGACAAAAAAAAATTAACTAAATCAACATATTTAATTCAGTTAAATCAATCTTTAAAAGATATTAATGAAGGAAATATCTTAAAAAATTTAGAATATGTATTTTCAACAAAAGATATTATAGACTCATTATTTATCTCAGGTTATGCCGTAGACGCCTATTTAGATAAGCCTATGAAAGACATTTGGGTTTTACTTTATAATAAGAGCATTAATGATAGTAATATTTTTAATCACATGCCAAGTTTTATTTCTAAAACTGATTCGTTAGGATTTTTTAACTTTAAGCACCTTGATAATTTAGAATATAAGCTTTATGCTATAGATGGACAAGATATTAAATTAAATTTCAATGATAAAATAGGTTTTAAAAAAAATAGTATTGTTGAAAGGGATGTAGACTCAATTATATACCTTTTTGACCCAAATTTTTCGCATGATTCAATTAAAAAAATATTTTTAGAATTAGAAAAAAACAAAGCTGACTCTATTGAAATCAAGACAGGAAATTTACTAGTTAATTTTAATCAATCAAAAGATATTATTATTCAATTAAGCAAAAACAATCAAATTAAGTTTATCGGTTCTTTTAATCAAACAGATTGCTTAATTAATGATTTAGAAGTGGGACAATATCAAATGATAATATTTATTGATTCAAATAAAAATGGCTGTTGGGACACTGGAAACTTATATAATAACATTCAAGCTGAGCGATCTTTTCTGTATTATAAAAATATAGATATAAGAGAGAATTGGGATCTTGAGTTAGACTGGGCTATTGATTAATTGTAAAACTATCTCTATCTTTTAGAAAATTCATTTGCCTTTTCTGAAGAGCAACATTATCTTTAGATAAAGTAATAGTTTCTATAATGTTAGTTTGATTTGATAAATTTAGGATTTCTGCTCCAAAAACATCATAAACAGATGACTCCCCAGCAAATAAGAAATTTGAATTATCAGTTCCAACTCTATTAACGCCAATTGAAATACATTGATTTTCTATTGCTCTAGCTTTTAATAAAGTTGTCCAAGCATCTATTCTTTTTTGTGGCCAACTTGATAGAAACAATACAACATCATATTCATCATTATTACGGCAAAACACAGGAAACCTTAAATCGTAACATATCAACGGACAAATTTTCCAGCCCTGCTCGTCAATTATTAACCTACTGTTTCCCTTAGTTAAAAAACGATCTTCTTTAGCTAAAGAAAATAAGTGGCACTTATCATAATATTCATACTCACCGTTACTATATGCCCAAATAAGACGATTATAAATATTATTATTTTCTTTTATCATTAAACTTCCAACAACAGAACATTTTTTTTCTGATGCCAATTGACGCATCCAGCTAACTGTATCTCCATTCATAGCTTCAGCCATCTTAATTTCAGAGGGACAAAATGAAGTATTAAACATTTCTGGAAGTAAAACAATATCAGTTTCATCTACTTTTTCAATCAAAGCATTAAAAAGCTTAATATTTTTCTTCTTATCTAACCAAAATAAGTCTGCTTGAACAATTGATATCTTTAAAAATTCTTTCAACTTTTTAATTATTTAAGAAATAAGAATAATAAATTATTATTTTTCTGAGCTTACAGTTGCAGAAATATACTCTCGATTCATTCTAGCAATATACTCTAATGAAATTCCTTTAGGGCATTCAACCTCACACGCTCCAGTGTTTGTGCAGTTTCCAAAACCTTCTTTATCCATTTGATTAACCATATTCACAACACGATCCTTCGCTTCCACTTCGCCTTGAGGAAGATATGAGTATTGAGACACCTTTGCCGCTACAAATAACATTGCAGATGAATTTTTACATGTTGCCACACAAGCAGCACAACCAATACAAGCTGCTGCATCAAAAGCTTTATCGGCATTTGCTTTAGGAATAGGAACTGCATTTGCATCTTGAGTGTTTCCAGAGGTATTAACTGAGACAAAGCCTCCAGCCTGCTGAATCCTATCAAAAGCAGATCTATCAACAACTAAATCTTTAATAACCGGCATAGATCCTGATCTAAAAGGTTCAATATAAATTGTTTCTCCGTCTTTAAAAGAACGCATGTGAAGCTGACAAGTAGTTGTGCCTCTCATTGGGCCATGAGCTTGTCCATTAATATACATAGAACACATTCCACAGATACCTTCTCTACAATCATGATCAAAAGCAACGGGCTCCCCTCCCTCATGTATTATATTACTGTTAAGAACATCAATCATTTCTAGAAATGAAGAATCCTCTGAAATATCCGAAATAGGATAAGTTTCAATTTTTCCTTTAGCCTGGCTATTTTTTTGCCTCCAAATTTTTAATGTTAAATCCATATTTACTATTTATATGATCTTTGCTTAAGCTCAATATCATTAAACTCAAGGTGTTCCTTGTGCAATATAGCTTCAGATGGTTCTCCAACAAATTCCCATGCTGAAGTAAATGCAAAATCTTTATCATTTCTTAAAGCTTCTCCTTCAGGAGTTTGCGACTCCTCTCTAAAATGCCCTCCAGCTGATTCTGTTCTTTCTAATCCATCCTTAGCAAAAAGCTCTCCAAGCTCTAAAAAATCTGCTACTCTTCCGGCTTTTTCCAGCTCTGTATTCATTTCATTTTTATCTCCAGGAATTCTAACATTTTCCCAAAATTCTTTTCTAATTGTTTTAATCTCACTTATTGCATGCTCTAGTCCTTCTTTACTTCTAGCCATTCCGGCAAATTCCCACATTACTTTTCCTAATCTTTTATGAAAATAGTCTACAGGCTTATCCCCTTTAATATTCATTAACTTATCAATAGTATCTGAGACATTTTTTTCAGCTATTTCAAACTCCTTTAAATCAGTAGAGATTGGCCCTGTTCTAATATCATTGGATAAAAAATCACCAATTGTATATGGAAGAACAAAATATCCATCAGCTAATCCTTGCATAAGCGCAGATGCACCAAGCCTATTTGCTCCATGATCAGAAAAATTAGCCTCACCAATACAATAGCAACCAGGAATTGTAGTCATTAAATTATAATCTACCCATACACCTCCCATTGTATAATGAACAGCAGGGTAAATCATCATTGGGGTTTTGTAAGGATTCTCGGCAACAATTTTCTCATACATTTGAAATAAATTACCATATTTCTGCTCAACAACTTCTTCGCCAAGCTCTATTATTTTTTCTAACGAAGGTTGATTTATACCGGACACTAAAGCTTTTTCTTTTCCATATCTCTGAATAGCTGCTGAGAAATCAAGATAAACAGCTTCACCAGTAGAATTGACGCCATGCCCAGCATCACATCTTTCCTTTGCAGCCCTAGAGGCAACATCTCTTGGAACTAAATTTCCAAACGCAGGATATCTTCTTTCCAAATAATAATCTCTGTCCTCTTCTTTTAAATCTGTGGGCTTAAGTGTTTTTGCTCTAATTTTTTCAGCATCTTCTAAATGCTTCGGAACCCAGATTCTACCATCATTTCTAAGTGATTCCGACATTAAGGTTAGTTTAGACTGATGCTCTCCAGATCTTGGAATACAGGTTGGGTGTATTTGAGTATAGCATGGGTTGGCAAAAAAAGCGCCATTTCTATGAATCTTCCAGGCAGCAGTTGTATTTGATCCCATTGCATTTGTAGACAAGAAAAAGACATTTCCATAACCTCCACTGGCAATTACTACTGCATGTGCAGAATGTCGTTCAAGCTCTCCTGTTATTAGATTTCTAGCAATAATACCACGTGCCTTTCCATCTACTTTAACAAGCTCTACCATTTCATGCCTATTAAACATCTGTATTTTACCTTTTGCAATTTGACGATTCATAGCAGAATAAGCTCCTAGAAGAAGCTGTTGACCTGTTTGACCTCTTGCATAAAACGTTCTTGAAACAAGAACACCACCAAAAGATCTATTATCAAGCAGTCCCCCATAGTCTCTCGCAAATGGAACTCCTTGAGCAACGCATTGATCAATAATATTTACTGAAACCTCTGCTAGTCTATAAACATTTGCTTCTCTTGCTCTATAGTCACCACCTTTAACTGTGTCGTAGAACAATCTGTAAATAGAATCTCCATCATTTTGATAATTCTTTGCGGCATTTATACCACCTTGAGCTGCGATAGAATGAGCTCTTCTTGGAGAATCTTGATAACAAAAAGCCTTTACATTATATCCCATTTCCGCCAAAGATGCAGAGGCAGATCCTCCTGCAAGCCCAGTTCCTACAACAATTATATCAATATTTCTTTTATTGGCAGGACCAACAACATTAATATCATTTTTGTGCTTAGTCCATTTATCCTTAATTGGCCCTTCTGGTGTTTTACTATCTAAAATCATTTAATTAAAAGAGTATTGATTAATAAAATGAACTAAAGCAATTGTAGAAAAACCAAGAGAAATTAAAATACTGTAAGCTGTTCCTGCAACTTTAATTGCTGAATTATATTTTTTATGATTTGCACCAACAGATTGAAAGGCTGATTTAAAACCATGGTTTAAATGAAAACCTAAGACGATAAAGGAAATAACATATACTCCTGTGTAGATTGGGCTAGAAAACAAATTAACCACAAGGTCATAATCTGTGGTGCCTTCAGGAAGACCAACGAATTTAATTTCGTAAAAATAATCTCGCAAATGTAAGATCAGGAAAACTATAACCAGCCCACCAGAAATAATCATGGATCGAGATGAAAGATCAGCATTTTTACTAGATTGATTAAACGCATATTTTTCAGGCCTAGCCTTTCTATTTTGAAGCGTTAATTTTATTCCCATACCAATGTGAATGATAAAACCTAAAGCGAGAACATATTGCATTAAATATATGACTGGATTAGTTGCCATAAAGTGAGCTGCATCATTAAAAAGCTCTTTAGATGATGCCAATGTAAAAGAATTAATCACTAGATGCGTGATTAAAAAAATAATTAAAAAGAGCCCTGAAAGGGCCATGATTAATTTCCTTACAATTGAAGATAATTTCATTTAATTTTAAAAATATTTTGACAAAGGTATGACTCATATCGGACAAAAACAACAATATTAGGTAATTCAGAACCATTATAGATAAACTCTATTTTTTGTTATAACTTTGGAAAAAATTAATTAGCATGAAATATAATTCACTTAATAAAGATATATTTAATAAAAACAGAGCACTATTTTCTCAAAAATTTGAGAAAAATTCACTTGCTATTTTCAATTCTAATGATATAATGCCAACAAATGCAGACGGAACCATGCCTTTTAAACAAAATAGCGACCTATTCTGGCTTAGCGGTATAGACCAGGAAGAAAGTGTTTTAATAATAGTCAATAATAATTCGGCTTTTGAGGAGTTATTATTTCTTAAAGAAACTAATGAACATATTGCAATATGGGAGGGAGCAAAATTATCTAAACTAGAAGCTCAAAAAAACTCTGGCATCCAAAAAGTTTACTGGTTAGATGAACTAGAGCATTTTCTTAAAGATAAAATTTCTGAAATAGACAATGTCTATCTTAATAAAAATATTCATGCAAGATCTTCTTCTGAAGTTCAAACAAGAGATGATCGTTTTAGAAATAAAATTAAAAATCAATTTCCTAATAAAAAAATTAAAGAGATTGCTCCACTAATGCATAAATTAAGATTTATTAAATCTAATTTAGAAGTTGAACTTATGCAGCATGCATGTAATATTACCGAAAAAGGCCTTAGAAGAATTTTACCAATTATAAAGCCCGGCATTATGGAGTATGAAATTGAAGCTGAGCTAATGCATGAATTCTTATCAAATAGGTCAACTGGTTTTGCTTATCAGCCTATTATAGGATCAGGCTCTGACTCATGTGTATTGCATTATATAGAGAATAATAAAAAATGTCTTGATGGAGATGTTTTACTGATGGATTTTGGAGCAGAATATGCTAACTATGCTTCTGACTTAACAAGAACAGTTCCTGTTAACGGAGTGTTTTCTGCAAGACAAAGAAATGTTTACAATGCCGTTCATAGAGTTATGAAACAGGCAACCAATATGTTAAGACCAGGAACAGATCATAAAAAAATGCAACAAGAGGTTGTAAAAATAATGGAAGGAGAATTAATTACGCTTGGATTATTTGACAGGCATGATATCAAAAAACAAGACCCTAAAAACCCATTATTTAAAAAATATTTTATGCACGGAACTTCACACTCTTTAGGTTTAGATGTTCATGATGTTGGCGACACGAGTGCCCCAATGGCTGAAGGCATGGTGTTTACATGTGAGCCAGGAATATACATTAGAGACGAAGGGATTGGAATTAGGTTAGAAAATGATATTTTAATTACGAAAGGAGATCCAAAT
The DNA here is from genome assembly GCA_949372805.1 of uncultured Flavobacteriales bacterium. GTDB lineage: Bacteria > Bacteroidota > Bacteroidia > Flavobacteriales > BACL11 > CAJIYG01. The sequence goes on along the minus strand of CASIBH010000006.1, from coordinate 77,941 downwards.
GATCTTATGAAAAATATCCCAATTGAAATCGATGAAATAGAAGAATTAATGAATAGCTAATTAGAACCACCAGAATATTAACCTACTTTTTTTATTACCTTGATTCATGGGTAAAATATAAAATCTAGCATTTACTTTTTTTAACTGCTGTTTTATAATTATCAAACTATTGCTTTTAGAAACTAAGCTTGAAAAAACTTTGACTTGCTCTTTAAATAATATACTCTCTTTAATTAATCTTTTTATAAATAATTGCTCTCCTCCATTACACCACAACTCATTAGCCTGACCTGAAAAATTTGGTGTTATAGCTTTTTTATTTTCTGATTTCTTTAAATTATTTGCTTTTAATAAAGCATTTTTTGCAGCTTCTTCTTTTGAAGAATGGAAAGGAGGATTACAGACGGTAAAATCAAAATAATCATTTTCCATTATAATATTTTTTAATAGAAAACTTTTGTTCAATTGTCTGCGAATATTAATTTTTTTATCTAGGTTTTTTGTGGAAAGTATATTTTTTTTTGAAACTTCTATTGCCGTTAAATCAAATTCAGATCCAACCATAATCCAATTAAAGTGTTGAGCGCCTAAAATACAATATATTGCATTGGCTCCAGAACCAACATCTAGGCCTCGTAATTGCTGCTCATTAGAATAATTAAATTTTTTATGAATAAAACCTTTAAGGTGTAGTAAATAATTTAATCTTCCCGGAACACCCGGAATAAGATAGCCTTTTGGCAAATAATATTTAGATAAGCTGAAATTTGCAAGTAATAACGACCTGTTTAACTCATAGATAGCTTCATTAGAGTTAAAATCTATTGTTTCTTTATTGAACTCATTAAGATTAACATACTCAACAAGCCGAGAATTATATTTAACTAATTCTTTAAAATTATAGCCCGTTTTAAAAGGATTATTATTGTGCAAAGCAGGAAATTGATAAAAACAAATTATGAGGATTATTCATGTTCTTTCATTCCATCCCACCCTTGCGCAGTTAAGTTGTGGATGCTTCCGTCATTTGCAACAAATTTATTTCCCTCTGAAACATCTGTAACATATCCAACGATTGTAAAGTCTGGATCTTTTTTAATTTTCTCGTAATCTGCCTGATTTATAGAAAATAATAACTCGTAATCTTCTCCTCCTGATAATGCGCAAAAAATTGGATTTAAATTAAATTCATTAGCTAAATTCATTACAGTATAATCTACAGGTATTTTTTCTTCATGAATTCTAATTCCAACATTTGACGAAGATGCAATATGTAGAGCTTCTGAAGATAAACCATCAGAAATATCAATCATTGAAGTCGGTGTTATTTTTAAGTCATGTAAAATTTTAGTGTACTTCACTGCCGCATCTGGCTTTAACTGTCTTTGTAGGGAATAATCATTTCCGCTAAGATCAGGCTGAACAGATGGATTTGATTTGAAAATTTCTTTTTCTCTTTTTAAGAGCTGTAACCCCAAGTAGGCAGCTCCCAAATCACCAGTAACAACAAGTAAATCATTTACCTTTGCTCCCGATCTGTAAGCAATGTTTTTTTTTGAAACTGAACCATAAACACTAATAGAAATCATTAATCCTGACATAGAAGAAGTCGTATCTCCTCCAATCAAATCTACATTATATTTTTCACATGCTAAATTAATACCCAAATACAGTTCTTCTAACGCTTCGACACTAAATCTATTAGATGCCGCAATACTAACAGTGACATGAGTGGCCTGTCCATTCATTGCGCATATATCAGAAACATTAACAGCAATAGATTTGTAACCCAAATGTTTTAATGGGCTGTAAGCAAGATCAAAATGAACACCTTCAACCAACATATCAGTGCTAATTAAACTAAAGTCTTTACCAATATCAAGAACAGCACAATCATCTCCAATACCTTTGATAGTTGATTTATTTTTACATTTAATCCCCTTTGTTAGTTTAGCTATAAGCCCAAATTCTCCAAGAGAAGAAATTGGGGTCATATTAATTGTTTCATCATTTAATAAAGTCATCTGACAAAGATACTATTTATGTGTAATTCATTTTGTAAATTTGCAAAAGTATCTTTAAAAACTATTTGTATATGATTAATATTAGTGATTCAGCTCGAGACAGATTACTACACATCATGCAACAGGAGAAGGAGGAAAAACCTTTTGTTCGCGTAGGTGTTGAAAGCGGTGGCTGTTCTGGATTAAGTTATAAATTAGATTTTGATGCTAGTAAAAAAGAAGATGATGAATTAATTCAAAAGAATCAAATAAACTTGCTCGTAAATAAAAAAAGCTTTCTTTATTTAGTTGGAACAACTTTAGAATTCTCTGATGGATTAAACGGTAAGGGGTTTGTATTTAATAATCCAAACGCAAGCAGAACATGTGGTTGTGGAGAAAGCTTTTCACTTTAAGAACTTAAATTAATTATGAAGCAAGAAGAATTGTCTGAAGACGAACTATTAGCTCAAGTTACATCGGCAGAATATAAGTATGGATTTACAACAGATATTGAGGCTGATACTATTGCAAAAGGTCTTAGTGAAGAGGTTGTTAGAATAATCTCAAAGAAAAAAAATGAGCCTAAATGGATGCTAGACTATAGGTTAAAAGCATTTAAAGAATGGCTGGAAATGGACGAGCCAGACTGGGCAAACGTTGATTACCCAAAACCAAACTATCAAGATATTATTTATTATTCAGCTCCAAAACAAAAGAAAACACTAGATAGTTTAGATGATTTAGATCCTGAACTAAAGAAAACATTTGACAAATTAGGAATCTCCTTAAATGAGCAAAAAAGATTATCTGGTGTTGCTGTGGACATAGTTATGGATAGTGTTTCTGTAGCCACATCATTTAAATCAAAACTTGCAGAGCTTGGTATAATTTTCTGCTCTATTTCAGAGGCTATTCAAGAACATCCTGAACTAGTTAAAAAATATCTTGGGACTGTTGTTCCTGCCCGAGACAACTTTTTTTCTGCACTAAATGCTGCAGTATTTTCAGATGGATCATTCTGCTATATCCCTAAAGGGTCTAGATGCCCCATGGAATTATCTACCTATTTTAGAATAAATGAGGCTGGCACTGGACAGTTTGAGAGAACATTATTAATTGCAGATGAGGGAAGCTATGTAAGTTATCTTGAAGGATGTACAGCGCCGCAAAGAGATGAAAACCAATTACATGCAGCAGTAGTAGAATTAATTGCAATGGACAATGCTGAAATAAAATATTCTACAGTTCAAAATTGGTACCCGGGTAACAAAGATGGTTTAGGTGGAGTATTTAATTTTGTTACAAAAAGAGGTATTTGCTATAAAAACTCAAAAATATCATGGACCCAAGTTGAAACAGGCTCTGCAGTGACATGGAAATACCCATCATGTATTTTAAAAGGGGATAACTCAATTGGAGAATTCTTTTCAGTAGCGGTAACAAATAATTTCCAACAAGCTGATACAGGAACGAAAATGATTCACCTTGGAAAAAACTCCAAAAGTACAATTATAGCAAAAGGGATATGTGCTGGAAAAAGCAATGGAAGCTATAGAGGTTTAGTTCAGATTGCTAAAGGTGCAAAAAACTCTAGAAATTTCTCACAATGTGACTCTTTACTGATGGGTGACAAGTGCGGGTCACATACCTTTCCTTATATTGAGGTAAAAAACAATAGCTCTCAGGTTGAACATGAGGCAACTACATCAAAAATTGGTGAAGATCAAATATTTTATTGTAACCAAAGAGGTATTGGTACTGAAGAGGCTATTGCGCTTATTGTTAATGGGTATTGTAAAGATGTACTTAATCAACTACCGATGGAGTTTGCTGTTGAGGCACAAAAATTATTAGAAATTAGTTTAGAAGGTAGTGTTGGATAAAAAAAATAATATGTTAAAAATAGATAATTTAAAAGCAGGAATAGAAGGATTAGAAATATTGAAAGGTATAAACCTGTCAGTAAAAAAAGGGGAAGTACATGCAATTATGGGGCCAAATGGATCTGGAAAAAGCACATTGTCATCTGTAATTGCAGGCAATGACAACTATGAAGTAAATTCTGGATCAATTACTTTTGAAGATGAGGACTTGCTAGACTTAGATCCAGACCAAAGAGCTCATAGAGGGGTATTTCTTTCTTTTCAATATCCCGTTGAGATCCCTGGAATTTCAGTTTCAAATTTCATAAAGGCAGCTATCACTGAAAAAAGAAAAGTTTTGGGATTAGAGCCAATTACAGCTAAAGATCTTCTCGGAAAAATGAAAGAAAAAATGGATTTATTAGATATGCAAAAAGGATATCTTTCTAGAAACATGAATGAAGGATTTTCAGGAGGAGAAAAGAAACGTAATGAAATTTTTCAAATGGCCATGCTTGAGCCTAAGCTAGCCATATTAGATGAGACTGACTCTGGGTTAGACATTGATGCCTTAAGGGTAGTTGCAAATGGAGTAAATAAACTAAAGAATTCTGAAAACGCAACAATTGTTATAACTCATTATCAAAGATTATTGGACTATATAATACCTGATTATGTTCATGTTTTACATAATGGTAGAATAGTAAAGTCTGGAGGAAAAGAACTTGCTCATGAGCTAGAAAAAAAGGGTTACGATTGGATAACTAAAGAAGCTGATAAGAAGTGGGGTTAATAGAAAACATCAAAGAGTATCAGCATAATTTTGCTGGTAATTCAAATAGAGAAAAGGCTTACTTGAGTTTTCTTAATAAAGGGTTTCCAACCACTAAGAATGAGGAATGGAAATTCTCATCTTTAAAAAAAATCATTTCACATGACTTTACTATTGAAGAAAAAGGACTTAAACTCAGCAAAGAAGAGATAGACCATTACAGTCTAAATTTTAAACATCAAATTCTATTTATAAATGGTACACTAACATCCAAACCAAATATAAATGGTGTTAGAATAAATAAATATGTGGATGATTCCCCAATATTTAATAGTGCCTTTTCAGCATTAAATGCCGCTTGTTCTAATATAGGTTATGAAATTAATGTCGATCCAAATACAATTATTGAAGAACCTATTGAGATTTTATTTCTTACAAAAAACTCTTCAAATAATTTTATTCAATATAGAAACAAGATAGTAATAGGTGAAAATGCTCAAATCAAAATTGTAGAGGGCATAAAGAATCTAAGTGATAAGTATTGTTTTACTAATATGCATACCAATATAAAGCTTGATAAAAGTTCAAATATTGAATTTAATAAACTGCAAAACAATACTAACTCACAGATAACAATAGATGAAACTAATTTAACGCAAGAAAAGAACAGTAATTCAACTGTAAACACACTACTATTTGGCGGAATGTTTACAAGAAATAATTTGAACTTTGCTCAAAACGGAGAGCGTTGTGAAAGTAATATGAATGGAGTTGTAATTTTAGATGAGAATGAGTTTGGTGACAACCATACTTACATGGATCACAAAAATGCTAATTGTGAAAGCAATGAGCTATATAAAGGAATTTATTTAGGTAAATCAAAAGGTGTTTTTAATGGTAAAATCATGGTGCAACCCGATGCACAAAAAATAAATGCATTCCAGGCTAATAACAATTTACTAATAAGCGACAATGCATCTATTAACAGTAAGCCTCAACTTGAAATTTATGCTGATGATGTGAAATGTAGTCATGGATGTACAATTGGACAGTTAGATGAGAACGCCCTTTTTTACATGAACACTAGAGGTATAAGAAAAGAAGATGCTAGAGCTATTTTAACATTTGCTTTTGCTTCTGAAGCATTGGAAAAAATTAGTATAAATAAAATTCAAGACTTAGCTAAAAAACTAATTGCTGAAAAACTAAAAGTTGATTTAAGTTTTTAGATATGAGAAATGAAAAAGAAATAAGAGATCTTTTTCCTTTGCTTGATATCAAAGTAAATGAAAGACCACTAATTTATTTTGATAACGCAGCAACAACGCAAAAATCAAGAGAAGTAATAGCAGAAATAGAAAAATTTTATTTGCATGAAAACAGTAATATTCATAGAGGTGTTCATCATCTGAGCCAGATTTCAACAGATAACTTTGAAAAAACTAGAACAACTGTTCAAAATTTTATAAACGCCGAGTACAATCACGAAATTATTTTTACAAAAGGAACTACAGAATCTATTAATCTTTTAGCAAGTTGCTATAGAGAAATACTAAAAAAAGATGATGAGATTATTATTTCTGAAATGGAACACCATTCAAATATTGTCCCTTGGCAAATATGCTGTCAAAATACTGGTGCAAAGTTAAAAATTATACCTATTGATATTAATGGCAATCTAGATTTAAAAATTTTTAAGAAACTATTAAACAGCAAAACAAAATTAGTTGCTATTACACACATTTCAAATAGTCTAGGAACAATAAATCCTATTGAGAATATAATTAAACTAAGTCACGAAAAGAATGCAAAAGTTTTAATAGATGGAGCTCAATCAGCAGCGCATGTAAAAATTGATGTACAGAGTTTAGATGCTGATTTTTATTGTTTTTCTGCTCATAAATTATTTGGACCTACTGGAGTTGGTGTTCTTTATGGCAAAGAAAAATTATTAAATCTATTACCTCCATACCAAGGCGGAGGTGAAATGATTAAAGACGTTAGTTTTGAAAAAACAACTTATGCTCCTCTACCATTTAAGTTTGAAGCTGGCACACCAAACATTTGTGGGGTTGTTGCTTTTAAGAAGGCTATTGAGCTAATAAAAAGAATAGGTATTGACAAAATTCAAGAGCATGAAGATAAGCTTTTAGCGTATGCAACCAAAAAATTAAAAAAAATTAAAGGTTTAAAAATTTACGGAGAGGCTGAGCTAAAGTCTGCAATCATTTCCTTTAACATTGACGGAATACATCATTATGATCTAGGCCTGATACTAGATAAAATGGGAATAGCAATTAGAACAGGACATCATTGCACACAGCCCGTCATGAAAAAATTTAAGATTGCGGGAACAGCAAGAATATCTTTTGCTTACTATAATACTTTTGATGAAATTGATGAATGTGTTAAGGCAATTGAAAAAGCAAAGAAAATGTTACTATAAATGAATATCTCAATAGAAGAAATTGAAAAAGAAATAATTGAAGAATTTGAATTATTTGACAATTGGATTGATAAGTATGAATATTTAATTGATTTAGGAAAATCACTGCCAAAGATAGAAGAACATGAAAAAACAGCTGAAAATATTATTTCAGGTTGTCAATCACAAGTCTGGCTAAATGCTAAAAAAAAAGATAATAAGGTTCATTTCTTTGCAGACAGTGATGCAATTATGACTAAAGGAATAATAGCAATTTTAATTCGAGTACTGTCTCATCAAGAGCCAAAAGAAATTATTAATGCTAATTTAGATTTTATTAATACAATAGGTCTTAAGGAGCAACTTTCTCCAACAAGAGCAAATGGATTAGTTTCAATGATAAAAAAAATGAAAATTTACGCATTAGGATTTGAAAAAATATTATGATAACAAGTAAAGAAATAGAAGTTTTAGGCGAAGAAATAATCAAAATTATAAGTGGAATTTATGACCCAGAAATTCCTGTTAATATTTATGAGCTTGGCCTAATATATGACGTAAAAATCAGCGATCAAGGTGATGTAAAAATAGAAATGACACTTACATCTCCAAACTGTCCTGTTGCCGAAAGCCTTCCAGCGGAAGTTGAAGAAAAAGTAAAGTCAATTGAAAAGATAAACAAGGTTAAAGTAAATATTGTTTTTGATCCAGCATGGACAAAAGAAATGATGAGTGAAGAGGCTAGGCTAGAGCTAGGAATGCTATAATGAAAAATGAAATCGTTAATAAGGTTGAAAAAAGAAGTATTATAAATATTGATTTAACGGATTATGCACCAGCAAATAATATAATAGAGCTTGATATTGCTGATTTTCTTTTTCAAAGACTTATTTTAAGAGAAAAGGATTTTAGAATACAGCTAGAAAAAACTAATTGGGCAATTCATAAAGATAAAATCATTGCGTTAATTTGCTCTGCAGATTGTATAATTCCAATGTGGGCATATATGCTAATTACTAGTCATCTTAATAAACATAATATCGACGTTTATTATGGTCAAAAAACTGAATTATTTAATAATTTATTTATTGAAAATATTAAAAAAATAAATACTTTTGAACTTAAGAACAAACGGATAATTGTTAATGGTTGTGGCGATATTAAAGTTCCAGAAAAAGCTTACATGGAAATAACAAAAAAATTACAACCTGTAGTAAAAAGCTTAATGTTTGGAGAAGCTTGCTCAGCTGTCCCTGTATATAAAAAGAAATGAATCCAAGAATAGAAATTATAAATAAAAACATCTCAAACTATAGAGATAAAATTGTTAATCATCCTTTGTATAAAGAATTAAACACAATAGAAGATATAAGTATAATGATGGAGTTTCATGCATATGCTGTTTGGGATTTTATGTCTCTATTAAAAGCCATGCAATATAAACTTACTTGCACTAGCTCTCCATGGAGACCAGTAGGTGATAATAAAATTAGAAGACTAATAAATTCTATTGTTTTAGAAGAAGAGAGTGATATTGATGGTGAGGGAAACCCCTCTTCACACTTTGAAATGTACTTAGAGGCAATGAAAGAGTGTGGTGCAAAAACAAAAAACATTGAGAAGTTTGTAAGCAAAATTGATAGAAATTTAATTTCTAGTGGAAATAATGAAATAGATGATTTTCTAAAATCAACTTTTTCTATTATTGATACTGATGAAATACATAAAATTGCCGCAGCCTTTACATTTGGAAGAGAAGATCTGATACCAGATATGTTTACCGCTATTGTCGATGATTTAAATGAAAAAAATAAATTAAACAAATTTATTTACTACTTAAAGCGACATATTGAACTTGATGGAGGAGAGCATGGTCCACTAGCATTTCAATTAATCTCAGATCTTTGTGGTGATAATGAACAAAAATGGCAAGATGTTGAAGAAACAGCGATTAATTGTTTAATCGCTAGAGAAAAGCTTTGGGATGCAATTTTTAAAGAAATTCAAATAAATAAGTAAAAAACTTTATTTATTTTCTTCAAATGTTTTAATAGAATGTTTTACGGATTGGTTAATTTGATTAAGCTCTGTTGCAGTAAAATCTCTATATTCTCCAACAGGAATGTCAAGACTTATATTCATAATTCTAATTCTTTGAAGCTGGGTTACCTTATAGCCAAAATATTCACACATTCTTCTAATTTGTCTATTTAGCCCTTGAGTTAGAATTATTTTAAATGTTTTTTTTCCAGTTTTTTTAACAGAACATTTCTTTGTAACAGTATCTAAAACAGGAACTCCACTTGACATCAATTTGGTAAACTCTTCAGTTATCGGTTTGTTTACCTCAACAATGTATTCTTTTTCATGATTGTTTTTAGCTCTTAAAATCTTATTGACTATGTCCCCATCATTGGTTAAAAAAATTAATCCTTCGCTCATTTTATCCAGCCTGCCAATTGGAAAAACTCGTGAGGGGTAATTAATAAAATCGATAATATTATTTTTCTCTCTTTTCTGATCTGTAGTACAAACAATCCCTCTAGGCTTATTAAAAGCTAAATAAATATTTTTAATCTTACTTGTAGTCACTTGCTTACCATTAACTTCTATTTTCTCATCCCCTAGAACCTTTTGACCCATAGGTGAGACAACACCGTTAATTCTAATTCTTCCCTGCTCGATTAGCCTGTCAGCCTCTCTTCTTGAACAAAAACCTATTTCACTCAAATACTTATTTATTCTAATACCATTTTCTACTTGTGACATTTAGCAAAAATACATTAATGTTTCTGATGAATAATTAAATACTCATCTATAAATATTTTACATTTGCATAAGTTTACATAATAAAAAAATTATCATGAAATATCTAATTTGCTTTATAATCTCGCTCTTCTTATCACTTTCCTTAATTGCAGATGAAGGAATGTGGCTTCCCCAACTTCTTAAATCATTAAATGAACAAGATATGATTGAAAGGGGGCTTAAGCTTTCCGCGGATGATATTTATGACATCAACAACTCATCTTTAAAAGATGCTATTGTATCTCTTAATGGAGGGGGATGTACAGCTGAGATGATTTCAAGCAATGGACTAATGCTTACAAATCATCATTGCGCCTTTGGATCAATTCAAACACATTCAACAGTAGAAAATGATTATTTAAGAGATGGTTTTTGGGCTATGAGTAAAGCAGAAGAGTTAAAAAATGATAATGTAACAGCAACCTTTTTAATTAGTATAAAAGATGTAAGCAAAAGGATTAATAGTTTGCTTAACTACGAAATGAGTGAAGACGAAAGAAATACAAAAGTATCAGAGATTTCAAAAACAATTACAAATGAAGTAACTGATTCTACAAATTACTCTGCAAGCGTCAAATCATATTTTGGTGGTAATGATTTTTATTTACTTGTTTACGAAACTTTTAAAGATGTAAGGTTAGTTGGCGCCCCACCTTCCTCTATTGGTAAATTTGGTGGTGATACTGACAACTGGATGTGGCCTAGACACACTGGAGATTTCTCTATTTACAGAGTTTATATGGCTCCTGATGGATCACCTGCGAGTTATGATTTAGAGAACATTCCATATAATCCAAAACATCACTTGCCAATTCAATTAGACGGGGTAGAGAATGAAGACTTTACAATGATAATGGGTTATCCCGGTAGAACAAATAGGTATTTAACATCTTTTGGTATTTCTGAAGCACTTGAAATATCAAATCCAACGACAGTAGATATTAGAACAGAAAAATTGGCAGTTATAAAAGAAGGTATGGACGCTAATAAAAGAGTTAAAATTCAATATGCATCAAAATATGCTAGCACTTCAAACTATTGGAAATACTTTATTGGTCAGTCTAAGAGCTTAAAAGCAATGAAAGTGTTTGATAAGAAAAAAGAAATTGAAAATTTATTTGCTGAATGGGTTCAATCTGGAGACTCTTCAGTACAAGCAAAATATGGAGATGTTTTAGAAATGATTGAGTCTGCTTTTAATAAAAATAAACGAATTGCTCTTAATAGAACGTATCTAAACGAAGCTGTTTTTCAAGGTTCTGAAATTCTTTATTTCTCATATATGATGAAAAACAGAATTGCTTCTCTACCTGAAGATAAAAAAGAGCGATTAACATCAATTAGAAAACTTAAAAAATTAGCAAAAGATTTTTATAAAAACTACAATGCCACTGTAGATGAAAAACTTCTTTCATCAATGCTTTCAATGTATTATTATAATGTACCTAAAAATCAACATGCTCCAATATTTAAAAAAATTGAGAATCAAATGCTTGGATTTAAAAAATTAGACTTTGATTTTTACGCTCAAAATGTATTTAAGCGCTCTGTTTTTTCAAGTAAAGAAAAATGTATGGAATTTCTTAAGAACCCTACACTTACAAGAGTATCAAGGGACCCTGCTTTCACAACCATGAATTCAATTTATGACAAATACATGAAAGAAATATATCCTACAAGAAAAACTGTGAGAGCTGCACTAAATAAAGGAAATAGATTATTTATGTCAGGCCTTAGAGAAATGGAGACCTCAAAGTCATTGTATCCAGATGCTAATTCAACAATGAGAGTAACATATGGAAGTGTTGGCGATTACTATCCTGGAAATGCAATGCACTACGACTACTTCACAACAATAGATGGGATTATAGAAAAAGAAGATGAAACAAATGAAGAGTTTATAGTACCAAAAAAACTTAAAGAACTGTACCAAACGAGTGATTATGGAAAATATGCTGACAAAAATGGTGACTTACGTATTAACTTTATTTCAAATAATGATATTACAGGTGGAAATTCAGGCTCTCCTGTAATGAATGCATGGGGAGAGCTTGTCGGTACAGCTTTTGATGGAAACTGGGAGTCTATGAGCGGTGATATTGCTTTTGAAAATAAAATTCAACGTACCATATCTGTTGACATAAGATATATTCTATTTATAGTAGATAAGTATGCAAATGCTTCATATTTAATTGATGAAATGACTATTGCGCCAAGTCACAAAAACGATTCTGCGATGTTAGCAGCAGATGAAATTTCAGAAGAAATAAGTATTATTTCTGCAGATGAAAAAGATGAAATAGATAAATCAGAGCTGAAAAATTCTTTTGAAACTAAAAACTATAATGGAAAAGATATACCTGTGATAACTTCAGGCAGTTTTAATAGTGCTTTTATGCAAGCTGTAATTCAATTAGGAGCAAGCTCTGATCAATTCTTTTGTTGGAATAATAACATCTATACAACTGAAAGGCAATAATTATTAATAGGCTCTTTTCTTAACCCCATCAACAAAGTTAATAAATGCTTGTGTAACCACCTTATTTCCTCCTGGAGTAGGGTAATCTCCAGAAAAGTACCAGTCTCCTGTATGCTTAGGGCATGCAATGTGAAGGTTAGATATGCTCTGATAAATGATCTCTAGATCAGCACACATATCTTTTGGCCTTAATATTTCACTAATTTTTAAAGAAATCTGATCGGCAGTAAAAGGCTTATAAATATCTTTTACATGGTTTACCATATTCTCTTTTTCTAAACCAATCTGGTTTTTACACTTAAGATATACATCTGAAATAATTTTTTCTTGACCAGTATCTTTTAAAAGTGATATAGCAGCTTGAAAAGCAATAAAATCATCTAAAATTGCCATATCTATTCCATAACAGTCTGGGTAACGAATTTGTGGTGCAGATGAAACAATGACAATCTTTTTTGGATTTAATCGATCTAAAATCCTTAAGATAGAGTGTTTTAATGTGGTCCCTCTAACAATACTATCGTCAATCATAACTAAATTGTCATCACTACTAACTCTACCATAAGTTATATCGTAAACATGAGCTACTAAATCATCGCGATTAACATCCGAGGTTATAAAAGTTCTCAGTTTTGCATCTTTAATAGCTATTTTTTCAGCCCTCGGGCTAATAGACATTATTTTTTCAATTTCTTCGTCTGAGGGATTACTTCCCAGAGATTTAATTTTTTCAACTTTAACTTTATTCAAATACTCATCAACTCCTTTTATCATTCCAAAATAAGAGACTTCAGCGGTATTAGGGATATATGAAAAAACTGAGTTTTTTATATCATTATTTATAGCTTCTAAAACTTTAGGAAATATTAATTTACCTAAACTTAGTCGTTCATTATAAATATCTTTATCATTTCCTCTAGAAAAGTATATTCTCTCAAAAGAGCAGGAGGTTCGTTTTAATGGGCTTAATACTTGTTTTTCATAAACCTCTCCATTTTTTTTTATTATTAAAGCGTGTCCTCTTTTAATCTCATGAACTTCATCATCTTTAACATTAAATGATGTTTGAATTACGGGCTTTTCAGAAGCAACAACAACAACTTCTTCATCTTTATAGTAATACGCGGGCCTAATACCAGAGGGGTCTCTTAAAACAAAGGAATCACCATGACCTATTAATCCGCCAACAACATAGCCTCCATCCCAATGCTTAGAGGCATTATATAAAATATCTTGAATGTCTAATTCATCTTCAATTTTTGATGATATTTCTTTTTTAGAACATTCTTTTTTATGCTTATAGTATATTTCGTCGTTTGCCTCATCTAAAAAATGGCCTATTTTTTCTAAAATTGTTATGGTATCAGCCTTTTCTTTGGGATGCTGTCCAAGTTCTGTAAGGTGGTCAAATAACTCATCAACATTAGTCATGTTAAAGTTTCCTGCAACAACTAAATTTCTTGTTTTCCAATTATTTTGTCTTAAAAATGGGTGACATTGCTCTATATTGTTACCTCCGTATGTCCCATATCTTAAGTGACCTAAAAAAAGTTCACCAGTAAAAGGCATGTTATTTTTTAACCACAGTGTATCACTTAATTTTTCAGGATTTTTTTCTTCTAATTCAATAAACCTCTTATTGATCTCTCCAAATAAATCTTGGATTGGGTTAGAGGTTACTGAACGCTTTCTACTTATATATCTCTTTCCTGCAGCCGTTTGAAGCTTTACATTTGCAAGACCAGCGCCATCTTGCCCTCTATTTCTTTGTTTTTCCATTAAGAGATACATTTTCTTAAGACCGTAGAACGCTGTTCCATACTTTTCTTTATAGAAATCTAGGGGTTTTAAAAGTCGTAGCATTGCTACTCCACATTCATGCTTTAGTGCATCACTCATTGTCTGATTTTAATAGCGCAAATTTAATTAAATATTGCTTCATTAAACACTCTAAATTTTAAGATGTTGAAGCTACTAATTTATAGGTTATATCCCTCTGGGTAATTGTACAAAGCTTACAGTGAGATAAGTACATAAATTTAAATTGCTTATTTATATCAAATCCCTCTGGACTACATGTAAATTGGCCAGAACACTCTAAGTCACCCTCTTTAGAAAATCTTTGAATGTGAAAAAAATTATTATCTTTTAAAATATAAAACCAAGACCCCGCCCCCATTCCGCCAAGCCACTGTGATTTATTAGGAACTGAATCTGGCTTTTTATCTGCTATATAATTCATTTTCTATACTTTTAAAATATGAAGAGAAAAAACTTCTTTTAATTAATTTACATTCACCTTCTTTTACTATAAAGAAATCTTTATTAGCAATACTAACATTTCTTTTGGGTGAAGGCGAAAGAGTTATTGGAAATTTGAGACGAATATTGGAAATAAAGTAACTCATAGATTCTTGCATTACTTTTGAAACAAATCTTGAACAATTTGTCCCTCTTCTAACAAATGGACCGTACGGAACCAGTCCTTTAGATACCATTTTATTTGAGAACAGAAAAGCCTTTTCAAATGATACATTATTTAAAATTGAGGCGTAAAGAGTTCCTTTGCCGTGGCATGCTTTTTTATTTTTTACTTCTAATAAAATTTCACTTATATTAACAATTTTGTTGCGATTTAGAACTAATTGAGATTTAATTTTAATATCTGGGTCAGTCTCTTGACTTCTAATCCTGCCAAATCCACTAGGCGTATGATATCTTCCGTTGTCAAAATAAAATAATTTTTCTGAAGTATGATCAACAAGAATTAAAGCAGAGTGTCCAACTCGATACTTTCCCTTAGTTGAGAAGTATTTATCATACCATGAGTTTGCACCAGCAACCATTGCCTCTGGCCAAGCTAATATAATAATTGAATCATTTTGCATGTAGCTAAAATAACCTCTTTTTTTAAAAGATAAAAACTATTTAAATATCAATAGATTTAATAGAGTTATGATTTTCTAATGTAAATGCTTCAATAATTTTAAAGAAATTGGAAATTTCTTTTTCAGAATTTGATGAATTAATAATTACTAATCTAATAAATGACTGTTTTCCAAAAAAACCAAAACCTATCATTAACTTATTTAAATCATACAGTTTTGTACAAAGATCTTGAGGGTCAAAGTTTTTATAATTAAAACATATTGATAGAGAGTCATCAAAGCTATAAAGCTTATAATCTTTTGATGCTCTAACATAATTACGCGCATAGTCGGCAAGAGCAAACTGGTGATCTATAATCTTAGAAATTCCAGAAGTTCCAATTGCTTTCCACATTGTCCAAAGCTTTAGAGAGTTATTTCTTCTACCACACTCAAAAGAAGTTTGTCCAAGGTTATAGTCTTCATTATGAGTTTGATATAAATAAGAGGCATCATTACTAAAAGAATTATGTAAATCTTTTTTATCAGCAACCAAAAAAATTGAAGTACTTAAAGGAGCTCCTAATGATTTATGTGCATTAAAACAAAATGAATCCGAATTTTCTACACCATTAATTAACCTTTTATATAATTTAGAAAATAATACAGCCCCACCCCAGGCTCCATCAACATGAAGCCATAAATTATATTTTTTACTGATTTTGCTAATCTCTTTAATGTTATCAAACGCACCTAACACTGTTGTTCCGGCTGTAGCATTTATATAAAACGGTATGTAGCCCTTTTTAAGGTCAGATTTAATAGTTTTCTCTAAAATTATCAAATCTAAACACCCAAAACTATCTGACTTAATATAGCGCACATTACCTTTTCCAATACCAGAAAAAGAAGCATTTTTAGCAATTGAATAGTGTGCATTATCGGAGGCGTAAATTATAAAATCTTGTTTTACACCAGTATTTCTTGTCTCTAGGTTTTTCTTATCTCTAGCAATTATAAGAGACATAAAATTACTCATTGAGCCACCAGTAGGAAATGTTCCGCCATAATTCTCTTTATATCCAATAAGATTTTTTACTTGAAATAATATTTCTTTTTCAACACCAACTTGGGGTCCAGATATTTTATAGGTTGCCATCGAATTATTTAATAGCACAGCAAGTAAATCTCCAATAACAGCTTTACTATGTCTTCCCCCAAAGAGCTGATTAAAAAATAACTTTGAAGATGATTTTGGGCTAGAAAGTATAAGTTTTCTTAAGCTCTCACTAAATTCTTTTTTGGTTATAGGGTTTTCACTTAATGATAAGTCTAATGTTTTATGTAAATCTTCAATATTAATTTTTTTAGAGATTGGATTTAACTTTTCATCATTCAGAAATTCGTTAACAATTTCATTGAAAAGGATTAAATCATCTTTAATATTATTCTGCATAGAATCTTTTATTCATTAAATTTTTTACAAAAGTAGAAAATGCCTGGGAATAATACTAAGAAACTTTTAGGTCAAATTTTTAAATGTTAAATATTGTTTATCTTTGTGGTAATTAATTTAAATCCTTACAGCTCTGGCATGCTAAAAAAAATATATCTTTTATTTATTACAATTATTTTTTCATCTTCTCTTAAAGGTCAAGTTGTAATAAATGAGTTTTCTGCTGCAAACTTTGATAGCTTTGTAGACAACTATGGTGAGTACCATGATTGGGTTGAAATATACAACACCTCTTCAAATTCTATTGATTTAAACGGTTGGTATTTATCTGACAAAGCCACAAACTTAACAAAATGGCAGTTTCCTGGGCCGTTTATTTTAAATGCAAATACTACTGCATTAATCTATTGTTCAGGAAGAGATGAGCTAGTTGGAGGAATTGCTCATACAAATTTTAAAATTACTCAAACAAAAGGTAATGAAATATTTGTTCTTTCCGATGTTAGTGCAAATGTTGTAGATTCAATAACAGTAATTCCTCATCAAAAAACTCACTCTAGGGGAAGAGATGTGAATGGAGGTTTAAACTGGAGTGTCTTCACAACAACAGTTAGTCCAGGAGCTAATAACAATGGAGCACTATTAGATTATGCAACAACACCAAGCTTTTCTCTGCCTTCTGGGTACTATAGTGCTGGAATTGATGTTGCAATAAATTCTCCAGACCCTAACGTTACAATTTATTATACTGTAGATGGTAGTTTACCAGACAATACATCTTTAGTTTACAACAGTCCAGTTAATATTACTTCTACAACTGTTTTAAAAGCTGTTGCTTATAGTTCTAATTCAAGTATTCCTAGAAGTTTTTTAGAATATAACACTTACTTTATAAATGATACTCATACAGTATCTATTCTGTCAATTGCCGGAACAGATTTAGGGGATCTTCTTGCTGGAAGCTGGAATTTAGAGCCACAAGGCACGGTTGAATATTTTGATAGTAATGGAAGTTTACTTGATAAAGGAACTGGTGAATATAATAAACATGGGAATGATTCCTGGGCTTATGATCAAAGAGGTTTTGATTTTATAATGCGTGACCAATTTGGATACAATTACGCTGTAAATGATAAAATATTTGAAACAAAAGATCGAGATTCGTTTCAAAGGTTAATAGTAAAAGCAGCTGCAAATGATAACTTCTCTTTCGAAGATGGCGCTCATATTAGAGATCAATATGTTCATCATCTTTCGCAGCTAGCGGATTTAAGAATGGATGAAAGATCGTATGCTCCTTGTATTGTATATCTAAACGGGGAATACTGGGGGGTTTATGATATCAGAGAAAAAGCTGATGATCATGATTTCACTGATTATTATTATGATCAATCAAAAAATGACTTACAGTTCTTAAAAACCTGGGGAGCAACATGGTCAGAATATGGGGGACCACAAGCACAAACAGATTGGGATGCTATAAAAAATTATATTACTACAAATCCGATGACGGTTCAGGCCAACTACGATTATGTCAAAGGAATATACAATACTGGAAGTATAATTGATTACTTTCTTCTTAATTCATATGTTGTCGCTTCGGATTGGCTAAATTGGAATACTGCATGGTGGCGCGGTCTAGATATTAATGGTGATAAAAAGAAGTGGCGTTATGTACTTTGGGATATGGACGCTACTTTTGATCATTATATCAATTACACAGGCGTTCCAAGCACATCTCCAAATGCAGACCCGTGTGACCCAAGTAGTTTAAATGATCCGGGCGGACAAGGTCATGTCCCTATTTGGAATGCTCTATTAACAAATCCTGATTTCTTTGATGATTATATTAATAGATGGCAAGACCTTGCAAATGGCCCGTTGTCATGCGCAAATATGGTAGGTCTTTTAGATAGTATGATTGCTATAATTAACCCAGAAATGCCAAGACAAATAAGTAGATGGGGTGGCGGAACTTATAATGATTGGCTTGGCAATGTTCAAGACTTAAGAAATTTTATTTTAGCACGTTGTGATTCTATGAACACAGGATTTGTACCTTGCTACACACAACTCTCTGGGCCTTTTAGTGTTTCTGTAGAAATAATTGGTATTGGAGAAGTTGAAATGAGTGATGGTAATATTATCAATAATCTAAATACACCATTTATTGATCAACGATTTGGTGGGGTCAACCTTCCTTTTGAAGTAAAAAGTGGAACATTTCAAAACTGGGAAATTTTACCAGCCGGATCTTATGTTTATGACCCTTATGTAGACACTTTAATTGTAAATATTCAAGGAAATATTACAATTAGAGCTAATTTTATCCCTCCAACTCCTACAAGAAATATTGTATTTGATATTCAGCCAACTGGAACAAATACCACCATATCTGCAAATGGTCAGTTAATTAATATATTTCCTCAATCAGTTAATTATATTTTAGGGGAGACAGTTAACTTAGTTCCAAGTCTTGACCCTTTATATGGATTTAGTTCTTGGACTAGCGATAGTGTTATCCTTCTTCCTAACAATACAACTGAAAATAGTGTTTTTGATGCAAATCACCATGATACTATAGTTTTACAGACATACCTACTCCCTACTATTACAGCATTTATAAGCGGTAATGACACTATCTGCTCAAATACAAATGATATTTCAAATATTCAAGTTGATCTTGGAGGGATTCCTCCATTTATATTTAAATACTCAATTGATGGTGTCGTACAAGAAGAGATTTCAACAAACTCTACTCCGTATAATATCAGCTCAAATGTTGCAGGTACATATGACTTGATTAGTTTTTCAGATGCTTTTGAATCGGGAAACCTAAGTGGGCAAGCATTTATTACAGTTGTTGAGGCTCCCAAAGCAGAGTTTATTCCCGAGCCTGATACAATGACGATTCTTTATACTTCAACAAAAATGATTGACCTTTCTACTGGTAATATAAATAGCTGGCTTTGGAGTTTTGGTGATAACTCTCCTTTTAGTAATGCCTCAAGCCCTTTTCACACTTATTCTGATTCAATTGCTAGCTATCAAATAAATCTTTTAGTAAGAGATGCTTTTGGA
The DNA here is from genome assembly GCA_949372805.1 of uncultured Flavobacteriales bacterium. Classification (GTDB taxonomy): domain Bacteria; phylum Bacteroidota; class Bacteroidia; order Flavobacteriales; family BACL11; genus CAJIYG01. Next base: position 58,185 of record CASIBH010000006.1, on the reverse strand, counting down.
TGCTCTGACTCAACATATAAAATTGTAATAGTTCGTGATGATTTTTGGTTCTATATACCCAACTCTTTCACCCCAGATTCAGATGACATAAATGACAGGTTTCAAATAAGATACCATGGTATAAGAGAGGAAACATTTATAATAAATATCTATAACCGATATAATGAAGTCGTTTTCTCCTCAGAAAATATAAATGAACTTAGCAGCGAAAACGGTTGGGACGGAAGACATCATACTAAAGGTTTTCCTTTGTTAGCAGGAACATATGTTTATGAACTTTATTTCCAGGATTTCGACGGTTGGAAACATCATGAAAATGGCTTTATTAATTTAATAAGGTAAAAACCTTTATGAGATTTCTATTTTTCATTTTTTGTCTCCCCTCTTTCTGTTTTTCACAAAGTATTTTTGACCCTCAGCAACTTTACGATCAAGCAGGCGGGCTTTATGACAAGGATTCAATTAGAGATATTTTTATTGAATTTGAAGACCCAAATTATCACAATATTCTACAGAATTCTTTTTTTACAAATCCTTCATTTAGAATTCCAGCTACTATTTCTTGTAATGGTGTTTCATTTGATAGTGCCGGAGTTAGGTATAAAGGTAATTCAACATTTTGCATCCCCAATGATAATGGTGTCCCAAAAGTACCATATAATATTGATATGAACTATTGGGTTTCTGGTCAAAAGTTTCTTAATTATAAGAAACTAAAACTTGCTAATGCTTGGATGGATGCAACTTTTGCAAAAGAATATATTGCCTCAAAAATTTATAAAAAATATCTACCAACTGTTGAGGTAAATTTAACACGCCTTCATGTACAGGGAAATTATTTAGGCATGTATGTTAATACCGAATCTATTAATCAACAGTTCTTAAAGAAACATTTTAATGAAAATAATGGTGCTCTATTCAAGTGTGATGGTAGTGGGATGTTTTGTGATACAGCAGGAACTCCTATTGGAGGCGAGCCAAGTTTAAATTGGTACAGCACTTTAGATAGTACTAGTTATTATAGTAGTTATAATTTAAAATCAGATTATGGATGGGGAGACTTAATAGAACTTATACAGACCTTAAAATTCAATCCAGGCCAGCTAGATTCTGTACTAAATATTGATAGAGTTTTGTGGGCTTTTGCTGTTAATACAGTAATTGCTAATTATGATTCATATAATGGATACTATGTCCATAACTATTATTTATACAAAGCAGAAGACGGATTATTTCAAATGTTACCATGGGACTTAAGTCAAAGCTTTATAAATGCGCTATTGGGCTGGGACTATTTTACTCCTCAAGGGCCTAGCCACCCACAACAATTTGACCCTTATTACGGGGAAGACCAGTCACTAAACAGACCTTTAACATATGTCTTATTTAATAATGAAGATTATAGAAAACAATATACTGCTCACTTAAGAACTATTATAAATGAATTAGACACAAATAACATAAGAAGTCAGCTTACTGATATTCAGAGTATTGCAGCTTCTGGGGTCTCATCTGACGCTAACAAACTTTTTTCTTTAAACGACTTTTATGCGAATGCGGAAGAAGACATTTCCTTTGCTCCTTGGGGTGGCTATGGCTTTGGAGGCATAATGTCATCTTTAAGATATCGATTGCCCTATTTATCAACACATCCTGAAATATCTTTAGCACCACCAGAACTTTTCTCTGTCAATATTTCAAATAATGTTGTAAGTATTTCTGCTCTAAACACTAGTTCGGTTAGCTTAATGGCAACAACTAGTAGTTTTAATTCTAAATTTCAATCTTTTGATATGAATGATAATGGAGTTAATGGTGATGCGCTAGCAAATGATGGGATTTACTCTTGTCTACTACCTTTTAGTTCTGGGAATCAAGTTAAATTTTATATTAAAGCAGATAATGGTCAGGCTGTTAAACTAAACCCTGAAAGAGCAGAATATGAGTTTTATAGCTACTCTATCCTCTCTAATACTTTAGAGTCTTCTGAGGCTACAGCTAAAAAATTAATTAGTATAACTGATATACTAGGAAGGTCAGCTAAAGAGCTCTATAATCAGCCGCTGATTTACATCTATAGCGACGGTAGTAGTAGAATAAATTTTATTACAAAATAATTCAATTTTAATGATTGCTTATCTGAAAAGCAAAACTTATATTTGCACGATATAGCCTAAAAAAACATGAGTTATTTCAAAGAATATAAAAGTCTAAACCTTGCTCAAATTCACAAAGAAGTATTAGAAGAATGGAGCAAGGATGATGTTTTTAACCAAAGCCTTGAATTAAGAAAAGACAGCTCGAAATTTACTTTCTACGAAGGGCCGCCTTCTGCTAATGGTATGCCCGGTATTCATCATGTTATAGCTAGAACAATTAAAGATTTGTTTTGCAGGTATAAAACTCTTCAAGGGTTTCATGTTAATAGAAAAGCAGGTTGGGATACTCACGGTCTTCCAGTTGAGCTGGGGGTAGAAAAAGAATTAAACATAACTAAAGAAGATATTGGAACTACAATATCTATTGAGGATTATAATAATGCTTGCCGCAAAAATGTTATGAAGTACCAAGGCATGTGGGAAGATATAACCAGCAAAATGGGATATTGGGTAGACATGAAGTCGCCATATATAACATATGACAATAAATATATAGAGAGTGTCTGGTGGCTGATAAAAGAATTGCATTCAAAAAAACTTCTTTATAAAGGATTTACTGTTCAGCCTTTTTCACCAAAAGCGGGAACCGGTCTAAGTACTCATGAACTGAATCAACCTGGTTGCTATAAAAATGTTAAAGACACCTCTGCAGTTGCTCAATTTAAAGTAGTCAAAAATGATGTAAGTGATTTTCTAGTTGAGAAAACATCTAATGATGTTTATTTTATTGCATGGACAACAACCCCTTGGACACTTCCATCAAACACAGCTTTAGGAGTTGGAAAAAAAATAATCTATCAACTTATTGAAACTGTTAACCAATATACAGGAGAATATATTTCGGTAGTAATAGCTAAAGATCTTGCTCATAAATATTTTAAAAAAACTAATTCTGAAATAAATTTTAAAGATTATGAAGTTGGATCAAAAGAACTACCATTTAAATTAGTAGGTGAATTTGATGGTGAAAAACTAAAAGATTTAAGATACCATCAGCTTTTAAGTTACGCTAAACCAGATGATGGGGATGCGTTTAAGGTTATACTCGCAGATTTTGTTACGACAGAGGACGGGACAGGAATTGTACATCTAGCCCCAAGCTTTGGTTCTGATGACAACTTGGTTGCCAAACAAAATAAAATAGGCTCATTAACTCTTGTAAATGAGCAAGGTAAATTTTTAGACTGTGTAACTGACTTTGCCGGCCAATATGTAAAAGAAGAGTTTTATTTAGAAGGCGAGGAAAAGCCAAAGCTATCAGTAGATGTTCAAATCTGTGTTAAACTTAAAAATGAGAATAAATTATTTAAGTCCGAAAAGTATGAACATTCTTACCCGCACTGCTGGAGAACAGATAAGCCAATATTATACTATCCTTTAGATAGTTGGTTTGTTAAAACAACTGAATATAAGGACAGGATGATAGAGTTGAACAAAACAATAAACTGGAAACCTAAATCTACAGGTGAGGGTAGATTTGGAAACTGGCTTGAAAATCTTGTTGACTGGAATCTTTCAAGGTCTAGATTCTGGGGGATTCCAATTCCTATTTGGAGAACTGAAGATGGTACAGAAGAAATCTGTATTGGTTCATTAGAAGAGCTTAAAATTGAAATTGAAAAATCTATCAAAGCTGGCTATATGCAAAAAAATCCATTACACGATTTTGTTGTCAATGATTTTTCAAAAGAGAACTATAGTAAATTTGATCTACACAGACCATATGTAGACGATATTAAATTAGTTTCAAAATCGGGCAAGAAAATGACTCGAGAGATTGATCTGATTGATGTTTGGTTTGACTCAGGCTCAATGCCTTATGCTCAAATCCACTATCCTTTTGAAAACAAGGATTTACTAAAAAATAATTTTCCAGCTGATTTTATTGCAGAAGGTGTTGATCAAACTAGAGGTTGGTTTTTTACTTTACATGCAATTTCAACGCTTGTTTTTGATTCTGTAGCATATAAAAATGTAGTTTCTAATGGCTTAGTGCTAGATAAGAATGGTAATAAAATGTCGAAAAGACTGGGCAATGCTACCGATCCTTTTATTACAATTGATAAACATGGAGCTGATGCAACACGATGGTATATGATTTCAAATGCACAGCCATGGGATAATCTAAAATTTGATGAGTTAGGAATAATTGAGGTTCAAAGAAAATTTTTTGGAACCCTATATAATATCTATTCATTCTTTGCTCTTTATGCAAATATTGATAGCTTTAAATATACATCTAACTCATCTAATAATATAATCTCAAGAGAAGAAATTGACCAATGGATAATTTCGGAGCTTAATACCTTAATTATTGAAGTAGAAAAAAGCTATGAGGATTATGAGCCCACAAAAGCAGCAAGATTAATTCAAGATTTTGTAATTAATAAACTAAGTAATTGGCATATTAGACTAAGTAGAAGAAGATTCTGGAAAGGAGAGTTTAATGAAGCAAAAATAAATGCTTATAAAACAGTGTATGACTGCCTTAACACAATAGTTGTGATTTCTAGCCCTATAGCCCCATTTTTTATGGACAAGATGTATAAAGACCTGAACAGCTCAAAATTATCAGTTCATCTTGCGGATTTTCCAAAAGCTAATCCAAGACATATAAATATTGATTTGGAAAAAAGAATGGCCTTAGCTCAAAAAATAACATCTAGTATCCTTTCTATAAGAAAAAAAGAAAAAATTAGAGTTAGACAGCCATTGGCAAGATTTTTAATTTCTACTAATACAAGCGAGGTCAAAAGTCAAATAGAGGCTGTGAAAAACATCATTCTTTCTGAAACAAATGTTAAAGAGATTGAATTTATCAACTCAGACTCAGGAATTGTAACAAAAAAAGTTAAACCTAATTTTAAAAAATTAGGTCCAAAATTTGGAAAAGAGATAAAGTCTGTAATTGCAAAAATTAGCTTAATGTCAGTAGAAGAAATAAGTTATTTAGAGAAAAATGCTAATATAACTTTAGATAAAAACCTAACCCTCTTAATGGAAGACGTAGAAATTTCTTCTGAAGATATAAGCGGATACTCAGTAAGTTCAGGAGAAAACTATACTGTAGCTCTAGATATTAATCTTTCAGAACAACTGAAACAAGAAGGTCTGGCTAGAGAGTTTGTTAATAGAATTCAAAGAATAAGAAAAGATTATGATTTTGATGTAACCGATAAAATCTTAATTAACGTCATAAAAAACAATATTATAGAAGAGGCTATTAAAAATAATTTGACTTATATTTGTAATGAAACGCTTGCTGAAGACTTAATCTTCTCTTCAATTGAAAACATAAATTATGTTGAAATTGATCTAGTGGAAAACATCTCCTGTAAAGTAATGATTAAAAAAAATTAGGCTATGGCAGAAAAAACAACATATACAAAAAGTGAGCTCAAAGAGTTTCAGAAAATTATTTTATCTAAAATAAAAAGTGCTGAAGATGATTTAACAATACTTAGAGCTTCATGTGCAAATGATTCTGATAACGGGACAGAAGACACCTCTCCTACTTTTAAAGCTTTTGAGGAAGGGTCATCAACACTTTCAAAAGAAGAGAACAATAAGCTGGCAGAAAGACAGGCTAAATTTATTTTAAGCCTTAAAAACGCTCTAATTAGAATTGAAAATAATTCATATGGGGTTTGCCGAATAACTGGAAAACTTATTTCTAAAGAAAGATTAATGCTTGTTCCTCACGCAACACTTAGCATTGAAGCTAAAAAACTTCAACCATAGTCTTTGAAAAAAGTAATTAGCACAGCATTAATTTTAATTGTTTTAGATCAAGCTTTAAAGTTCTGGATAAAAACTCATATGTTTCTTGGTCAGGAATTCAAAATATTTGACTGGTTTATAATACATTTTACTGAAAATAATGGAATGGCCTTTGGAATAGAGTTTGGAGGCCAGCTTGGAAAAAATATTTTAACAATTTTCAGGGTAATTGTTGTAAGCTTTGGGATTAGATATATTTACAAGCTTACCAAAGAAAAACTTCCAAATGGAGCGCTTCTGTCGTTAGGTTTTATTATTGGAGGTGCAATAGGTAATATTATTGATAGTATTTTCTATGGTGTAATATTTAATGATAGCTATCTAAAACTTGCAAGCTTGATGCCAGAAGGTGGCGGCTATAGCCGGTTCTTAGAAGGGAAAGTTGTTGATATGTTTTATTTTCCAATTATAAACACACATTTTCCAAGTTGGATGCCATTTTTAGCAGATCAGCACTTTATATTTTTTAGACCAGTATTTAATATTGCAGATGCAGGAATCTCAGTTGGGATCTTTATATTAATTGTTTTTTACAGGAATTTTTTTAAATAGTTTTTTAAACATCTCATAACAAGCTATAACCTCAGCTAATATTACAAAGTTATATACAGCGTCTTCAACAGGAATATTTAAAATACGGTGGCCAATAATATGTTCAGGGTTATATGACACAATTGGGTATTCAGTAAAACTTCCCGTTAAAAGGCCGTTTATAAATAAAAAAGGCAATAATGAAACAAGATATGATCTTAAAAAATTACCCCACCAAATAGGCTTAAAATAAAATACTATAAAACAAGTTACTGAGGCTAAAGAAAAATAAAGAACAGTATATATATTATTATAATAAGTACAAGCAATAATTAGAAGAACAACTGCAGACAATAATGTTAAATTAAAAATAAGCTGTGAAGACCTTACATTATTAAAAAAATAATTTAACACCTCATAAATAAAGATACAGGCATATGGAATGATTATAAAAAAAAGCCATTCTTCAATAGGAAGATTAAGAAACTTAAAGCCTAAAATATAATCTGAATTAAAACTCCAAACCGAAAGATTAGTTAAAACGATATCTATTGGAACATGCACAAGAACACAAATCAGTAGTGCAAACAACAAACTTTTCCACTTTGTATAAAGCTTTAGTTTACTTTCAAAACTTTGAAGCAAGGGGTAGAGTATCGTAAAAATTAAGACATAACAATAAAAAAATTTACCCGTTAATATTTCCATAATTTAAGTATTGAATTAAAAAAAATGATAATTGAGAGCCAATAACAGCAAAAGCAATTTTTTGATTAATTTTTACTTTTGAAAAAACAATTAAAAGCTGAGCAATAATAGCACAAAAGAACCACCCAAAATAATTATGAACAGGAACGGTAATATACTCCCATGACCAAAAGTCGAGGTTAATTGCAATGGGCTCAATAATGAAATCAAAAAACACCATTAAAAGAGAGCTAAGTATTATTAGCAAAGTTTTTTTGTCAGTAAAGAAAGAAATAATTCCAAAAGATGCGAGTGACAAATTTATCCAATTTATACCCATAACTAAAGGAGTACCAAAGAAAGTAAGCCCAAGTGTTTTTCCATATGTGTATTCTCCAAAAATAATTCCTGTATTTACTCCTACAACCTCAACAATAAAACCAAAAAGAAATACTTGCAAACAAAGGAAAATAAAGCTTCTAGAGTAATTATTATTAACATAGAAAAACAAAGAAAAAATAAGTAAAAGATTAAACTGAGTAAGAGGAAGAACTATTTTATATAAATCAGCATTAAATAAAGATATTGCCCCAACGATGTTAAAAAAAAACATTAGAAAAACAACAAAATTTATTTTTTTTGAGCTCATCATTTAATTTATTAGTTCACTTATTATTTTAGAGGAAGATAGTGCCAAAGGAATACCTCCGCCAGGGTGAACGCTTCCTCCACAAAAATATAGATTCGAAATCTGATTTGAAAAATTTGGATGCCTAAAGAAAGCTGAACCTCTAGAGTTAGAAGAGCTTCCATATAAAGACCCTCTAAATGATTGCGTAGTGGTTTCAATTAATTTAGGAGTTAGCATCTCTTCACAAACAATATAATCCTCAATACTTACATCCAACACATTATTTATCTTCTTGATTATATTTTTTCGAGCTGAGACAATTATCTCTTCCCAGTTTTGCCCTATATCGTTAGGGGTGTTAATCATCACAAACCAATTCTCACAATTATTAGGGGCGTCATTTTTAGACATCTTAGATGTTATATTAATATATACTGTTGGGTCATCATAAATTGTTTGATTAGCAGATAATTTCTTAAATTCTTCTTCATAGTTATTGGAAAATAAAATATTATGAAGCTGAAGATTAGAAAATTTCTTTTTTATACCCCAATAAAAAATTAGTGCCGAAGAGGATCTTTCTTGCTCCAAAATTCTTTTTAATGTAAATCTTTTTGGAAGTAAGTTTTTATAAACAAAGTGAATGTCTTGATTACAAATAATAATATCTTTTTTATAAAGCTTTTCTGAAACAAAAAGACCGTCTACAACATCATTTTTAACTGAAATTTTTTCTATTAATGTACTGAAATGAAACCTAACACCTAAGTCAACTGCAAGATTGTAGAGAGCTGTTGCAATTGAAAACATTCCTAGCTCGGGATAAAAAGCTCCTTTATTAAATTCAAGGGCTGATATACTGTTTAAAACCGCTGGAGCTTTATAAGGGTTTGAGCCATTGTATGTGGCAAAACGATTAAATATTTGAACTACCTTTTTGTTTTCAAACCTTTTACTATTTGCAGAATGCATAGATTGAAAAATCTGCAAAAAGGGTAGTTTTAAAAATGCAATAAAAACTTTGAAAGATAAATATGTTTTAATCTTATGCAGAGATTTTTCTAAAAACAAAAAACTAGTTGAGTCAAATATAAAAGTGTTTTTATTAATATGATCTCTAGATTTTTTTTCTGAAACACCAACTTTTTCATTTAACTCCTTTGTAAATTTATCTATATCAGTAAAGCCTCTAATAATTGTTTTATCATCATAAAAATATCTACAGCCTTCATCTAATTTTACATATTTAAAATAATCTCTTGGGTTTTTATTTGACAAAAAAAATAACTCATCAATTTTTTCGGGCATCGTTAACAAAGAAGGCCCCATATCAAACCTAAAGCCTTTTTTTTTAGTTTCGCGCATTTTGCCGCCATAACTGTTATTTGCTTCATAAACATCAATCATATAACCTTTCGCCGCTAATCTTATTGCAGAAGAAAGACCTCCAATCCCAGAACCTATTATAGCTGCTTTTTTCAAGAATTAATACGTTTTAATAAGGTTATGTTCGACTAAATACTCAGCAATTTGAACAGTATTAGTTGCCGCCCCCTTTCTTAAGTTGTCAGAAACAATCCACATGTTTAAAGATTTAGATTGAGAAAAATCTCTTCTAATTCTTCCAACAAAAACATCGTCTAAACCTTTAGAAAAAAGAGGCATTGGGTATATACTTTTTTCAATATCATCTTTAAGAGTTACGCCAACAATATTTGAAATTTCATTTTTAATTTTTTCAATTTCAAATTCATTGGACAGTAATATATTAACACTCTCGCTATGCCCTCCGTCTACGGGAATTCTAACCGCTGTTGTTGTTATTTGAATATTTGAGTCTAATATTTTATGAGTTTCATTTATAATCTTCATCTCCTCTCTGGTGTATCCGTTTTCTTCAAAAAAATCAATATGTGGTATGGCATTTCTATAGATTGGGTAAGGATAGGCCATGTCTCCAGTTTTCCCTTTTTCTTCATCATCTAATTGGTTAATAGCTTTTTTTCCGGAACCAGAAACAGATTGATAAGTAGAAACAACTACTCGTTCTATATTGTATTTCTTATGAATTGGAGCTAAAACAACTAAAAGCTGAATAGTGGAACAATTTGGATTTGAAATTATCATATCTTTAGAAGATAATTTTTCACCATTTATTTCGGGTATTATTAACTTATATTTCTTATTCATTCTCCAAAAAGAAGAGTTATCAATAACCTTACATCCAATAGCATTAAGCATTGGAGCAAGTTCTTTTGAAACCTCAGAGCCTGCAGAAAAAAGAGCCAAATCTGGCTTCATTTCAAGCATTTCTGCTGCTGAGTAAATAAAAAATGTTTTATTTTTTAATTCGATTTTTTTTCCAACTGATTTATCAGAAGCAACTAAAATAAGCTCTGAGAAAAAAAAATCTCTTTCAATAATAACATCTATAATTTGACGACCTACTAATCCAGTGGCGCCGACAATTGCAAGTCTCATAAATTTAAAATTAATATTCAAAAGTACTATATTTACATGCACTTAAAAAACTTTTTTACTTTTTTAAATTTAAGAATATTCAACTAATAATGGATTACAAAGAACATTTAAAAAGCGCTATAAAAAGATTGCCTTCAACTCCTGGAGTGTATAACTACTATGATGATATCGGTAAAATTATATATATAGGAAAAGCAAAAAATTTAAAGCGACGGGTTTCATCATATTTTACAAAAAATCACGATAATTTAAAAACAAAAATTCTTGTAAGCAAAATTTATGACTTTAAATATATTTTAGTTGAAACTGAAATAGACGCCCTTTTATTGGAGAATAATTTAATAAAAAAACATCAGCCTAAATACAACATACTGCTTAAAGATGACAAATCATACCCCTGGATATGTATTAAAAAAGAAGAGTTTCCAAGGGTGTTTCAAACAAGAAAAGTCATTAAAGATGGTTCAGAATACTTTGGCCCCTATATGTCAACATATGTAGTGAATGTTCTTTTAAATTTTTTCTCTGAGATATTTTATGACAATGGCTGGACTCCATTTACATATCTGGGAAAAGAAAAAAAACCTGAATCAAAAGAAAAGTATTTAGAAACAATAAGTCAAATTCGTAAAATCTTAAAAGGAGATATCAAAAGTGTTATTTCTTACCTTAAAGATAAAATGATGATGCATGCAGATAAAATGGAATTCGAAAATGCTCAAAAAATAAAAGAACAACTAAATCTTTTAACAAACTATCAATCAAAATCTTCAATAGTAAGCTCAAAAATTAATAATGTAGATGTTTTTACAATTATTTCAGATGAAAAAAATGCATTTGTAAATTATTTAAAAATAACCACTGGTGCTATTATACAGTCTCATACAGTTGAAATTAAAAAAAAATTATCAGAAAGCGATGAAGAAATTTTACAGTTTGTTATCACGGATTTAAGAATTAGATTTAATAGTGTTTCTACTTTTATTTACTCTTCAAATAAAATAATTAATATTTGGGGGAAAGTAAAAATTATAATACCAGCGCAAGGAGAGAAGAAAAAATTAATTGATCTTTCTCTTCGTAATGCAAAATATATGCAGCTAGAGAAGAAAAAAAGACAGGCTTTAAATCTAACTAAGTCAAATAAATCAATTGTTCTTCAAAAAATAAAACAAGATCTTCATTTAAAAGAAACACCTATCCATATTGAGTGTTTTGATAACTCTAATTTTCAAGGATCAAATCCAACAGCTTCTTGCGTTGTTTTTAAAAAAGGTGTTCCAAGTAAAAAAGATTATAGACACTATAATATTAAAACAGTTGTAGGGCCTGACGACTACGCTTCAATGGAAGAGATTGTATTAAGAAGGTATAGAAGATTATTAAAAGAAAAAAAAAGCCTTCCTCAGCTAATTGTTATTGATGGAGGGAAAGGACAGCTCAGCTCGGCTATTAAAAGTTTAAAAGAATTAAAAGTTTATGGTAAAATTGCAATTATTGGTATTGCGAAAAGACTTGAAGAAATTTACTTTCCAAATGATAACACTCCAATATACCTAGATAAAAGGTCTTCTAGTTTAAAATTAATTCAGCAGTTAAGAAATGAAGCTCATAGGTTTGCTATCAATCATCATAGAAAGAAAAGATCCCTCAACAGCATCTCTTCTGAGCTAGAAAAAATTAATGGAATAGGACCTAAAACAGTAGATAAAATAATACAAAATTATGGATCATTTGAAAATTTAATGAAAAGTAAAAGGTCTGAAATTGTAAAATTAATCGGTAAAGAAAAAACAAATAAATTGTTCTCTAAAGAGTAATCTTATTTTTCTTTTTTCATTTGCGGGAAAAACAAAACATCTTGTATAGAGTTACTATTTGTCATTATCATAGCAAGTCGATCTATTCCAATACCAAGCCCTGCGGTAGGTGGCATACCATATTCAAGTGCTCGTAAAAAATCTTCATCAAGTTGCATAGCTTCTTCATCACCTCTCTTTGCTAATTCAAATTGATCTGAAAATCTTTTTCTTTGATCAATTGGGTCGTTGAGTTCTGAAAAAGCATTGCAAATCTCTTTTCCATTACAAACAGCCTCAAATCTCTCAACTAAACCATTTTTAGATCTATGCTTTTTAGCAAGTGGGGACATTTCAAGTGGATAATCTGTAATAAATGTAGGTTGTATAAGTTTTGGTTCACAGTAATGGCCAAAAATCTCATCAATTAGTTTCCCTCTTCCCATTGACGAATCAATATTAACTCCAAGTTTTTTAGCAGTCTTTGCTAGCTCTTCCTCTTGCATTTGAGAAATATCAACTTTTGCAAAGTGTTCAATTGCTTCATACATCGTATATCTTTTCCAAGGTCGCTTAAAGTTTATAATATTCTCCCCAACAGTAACTTTGGTTTCCCCATGAATATCTATAGCTATTTTCTCAACCATTTCTTCAACTAAATCCATCATCCAATTATAGTCTTTATAAGCAACATATAGTTCCATCTGAGTAAACTCAGGGTTGTGAAAACGACTCATTCCTTCATTTCTAAAATCTTTTGAAAACTCATACACACCATCAAAACCTCCAACTATTAACCTTTTTAAATATAGCTCATTTGCAATCCTTAGATAAAGATCCATATCTAAAGTGTTGTGATGTGTTTTAAATGGTCTAGCTGCAGCTCCACCATATAAAGGTTGAAGTATTGGTGTTTCCACTTCTAAGTATTCTTTTGAGTTTAAATACTCCCTCATAGAGTTTGTTAGAATTGTTCTTTGAATAAAAGCTTCTTTAATATGAGGGTTTACTACTAGATCAACATACCTTTGCCTATATCTTTTCTCAGGATCAGTAAATGCATCAAAAACATTTCCGTCTGGATCAGTTTTTGGCAATGGTAGTGGTCTGAGTGATTTTGACAAAACAGTTAATGATTTTACCATAACTGATATTTCACCAACTTGAGTTATAAAAATATTTCCACTAACCCCAATTATATCTCCAATATCAAGAAGCTTTTTAAAAACCTGGTTATACATTGTTTTATCTTCTTCAGGACATATTTCATCTCTATTTAAATATAGCTGGATTTTACCTTCTGAATCTTGAAGCTCAACAAAAGAAGCTTTTCCCATGATTCTTCTTGTCATTATTCGTCCCGCGATAGTAACCTCTAAAGTCTGTCCTTCTTTATAATTTTCTAAGATATTTTTTGAACTATTATTTATATTAAAGAGTTCAGCAGGATAGCAATCTATACCTAAATCTATAAGCTTTTGAAGAGACTCTCTTCTAACGATTTCTTGTTCTGAAAAATCTGTAGACATATTATTTTTTTTGTAAATATATAAATTCTTCTTCCTATAATTTTGTATTATTGATCTCAATTAAAAAAACCCATTTAACAATGAAAATGAATGATTATATCAGCTCTTTTACAGACCAATTAAGAGAGGCGGTTAGGATTGGGGAAACATCCTCTTTTAAAGCTGCAGAAAATAAGATTAAAAATATTCTAATCTGCGGTTTAGGTGGCAGTGGAATCGGAGGATCAATTCTATCAGATGTTTTGTCTTCTGAAATAACTATTCCTATTTCTTGCTCAAAGGATTATTCTATTCCAAACTTTGTTAACAAAAATACTTTAGTAATAGCTTCTTCATATTCTGGAAATACGGAAGAAACTTTAAGCGCTTTAGAATTATGCATAAGTAAAGGGGCAGAGATTGCGATTGTAACTTCTGCAGGAAAATTAAAATCTATCGCTGAAGAAAACAATATAAATCATATTATCATACCTGGGGGGCAACCTCCAAGAGCGATGTTTGCTTATTCATTTACTCAACTATTTTACATTTTTCAACATTATAATCTTATTAATTCTGATTTTAAAAACTCCCTTAAAAACAGTATTTCTCTCTTAGATTCTCAAGCTGAAAAGATTAAAACTGAAGCAAAAAATTTGGCAAAAAGTTTATATAAAAAAACACCCGTAATTTATGTTGCTTCGGGATATGAAGGTGTTGCAATTAGGTTTAGACAACAACTAAATGAAAATAGCAAATGTCTTTGTTGGCATCATGTTGTCCCGGAAATGAACCATAATGAGCTTTTAGGGTGGAGAACAAATACTGAAAACCTTGCGGTAATTTTCCTTAGAAACAAATCAGATCTTAAAAGAAATCAAGTGAGAATGGATATAAATAAAACTGTTATTTCAGAGTTTACAAACGATATATTTGACATTTATAGCCAAGGGAACTCTAATTTAGAAAACTCTTTGTACTTAATTAATTTTGGAGATTGGGTTTCATGGTTTTTATCCGAGTTAAATGAGGTAGATGCAATTGAGATAGATGTGATTAATTTTCTAAAAGATAAACTAGCAAATATTAAATAGTGCAAGATGTAAAATTTAGAGACCTTGGTTTAATTGATTACAAAGAAGCTTGGAATTTCCAAGAAGAAATTTTCAATAAAATAATTAGTGTAAAATCTAATAATAGAAAACAAAAAACAGAAGTAAGAACAGAAAATTTTTTATTGTTTTGTGAGCACCCACACGTTTATACTTTGGGTAAAAGTGGGAACAGTAGTAATCTCTTAGTAGATGAAATTTTCCTTAAATCAAGAGGAGCAACATTTGTGAATACAAATAGAGGGGGAGATATAACTTATCATGGCCCTGGTCAAATTGTTGGATATCCTATTCTTGACTTAGAGAATTTTTTTACTGATATACATAAATATCTTCGCTTGCTGGAAGAGGCTGTTATTCTTACACTTAAAGAATATAATATCGTAGCAGAAAGATCTGATGGGGAAACAGGCGTTTGGATTGATGTTTTATCAAGTAACCCTAGAAAAATCTGTGCTCTTGGTGTAAGAACTAGCAGGTGGGTAAGCATGCATGGATTTGCCTTTAATATTAACTCTGATTTATCATATTTTGGAAATATCATACCATGTGGGATTGCTGACAAAAATGTTACTTCTCTAGAAAAGGAGCTAGGTGTAAAAATAGATATTAATACTGTTAAGACCCATTTAAAAAAACATTTGTCAGATCTTTTTAAGATGAACATTATAAATTTTTAATTAAAAGAATTATTTTTAACAATAAGTTGAAATCAATATGAAAGAAAAATTATTAGAATTTAAAAACCTCGTTACTGAGTTTCACACTGAAGGAAAAACTGTAAAGGCTGTAAATGATATAAGCTTTACTTTAAACAAAGGTGAAACAATAGGAATTGTAGGTGAATCCGGCTCAGGAAAGTCAGTGACATCTCTTTCTGCTATGAGATTAATTCCATCTCCTCCAGGCATAATTAGTGGTGGAGAAATAGTTTTTCATCAAAAAGATAAAGATCCTGTTGATCTTCTTTCTCTTTCAGAAGAGGGTATTAGAGAATATCGAGGTAAAGATATTGCTATGATATTTCAAGAACCAATGACATCATTGAATCCTGTTTTTACATGTGGGGATCAAGTACTCGAAGCGATAATGCTACACCAAAATATAAACAAAAAAGATGCTAAAAAATTAACTATAGATTTATTTCGACAAGTTCAACTTCCAGATCCAGAAAGAATTTACAGCACATACCCTCATCAAATATCTGGAGGTCAAAAACAAAGAGTAATGATAGCGATGGCTATGAGCTGCAAACCTTCTGTTATGATAGCGGACGAACCAACAACAGCTCTTGATGTAACTGTCCAAAAAACTATTCTTCAACTAATGAGCAATCTTCAAAAAGAACATAATATGGGGATTATGTTTATTACTCATGATTTGGGAGTAATTGCAGAACTTGCCGATAAAGTTGTAGTAATGTATAAAGGGAAAATTGTAGAGCAGGGAAATGTTTGGGAAATTTTCACCAATCCTAAACACCCTTATACAAAAGGGCTTTTGGCTTGTAGACCGCCGTTAAACAAAAGGTATACCTTTCTGCCAACAGTTTCCGATTTTATGAATATTGATTCTTCTGGAAGAATAATTGATAATAATGTTTCTGTTGAGGATTTTACCAAAAAACTTATTATTCCTGATAAAATAAGAAAAGAAAAGCAAGACAAACTTTTTATAAAACAACCTATCTTAAAAATCAAAAACTTAAAAACATACTTTCCAATAAGAAATGGTTTTTTTGGGGGAATTAGTAGTCATGTAAAAGCTGTTGATGATATTTCATTTGATGTTTACCCTGGTGAAACTCTTGGGTTAGTTGGCGAATCTGGCTGTGGTAAAACTACTACAGGAAGAACTATCTTAAGATTAGAGGAGCCTACTTCAGGAGAGATGATTTATAAAGGCAAAGACATTTCTTTAATGAATGCTGAAGAGCTAAGACTCTTTAGAAAAGAAGTTCAAATTATTTTTCAAGACCCATACTCTTCTTTAAACCCTAGAATGACCATTGGAAACGCAATAATGGAGCCAATGCAAGTTCATAACATATTAGATTCTGACGAGGAAAGGAAAAAGAGGGTTGAACAACTTTTAGAAAGAGTTAGTTTAGACCCAGCACATTTCTATAGATACCCTCATGAATTTTCTGGAGGCCAAAGACAGAGAATTGGAATTGCTAGAGCTCTCGCAGTAAATCCAAAGTTTATTATCTGCGATGAATCTGTTTCTGCACTTGATGTTTCAGTACAGGCTCAAGTTTTAAATCTTTTAAATGAATTAAAAGATGAGTTTGAATTAACATATATTTTTATTTCACATGATTTATCAGTTGTAAAATATATGAGTGATCGTATGGTTGTAATGCAAGATGGTAAAATTGAAGAAATGGGAGATGCTGACCAAATATATAATAAGCCTAAAACAACATACACTCAAAAATTAATTGATGCTGTCCCTGAGGGAAAAACAGAGGATATAAAAAAACATTTAGAAAAAAAAGGAATAAAAGTTTAAAGACTCATCTCTAATATTTCTCCATTAATAATTAATTTTGCATCAGTAGAATTAATTATATCCTCCACCGATACCCCTGGGGCTCTTTCAATAAGCTTAAACCCTCTGCTGGTAACATCAATAACAGCCAAATCAGTAATGATTTTCTTCACACAATTAATTCCTGTAATTGGTAGAGAACACTTTTTTAAAAGCTTACTCATTCCTTTTCTATTAGTATGAGTCATTGCAACAATAATATTTTCTGAAGAAGCAACTAAGTCCATTGCCCCCCCCATTCCTTTAACCATCTTTCCTGGTATTTTCCAATTAGCAATATCTCCATTTTCAGACACTTCCATCGCACCTAAAACAGTTAACTGAACATGACCTCCCCTTATCATTGCAAAAGACATTGCAGAGTCAAAAATAACTGCTCCTGGCTCAGAAGTAATTGTTTGTTTTCCAGCATTTATTAAGTCAGGGTCTTCTTGACCTTTTTTAGGAAAAGGACCCATTCCTAAAATACCATTTTCGGATTGAAAAACAACGTTTATATCTTTTGGAATATAGTTTGCAATAAGAGTAGGGATACCTATTCCTAAATTAACATAAGTATTATTCTGTAGCTCTTGAGCAATTCTTTTTGCGATTCCGTTTTTGTCTAAAGCCATTAGTTTATTGTTGTGAGATTTTCAATTCTCTTTTCAAAATTATCGCATTTTATAATTCTCTGAACAAAAATTCCTGGTGTGTGAATTTGGTTTGGATCAAGCTCACCAATTGGAACAAGTTCTTCAACTTCAGCCACAGTAATTTTACCAGCCATAGCCATTAGTGGGTTGAAATTTCTAGCTGTTCCTTTAAAAATTAAATTTCCAGCATTATCTCCTTTCCAGGCCTTAACAAATGAAAAATCTGCAACTAATGCTTTCTCTAAAATATGCGGCTTACCATTAAAAGTTCTTTCTTCCTTACCTATTGCAACTTCTGTTCCGTGGCCTGCAGGGGTATAAAAAGCAGGTATTCCGGCTCCTCCTGCCCTACATCTTTCAGCTAAAGTTCCCTGAGGTATTAATTCAACATCAAGCTCTCCGCTTAACATCTGTCTTTCAAACTCTTCATTTTCTCCAACATAAGATGAAATCATTTTTTTTATTTGTCTTCTTTTTAAAAGTAATCCGAGGCCAAAGTCATCTATTCCTGCGTTATTTGAGACACAGGTTAAATTATTTATGTTTAGGCTAGAAAGTTCTAGTATTGATTTTTCTGCAATTCCACACAAACCAAAGCCTCCAAACATAAATGTCATTCCACTCTCAACACCAAAAACTGCTTCTTTAATTGTTTTTACTTCTTTATTTATCATATTAAAACTCTTCCTCTTGAATTAATGAATTTGTTTCGTCACACTCTAATTGTAAATCAATCGCTCTGGAAATATTAAACTTCTCAGGAAATACTTTTGAATTTGCAGTGTCAGCATAAACTCTTTGCATGTATTCAGCAAAAATAGGTAAAGCCATATTTGCGCCTTGACCAAACTGAATGTCTCTAAAATGAATACTTCTGTCTTCACAACCGGCCCAAACTCCAGTAACTAAATTTGGAGTTATTCCCATAAACCATCCATCTGATTGGTTTTGTGTTGTTCCAGTTTTCCCTCCAATCTCGTTCTTAAAACCATACTTGTATCTTAACCTAACACCTGTTCCTGTTTTCTTTTTTGCTGTGGGACTATATACACCATCAACAACACCCTGTAAAAGTCTTACCATAACATCTGCTGTTTTTTCACTCATAGCTTCAACGGTTTTTGGTGAAAACTCATCAATAATAACACCATTTTTATCTTCAATTCTGGTAATAAATATTGGCTCAACCCAAACTCCTTTATTAGCAAATGTTGAGTAAGCTCCAACCATTTCATAAACAGATAAATCAAAAGTTCCTAAACACAAAGACGGAACTGCTAAAATTTTACTCTGAATACCAATTTTTTTAGCTAAATCAACCACTGCGTGGGGCCCAAACTGCTTCATAATAAAAGCTGTTATTGTATTAATTGAATTTGCTAAACCATATTTTAGTGTTAAAGTTAACCCCTCTAAATCTTCTCCTCCTGAATTTTTAGGAGCCCAATCTTTTTCTAACCTATATTTATGTTTATCAAAAACAACAGGCACATTTGGAACTTCATAGCATGGGGAGTACCCCTCTTGAATAGCCAAAGAATATAGAAATGGCTTAAATGTTGAACCAACCTGTCTCTTACCTTGAGTAACGTGGTCATACTGAAAGTTTTCATAATTGATCCCTCCTACATATGCTTTTACATATCCAGTATTTGGATTCATACTCATCATGCCAGAATGAATAAAATATTTACTGTATAATAAAGAGTCTCTTGGAGAAAGAATAGTGTCAATCCTTCCTTTCCATGAAAATAAAGACATTTGAACTTTTTTATCAAAAATTTCTTCTATTTTTTCAATTTTAAATCCTGACGACTTAAGCTTTTTATATCGCTCAGATCTTTTCATGGCCTGTTGCATAATAGGGTCTATTTGCTCTTGCTCAAAATCTTCAGGAAATGGAGCGTTTGTATAACCGTCCCAATGCCTATAGAAGTCTTCTTGAAGGTTAGACATATGAATTGTAGTTGCTTCTTCGGCGAATCCCTGTAATCTAGAATTAATTGTAGTGTATATTTTTAATCCATCTGTATATAAATTATAATTACTTCCATCAGGCTTAGAATTAGCCTTACACCATCCCTTCATTTTTTCTCTTAGAAACTCTCTAAAATATGGTGCAAGACCTTGTGTGTGACTCTCTTTTTTAAAATCTAAAAAAATTGGCTGGTCTACACATGAATTAAAAGTAGAGTCATTTATAAAATTATATTTTTTCATCTGAGATAAAACTATATTTCTTCTTTCTTGTGTTATTTCAAGCCTTCTATTTGGATTAAATAAAGAGGGGTTTTTTAACATTCCAACAAACATTGCGCTCTCTGATACAGAAAGGTTTTCTACATCTTTATTAAAATAAACCTTAGATGCTGATTTTATTCCCACAGCATTATTTACCCAATCAAATCTGTTTAAATACATGATAAGGATTTCATCTTTAGTATATCTTCTTTCAAGTCTTACAGCAATAATCCACTCCTTAAGTTTTTGCTTAATTCTATCTAATCCCGAAGCTGGTTTCTTTGTAAAAAGCATTTTTGAAAGCTGTTGAGTAATAGTACTTGCCCCCCCACTTTGCTTACTAAAAGTTAGTGCTCCAAAAACAGCTCTTGCCAGAGCTTTAAAATCTATACCCGAATGTTCTCTAAATCTTATGTCTTCCGTTGCAAGCAGGGCGTTAACAAAGTGGTCGGGGATCTGACTTCTTTTAATAAGACTTCTGTTTTCGTAAAAATATTTACCCAAGACAACGCTATCTTCGGAAATTATTTCTGTAGCCCAATTATTTTGTGGGTTTTCAAGCTGATCAAATGTAGGAAGCTCGCCGAAAACACCAAAAGCTGTAGAAGACAAAACAAAAACCATAATTATTAAAGGGCTCAAAACAGCAAGCCATATTAATAGAGCTTTTCTTTTTAATTTTTTTAGTATTAATTCATCAGAATAACCATTTGAAATAATTTCTACTCCATTACATTTTGGGCAATTATTTAATTCAATTGCCGAAAACTCATTAGCACATTCAGTATTTAAACACTTATATTTATTCATGACTTGGCTTAATTGACAGTCCAAAAGAAAGCATAGATTTTAATTTTTCAATTTTATTTAAATGTCCATACCTCATTGCTTGCTCAACCTTAATTTTTGGGTTTGACGTTTGAAATAAAACATCCTCTTCAAATTTATATAATATTGTTCTAACACTTCCTATTCCTTTTCCTTTCCACTTTCCGTCTTTTTCACAAATTTGTAAATCTACAGTGTCTATTTTACTATCGTTAATAATAAAAAAAAATAAATTCTGAAAGGCATAATCAACATCATGTCTAATCTCTATTTCAAAGCTATGAAAGACTGTTGAATCTTTAAGTAAAAAGTCAAAAGCTAAAACTGAGTCAGTATGCCATGTATTGTTAAGAAAAGTATGATGATGCATTTTTTTTCTCCCCATTATTACAAGAGCAGGCTAGCAGAAAAATAAAAAAAAGAATAACTCTCATATTAACCATTTTAATCTACACTAGATTTAATTTTTAACATTTTTGAAACCTGTAATGATAACTCAAAAAACAAGATTTTAGAATTTATATTTCTATTTAAATACTGAATTGATTTTTCAAATTCTAAAATTAAAGGGATACTGTTTTCTTCGTTTACAAATTTAGAGAATTTTAACACAAATTCTTTTTCATCATTACTTGTTTGTAGCATTTTATTATTGCCAAAATTATTAATCAATGAATATCTGATAGTATTAATCGAAAAACCTAACAGCTTTTTCTTATATATAGTATTCTGACTAGATATTAAGCTAGCCCAATTAGTAAGACCTTGAAAATCTTGCTTAAAACATAACCTCATCCAGCTTGTAAAATCTTTAAGCAAATCTGCTTCTTCGGTAGATTTATTTAAGCTAAGTAAATAACTAATGTCTCCATTAGCTTTTTTTGAGAAACCATTAATATCTGATCCGAATTTATCATTATAAAATAATAGTAATTCCTCATCAGTGTATTTAGGAATAAATGATTTTTGAAGTCTTGAGGTTAATGTTGGAAGAAGGCTGTTTGTTTCATCAGAGACTAACAAAAAAACTGTACCATCAGGTGGCTCTTCTAAAAACTTTAACAATTTATTGCTTGCAACCTTTAGCATCTTTTCAGGACCCCAAATTATAACAACCCTGTGTTTAGATTCAAAATTTTTAAGAGCTAGCTTATTGTATAGGGTTAGCCTTGAGTTATCTACACACTCTTTCGTGGATGTGAACTCATGCGTATAAATAAATGAAGTTTTGTCACCCATAAAATTACTCCATTCGTCTAATGAAGAATATATGTTTGTAGTAAAAAAATTACGCCACTCTGGCATATAATCAACGGCACGTGTACATTTTGATATTTTAACAACAGGAAATATTACATGAAGATCAGGATGACTAAGCTTTGAATATTTAACACATGAATCACAAGTGTTGCATGAGTCTTTTTCTGTTTTATTAAGACAATTAATATATTGCGCATATGCCAATGCTAATGCAAGTTTTGGGCCTCCTTTTGGGCCCGTAAAGATTTGAGAATGAGCAATTCTATTTTTAGAGATGCCATTTAAAAGCTCTTTCTTAATATCTTCTAAAGCAAAAATTTCATTAAAACGCATTTGATAATATATTATGTCAAATTTAATTAAAATGAGCTGATCTTAAGCTTTTATTTTATTTTTGTACAATGAATAATATAGCTAATTTTGATTTTAAAAATAAAAAAACTCTTATCAGAGTTGACTTTAATGTTCCTCTTGGGGAAAACAATAAAGTAACTGATACTTCAAGAATTATTGCTGCAATTCCTACAATAAAAAGAGTTATCTCTTCTGGAGGGATTGCAATACTAATCTCTCATCTTGGAAGGCCAAAAGGAAAAAAAAATTTAAGGTATTCCTTATCTAATATTCAAAAAGATTTAGAAAAACTATTACATAAATCCGTGGCTTTTATTGATGACTGTATAGGATCGAAAGTTGAAAGGTTTATATATAAGCAAACAGCGGGAAGTGTTATCCTCCTAGAAAATTTAAGGTTTTACAATCAAGAAGAGTCGGGAGATCTTGAATTTGCAAAAAAACTTTCAAGGCTTGCAGATGTATATATAAACGATGCTTTTGGAACAGCTCATAGGTTACATGCATCAAACTCAGTGATTCCACAATTTTTTAAACACAAATTTTTTGGACTGTTGATGCAAGATGAGGTTTTAAATCTTGAGAAAACCTTAAAAACACCTACAAAACCATTTACTGCTATAATTGGCGGTGCTAAAATCAGCAGTAAAATTGAAGTAGTTCTGGCTTTAATTGATAAAGTAGATAATTTAATTATTGGGGGAGGAATGGCCTTTACTTTTATAAAGGCAAGGGGCGGCGCTATTGGGAACTCTATTTATGAAGAAGATAAAATAGACCTCGCAAATAAAATCATTCAGAAAGCAGAAAATAAAGGGGTAAATATAATTTTGCCATCAGACTCTATAAACTCTTCGAAATTTGGAGATGATGGTGATATACAAATCTCTCATATAGAAAAAATAGAATCAAATTATATGGGGCTAGACATTGGGCCTGAATCAATAAAGATATTTAGCAATGTCATTCAAAATTCTAAAACAATCATTTGGAATGGTCCTATGGGAGTTTTTGAAATAGAATTGTTTTCTGAAGGAACAAGACAAATTGCTTTATCAGTTGCAAAAGCAACATCTGAGGGGGCTTATTCTTTAGTAGGCGGTGGGGACTCTGTTGCTGCTATTAAAAAATTTAATTTAGAGAGTAGCGTAAGCTATATTTCTACAGGAGGAGGAGCTATGATTGAATATTTAGAGGGGAAAAAACTTCCAGCTATAGAGGCAATGCTATAACTCTTTTTCAATTTTCTTTTTTATTTCTTTTGCTTCTTTTTTGGGAGATACTTTTTCTACTTTATTTTTTACAGAGTTAGCTTTTTTCTCAATTTCTTTTTTTGCTTTATTTGCTTTCTTTTCAAGCTCTTTTATTACTCCTTCGTGTTTTTTTAAACTAGGGGATAGTTTATCAACAACTGACTCTATAGGAGAATATACAACTGAGCTTTTAATCGTTTTTTTAGGAATAATATTAATAGTTTTTTCAAAATAGATTACGCAACTAAGTATAATACACAGCTTAACAAAACCAAATAAAGCTCCAATAATTTTACTTATTATTCCAAGAGCTAGCACATTTGTGATTTTATCAATTACAGCTCCAATAGCTTTTACAGTAATAATTGAACATAAAAATATTAGAGCAAATGAAATTATAGGAATAAAAGCCTTCTTTTCATTTTTTGCAAAGTCTGAAGAAAACTTAGATATTATGTTTGTAAAAAATTCTTCAAAATAAACTGAAAAATTTAAAGCTAAATAGACTCCAATAGCAATAGCGGCAAGAGATGTTATTTCATTAACAATCCCCTTAGAGAAACCTCTGACTATTCCATAAACCATAGGAATAACTAGCACTATATCAAGGTAATTCATTATTAAATAAGTTAGTTAATAACTACCGTTTTAAAAACTATTTTATTTTTAAGAAGCCTAACAACACTCTGACCTGTTTGT
Source organism: uncultured Flavobacteriales bacterium (assembly GCA_949372805.1). Lineage (GTDB taxonomy): Bacteria > Bacteroidota > Bacteroidia > Flavobacteriales > BACL11 > CAJIYG01. The sequence continues at coordinate 33,674 of CASIBH010000006.1, read as the reverse complement.
AAATCATTTCCATCTGCTTTTTCAACAATAACATCTAATATTGCTTCATACTGAAATTCAAAATCTGCTTGACCATTAGCTCCAGTATTCTTTTTCTGAAAAACACTTGAGAAAGATCCTTGGGGACTTATTTCACCTTCTTTTGACAATATTACCTTTGCTCCTTCTACTGGCTGTCCACTTGAATCGTTAACTGTAATTGTACAAATTGTAGGATTATCTTTTTCACATGAAGAAAGAGATGTAATAAAAAAAGCGACAGAAAAAGCTATTAAGAAGCTTATTAAGGTTGATTTAAAATTTATATTTCGCATAATTATTGTTAATTTGTGTTCTTATAATAGCAAATATACATAGAAAATTTCAACGTGTTAATAAAAATATCTTCCATACTAAATGAACTTGAGACTTTTGCTCCCAAATCTAAAAAGGAATTGGAGGCTTTTAGAATAAAATATCTTTCAAAATCAGGCGAGTTAAATAAACTTTTTGAAGAATTTAAAAAAACACCCAACGAAGAAAAAAAGCTTGCAGGAAAAGCTCTAAATAATTTAAAAGAGCAGCTAAATATAAAGGTAAATAAAGAATATAGTTTTGGGGCAAAAAAAACATATGTCACTGACGATTTTACAAAGCCTATTTCTTTAAATAACTTAGGAAGTAGACATCCGTTATCAATTGTTAAAAATGAAATTGTTGAGATTTTTAATAAAATAGGCTTTAGTATTTCGAAGGGTCCAGAAATAGAAGATGACTGGCACAACTTCTCTGCATTAAACTTACCGGAGGAACACCCCGCAAGAGATATGCAAGACACATTCTTTATACAAACAAATCCTGACATACTACTTAGAACTCATACTTCATCAGTTCAAGTAAGGTATATGGAAAACAACCAGCCTCCAATAAGAACTATTTCTCCTGGAAGGGTGTACAGAAATGAAGCTATTTCTTCTAGAGCTCATTGTATTTTTCATCAAGTGGAAGGTCTCTATATAGATAAGAAAGTAAGCTTTGCAGATTTAAAACAAACTTTATTATATTTTGCAAAAGAAATGTTTGGAGAAAAAACAAAAATAAGACTTAGACCTTCTTACTTTCCTTTTACAGAACCATCTGCCGAAGTTGATGTAAGTTGTAATATTTGTTCTTCAAAAGGCTGTAATGTGTGTAAATATACTGGGTATTTAGAAATTTTAGGATGTGGAATGGTTGATCCAAATGTCTTAGATAATTGCGGTATAGACTCCAGCAAATACACAGGTTTTGCGTTTGGAATGGGTATTGAAAGAATAGCTATGCTAAAGTATCAAGTTGACGACTTAAGACTCTTTTATGAAAACGATGTTAGGTTTCTTAAACAATTTTCAAGCTCTATCTAAATAACTTTTTTAAACAAATTTCCAGTTGTAGGAATCTAAATTTTCCACACAAGCCTTTAATAAATCAATAGACCCTCTTACATCTTCTTTGTGAACCATTTCTATTACCTGATGAATATGTCTTGTAGGAATTGAAACAGCTCCAGAAATAGCTCCTCCAGGGTTCATTCTTTGAACACCAGCAGTGTCAGTTCCTCCGGCAGGTAAAATTTCTAGTTGTGTCTTTATTTTATGTTTTTTAGAAATCTCTTTCATGTAAGAGACCATTCTATAATCACAAACTGTTGAAGAGTCCATAACCTTAATACACGCTCCTTCTCCTAAAGCAGAAACCTGTTCTTGCTTGGTTGACCCTGGGGTGTCCCAAGCTATAGTTGTGTCTAGCCCAAAACCATAGTCAGGGTTTATTAACATTGAAGATACATTCGCTCCTCTTATTCCAATTTCTTCTTGAACTGTAAAAACAGCATATGTATCATAGGGTGGTTTTTCTGTCATTTCTTTTAACATTTCAATTAAAATAAAAACAGAGACTCGATTATCAAGTGACTTACAATTAATACAATCACCCATTTCTATTAATTTTCTTTCTCTAGTGATCGTGCTTCCAACTTCAATAAGTTTTGCAAGCTGATTTTTACTAAGACCCGTGTCAATAAAAAAGTCTTTAACTGTTGGTACTTTTAACCTATCTGCAGCATTCATTAAATGAATAGGCTTGCTGCCCATCACTCCTATAACATCTTCTTTTCCGTGTATTATAACTCTTTGAGCTGTTAGTGTCTTTGGGTCAAAACCACCTAGTGTATGAAAATAAACAAATCCCTTATCGTCAATATGAGTAACGATAAATCCTATTTCATCCATATGGGCAGCAATCATTACTTTTTTGTCCTTAACGCCTTTTTTTAGAGCAATAACGTTACCCATATTATCTATGTTAATTTCATCAACAATCTCTTTAACTTCTCTTAAAACAATTTCTCTAACTCTATTTTCATGACCGGGCGCTCCGGCAACCTCACACAGTTCTGCTAATAATTTTGTATTTATCATAATTTATTCTAATGTACTTAATTTAATCATATTTGTCATGCCTTTTTGATACGCAGGTAAGCTTGCTAAACTTATTATTGCATCACCTTTCTTAATTTCTTTATTTTCTTTCAAAATTTCTTTTGTTTCCATTATAGTCTGATCTGTTGTGGTTCCTCGATCATAATAATAAGCCTTAACCCCCCACACAAGACTCAGTTTGTTTAAAATGGAGTAATTATTAGTGAAAGCATAAACAAAAGCTCTTGGCCTAAAACTTGACGTCTTTATTGCATTATAGCCAGAGTAAGTCATTGTAACTATTGCCTTTGCATTAGCCTGCTCTGAAAGCTGTGCAGCGTGAGCACAAATTGCATCTGAAATTTTTCTTTCATTTAATCCTTTTAAGCTGTCTACATAGTTAGTGTTTTTTCTATCTGTATATTGACTTTTCTCAATATCTCTAATAATATCCCTCATGGTTGTAACGGTTTTTACAGGAAATTTCCCAACAGAAGTTTCTCCGCTTAACATAACAGCGTCTGCTCCGTCAATAACAGAGTTTGCGACATCACTAACTTCTGCTCTTGTTGCAGTAGAGCTTAAAGTCATGCTTTCAAGCATTTGTGTTGCTATAATAACTGGTTTTGATTTTTCAATAGATTTTTGCACTATCATTTTTTGATAAGCTGGTACACTAAAAGCAGGAATTTCAACACCTAAATCTCCTCTTGCAACCATAACAGCGTCACTATTTAAAATAATACGATCAATATCCCCTAAGGCTTCAGGTTTTTCGATTTTTGAAATAACACTTAAATTACTATTATTTCGTTTTAAAATTCTTTTTAAACTTAACACATCTTCTGCAGATCTCACAAAAGAAAGGGCTAACCATTCTATTTTCTGAGACAAAATAAACTTAAGATCATTTTTGTCTTTTTTAGTTAATGAAGGCAGAGAGATCTTGGTGTTTGGGAGATTAACACCTTTATTAGAAGATAACACCCCACCAAAAACAACTTGTGTTTCAACAATTGATATTTTATTAGAAGAAACAACTTTAAGCTCTATTTTTCCGTCATCAATTAATACTCTATCACCCACTGTTACATCTTTAGCAAAATCACCATAACCAATGTGGAGTGCATTGTTTTTACTGCCAATATTTGTTAATTTTTTACTTGTTCTATTTGTCGAAAAAAAGACTTTCTCATCTTTGACAAGATTAATTGGTTTTGGTAAAACTCCTACTCTTATTTTAGGGCCTTGTAAATCAGCCAATATTGCTGTGTGAACATTTAATTGCTGGTTTATTTGTTTTATTCTTGATATTATTTCTTTAGCTTCAGTGTGCTGCAAGTGTGAAAAATTTAATCTGCAAACATTTACACCAGCTTTAATTATCTTTTTAAGCATAATTAGAGAGCTTGTTGCAGGCCCAATAGTTGCAATAATTTTTGTTTTTCTAATCATTATGGTTAATATTATTTAAAACTCTTGTGTTTTTTAAATCTAGCTCAAAGGCAAATAAAACTTCAGAGATAGTATTAATTTTTTTTACTAGTTCCTCTTTTTCATTACTTTCCAAAATATTTCCTGTTGTCAAAAAATAATTTATGTTTTTTTGAGACGCTTCTAAATAACCTTTTCCAGAATTATTTGAAGTTAAAGTCAAGCTGCCATATTTTTCGCTCTCTGAAATCTTATACCTTGAAAAAAATGTTTTTCCTTTACAAATATAGTTCTTATCTTTTTGCAAATCAATGCAAAGCAACTTATTTAAATGCCATGATAATTTATAGTCCTTTGCCTGACTTACTAATGCAAAAACACTAAAATTTTCTTCTTCAATGTCGTCAAGTTTAAATATTTTTTTCTTTTTATAGTTCATTATTATCTAATGATTTAGCGCATAGTTGCTCCGCTGATTTTATTGAAAAACCCCAATTTTCAGACTTTTTATCACCGTTAATATAAACACCCATTTTATATTTTTTTTTGTGTCCTGGACCTGATTCTTGGATTTTTTTAAATGTAACTTTTTTTCCCTCTCTTTGACATCTCAAAATTAATTTTGACTTAAAATCAACATCACTAAAATTCGTGTTTAATGAGTTTGTAATTATTTTATCCTTAACAAATTCATTTGTTTTTGAAAGGCCTTCTTCAATAAAAATAGCTCCAATTAAAGCTTCTAAACAATTCCCAAACATATTGTCAGATACTTCGTTAACATTATGCCTTATCAAAGCTTTATCAAGTATCTGCTTGCCAATCATATTTAAATTATTTCTACTTATTATATGTGCTCTTTTTTTGGACAATTCTCCTTCACTATCTGAAATAAAAGACTTGAATAAAAAGTCTGAAACAATAATATTTAAAACAGAATCTCCAAGGAATTCTAACCTTTCATTGTCTGCTTTATTTTGTAATGATTTATGAATAAAAGCTTTTTCATAAATTTCAGTGCTTTTTACTTTAAAACCAACAATATCATTAAATAAAGTGTTAGGAGAGTAGCCTAAATTAAAGAAATGTTTTATTTTATTTAAGAAGACTATTCTACAAACTTTTTAAATAAAACCGATCCATTATGCCCGCCAAAACCAAAAGTATTACTAATTGAATAGTTAACCTCTTTTTCTTGAGCCTCATTAAATGTAAGGTCAAGTTTACTATCAATTGATTCATCGTTTGTAAAATGATTAATTGTAGGGGGAATAACATTTTTATTAACAGCCATAATACAGGCAATAGCCTCAATAACTCCGGCCGCTCCAAGTAAATGGCCCGTCATAGACTTAGTTGAGCTAATATTTAAATTATAAGCCTCTTGCTTAAATAAGCTTAAGATTGCTTTTGTTTCCGCTATATCTCCTAGAGGAGTGGATGTTCCATGAACGTTAATATAATCAACATCACGTGTATTTATTTTTCCTTCATTTAAAATAATATTCATCACATTTTTTGCTCCCAATCCTTCAGGATGAGGGGCTGTTATGTGATGAGCATCTGCGGTCATGCCCCCGCCAATAAGCTCTGCATATATTTTTGCTCCCCTTTTTTTTGCATGTTCATATTCCTCTAAAACAAGAGCGCCAGCTCCTTCACCAAGAACAAATCCATCTCTGTCTTTATCAAATGGGCGGGAAGCTGTCTTTGGATCATCATTTCTTGTAGATAGAGCCATCATAGCATTAAAGCCACCTATTCCTGGCTCTGCAACGCAAGCTTCTGAACCGCCACCAACAAAAATATCTGCTTTATCCCACTTTATGTAATTAAATGCATCTATAAGAGCATGGGTGGATGATGCGCACGCAGAAACAGTAGTGAAATTTGGTCCTCTAAACCCGTATTTAATAGATATGTGACCTGCCGGAATATCAGAAATTAATTTTGGGATAAAGAAGGGATTAAACCTAGGTCTTCCTCCTCCGGTTGCAAAGTTTGCTGATTCTGAATAAAAAGTATTCATTCCGCCTATTCCGCTTCCCCAAATAACACCAGCTCTATCACTGTTTATTTTTTCAACATCTATTCCAGAATCTGTTAAAGCTTCGTCCGCAACTTTCATAGCAAACTGACAAAAACGATCCATTTTTCTTGCTTCTTTTCTATCTAAAAAATCGGTAGGGTTAAAACCTTTTACCTCACAAGCAAATTGAGTTTTAAATTGTGAGGAATCAAAAAGAGTTATTGGTCCGGCACCGCTAGTGCCAGATAAAAGGCCTCCCCAATATTCTTTAAGGTTGTTTCCTATAGGAGTTAGCGCTCCTATACCAGTAATAACTACTCTTCTGGTTTTCATATAAATAAAATTATGCCGCTTCTATAAAAGTTATTGCGTCTCCAACCGTACCAATTGCTTCTGCCTTATCATCTGGAATCTGAATATCAAATTCTTTTTCAAACTCCATTATTAACTCCACTGTATCTAGAGAATCTGCCCCTAAGTCATTAGTGAAACTTGCTTCATTAGTTACTTCAGCTTCATCAACTCCAAGCTTATCAATAATTATTGCTTTTACTTTTGTTGCTACATCAGACATATCTTATGTTTTTAATTAATATGCTGCAAATTAAACTATTAATTAAATATTGTGCAAACTTTATCATTTTCTATTTTAACATATCATTGTTTATTATATTTTTGATAAAAAGTTAACTATAATGAAAAACATTGCAGTTTTTGCTTCAGGAGGCGGGTCCAATGCAGATAAAATATGTGAATATTTTTCTACTTCAAAAGAAATATCTGTTTCTCTTTGTATAAGTAACAGACAAGAGTCTAATCTTAAAAAAATCTCAAAATCTTATAATATTAACTATTTATTTATAGAAAAAGACCAGCAAAATAATTCAGATTTTCTTTTAAAAAAATTGAATGAAAATAAGATTAACTTTATTGTATTGGCTGGATATTTAAAAAAAATACCAGTAGATATTGTCTCTGTTTATAAAAATAAAATAATTAATATCCACCCTTCACTTCTTCCAAAACATGGAGGAAAAGGAATGTATGGATTAAATGTTCACAGTGCAGTTTTAAACGCCAAAGATAAAACAAGCGGAATAACTATTCATTATGTAAACGATGACTATGACAAAGGAAAAGTTTTATTTCAAGCTTCATTAGCTGTGGAATTAAATGACTCTGCTATTTCACTTTCACAAAAAATTCAGGAATTAGAACACCAACATTATGCTAGTACTATAGAAAAAACAATCCTTTTAAAAAAATGAGCGTCATAATCTACACTGATGGTTCCGCAAAAGGAAATCCAGGAAATGGGGGGTATGGTGTTGTTTTAATTTCAGGTATACACCGTAAAGAAATATCTGAAGGATATCGGCTAACCACCAATAATAGAATGGAGCTTTTAGCTGTAATTATTGGATTAGAAAGCTTGAAAACTAAAAAAGAAAATGTAACAGTTTACTCTGACTCAAAATATGTTGTTGATGCAGTAAACAAAAAATGGGTTTTTGGCTGGGAAAAGAAAAATTTTAACAAAAAAAAGAACCCTGATCTGTGGATTCGTTTTTTAAAAATTTTCAAAAAACATATCGTAACTTTTATTTGGATAAAAGGGCATGCTGAAAATGTTGAAAACGAAAAATGTGACTATTTAGCTGTTTCTGCTGCAGAAAACGAACAACTTAAAATTGATGCCTGGTACGAAAACTCTAAAAAAAATAATACCCTTTTTTAAATCTTAAATGAAGATAATTTAACAAATTCTTCAAGTCGACTAGAGACCTCGTTATTTGTAAGTTCTGAAAGCCTTTCTGTTCCAAATTTTTCTACACAAAAAGAAGCCATCACTGATCCATAAATAACAGCGCTTTTTAAATTCTCAAAGGTGATATCTCCTGTTTTTTGAAGATGTCCAATAAAACCTCCTGCAAATGAATCTCCTGCCCCAGTAGGGTCAAACACGTTTTCAAGGGGAAGAGCTGGAGCAAAAAACATTTTTTCCTCACCGAAAAGTAAAGCTCCGTGTTCACCTTTTTTTATAACTAAGTATTTTGGTCCCATTTTCTGAATAATTTTTGCTGCTTTTACTAAAGAATATTCTTCTGATAACTGTCTAGCTTCTTCATCATTAATTGTAAGAACATCTATATTTTTAAGCGCAGTCTTTAAGTCTGACATGCAATTATCCATCCAAAAATTCATAGTGTCTAAAACTATTAATTTAGGTCTTTTTGTCATTTGATCTAGAACTTTTTGCTGTACGCTAGGAACTAGATTGCCAAGCATTAAAAATTCACTGTCTTTAAAATCTTCTGGCAAAATTGGATCAAAATTTTCTAAAACATTTAGCTGTGTATCAACCGTGTCTCTAGAATTCATATCATTATGATATTTTCCTGACCAAAAAAAAGTTTTCTCTCCCTCTTTAATTTGCAGACCACTGGTGTCAACCTTATGATCTTTAAGCATTTGTATTGAATCCTTTGGGAAATCGTCACCTACCACAGATACTAGTCTTAGTTTGTTGCTAAAAAAAGAAGCCGCCAACGAAATATACGTTGCTGCTCCCCCTACAATTTTATCTGTCTTTCCAAATGGTGTTTCAATTGCATCAAAAGCTACGGTTCCTACTATTAAAATGCTCATATTTCTTTTTTGTACAAATATATTGGATATTTTATTGCTTTGTGCTATTTTTGCTCGCGTTTTAAGATCCTCCTTAGCTCAGCTGGTTAGAGCATCTGACTGTTAATCAGAGGGTCCTAGGTTCGAGTCCTAGAGGGGGAGCAAAAGATAAGAGGTCTACATGAGTGGGCCTCTTTTTTTGTGCCTTATACATTGACCTAAATTTTGTAATTTTAGAGTATAAAAAAAACTCACGTATTGAACTCAAAGGCTATAAATATTGTTTGGTTAAAACGTGACCTTCGCTCTCAAGATCATGCGCCTTTATTAAAGGCTGAATGTGCTGGGATCCCTTATTTAATTATTTATCTGCTTGAACCCTCTAGAATTGAGTATCCGGATACTAGTCAAAGACATTTGCAGTTTGTATACCATTCAATAAGTAGTTTAGATAAAGTCTTAAGTGAATTTAACAGACGAGTTGAGTTGTTTTATGCAGAGGCTATTGATGTTTTTAATTATTTAATTAAGGACTTTAATATCATTTCTGTGTTTAGCTACCAAGAAAGCGGAATAAAAGGCTCTTGGGAGCGCGATAAAAAAATAAAACAGTTTTGTAATTCTAATAAAATCAAGTGGCAGGAGTCACAACGAGATGGTATTTTAAGAGGTATTGAAAATAGGCAAGGTTGGAATAAAAAATGGCATCTTAAAATGCATAGACCACTCATTCAAAACAAATATACAATCTCCAAAGAAACGTATTTAGAGCACCCCTTTTTAATGCCTTCAATGTTAGAGTCTCAACTAAAAGATTACCCAGGTCACTATCAACCGCCTGGAGAAAAAAATGCCTGGAGGTACTTAAATTCTTTCACTAACCAACGAGGATTTAACTACCAGAGACATATATCAAAGCCCATGGAAAGCAGAGTGTCTTGTAGTCGTTTATCTCCTTATTTGGCATGGGGAAACATGAGTATTAAGCAAGCTTTTCAGTTTATTGGAACGCATCCCAACGGCACTAAAAACAGCAAAGCCTTCTCAGCCATGCTTACCCGCCTACATTGGCATTGTCATTTTATTCAAAAATTTGAAATGGAATGTCGCTATGAAACAGAGTGTATTAATAGAGGTTATGAGATTTTGCCACATGAAAAAAACGAAGCATTTATAAAAGCTTGGAAAACAGGCACTACAGGATATCCTTTGATTGATGCTTGCATGCGAGCTGTTGAATCTACTGGTTGGATTAACTTTAGAATGCGCGCTATGGTTGTATCTTTTTTAACACTCAATTTGGACCAAGATTGGCGTGAGGGGACCTATCATCTTGCACGTCAGTTTTTAGATTATGAGCCTGGAATACATTATCCTCAGTTTCAAATGCAGGCAGGTACGACTGGAATAAACACCGTTCGTTTGTACAATCCTGTCAAAAACTCTAAAGAGCATGACCCCAAGGGTATGTTTATAAAAAAGTGGATTCCAGAATTAGCAAATGTGCCAGCGGCATATATTCATGAGCCCTGGACTATGACGGCTATGGAACAGACTTTTTGTGGTGTTTTGATGGGAAAGACCTATCCGCTGCCAATTGTAGGCCTACAAGAAAGCTCTAAAGCTGCCAGAGATAAAATATGGGGCCATAAAAAGCATCCTGCAGTTCAAGAAGAAAAGAAACGATTATTAAGAACGCATGTAAATGCGAAGTAAATGAAGAATAGTTTTTTAGCCAACAGCATAGACATATATTCTTCTTTTAATTAAGCTAATTCTAAACTACGAATTTAGGTAAAGCTTAAGAATATAGTTTGATTAAACAAATACAAAAGAATTAGTTCCTATCAGCTTTTGCCACCTCTTCAAAATCAACTCCTTTATAAATAAATGATTTGTTTTCAATTAGAGACTTTCCATAAGTTTTTACCCAGTCATTATGAAGGGCTAAATCAATATTTGTTGGCTTTACTATATTGAACTTGACTGTATAATTATCAGAAATTTTTCCAGGCAATGAAATATTTCTTGCATAATGAAAATTATCTATTAAATTAATATGTGGCAGAAGGTCTATAAAGGTGCTTAAACCTGTTTTCTCATTTATTACTTGTGCTGAAATATGAAGATAAGGAATAAAGCCCCCTTGCGGTGTTCCTTTAGGGGTATTTTTTGTGTCCCAATTTACTCTAGCTTCAATATGAATATTTGTTTCGCTTTCTGACAAATGGATTGACTCTGGTATTATATGGTCCTTAATTGCTCCTTCAAAAACAAAAACAATTCCAGGCTCTAGCCTTTCTTCTCCTATTACAAGCTCAGGTTTTGAGACTTGGGCGTTTAATAAAGTTGAAAGTGCAAAAACTGGGATAAAGGCTAATAGTTTCATAAGGATTATTTTAAATGCAATTATACTAAAGAATTTTGTGTTTTTAAATTAGTTAATCAAGTCTTTTATTTGTATTTATTCTAAATAACCATATTTTTGCACTTTCAACTTTATTAAACACAAAAACCCACATCAAGAATGAAAAATATAATCATATTTTGTTTAACAATACTTATCCTCTCAAGCTGTTCAGATCAGACTAAAAAATCTAATGAGGTTAATCTTTATAGCCAGAGACACTATACTGTTGATGAAAAACAATATGAAGCTTTTGAATTAGAAACAGGTATTAAAGTAAATGTAATAAAAGCAAATGCTGACGAATTAATTGAAAGACTAAAAAATGAAGGAGAAAATAGTCCGGCGGATCTATTTGTTTCGGTTGATGCTGGCAAACTTCAAAAAGCAGGAAGCTTTAATTTATTACAACCCCTAGAGTCTTCTATAATAAACTCTAACATAAGCGAAGACCTTAAAGACTTGAATAAGCTTTGGGTTCCTATAACATACAGAGCGAGAATTATGGTCTACAGCAAAGAGCGAGTAAAAGCGGAAGAACTAAGCACCTACTCAGACTTGGCAGACAGTAAGTGGAGAGAAAGAGTTTTGGTTAGGTCTTCTTCTAACGCTTATAATCAGGCGCTTCTTTCTTCAATTGTTGCCAACAAAGGGGCTGATTATGCCTTAGATTGGGCAACTTCTTTAGTTAAGAATTTTGCCAGAGACCCTAAAGGCAATGATAGGGATCAGGTAAAGGCTATTGCCGCTGGTCAAGGAGATGTTGCTATTGTAAACTCTTACTATATTGGACTTCTTCTTTCTTCTGAAAAAGAAGAGGAGCTTAAAGCCGGGAAATCAGTAGGGGTATTCTTTCCAAACCAAGGAGAAAACGAAGGAGGAAGTCATATAAATATCTCTGGAATAGGGCTTGCTAAAAATGCGCCAAACAAAGAAAATGCAATTAAGCTTGTTGAGTTCTTAACAGGCGTTTCGGCGCAAAATAGATACGTTAATACTAGCTATGAGTATTCTGTAAATCCGTTAGTAAAGCCTGCTGAAATAGTTGGGTCCTGGGGAGATTTTAAAAGAGATAGCCTAGACTTAAATCAACTAGGTGTGCACAGAAATAGTGCTATCGAAATTTTTGATAAGTCAGCTTGGAAATAATCCAAAAACTGTTTAAAACAGAAAACAAAAGATGGCTGCTGATCAGCTTTATAGTTTCAGCGATTTTACTAGCTCCGCTTGTTTTATTGTTTATAAATATTTTAAATATTGATGGTAGTGCCTTTTTATATTTATGGGACAATCTTCTTCTTGACTACAGCCTAAACACTCTTTATCTTATTTTTATAACAAGTATTATTTCCTTAATTTTTGGAATAATTCCTGCTTGGTTCGTAAGTAATTATGATTTTAGATTTCGTCGATTTTTTGATATTGCACTTTATCTCCCTCTTGCAATTCCAACATATATAATGGCCTTTACGTATAGTGATATACTTAGTTTTACGGGTCCACTACAGTCTTTTCTCAGAAAGAATATCCCTTCTATATCGGAGATTTTTAATGCTGACTATTTACAGATAGAAGTTCTTGGAGTCATTCTTGGTCTTTCTCTTTACCCCTACATTTATACAGCATGTAGACTTTCCTTTAGTTTAATAGGGTCAACATACATAAACATGTCTAAGAACCTTGGTCTTTCAGGAATAAAACTTTTTTATAAGGTTATTTTACCTCTCTCTAGACCAGCTATTTTTTCAGGGCTTTTTTTGGTTATAATGGAGGTGTTAAATGAGTATGGGGCCGTTAAGTATTTTGGCGTCAATACATATACAACAGGAATTTTTAGGGCATGGTTTTCTATGGGAAATGAGACGGCAGCAATTCAGCTAGCCTGCCTGCTACTGCTTATTGTTTTTGTTATTTTATTTCTACAAAAAACTTTTTCTAAAAAAACTAAATTTTACTATTCAAAAAATTCAGCGACTGAAAAACTTAGATTTATAAATAAAAACAAACGTTTTTACGCATACTTTTCTTGCTTTATTCCTTTTTTTATTGGCTTTGCTGTTCCTTTATCGTATATAGTTACTAATTTTTTAATTAACTATAAAGATGTTAATTTCTCAAAATTATTCACTCTTAGTATAAATTCTATTTCTGTTTCTGCTATTTCATCTGTTATAATAATCTGTGTGGCAATACTTTTTTTATATGTAGAAAAAATTTCAAAACTTAGTATAAACAAGACTATTAATCAAATAACCTCTTTAGGGTATGTTATTCCTGGAGCTGTTATTGGGCTAGCGGTTATATTACTGTTTACAAAAACCCCAGCCTTACAGTCATTTTCTTTAGTAGGGTCTTTTGCTGTTTTAATCTATGCTTATGTTTTTCGTTTTTTAGCTGTGGGAAAGTCCCCTATTAAATCGAGTCTTGAAAAACATCCTGAGTCTTTTGACGAGACGGCAAAAACCTTAGGTTTAGGACCTTTAAAAACACTTAGAAAAATTCACTTTCCCATTAATAAACTTGCCCTTTTAATCGCATTTATTGTAACATTTGTTGATCTACTAAAAGAGCTTCCTATAACACTAATATTGCGACCATTTAATTTTGATACTTTAGCAACTCAAACATATCAGTTTGCAATTGAAGAAATGATGGTAGAGTCTGCGGTATATTCTCTGGCTATTATTGTTATTGGAGCTGTTATGCTAGTAATTTTAAAATCTATGGTAAACAAACAAATTAATGCATCTTAAAGTCGAGAAACTTGTTAAGTTTTACAATAAAAAAGAACCTTTAATTTCAAGCCTAAACTTCGAAGTTAAAAAAGGAGAAATTGTATCTTTTTTAGGAGAAAGTGGCGTTGGAAAAACCACCTTTTTAAAATGTATTTCTGGTCTTGAAAAAATAAGCTCTGGATCTATAACCTTAAACAATAAAGTACTTAATAGCCCTGAGACATTTGTTAGTCCTCAAAAAAGAAATATTGGCTTTGTTTTTCAAGATTACCCTCTTTTTCCACACTTAACTCTTGAAGAAAATATTGTTTTTAATTTAGAGAAAAAGTATATTAAAAAGCTAGAATATATGCTGTCTCTTACAAACCTTAAGAGCTTAACAAAAAGATATCCCCATGAACTCTCAGGAGGAGAACAACAAAGGGCTTGTATCGCTAGAGCGCTTATTCGTGAGCCTGACTTGCTGCTGCTAGATGAGCCTTTTAGTAATCTGGATATTGCAATAAAACATAGTATAATAGACGAAATATATCAAATAATTAAAGCAACTGAAACAACAACCATTTTAGTCACTCATGATGTTAATGACTCTTTAAATATTGCAGACAAAATACTTGTCTTTAAGGCCGGTAAACTACAACAATATGACAATCCGGTTGAGATGTATTGCAGGCCTGCAAATTGTTATTGCGCAAAAATACTTGGAGGTGTTAATAAGTATCAAAAAAATGGTGAAGACTTTTATATTAGAGCTGAAAAAATAAAAATTGAGCCTGTTTCAGAAATAAGCCTAATTGTAAAAAAATCCCTTTTTCAGGGAAAAGAATATATAATTACAGCTGACTACAATGGAGAAACATGGAGCTTATTTAGCACAAATCCTCTTAAAAAAGAAGAAAAAATATTTATAAGTTTTGACGATGAAGATCTAATTTATTTCCCTCCACATTGCCACAATTATTTTTAACTAGTTTTTAAAAAAGAGGAATCTTGCTCTATAGCCACTCCAATTTTAAAAACAATTTCTTCCACTGTTTCTTTTTCATAATCAATCTTTATTGGCTCCTTTATTAGCATTTTTTGATTTACACCTTTTTTCTTAACAAGAATTCCTTTTTTATCAAAAGATCTTCTAAAGCCGTCAATTACTATTGGAACAACTATAGGTTTATTTTTCTTTATAATATGAGCCGTTCCTTTTCTAATAGGCGCCCATGGAGTTGTTGTTCCTTGAGGGAAAGTAATTAACCATCCAGCGCTTAGCGCTTTTTCAACAACGTCAATGTCTGAGCTTTTTACATCTCGAGTTATCTCTTTACCCTTGTCTCTCCAGCTTCTCTCAACCAAAACAGCTCCTGCATACGATAATATCTTTGGGAAAAATCCTGCTTTCATTGTTTCTTTAGCTGCGACAAAAAATATGTTTTCTTTTGGGTGCCATATGTATGAAAACAAGTCATCTATATTGTCTTTTTTTCCGCTTAAACTAGCGCTCATAACATGTAACATTGCCGCCACATCAGCATAATATGTTTGATGATTTGAAACAAATAAAACATTTTTTTCGGGTAGACTTCTTAAAACTTCACTTCCTATAATATTTAAGTTATTAATACCGTTGAATCTTCTGTAGGACAAAATTCCAAAAATTCTAATTACCCATTTTTTTAAAAACAAGTTATGGCCAAAAGAGTTTTTTTTTAAAAAGCCCATTTATTTAAATTTTAATAATTTATAAATTAAATAATTATTTTTTCTTGAAAAGTCTACTTTTTCCTTTTTTACCTTTTTTTGTTTTACCACCTCCTGAAACTTGCTGACCATCTTTTAAGATAACAATTTTATATTTAGTATTGCTCTTTGCTTTTTCTTCAAAACTAGGCTCTTCAAAAGTAGAGCATTTTAATTTTGAAACTCCATTGAAGGTTTTTTTAGTTCTACAAGAACTTATAAAGACAAGAACCATAAGACTAAAAATAATATGTTTTAATTGTATTTGCATATGACAGCAAAATTAAAACTATTTTAGCCATAATAAGAATATGCGCAAAAAATCTAACAACAAATCTTTTTCTAAAAGCCAGATAATCAAAGACATTCTTTTAGTTTTTAAACAAAATTCGGCTAGAAAACTTAACTATAAACAAATTTCAAAACTCCTTTCAATAAAAGATATGGGCACTAAAATTATTTTAGTAGAAGCCCTGGAAGATCTTGCAAATGAAAATTTTATTAAAGTCGTTTCAAGAGGTTCTTATAGATATATACATAAGAAAACAACAATAATTGGAATAGTAAAAAATACAAATTCAAAAGGAGTCTTTGTTATTTACGATACAGATAAAGAGGTTTTTGTAGACAAGTCTGAATCCAAATTTGCTCTAAGAGGTGATGAAGTTTCTGTGCTTATTACTCCTAAAAACAAAAAAAAATTAAGCGGTTCGATTGAAGAGGTTCTTAAAAGATCGAAAAATTCTTTTATTGGGAGAATAGTAAAAGAAGAAACTTTTGGTTTTTTTATTGCTGATGATTATAGAATTTATTTTGATGTTTTTTTACCTAAAAAAGAAATTTTAGGCGATTTTAAAAATAAAAAAGTACACGTGGAAATACTTCAGTGGGATTCTAGTAAGAAAAACCCTGTTGGAAAAATTATATCTGTTCTAGGTGATGCAAATAACCATGATGTAGAAATGAGTTCAATTCTAATAAATAATGGTTTAGACACTAGTTACCCGCAGAAAATTTTAAATGATGTAAAATTATTACAGGACAAGCATACAGAAAAAGACTTAAAAAATAGACTTGATCTTAGAGGCAAGCCTACTTTTACTATTGATCCTGAAGATGCAAAAGATTTTGATGATGCGCTTTCTTTTGAAAATCTCAAAAATGGAAACTATAGTATTGGTGTTCATATAGCAGATGTAAGCCACTATGTCAAAGAAGAAACATCATTAGATAAGGAATCTGTAAGAAGAGCAACCTCTATATATTTAGTGGATAGGGTAATCCCTATGCTTCCAGAAAAACTAAGTAATGATCTATGTTCTCTAAAACCTAATGTAGACAGGTTAAGTTTTTCAGTTTTATTTGAAATTAATAAAGATGCTAAAATTATTAATTACAATATAACAGAGTCAGTTATTCATTCAGATAAAAGGTTTACTTATTCAGATGCTCAAGAAACTATAAACTCTAAAAAAGGTATTTTTTTCGAAGAGTTAATTCTTCTAAATAATTTGTCAAAAATCTTAAGGGAAAAAAGAAGAAAAAATGGTTCAATTAATTTTGAAAAAAGTGAAGTTAAGTTTATACTGGATGAACATAAAAATCCTATAAACGTCTATTTTAAAGAGTCTCTTGAAACAAATAAGTTAATAGAAGAGTTTATGCTTCTTGCTAACAAAACTGTAGCAAAACATCTTGAAGGAAAAAAAATTCCTTTTGTTTATAGAGTACATGATAAGCCAAATGAAAATAAGATTAATGATCTAAAAAATATTGTTAAAACTTTTGGCTATTCAATTGAATCTTCAAATAGTTATTCATTATCGAAATCTTTAAATCAACTTTTGTCTCAATCTCAAGGTAAAGCTGAGGAGCAAATGATTGAAACTTTAACAATACGGTCAATGGCTAAAGCAGTCTATACCACAAAGAATATAGGTCATTATGGTTTAGCTTTTGATCATTATTCTCATTTCACTTCACCTATTAGAAGATATCCTGATTTACTAGTTCATAGGATTCTAAAAAATTATATAAAACAAGAGAAATCAATAGATATTTCTTCTCTAGAGAAATTATGCAAACACTCTTCTGATATGGAAAAAATGGCTTCTAGCGCTGAGAGAGAATCTATTAAGTTTATGCAAACAAAGTATTTAAAAAATAAAATTGGAGAATCTTTTTCAGGTGTAATATCTGGAGTAACGGATTGGGGTTTTTATGTAGAATTAGATAAAAATAAATGTGAAGGTCTTGTTAAAATAAGTACAATTAAGAATGATTATTTTATCTATGATGAGAAAACACAATCTCTTATTGGAAAATCATCTAAAAAAAGATATCAATTAGGACAAAAAGTTACTATTAAAATATCAAATGCAGATCTAGAGAAAAAACAGCTTGATTTTATTTTAAGCTAGTTTTTAATATTTACAATAAAAAAAGGAGAACTGTTAGTTCTCCTTTTTTTATTATACAATAGAAATCAAAATTGATTTGTATTTAATTTATAAAATTATTATTCAATTATTATTTTCCTTGTTTCTATCCATCCTTTTCCGTTGAAATTGATTTGATATATTCCACTTGATAATTTAGAAACATTTAAAATATCTTTAGCTTCAGTTTCTATAACAACTTTACCTTCAATATTAATTATACTAATACTTTTTGTTTCTAAAGGAAGATTATTAACATATAAAATATTATTTGATGGATTTGGATAAACATTTAATTTATCTGGACCATTTAGAAATATTGCTTCTGTTGATCCTGAACAAGCTAAATAACCATTTGTTTCAGCTGTTCCTATGGTTGAGGAAGAACCATTATCTGTATTACCTTGACTATCAAAAAGCATACCTACAATATGTACTTGATTTAAATCCCAAGAAGGGTCTAAAGGAAATTCAAAACAAACTGTTTCTACATCTCCACTAGAATATGAATTTTGAGGAAGTACATCACCAAGGAAAGATGGATTAATTGCTCTTGCAACGTGTCTGTATATCATTATGTTAGAATTTACATTTGATCCTAAATTTGCCCAGTCTGTTCCATCTACATCAATTAAAGAGCCTGAACCTCCTCCACTGTAATAATTTGCTTGGAAATATTGTGGTCCTGTTCCTGTTACACTATCTTCAACAACTGCACAAGCTAATCTCCAATTTCCATTTATAGGCGTTGTAAAATTTAGATTTAAAGATACTTTTAAAACGTTATTTTCAATTTTAGCTCCATTGGTTATTCTTGCGTGAGGAGGTATAACAACTCTTTGGATAAAATCTTGACTAAAACCTCCTGGATCAATAGCTGATCCTCTATCTACTAATCCACTAGGGTAGCCTGCTATATAATTTCCAATAGCGTTATCGTAGGTTGCATCTGTCATTGGATCTCCGTTATGTACTGCAATTCCTTGCCAAAATCCTTCATAATCTTTATCCATCCAATTTAGTGCAACAGCTCCTCTTGGACACCATCCACACCAAGTACCTGTTGCTTCTTCGCCAATAACTAATTTATTAGGTGCTGGAACAACAACGCTTACATTGGTTAATAAAGTATCATCTGATGTATTTTGAGTTTGTCCACCATTAATATTAGAAATATATGCTTGAGCTGTTGTTACTAAAGATAAAGTAATTGGATTAGTAAAAATAACGTTTGTTATAGAGTTAGTTGTAAGATTTAATCCAGTTATATTTTCGGTTATTTGAGATCCATCATAATCAAAAGTTACATCAAAAGAATTAATATCATTAATACCAAAATTTCTAATATCTACAGATGGAAAACGATCTTGTGTTGCTAAACCGTTAATAGCTCCAACTGATAAGACTTGTGCATTAAGAGTATCCAGTTGAGCAGGAATATAAGGAAGGCAAACATCGTCAATATAAAATTCTTGACCTGCAGTTGGATAATAATCTATAGAAGCAACTTGATTTACAGGATTGTTAAATGTTCCTTGAGACACACCATCATGAAAAACTTCCCAATTATTTGTTGTTAAATCACAAACAATACTTTGTTCAAACCAAGTATTTAACGGATAAGTAGCTGCTAATAATGTTTGAGCACTTCCTGAAGTTGCATAATTAACGTTTCCAGTAGCATCTAAAGTAACATCTAATGCCCAAGTAACTCCAGGAACATTTTCTGCTTGAATATTCCAATAAGCTCCACTTACAACATAAATCATATGAGTTAAAGTAAATACTCCTGATACATATGGAGTTCCAGCTCCTATAGGTAATACTACATCTTCAGGTCCAGCAACTGATGTATTTGCATTAAAAGCTAAACAATTACTTCCAGAATTAGAATAGGTATTTGATACAAAAGCATCATCAGAAAAAGGTGCAGTTAAGCCATTCATTAGCTCTGCCCAACTATTCCAATCAGAAGAAGTTTGAGCAATAGGATCTCCTACATTATAACTTTCAAAATCATCACACCAATAAAGTGGAGCACTTTGGCTAAATAAAGAAACGGAAGACAAAAGTAGTATAGTAACTAGTAAAATATTTTTCATAATTGTTGTTTTTATTGAATTGTGAAAATACAATTTTTATTTAAAATTTTCAATAGTTATTTTTCAATAGATATTATATATATATAACTATTGTTTTTTTAAAAAAAAAGAAAAATATAATATTATATATAGTCTGTTAAGTCAGTTGATAAAATGTTATATTAAAAATTGCTTTAATGACTTATTAAAAGAAAATAACAACTTATTATTTATTTATTATTTGATAAATACTGAATATTAAGCTTTTATAATATATATCAACATTTTTTTTATTTTGTTAATAGTAATATAAACAAGCAAAATTTAATAATTATATTTGAATTGTTTTATAGAAAAAGTTAATAAACAAACTTAAAACTTAAATATAAAAAACAATAAGTATACTTGACTTTTAAAATATTAATAAGCTTATAATTTTTGATTTAATAAGCTTTAATTTT
This sequence comes from uncultured Flavobacteriales bacterium, assembly GCA_949372805.1. GTDB lineage: Bacteria > Bacteroidota > Bacteroidia > Flavobacteriales > BACL11 > CAJIYG01. The sequence goes on along the minus strand of CASIBH010000006.1, from coordinate 13,292 downwards.
TATTAATTTTTATAACAAAATTTAGCAAAGCTTATTAACAATAAATATTAAATAATATTAATAAAAAATGAAAATTGGAATTGCGTGCGATCATGCTGGTTTTGATCATAAAGAAAAACTAAAAGAGTATTTATTATCTAAAGAATTAATAGTTGAAGATTTCGGCTGTTACTCTATTGAGAGTGTTGATTATCCTGATTTTTCTCACGAACTTTGCAAATCTTTAGAAAATAAAAAAAATATTTTTGGGATTCAATTTTGTGGAACAGGAAACGGAATAAATATGACTGCTAACAAACATTTAAATATTAGAGCAGCACTGTGTTGGAAAGAAGAAATTGCTCAGCAGGCTAGACTTCATAATAATGCAAATATTCTTACTATGCCCGCAAGACATTTAAACTGGGATCAAGTAAAAGAAATAACAGATGTTTTTCTAGAAACTAAATTTGAAGGTGGAAGACATCAAAGAAGAGTAGAAAAAATTAATAAAATTTAATGAAAGAAATATTATTATTAATTTTTTTAATATTCTCATTTAATACTTATTCACAAGAAAATATTAAATTTTCCAAAACAATTAAGACAGAAGATTTATACAAACACCTTCTTGTTTTATCATCAGATTCTTTAGAAGGGAGAGAAACAGGAAAAAGAGGACAAAAAATGGCTGCTGATTATATAGCATCTTTCTTTTCTTCAATTGGGATACCTCCTTATAAAAAACAAACATACTACCAAAAGTTCAAAGTAAAGTCAGGAAGACATTTATGTAAATGTGAGGACTGTGACGTTAATTTTATTAAAAACTTAATGTCTAATAAAAAAAATATTAAAGGGGAGAATGTGTTAGGGTTTATTGAAGGTTCTGATTTAAAAGAGGAATTAATTATAATTACAGCACACTATGATCACCTTGGTATCCACGATTCAATTGTTTTTAATGGTGCAGATGATGATGGGTCTGGTACAGTTGCAGCTATGGAGATAGCTGAAGCTTTTCAAATTGCTAAAGAAAATGGATTTGGACCCAGAAGAAGCGTTTTAGTTATGGCCGTATCTGGTGAGGAAAAAGGTTTATTAGGCAGTAAATACTATACTGATAATCCAGAATATTCTCTTAAAAATACAGTAGCAAATTTAAATATTGATATGATAGGGAGGTTAGATGATTGGCATGATTCATCTAATTATGTATACCTTATTGGTTCAGATAGACTAAGCTTAGATTTACACGAAATTAGTGAAAACGTTAATAAAAATTATATTGGATTAGATTTAGACTATAGATTTAATGACGAAGATGATCCTAATAGGTATTACTACAGATCAGATCATTATAATTTTGCAAAAAATAATATTCCAGTTATTTTTTATTTTAATGGTGTGCATGAAGACTACCATAAAGAAACTGATACTATAGAAAAAATAGACTTCAAAAAAATTGAAACAATAACTAGGCTTATCTTTTTAACAGCATGGGAAATTGTCAATAGAGACGAAAGAATTAAACTAATAAAATCAACTAAAATTTAATTATCATAAGTATAAAGATATGCTGGTTTGTGAGCAACTCCTTCTTGTTTTTCCTTTGTTCTTTTTATTTTACTAATCTTAGAAATGTTTTTTCTAAAATTTCTTTTATCTAATTTTTCATCCAATAAAATTTCATAAATATTTTGTAGTTGAGATAAAGTAAATTTTGAAGGAAGTAAATTAGAAACAATTTTGTGATCTAAAACTGTTTTTAAATATCTTAAAGCGCTTTTAATAATATCATTGTGATCAAAAGCTAAATTAGAAGGCACACTATTTAAACTTACCCATTCAGCATCTGAGGCAAATGATGAGGCTACAGGATTATAATCTTCCATTCTAACAAGAGATAAATATCCAACTGTAACGACTCTTTCCTTAGGGTTTTTTCTATACATTTTTAGCCAGTCTTGATCCTTCTTTTGATTGGTTCTTTTTGGGTCCCCAAATACACTAAACTGTTTTAAATAAATTTCTTTTAAAGAGGTAAGAGACATAAGTATTCTTTTCGCTCCACAAAGTAGATCTTCTTTATCACCAATTAAATCACCAGGAATAGCATACTGATGGTCTTTATTTTTATTAACTAACTTTTTTATTAGTAATATCTTTAGCTTTTGATCATCATCAAAACCAAGTATTACACAGTCAACGGACAAATTTAGTAACGACATATTTAAAATAATTTATTTAACATAAAAAGGAATATTTGCTGTTGCAACATTATTATTTCCATCAGAGATATAGATATAAAAACGATAAGCTCCAGATCTAGAGGGTGCTTTGATTTTTATGCCCTTAGAACTATTTTCTAGAATTCTAAAAGCAAGAGAGCTTCCTTTTGATTCAAAATCGCCCCCAGCTTTTTTATCGGTGCTTTCAGCCATTAGCTCGTATAAATATGATAAAGAATCTCCTTCAAAGTCTGATGTTTGAACTTCAAAGTTTAGAATTTCTCTCTTTTTTACTTTGACGCTCTTATATTTATTTTGCTTATTCAGAAAAAAACTGGATATAAGCGGAGCTTTGTTTTTTAATTTGTTTTTTGCCCAATATGAGTTTAAAACATCAACACTTTCTGTCGCTTTTCCATCTTCGGTAAAAATTCCGTACCATGTAGGGGTTTGTTCTTGTTTCTGACCCCATAAAAATACATAGCTACCCATACACATCTCACTATCTTTTTGAATATGTTTATAGCCGTCTAATCTCATTTTTGCTTTTTCTGAGCTATTTGCCTCTACTGAAACCCCCCAAGATGTTGTAGGCGACTCCCAATGTCCATATGGCCCCCACTCTGTAACCATATAGGGTTTTTCCCATCCATATTTTTTCACTTGATCAGATAACCCCCCAATACCTCCGTATGTGTTTATTCCTAAAATATCTATACTCGGGCAGTAGTTCTTTATCATATAAACTTCAGAAACATCAATTCCTGCAGTTACCGTCATAATTGGATGGTTTGGGTCTGTTTTTTTTATTAATCGAGCGATGTCTTCAACAGCATTCCAAACCCTAAAATTTGAATAAAATAAATCTACTTCATTTCCAACAGCCCACATCAGTAAAGCTGGATGATCCTTAAACTTTATAATAGCCTCTTCAAAACCCTTAAGTTGTGCGAGTACAGAATATTCGTCATTATAATCAAAACCATGTCTTTCGTGATTTACCCAAAGCCCCATACAAACTGTTAGTCCATATTTATGAGCACTATCTAATACAGCCTGACCATTATCTACAGACCATGTTCTTATTGAGTTTCCTCCAATATTTGCAAGTTCTTTTAAATGATTGTCTCCACCTGCCCCTTTTACGTAATACGGTTTTCCATTGTGAAGAAGCTCAAACCCTTTTGTTGTTTTTATAATTTGAGTTTTATTATAATTTTTTTGAGAATAACAATTGTTAAAAGCAAAAGAAAACAAAATAAGAAAAAGTGTTTTTTTCATTTTATCTAATAACTTCAAATTTTTCAACATTTTCAACACCATTAATTGTTGTTTTTAAGAAGTAAAGCCCCGAGCGAAGGTTGTCTATTTCATAACTATAGATCGAAGCTTCTAGATTTTTACCATTTACAATCGTCTGTATTTTTTTACCTTGAAGATTAATTATTTCTACTTTTACAGATGAGGAGTTAAAGATTTTTAAAGATAATGAGATTTTATCTTTTGCAGGTTTTGGATATAGAATTAACTCAAAGTCGTAGGTTTTTTCATTTATTGAAACAGGTGCAGAAGAAAGCCCTATATCATCAAGAAAATAAGTGTTCCAATTAACCATTCCTTGATCAAAAAACAAAACCACTCTGTTTATACTCATGCTGCTAGCAGAAATACTAGATAGGTCAAGATTTAATTGTTGCCACGTGTTATTTTGCCAAATATTTTTTTCAAAGCCAATAATTTCTGTACCATTGTTTTGGAATGAAATATATAATGGGGTTGGAGGACCATAAACTTTCATATTAAAAAAAGGATATAGACCAACATCTAAATCTTGTTCTTGGAAATATGCAATTAAAACATCCTCTCCATTAGGGTCCGGGTTTCTGGTATAGTCTCCGCTATACTTACTTGTGTTAATTCCAGAGTTTTCTGGATTATAACTTTGGTTAAGCCAACCGCTCATGTAATCAAAATCATTACATTGAGTTTGTGAAGGGCACATCGATAAGTTCCAATTACAATCCCAATCTGCAAAGTCATGAAGAGGATCGTTTGTAAGCCCATCACATTGGTTGTTAAATTCTGGACCATAAAGATTATCAAAATAATAAGTATCGTTTGTAAATGAGCCTCCGTTAAAAAGTAAAATCACCGAGGTTAAATTTGAAGAAGACATTGCTGGGTCTGGCTGATTATCAAAAATAAAGTTTATTGTTTCCCACTCATTTGTCTTTGTTGTTTGACCTAGATAAACACTATGTCTTCCTGTTGGATAATTTGTTGGGCCTGCTAAAGAAGAGTCCTCAAGAGTAATTTGAACAGGAAGTCCTGGCATTGGACTAAAAACATCAACACTCATAATTTTATCACCGCTAACATAATCACCAACATCATCAATAGCACCATTAGCAACAATAACAAGAACATCCCACATTTCACCAGGGTTTCTAACATATTGAGCGCAAAGAGGAGAGCTATTAACAGAACTGTTAATGTCTGGGTTTTCATATCTTTCAGTCATTCCTCCGTGAACAAAATCATAGTATCCAATTCTGTTTTGTTCAAAGTCATCCCAAAGAATTTGAGAGTAAATAAAGTTAGAGCCTGTTAAAAGAATGAATAATAATGCAATAGATTTTTTCATGAGTTAATTTTTTGTTAAAGTTATGTTGTCCAATTCAAGCCTTGTGTCTTTGTCAAATTTAAAAATAAGTTGTTTTATTTTAGATAGGTCTATTTTTGACTTTCTAATTGGAAATAAGTTTAAGGGAACCGACACTTTACCCCATTCGCTACTATTTTTTTTGTCAAAGACAAGCAGCTCTTTTTCCACTGTATAGCTTAGTTTTTTTCCTTTGTAGTCTTCAAAGGTAATTGTGAAAGATTTACATAAGGTTCTTTTAATATCTAGATTTAGTTTAAAGTTTTTTATATCATGGCTGATGTCTGTATACTTCCATTTGTTCCAGCTTATTCCAAATGAATTCCAGTTGCAGCTGTTAGAGCTTAGGTCCACAGCTATAAATGAAGATGTTTTTTTAGAATTTTGTGCAATAGTAAAGTTTTTACACCCTTTTATTCCCACCCCCCAGCTTGCAAATAAGCTATCTTTAAAGATTGTAATAGGTGAAAGACTATCGTAAACAGTAAGATTGTCTTCAAGCCTTTCATACTGATGATCATGTTTAATAATTTTAATATTATCAATAAAAACATCTGTTGCATCGTAACACTGAAGCATTAGCTGCTTAATATTAGTAAGATTAATTTTATTTGTTCTGTATGAGAACGTTTGCAGAGGTACAACTACTCTTGTCCATTTAGAAGTTATTTTTCCGCCATCAATTCCAAGATAACTTGCTGTTGCGTAGCATTGGTTTTCCGAATAATCTTCTAAAATAAAAACTACAGGCAGATTTGATATAGCTCCTTTTTCTACCCTTATAAGCATTTCAATTGCGGCGCTTTCCATAACAGAGCTCAAATCTTTTCCTTGCCAATCGTCCCAACCAATTCCCATTCCAATCCATTCACAAGATGGTTTTTTTGAGGTTTTTAAGTGAATAGAATTTTTGACCACATATTTCCTGTCTTTAACTTTTACAGCTGGTAGGTTATACTTTCCTTTTACTTCTTCTAGATCTTCTTTTTCTTGTGTTTTTTCGTCATCAGTATTAATCATAGAATAATCAAAACTTGCATCATATGCCGAAAAACTAAAAGGATTACAGTTTTCGTCGTCCATTCCCCAAACCTCATCACTTCCTCCTTTGCTAAATATTTCAGTTGAGGTAAAACCATCTATTCCCTCTGCCGCCTCTACTTCAATATCATAAAGAGTAAGTAGTGTTATATTAGAGCAGGAAGAAAAAATTAGCAAGAAAAAGAATAATTGTTTAATCATTTTATTGTTCTAGAATTGGGCTTTCTTCGCTCCAGATAATATAATCAACATCTGCCTTTGCAAATCCTGATTCAGGATTTGCCAGAAGAAGGGTTCTTATTTTTATAATTTTATTAGGCTCTCTAATTGAATTACCGTTTACACCACCACCACTTGGGTCTGTAGCCATTATTAAGTCGCTATACCTTACACTGACCATTCTCCATCCGTTCCAATTAATGTCAAACTCATAATCTAGTCTGTCTTCAGAGTTTGGATCATAGTATTGATCTTGATTTTCGTCTTCATAAAACTCTATTTTAAATAGTGAGTTTGCTTCATTAGTTGGAGATAAAGTACTGTCTCCATGTATCATTATATTAAAATAAATATTTTCTGGGTCAGCGTTTAACACCCCTTGTTGATACCAGTTTGCTGAAGGGTAGTCTACATACCCTATAAGCCAATCCCAATCACAAGTGCCTTCTTGCCTTAGGTATTTGCCTCCCTGACCAGCCCCTCCTGTTTCTATTTTTTTTAAGCATGTCGTTTGAAAAAAGTTTGTAAAATTTGGATTAAAACCATTCTCAAAATCACTCACTAACAGTTCGTTACCGTTTCCATAATTTTTAGTTCCTGTAATATTCAAAGAGGTTGACACAGAATCCTCATGGTTTCTAAATGTTAATAAGACTGAGCAATCTTCTTCTTGAAAAAAGGGCAGGCTTGTAACCTCTCCCCTCCAAAGGCTATTGTTTTTGTCTATTAAGCTTGACTTACCAGTTATTACTTTTTCAGACATTGAATTAAGACCTGTTATTGTTATTTTCCAGTCTACAATTTTAGAAAATTTTGCAGTGAAATAAACATCTTCATTTTGTGAAAAACTTGCACTATCTCCCACTATTGCAAGAGCATTTTCAAAGTTAAGCTCCCCATACAAATCGTTGAGGTTTGGACCTTCTAGCCCATCTTTTTTACATGAAAACAGTATTAAAAAGCATAATAGTATTAGGTTGTATTTTTTTTTCATTTTATTATAAATTCATATTAAACATAAAGTAAATCCTTGCTAAATTTAATTTCTCTTGATCAATTAAATTGTTGACAATATTAATTTTATTTGACTGTAGGCTAAAGTAAATATCATTTGTAAAATTATACTGAAGCCCAACTAGATAAATATTTTCTTTTGAATCATAGTTTTCTATATTATAATCTATTATTTGGTCATATTCATTTCTCTCTGCGGTAAATTCATTGCCTTTAACAATAAAAATTTTAGCCCCACCAATAATTTTCAGGTTTTGAAATAGCTCATAAGAAAGACCTGCGCTTAATAAACTTGAGCTAAAACTAATTGACTCCACGTCATTACCATTTCTGCTTACCTCTTCAAAATAAGCGCTAAGCTCAAGTGTCGTTTTATTTTTGAATTTTATAAACTCTTCAAGTTTAGCTTTTATACTTGCTGCAGAAGAAAATAGTGACCGTTTGTTTACAGTTCCCTGGCCAATAACTTCAGAGAATAAATTTGCAGTTAGATTTGTTTCAATTTTATTGTTTTTAAACACATAATTTCCGTTTGCGCCAACCCTATTTGGGGTGGCATCTCCATATGGAGTAACAGCTCCATATTTTGGATTAAAGCTCATCAAAGTTGTTGAAAGACGTTGATTATATATGCTTGGGTCGGTCGTTATGTCGAGCAAGCTAACAGGTCTTAACGTCGTATTATTTGTGTAGTAGGGGTAAGTAGAGAGAGAAGAGTTGTAAATTATTCTTCTAGTTTGTGCTCCGGAGCTTCTAAAGTTTGGGTCTGTATATTTAAAGTTTAAACTAAGAGAGTTTTTTGTGTTTTTAAACTCTCCTTTTATATTTAAAAAATTTCCAATCTCTTCAATCATCTTTTCTTCTGAACCATTGGTTCTACTCCAAGATCTAGAGGACGCGCCTGCATCCACGTTTAAAATAAAAACATTTTTATCTAATTTTTTAAAATAGGAACTCTGGATATTATAAACCGGGTTGTTATAAGTAAGTGAGTCTAAGCTTGTGGATTGCACCTCAAAAGAGTTAATAAAATTGATGGCAAACTTTAAATTATTCTCCAATTTAAGAACGCTAGTCCCTCCGAGCATTAAAAGTTCTGGTTTTCCAAGCCATTGATTTCCCCTTACTCTTGAGGCAAAGCCATCAAGTTCAACCGACTTTATTGTATTATAAAAGGTATATGAATAATTTGACTGAATTCCCTGTGTTCTCCAAAAATTTTCTTGATAAAAATTCTCATAGTTTATTAAATCTCTATATGCGTTAAAAACAGAAGGCTCATGCTTTGATAGTTCTTGCTGATTGTTATATAAAGTATACTTACTTTGCTTCAAGTAAATATCCCCCAGATTGAAACTTACCCGATTATTTAAAACACCCCTTACAGAAAGTCTTCTTAGCTCAACGTAAGCTCCCGAACCCCACATATAGCCAAAATCATTTTTTATTCTAATTTCTGAAAATATTTCTATTTCTTTTGAAGGATTAAAGTGTATTCCAAGATCAATAGCCGTATACCCCTCACCATTACTTCTTGCCGAGGTAGTGTCCATGTTTTTGCTATCACCCGCTAAGGCGTCTCTATAAAACATTGCTCTAGAATTTCCATCATACCACACACGATTATCAACTTGAGCTATAAGGGACGTGGGCAGACTAAACAAAAGAATAAATAAGTATAAATATAGATGTTTCATTATAAATTGATTTTAATTTCTAGAGTTGTTTCGCTTCCTTTTATGTTTGTTTCAGCAAAGTTTTTATCTTTAAAACTAAACTGACTGTGTCTTAAAAATAAAAAAGCACCATCATTTAGTTTAATGTCAAAGCCAAAACCATTAACCACACCTGTTTGGTTACGCGGCTTATAGCTAGGCTCATAGTTTTTAACACCTAAATCTTGTCCAGTTGCATCAATAGGAAAAGGGTCATAATCATCAAGCTGAGTTGATTTGTTTGCTAAAACCCTTTCATAGCTTGACTTTAAAACTAAGGATACTCGCTTATTAATTGAGTAACATATATCTAGAGAGTGATTAAGTTGTCGTATCAAAGCCTTTGAACTTAAAACAGGAGTAGCGCTATAAAAGTTTTGTGCCGTGTTGTAGTTTGTTAGTGAAAAAACATACAAATCTCTTTCAAAGACTTTTGTTTTGTATTTTAAATGAAGATCAGAAGAGCAGTAAAACTTGTCAAACAGTGGGGCTCCAGTTGAATCAATCATACTTGAGTCCGTTACACTTACATTCTCATAAACCCCTCTGTAATAAGAGTTTAGGTGGCCGTATGGTCCGTATCCAGTGCTGAAGTAAGATATTCTTGATAGGATTAAGCCTGTTGATGTATGGTTGTAGGAAAAGCTAGAGTTTACTCTTTCAAGTTCAGAGTAAAACCCCAAACCTCCAGAGATTGAAAAGTCACCAATTTCAAATTCAGTATTTAAGCTAAATCCCTGTCTGTTGTTTGCAAGATACCCTAAATTAGTAATTGGACCGCCAAATGATGTCATAACTGTAGCTGCAGCACCTTCTTCAATAACGGTTGTTTCAACAAGGTCTATAACAGAAGTGTTTTTAAAGGAAGCATTAACATTTACCGCTTCAGGAGAGATTCTTGAGTATTGAATTTGTAGAGGAATTATTGTTTGTTTTTTTGTTGTTGCTAAATTTAAGATAATTGCCTCGCCACCTGAAAGGGCAACTTTGCTGCTTTGGTAGTTTCCATATCCAAGCTCCCCAAAAAGTCTGACGCCATTTGTTTTATAATCAAACTCAAATGAAGACATACTAAATTCTCTTTTAATCAATGACATTGAATCTGTTGCTGTTTTAGAAGAAAAGAAATTTAAAGCAACCATTTTCTTCGAATCAATTTGTTTAGAAACTTTTAAGCCAAATGAGTAGTCGTCTGCTTTGTCAGAGACCAATTTTGCTACATTATTTTGTGTTTTCCCTAAAATTGCCTGAAAAGAGAGGCCATCTGTAATTTGCCAAGGAAAGGCAGAGCCGCTTAGTGTTATTCCTTGAAAAGCAACATTACCAAACCTAATATCTTGATCAATAACTCCTTGTTCATAGTATTTGCTATATCTTTCAACAGTCTCTTTGTTAAGCGGGTCATATGGAGCTCTTTCAAACGGACTATATCGTAAGTATCCTTCTTCGCTCCAAACGGTTAGTTTACTTTGTTTATACCAAGAGATTCCTCCAGCATGAACTTTAAATTTCCCAAAATCTGAGTTTAATGTAGAATAAAAATTAGTTCCTAGATTTAATGAAATAGTGTTATTAGAGAAATTACCGTCAAAGGGGCTATTAAGCATTAGTTCTGTTCCAAAGGACATGTTTTTTTTTGCTTTTCCGGATATTGTAAGTAATAGCATAGGTTCGCGGTAGCCTGTTCCGACTGAGAAAACAGTTTGCTGAGGAAAAGGTCCAGAATAATAGCTTGGTATATCTAAAGGGTAAATCTTTGGGAGATTTCTAACATAGCCTAAAAACCGAAAATACCCTCCAAGTTTAATACTAGAAACAGGGTCTTTAATTGAATAGCTTGCACTTTTGTATGCAACTTCTAATGTGTCTTGGGCGCTTAGTTTTTTTAAGCTTAAAAAAGACAGTGAAAAGATAACTAAAAACAGTATTTTTTTATTTAACAGCCGAAACATCTAGTCATTTTTAAGATTAAATGTTGACTTCAGGTCTTTAATTATAACAGAAAAACTACCCTCTTCACTTTGCCAAGTGTTGTCTGCCCCATAAAACATTAAGTCTTCATTTCTTATACTGAATGTTAAGGTCTTTTTTTCTGAAGGTAATAGTGAAATTTTATCAAAAGCAATAAGTTTTTTTAGCGAAGGAGATATTGTCGCATAATGATCATTAATATAAAGCTGAACACTTTCCTTTCCTTCTCTTTTACCTGTATTTGTAATACTTACAGACACAACAATAGAGTCTTTGTCATTGCTATAAAGATTTTTTTTATTTAGGCTTAGTTCGCTGTATTCAAAAGTTGTATAGCTTAGGCCATGAGCAAATTCCCATTGCGGATTAAAAAAATCATTTTGCCAAGTGTTTCCATTTATTAATTCTGACTGTTTGTGGTCATAATGCATCACCACACCATTGTGCCTAGGGTATGTGTAAGGTAGTTTTCCACTAGGGTTAACTTTCCCAAAAAGAATATCAGAAACAGCTCTTCCTCCTTGATCCCCCGGAAGGTAAGCTTGTAAGACCGCGGCACTTAGAGGTTCAATATCATTAATTATCTTAGGCCTTCCTTCAACAAGAACAAGCACTATTGGAATGCCTGTTTTTGATAATTGTTTTATAATATTTCTTTGCTCCAAAGCCATGTCTAAGGAGTATATATCTCCAGGTCTTTCTGTAGACGGAAGTTCTCCAAGACACACAATTGCTACATCATGATTTTTACAAGCATTAACAGCAGCTTTAAGATCTTGTGAGGGCAGGTCTACTTCGTCTCCATTTTCCATACTCATAATAGAGCCTTTAAAGTAGCTTATTTCTCCAATTTCATTTTCTATAGCCTCCTTTATGGTTGGGTGATTATTATGATATTTTTCTTCTACTCCTTGCCATGTGTGTGTCCACGCCCCGTTCAAACAGCTAAGACTATTTGCTGATGGGCCAATAACCATAATTCTAGCGTTTTTATTAAGAGGAAGAATGTTGTCTGTATTTTTTAGTAAGGTAACAGATTCTGCTGCCGCTCTGTATGCTTTTGCTATGTGCTTTTTAGAGCCAAAATCTGTGTAGCTACTATAGTTCACTGTAGGCTGTTCAAACAAATTCAGGTGGTGTTTAACCCTTAATATTCTTCTTACAGCATCATTAATTCTGTCTTTCGACACAGCACCTTCATTAACAAGCTCAATTAGAAGTTTACAATACTTTTTATATTCAGGGTTATTTGGAACCATACTCATGTCTACTCCTGCGTTAATTGCACTTGCAATTCCCTGCTTAACACTAGAGTCAGTTTGAGCAACTTTATGTAGCATGATAAAATCTTCCCAGTCTGAAACGGTAAAGCCAGCAAAACCCCACTTATTCTTTAAAACATCTGTTATTAAGTATTTGTTTTTGTGTCCAGGAATACCATTTACCTCTCCACTATTAATCATTACTGTTAGTGCTCCTTTTTTTATAGCCTCTTCAAATGGAGGAAGGTGTAGTTCCTCCATAGTTCTTTGAGGTATTAAGGCAGGGGTTCTGTCTCTGCCTGATCTTGGAGAGCCATAACCAACATAATGTTTTAGACATGCAGCAACATGCTTTTCATCAATCTTGCTTCCTCCTTGATAGCCCTCAACAATTGCTGCGCCCATTTTTTTTGTTAAATAAACATCTTCTCCAAGAGTTTCAAAAAATCTTGACCAAATAGGAGTTCTTCCAAGGTCTAAAACGGGTGAAAAGTTCCAAGGGATTCCAGAAGCTCTTGTTTCATAAGCTGTTACCTCCCCCATGTTTTTAGCTAGACTAAGGTTCCAGCTAGCCGCTAGCCCAATTTCTTGAGGAAAAAGAGTGCTGTTAGACGTGTATGTTGCTCCGTGTATTGCATCCACACCATAAATAACAGGAATACCAGAGCTTGAATTAGCGGCATAATCTTGTACGGTATTTATAACAGATTTCCATTTTTCTCTATTAAAAGTTGGGCCCTCTGGTCCATTTGCTACATTTAAAATTGATCCAATTTTGTATTTATTTATTGCCTCATTTAGTTTTGCTGTATCAATTATATGTGGTACTATCATTTTACCATCTAAATTTTTTTGTAGTACAGACTCAAGAGTTATTTGACAAGTTTGCCCAATTTTTTCTTCAAGCGTTAAGTCTGCCAGTATAAGTCATCAATTTTTCTTTCAATTTTTTTATCTAATAAAAATGAAGGAGAACTTTTAACAACGTCAAACTTAAAATCAAAAGTTGAATTACTTAACAGTACAACTGAAACGATTATGATAATAAATAAAAGAAGATATTTTTTCATAAGAAACTATTTTAAAATATTAATTTTTTGTGTTTTTATTGTTTTCCCAATTTGATATTGCGCTACATACATCCCAGAAGAAAGACTTTTTAGATTTATAGTTTTTTCAGGGTTCTTAATTTCTAGTA
>CASIBH010000005.1 GCA_949372805.1 uncultured Flavobacteriales bacterium | reverse complement strand
ATTATTTGGATTTATTTCTTTCTCAATGTCTAAAAACTTCTTGGCAGAACTAAATTCTAAATTAAGAATATGGGAATATGCATTCTGAATATTTTGATTATTAAGAAACTGTGCATTAGATTCACTAAAAAAAAACAAGAAAGAAAGTGATAAAATTATTCTCATAAAAAAAAATTGGGATTTCAAAAATATGAAATCCCAATCAAACATTTTTTAAGTTAGCTATTACTAACCATCTAAAAGATTACCATCAACTAGTATTCTACCACAATGCTCACATACAATAACCTTCTTATGCATTTGAATATCTAATTGTCTTTGAGGTGGCACTTGATTAAAACAACCTCCACAAGCATCCCTAGAAACAGAAACAACAGCTAAACCATTTTTAACACTACCTCGAATTCTTGAATATGAGTTTAATAACCTTTCTTCAATTACTTTTTGAGCCTTATCAGATTTTTTCATAAGAGCTTTTTCTTCTTTTTCTGTCTCTTTAACGATAGCTTCTAATTCTGTATTTTTAACTTTAAGCTCGTCTTCTCTTTCATTAATTTGCAAAGTAGAAGCTTCAATTACCTCATTTTTATGAAGAATTTTTGCTTGTAAATCATTTACATGCTTTTCATTAAGCTCAATCTCAAGATTCTTGTACTCAAGCTCCTTAGTTAAAGAAGAAAATTCCCTATTATTTTTTATATTTTTAAGTTGCTTATCGTATTTTTTCACAAGCTCTGAAGCATCCAAAATACTAGTTTTCTTTGCAGTTAAATCAGTATTAACCACTTCTAACTCATTAGTTAATTTTTCTAAACGAGTCTTTAAACCAACAATTAAGTCTTCTAGATCTTCAATTTCAACAGGTAATTCACCTCTTACAATTCTAATCTTATCTACTTCAGAATCAATTATTTGTAACTGATGTAAAGCTCTTAATCTGTCCTCAACTGATATTGTAACTTTTTCTTTTGCCATCTTAAATATAATTTATGGGATTCGTATTAACTTGCGATAAATGGACGGCAAAATTAGTGATTTTTTTTCTAAGCAAATCATAAATCAAGCCCTTTGTATATTGTTCGCTTTCAAAGTGACCAATATCAGCTACAACGAGCTGGTTATCGGCATCAAAAAACTCATGATACTTAAAATCACTTGATATAAAAATATCTGCATTTTGAGAAATAGCAGTAGATAAAAGAAAGCTACCAGCTCCACCACAAACTGCAACTTTTTTAATTTTTTTATTTAGTAAATTAGTATGACGTACAGAAGATGTATTCATCTTTTTCTTTAGAGAAAATAAAAAATCTTTTTCCTCACTACTTTCTTTTAATTCTCCAATAAGTCCTGAACCGACATTTTTATACTTAATATCTAAATTAAACATTTGAAATGCAACCTCTTCATAAGGGTGATTTTTGTTTATACATTCAATTATAGCTACTTCAATATTTTTTGGAAAAATCATTTCTAAACAATCTTCAGGCTCCTCATGAAGCTCGCCAATCTTGCCAGCGAAAGGCTTACTTGTATTCTTGGGGAAAAATGTTCCAATACCTTTTGAGGTAAAACTACATTGTTCATAACTTCCAATTGCTCCAGCACCTAAACTAAAAAGACTTTCTCTTAACTGCTTTGAATGACTTTGTGGGCAGTAAACAATTAATTGTCTTAAGATATCGTATTTCGGCTGTAAAATTTTACAATTTACAAGCCCTAATTTTTTAGCAATTGTAGAATTAACACCATTAATTACGTTATCTAAATTAGTGTGTATTGCATAAATTGCAATATTATGTTTTATAGCCTTAATAATAACTCTTTGAATATAATCATCACCATTTAATTTCTTTATTGCTTTAAAAATTATAGGATGGTGAGCAACAATTAAATTGCATTTATTTTTTATTGCTTCATCTATAACATGCTCAGTACAATCTAAAGTTACTAAAATAGATTTTAAAGCATCATTTCTATCACCAATTATTAAGCCTGAGTTATCATAAGTTTCCTGATAAGACAAAGGAGCAAATGTTTCAAGAATTGTTGTAACATCTTTAATTTTCATTTTCCAAATTTAACAAACTTAAGAAGAACAGAAAATATTATAAATATCCTATCTTTGTTTTATGAGATTTTTACTCTTTCCATTTTCATTAATTTATTACATTTTTTTAACGCTAAGAAGTTATTTGTATTCACTTAGAATATTTAAATCAACAGAATTTAAAATTCCTATAATTTGCTTTGGAAATCTTTCCTTTGGGGGTACAGGAAAAACACCACATACAGATTTTTTAACTACCCTTCTAAAAAAAAATTATAAAACGGCAATTCTGAGTAGAGGATACAAAAGAAAAAGTAAAGGGTTTAGAATAGTTGAAATCAATGATACAGTTGCAAATGCTGGCGACGAGTCATTAATGCTAAAAAAAAATCATCCAGGGACTTTAGTAGTCGTTTGTGAGAATAGAAGATTTGCAATAAATAAAATTATTGAAAGATTTAAAGAGATTGATATAATTATTTTAGATGATGGATTTCAACACAAATCAATCATAGCTGGATTTAATATCCTTCTTACAACATACGAAAATATATTTTTTGATGACAATTTATTTCCGTTTGGAAGACTTAGAGATAGAAAATGTGAGAGCAAAAGAGCTAATAAAATCATAATCACAAAATGTCCTGAAAAAAATAAGATTAACAAAAATAAAATCATAAAAAAACTTACACATCATAAAACAGGGGATATTTATTTCTCTAAAATAAAATACAATAGTTGGGTAAATATATTTAACAAAATAGGAAGTATAGAGGATGTTTCAGTTTTACTTGTAACTGGTATTGCAAACCCTAAATTAATAAAAGAACACTTAACGGATAATAACTTATTATTTCAACATATAATTTTCAGTGATCATCACAACTACACTAAAAAAGATGTAATTAAAATAATTGAAGATTTTCATTCTTTTAAAGCGACAAAAAAACTTATCTTGACCACCGAAAAAGATGCAATAAAATTATTGAATTTTAAAAGTAATTTTAATGGTATACCACTATACTATTTACCTATTAGAATTAGTTTTGAAGATGAAGAGAAATTTAAAAAAGATATTATAGAATATGTTGAAGAAAATAAAAGAAACTGCTAATTTTTTAAAATCATCTACTAATTTTAATCCAAAAATTGGAATAATATTAGGAACAGGTCTGGGAAAACTTGTTGAAGATATAGACATTAAACATTCTATATCATACGAAGATATCCCTAATTTTTCAAAATCTACAGTTGAGGGACATTCAGGTAAATTAATATTTGGCTTTATAGCAAAAAAAGAAGTTGTGGTCATGCAAGGAAGGTTTCATTTTTATGAAGGGTATGACATGCAAGATGTTGTTTTTCCAGTTAGAGTTATGAAGTTTTTAGGAGTTGAAAAACTTTTAGTTTCAAATGCTAGCGGAGGAATAAACCCTGACTATGAAATTGGAGATTTAATGATTTTAAATGATCATATCAATTTAATTCCAAACCCTCTAATTGGAAAAAACATTGAAGAACTGGGGCCACGTTTTCCTGATATGAGTGAACCATATTCACCTAACATGATTGAAACCGCATATGAAATTGCTAACAATAACAAAATAAGAACACACATAGGTACATATGTAGGTGTAACAGGTCCTACACTTGAAACTCCAGCTGAATACTCTTATTTTAGAATTATTGGTGGAGATACTGTTGGTATGTCTACTGTTCCAGAAGTAATTATTGCCAGACATATGAATCTTGATTGTTTTGCCATATCAGTCATAACTGATTTAGGTGTTCCTGGTAAAATTCAAAAAATTACCCATCAAGATGTTCAAAATGTTGCTGAAATAGCAGAACCTAAATTAACTTTAATAATAAAAGAATTAATATCAAATATTTAATATGAGAAACCTATATATATTCTTCTTTTTCACATTTATTTCCTTAAATATAAAAGCCCAATTTGACTCTCAGCTTTTATTTCACTGGAACGATTCAACAATTGTTGGGTCCCAAGCATACAACAATGCATATAATGAAATTTGGGGTATAAACATTAATAATTCTGAAATTGCAATAATAGGATCAACTTCTGGAACACATTTTTTTGATGTAACAAATCCACAAAACAGCACTGAAGTTGCTTTTCTATCTGCAGGATATACAGGAACTGGAGTTATTCATAGAGATTATCATGATTTTAATGGATTTTTATACATTGTTTGTGATGAAGGAAGTTCCTCTACATTGCAAATTGTTGATATCTCTAATTTACCAAACTCTATTAATACAGTTTATGACTCAAATTCTTTATTTACAAAGGCACACAATATTTTTATTGATACAGCATCAGCTAAAATGTATGCATGTGCCTCTAATAATGCTATGGACGTATATAGTTTACATGTTCCTTCTAGTCCAGCTTTAATATATAGCTATTCTTCCGTAGGTCATGTTCATGATGCATATGTAAGAAATGATACTGCCTACCTAAACTGTGGAAATCAAGGATTAAGAGTTATGGATTTTTCAATGGTTAATAATTTAGGAGACCAACCACAACAACTAGCAAGTTTAATTTCATATCCTGATGCAGGCTATAATCATTCTGGCTGGCTAAGCGATGATGGTTCAATCTATGCAATGCAAGATGAAAATCATGGCTATGATATAAAAATATTAGATGTAAGTGATTTAAACAATATAAGTGTAATAGCAACATTTAATTCTGGAGTTGACAGTCAATCAATGGCACATAATGGAATTATCAAAGGAGATCTTTTATACGTTGCATACTATCATGATGGATTGCGTGTTTTTGATATAAGTGATCCAAACAATCCAGTTCAGGTAAACAGTTATGATACATATGCTCCAAATAATCACACTTCATATAGAGGAGCATGGGGGGTATACCCATACCTAAACTCTGGAAATATACTTGTTTCAGATATGCAAAGTGGACTTTATGTTTTAGATATGAGTAATTCAAGTACAACTACTTTTAATATTGTAAATTCTAAACATAATATCTACCCAAATCCTGCTGGAGAACTATTCCATATCAAAGACCATATCGGAGATGTATTAGAAATTTATGATTTTTCAGGAAAAAGAGTAATGCAACATACCATTAAAAATAGTATAAGTACATTTAGTACAAAAGATTTTAAATCAGGAATCTATTTATATGAAATTAAAGACCATGGTATCGTCTTAGAATCAGGTAAAATTATATTTGATTGATCATGAGTATGCAAGAAAAATACGAAGCAGTTATTGGACTAGAGGTTCATGCTCAACTACTAACACAAACTAAGGCATACTCAAATGATGAAAATATATATGGAGCAATTCCTAATACTAAAACATCTCCAGTAACTCTGGGACATCCCGGGACTTTACCAGTAAGTAATACAAAAGTCATTGAATATGCCGTAAAACTAGGACTTTCAGTTGGTGCAAAAATCCGCAGGCATAATGAATATGCAAGAAAAAACTATTTCTATGCAGATCTTCCAAAAGGTTACCAAATTACTCAAGATACTACTCCAATTTGTAACGGTGGAGTTATTGAGATTTTGGACGATAAAAACGAAATAAAAAAAATCAATATTACCAGAATTCATATGGAAGAAGATGCAGGGAAAAGCATACACGATCTTGACCCATTTAATACACTAATTGATCTAAACAGAGCAGGTGTTCCTCTTTTAGAGATTGTATCAGAGCCTGAAATAAAAACTGGAGATGAAGCTTTCAATTATGTAATGGAAGTTAGAAAGCTTGTTAGATATCTTGACATTTGCGATGGAAATATGGAAGAAGGAAGCTTAAGATGTGATGCAAATATTTCTGTAAGATTAAGGGGAGAAAGTAAGTTTGGCACTAAGGTGGAAGTCAAAAATATGAATTCTTCAAGAAATGTAAAAAATGCCATTGATTTTGAAATCAAACGTCAAATAGAAGTTATTGAAAACGGTGGCAATATAGTACATGAAACTAGAGGGTTTGACGCTGTAAAAGGTATTACTATCTCACAAAGACATAAGGAAGAAGCAAATGATTACAGATATTTTCCTGAGCCCGATTTACAGCCTATAGAAATAACTGAAGAGTATATTTCCAAAATAAAAAAAACACTACCTCCTCTTCCAAAAGAGCTTGTTAATCTTTATCAAGGAAAATATAAATTATCTCAATATGACTCTAGATTACTAATTGAAGATAAACAAACTGCATTATTTTTTAATGAAATATGTGCCCTTACAGTAAACTATAAGTTAGCTGCTAATCTAATGAATGGTGTAATTAAATCTTATCTTAATGAAAATGGATTAAAAATTGGACAGCTAGAAATAACAGCAAAAAGTATTGCAAGCCTTATTGGATTAATAGAAAGTAATCAGATAAGTAATACAGTAGCTACATCGAAGATATTTCCACTATTAATTTCTTCTAATAAATCTCCAATATTAATTGCCAAAGAAAACAATTGGATTCAAGAAAGTGACAATGTAGTTTTAAAAGATTTAATTTTAAAAGCACTAGAAAAATATCCTGAGAAAATTGAAGAGTATAAAAATGGAAAAAAAGGATTAATTGGACTATTTATGGGTGAGGTAATGAAAATGTCAAAAGGTAAAGCTGATCCAAAAGCTACAAATAAATTATTAAGGGATATTCTTGATCAATAAAAATGAAAAATCAAAAAATTTTTTTTGCATCAGACTTTCATCTTGGAGCTCCAAATAAAAAAAGTAGTTTAGTAAGAGAGAAAAATATTGTTAGATGGCTAGTCTCTATTGAAGAAGAGGCAAAAGAAATATATCTACTTGGCGATATCTTTGATTTTTGGTTTGAATACTCAAAAGTAGTTCCAAAAGGTTTTGTAAGATTACTTGGTAAACTTGCTGAATTATGTGATAAAGGAATCAAAGTTCATTTATTCACTGGTAATCATGATATGTGGACAAAAAAATATTTAGTGGAAGAAGTTGGATTAAAACTATATCATAAACCTCAAATAATTGACTTTAAGGACGTAAAAATATTTTTAGGCCATGGAGATGGATTAGGCAAGGGGGATTACAAATACAAAGTATTAAAAACAATTTTTCAATCTACTATTTGTAATTGGTTATTTTCAAGGATTCACCCAAACCTAGCATTAAGGATTGGTCAAAAATGGTCTGACTTAAGTAGAAAAAATGAACCTCTTGTCAAAGTAACAGATTTTGAAAAAGAACAATTATTTCAATATTGTAAAGAACAACAAAAATTAAATATAGTAAATTTCTATATTTTTGGGCACAGACATTTTCCGTTAGAAGTTCCACTTAATGATAGCTTTAATGCTAAATATATAAATTTAGGCGACTGGATTACGTTTAACACATATGCTGTTCTTGATGGATCATCTTTAGAACTTAAAAAGTTTTTATAAAAAAAAGGAGGAAATAATATTCCCTCCTTTTTTTATGTAATCAAATTAAAATTTATCTGTTTAAGATAACTTTTTCAGTTAAAATATTTTGAGATTCACTTATTACATTTAAGAAGTAAATACCATTCTCTAAGTAACTCAAGTCTGTAGTAAGTTGAATACTATTATTTATCAGACTACCATTAAAAATAGTTGAAACCTCATTTCCTAAAACATTAAATAATTTAATAATGACATTACCAGATTCAATATTTTGGATATTAATATTTGTTTGATTTTCTACTGGATTAGGAAAAACAGAAATCTTAGAAGAAGCAGTGTTAGAGCTTTTGAGAAGATTAGCTTCCTCTCCTATCATTACATTATCTAAATAAAAGTTATTACTCTGTCCATTTGAAACATACTCAAATTTAAATCTTACATTATTATTTTTTAATGCTGATTTAGTCATAACTGTATCAGCCCAGTCATTTGATGAAGGTGTGTAACTATTAGTGTATAGTCCCGCTCGAGCAACTTGAACATTAGATAGTGCACCAAGTAAAGACCAATTTTCTCCACAATCAATTGAGTAATGTACTCTAACTAAATTTGATGGAAATGTATTATATGATGCTCCTGTATATTCAAAACTTATTGCTGGACTAGAAAAACTACTTAAATCATATGCCTCAGAAATTAACTCATCATTAGAACCAGGACCTGTTTTTCCAGAAATCATCAAGCATGTATTGTTATTAATATTATTTCCTGAAAACCATTCCCAACTTTTAGCATCTTCACTATTAAAAGCCCATGAATTTATATCATCAGTAGAAGATTTAACTCTCCATTGATCATTTAAATCACCCTCAGCATCAAACATATAAGAATAAGAAGAAGCAGTATTAGATGAAGTATTAGAATTAACAGTAATAAAATTTGTTTTAACTTTAGTTGATGAACAACTGTTAGAATAATATGCAGTGTAAATAGTTTTACTAATCTCTCCTCTGTAAAATATTGAATCTTGTAATCCCCAAAACACGCCTAAACTATCAATAGGATGCGATGAAATATTTGTTGCATTCATTGCTTGAAGTTCATCTTGAGTCCCTTGTAAAATATGAAGAGAAGTTGTAGAGTCATAATAAGATGCAGATGATAAATCTAAGTCAGATAAGTTTTCAGATTGTGACATTGTTTCCTCATCATAATCAATTGTTAAAGTAACATCATAAGTACCTGAACTTGAATAAGTAGTAAGTAAATTGTTTTCTACATTACTTGAAGATCCGTCACCTAAATCCCATGTTACTGAAGAAATAGAAGAACCAAACATTGTTTTATTAGACTTTAACCACATTTCTTCCCCAAGGCAAATAGCCTCATTACCAAAACCTTCAGAAAAATCTGCTTTTCTAGTACAGGTTGGGGCTAAAGCACCATAAAATGTCCCAGTTTTTATTAAGTTTTCATCTTGCCACATATACTCTCTGTAACCTAAATTTCCGTCTAAACCATCTAATGTTTCATTAAAAACGCCAACTTGACCTTTAGAGAACATTGTACAGTATGTATCATTAGTATAATCCATATAATTCATATACATTTCACCTGCCCAATTTAATGAATCAGCTATACAACCTAGATTTTGAAGACCAGCATGGTAAGGAAAAGATGTCTGTACTGAAGACGGTAACGGGCCAGGATTATCACCAAAACCATTTGAATATCTTTGTGGTGGAGTGTCAGCAACCTGATCATCACCACAAACTGCATCTCCCCAAACATGTCTAAGCCCAAGCCAATGTCCAACTTCATGAGTTAAAGTAGTAGAATTTGAATTTGCAAATTGTCCAGCTAAGATAGCAACACCATCAGTAGACATTCTTCCAGTATTAGGGAATTGGGCATATCCAAGTAACGTGCCTCCATTAGCTTCAGCTACAAATTTCTTTACTATCCAAATGTTTAGATATTGATAAGAGTTCCAGTAGCTAACTGCTTTTACTAAATCTCTAGGCTCAGCCTCAGATGTTAGTTCTGATCTAACCCTAACAATTCCCGAAGAAGGGTTTCCAAGTGGATCTTTTGTAGCTAATCTGAACTCAAGATTTGCATTGCCAGCAACTGCAGCAAAAACATCAGGAGTTTTAGATGGATTATATAAATCTGGATCTTGACCATTAATATTTCTGTTTAAGACCGATAACGCTTCATGTATTTGAGCATCGGTTACATTTTCATTACCAAAATTATGAATTACATGTACAACTACTGGTATTATTCTTTTTCCATTATTTTCTTTTGAAGAAGTAAATGATTGTAAAAGCTTTGAGTTTTCATCTCTTAAATCATTATTTTTTTTCTCAAGAGATTGATAAAAATCAGGATATTTAATTATTTGTTCTTCTAAAGAACCGTGATGGGTACCACAAACTCCTTGAGCTGATAAAGAATTATTTATTGCAGTAAAATATGTTAATACAGAGAAGATAAGTATAAAAGGTAAAAATCTTGATTTCATGTTAAATTTTTTTTTGCTTTATAATTTAACAAATATAAGAATTCTCTAATTATTCTAAACTTAATAAATCAATTAAGTTTATATAAAATTTAAATGTGTTTTTCTGCGTGATATGATGATCGAACTAAGGGACTACTTTCAACATGTTCAAAGCCTAATGAAAGACCTACTTCTCTAAAATAATCAAATTGTTCTGGCGTGATAAACTCAACAACAGGCAAATGTTTTTTTGATGGTTGAAGATATTGACCAAGAGTTAAGATCTTAACTCCGACTGCGCGCAAATCTTTCATTGCCTCAATCACTTCAGCTTCTTTCTCCCCAAGCCCAAGCATTATACCTGATTTAGTTCGGATACCTCCCTCAAATAAAAATCTAAGAGTGTCTAGGCTTCTATCATATTTTGCCTGAATTCTAACTCTTTTAGTTAAACTTCTTACCGTTTCTAAATTATGTGAAACAACCTCGGGTCTAGCCTCAATAATTTTTTGAATATCTTTTTGTTTGCCCTTAAAATCAGGTATTAAGGTTTCCATTGTAGTTTTAGGGTTAAGCTTTCGTATTGCATGTATTGTTTCTACCCAAATACTTGCACCACCATCTCTAAGATCATCCCTGTCAACTGATGTGATAACAGCATGCTTGACATTCATTAATTTAACAGAACGAGCAATTTTTTAGCGGCTCTAAAATATCGACTGCAAGAGGCTTTCCTGTCATAACATTACAAAACCCACATGAACGTGTACATATATTACCCAGAATCATAAATGTTGCTGTTCCTGCCCCCCAACATTCTCCCATGTTAGGGCAATTTCCACTTTCACAAATAGTATGAAGATTTCGTGATTTTGTAATTTCCCTTACGTTCTTATAAGCTTGACCGGTTGGAAGCTTAACCTTTAACCACTTAGGTTTTCTAACTTTTTCTGTTTTAACAAAAGCGTTTTTATCTATAGCTTTATTGTTTTCTTTTAAGCTAACTGTAGACCAATTTGTTGTATTCTGGGGCTCGAATTGTGACAAAATAAATTAAATTTTATTTGAACTTTCTTCTATACTACTTACACCTTCACAAGGAGCTTTATACATATTACAAGAAGATATTACACATAATACGAAAACAAAGGAAACAATAATTATAAGATTTTTCATTTGATTTATTTTTTACAAAAATACATTTTGTTTTTTATAAATAGATTTAATTTATGATAGTTATTTATATTTGATGTTGAAAAATATGCAAGACCAAATATCTAAAATACAAAATGATTGGAAAGTTATTCTCAAAGAAGAAATTGGTAAAGAATATTTTAAAAAAATAGGACAATTTATTTGTAAAGAAAAAAAAAATAAAACTATTTTTCCAACTAACGAAAAAAATATTCAATTCTTTAAAAAAAAACAGCCTTTTAAAAACGTAAAGCTTGTAAATTATTGCTCAAGATCCCTATCATAATTTTAATCAAGCAAATGGATTAGCTTTTGCTGTTAATAAAAATATGAAGGCACCAGCATCATTAAAAAAATATTTTTAAAGAAATTAAGGATGATACAGGCAAAGAAAGTGCTTCAGATAACACTCTAGAAAGTTGGGCAAAGCAAGGGGTCTTATTGCTAAATACAGTTCTTTCAGTTGAAAATTCATAAACCAGGGGTCACACCAAAATATTGGTTGGGAAACTTTTACAGATGAAAATCATAAAAAAAATTTCTGACAAAAAGAAAAATATCATTTTTTTAATTTGGGGTAATCAAGCCAAAAAGAAAATCTATCACATTGATTCTAAAAAAACATCATATCTTGCAATCATCACACCCCTCTCCACTCTCTTCTTACAGAGGGGTTTTTAGGATTGTAAACATTTTTCAAAGGCAAATAGTAATTTTATTAAAAAATAAAAAAGACGAAATAATATGGTAAAAACTTTATCTCACAATTTTTATTTCCTTTTTTAAGTCTTTCTTACAATACTAAAGATGAAGAAGTATTTTGCGTCTATTGAAAAATTACTTAGGTCCTGATATTAACAAAGTAAACATATTATTTATTTCAATTAAACAACAAGAATTATTTATAATTAAAGAAAAATCAATAATAAAAAAAATTTTAAAATTTCATCTTCTAAATATGGTACTGGAAGTAAATCTGGAAGCAATAAAACTCCGCTAGGACTACATTCGATAGCAAAAAAAAATAGGTGATAAAACTCCAAAAAATGGTAGAATGATAGGGAGAATATTTAATGGTGATATCGCAACTATTTATAAAGACACAACGCGAAGTAAAAACTGATGATATAACTTCGAGAATTCTTTGGCTTAAAGGTGAGGAAAAAAGAAAAAAAACCAAGGACATAATTATTGATTCATTTAACAGGTATATTTACATACATGGCACTTCAGAGGAAGGGCTAATTGGACAACCTGCATCACATGGATGTATAAGACTATTAAATAAAGATGTTATTGAGTTGTATAAAACTCGTGTCAATTGGTTACTTTTAGTGCTCATTTTATAACTTTAAATAAATTTCATGGATTATATAACATTATTATCAATTCTGATTGGATTTATTGCTTTGGCTTTATATTTAAAAATCACCACATAAAAAGCAATGAAGAAATTAAAGA
>CASIBH010000004.1 GCA_949372805.1 uncultured Flavobacteriales bacterium | reverse complement strand
ACTTGGCAAAATAGTTCAGACCCATCATATGATCACATTGCAATTCAAAAAAATGGAATTTTAAATCATAATGGAGGAAATAATTTAGCTGGCCCAGTAGGCTTTCCCCCAAGCAACTATCAAATTGAAGACTGTCAGTGGCATAGCGCGGTATTTAAATGGAATCCGTCTTCTCAAACATTTACATTAGATTTTGATGGCTATTCAAATGTTCTTAGCTATACTGGAGATATTGTTACTAATATTTTTGGTGGAAACCCTGTTGTTTACTGGGGAATGACTGGAGCAACAGGAGGAGCTAACAACCTTCAACAGTTTAGGTTTAATTATGAGTTGAATGATACAACGATATGTCAGAACGATTCAATTCAATTAAATTCTCTTGCAATAGCAAATTCCTATACATATCAATGGTCTCCAAGCAATAGTATATCAAATGATACTGCATCTTCTCCATTCTTTTCTCCAGACACAACAACATCATATACTCTTGCAATAACAAATTCCTATGGATGTACTTATGTTGATTCTTTTACTATATATGTAGATACTTCAGCAAATATCTCTTTTCCATTATCATCACAATTTTGTCTTGGTGAAACACCTCTAATATTAGATTTTGCAACTCCTATTGGAGGAAACTATCTTGTAAATAATAATATAGCAAATATTTTTGATCCTAATCTAAGCAATATAGGTGCAAATACTATTTCCTATTCTTTTACTAGCTCAAATGGATGCTCAAATACATTTATAAATACAATTGATGTCTTTGACTCGCCATCTGCATCATTTACAACAACAAATGCTTCCTGCTTTGGATTATCGGATGGTTCAATTGTAACATCAATTAGTGGTGGATCACCTAACTATATTGAAGACTGGAATGGATATAACCCTTCAGCTTTAAGTGCTGGAGCTTATAATTGTATAATAACTGATAACAATAACTGTATTTTTTCTGATTCAATATACATTTTTGAACCGGATTTATTTACATCATCAATAAACACTACAGATGTAAATTGTTTTGGTCAAAATGATGGAAGTGCAATTATCCAACTTCAAGGAAATTCTACACCAATTGGTAATATTTCTTCTCTTAATTATTGTGCTTCTGCTGCAGGCTCTGATCAATACTCTTCAATTGAAAATGTAGAATTAATTGGAGATAATTTCAATATCAACAATAATACTTCTGGGTTATGTGATCTATATGAAGATTACACAACTCAGCACGCTGATATCACTGAAGGACAGTCATACACAATAGATGTAACATTAGGAGATTGCAGTGGTTTTAGCTTTTCATCTGGAGGAAAAGTATATATAGATTGGAATATTGATGGAGATTTTCTTGATCCAGGCGAAGAGATTGGGACAATTCCCTATGGAACAAATTCAAATGCTGCTATATCATTTACTGTCCCAAATAATGGACCTTTTGGTGTTACCAGACTAAGAGTTGTTTCTCACAGTTTCTTACCTCTCAAACCACTAATTCGATTATCGCCATGTCAAGTAGGCTTATTTAACCCACCTAATTACTCAGAACCTTGGTATGGCGCTACTGAAGATTATTCTATTGTAGTTCACAGCACAACAATTTCAGCTTCTGTTCTTTGGTCCAATGGTCAAACCAATGATTCTATTAATAATCTTTCTCCTGGAAGCTATACTGTTGATATCACTAATGATAATGGATGTGTTATTTCAGATTCTATTACTATTAATGAACCTCAATTATTATTTAGCAATTATAGTACCGAAGATGTTAGCTGCTTTGGAGGGAACAATGGATTTGCCACAATAAATATTTTTGGTGGAATCCCAGATTATAATATTAATTTTTTAGGTAATAATCAACAATTAGTAAACGGAATTAATATATTTAATACTGATACAATTCTTTCTTATGGCACTTATATTTTCTCTATTTCAGATTCTAATAGTTGTACTATTACAGATTCATTAATTATTAATGAACCTAACACACTAACATCTAATTATATCACTAATAATGTTAGTTGTAATGGTCTATCTGATGGATCTGCCACTATTTCAATTAATGGTGGAATAACAGATTATAATATTAACGTTGCAGGATTTAACCAAAATCTTACAGGTGGTCTAAACTTATTCTCTATACCTCCTATGCTTTTAGCTGGAGACTATCCATATTCAATTACAGATAGTAATAGCTGTATTTTAAATGATACAATTACTATCAATGAACCTCTTGTTATTTCTGTTGTTGATAGTATAAATAATGTATCGTGTAACGGACTATCTAATGGAATTGCAATTCTTAATATTAGTGGTGGAACAACACCATATACTGAAAATTGGGGAGCAAATAATCCTGTAGCACTTTCTGCAGGGTCTTTCTTCTATACTATTGTTGATGATAATGGATGTATTTATAATAATGCAGTGACTATTACAGAACCTGATGCTATATCTGTTAATCCAATTGTTTCAGATGTATCTTGCTTTAGTGGTAATGATGGATTTAGTATCTTAAATATTTCTGGTGGAGTATCTCCATATACTGAAAATTGGGGAGCATATGATCCTGCCGCTTTAAGTGCTGGTGATTATTTATATACTGTGATTGATAGTAATGGATGTAATTATATAGATTCAATCACTATAATACAGCCTGATCAGATAATCATAAATTCAAGTGTACAAGATGCTCTCTGTAATGGTGCTAATGACGGAAGTGCCTCTCTACAAATAATAGGTGGAATACCCCCATATATTCAAGATTGGGGAGTAAATAACCCTAACTCTTTAAGTGCTGGAGTATATAACTTTTCTGTAAATGATGATAATAATTGTATAATTCAAGGCACTGTAACTGTTGGAGAGTCTGCAGCAATACAAACTATTGAAAACAATGCTAATGTTAGCTGTTATGGATTCTCTGATGGGACTTCTACCCTTTTAATTTCTGGTGGTACTGCGCCATATACTAATAACTGGGGAGCAAATGACCCTACTTCTTTAAGTGCTGGAATATATTATTATTCAGTAACAGATTCTCTAAACTGCATACTAAATGATAGTATTATAATTACAGAGCCTACACAGCTAATGGTAAATGAACTTCTTACAAATGTAAGCTGCTTTGGACTATCTGATGGAATAGCATTTTTACAAATAAGTGGTGGAACAGCGCCATACAATGAAGATTGGGCTGGAACAAATAACTTAGCGCTATCTCAAGGAAACTACGGATACACAATTACAGATAATAATGGATGTGTAGAAGCAGATTTTATAAATATATATCAACCAAATCCTATAATACTAAATGTTACTGTAAGTGATGCAAATTGTTTTAATGGAAATAATGGAAGTATATATGTTGGAGTAAGTGGTGGAACTTCTCCATATAGTGAGAACTGGTTTGGTAATGACCCTTTAGCACTAAGTGCTGGTAATTATAGCTTCTCAATAACAGATGACAACGGATGTAGAATTGATAGTAGTGCAACTGTCAATCAAGCAGATCAAATATTTGCTAACTATAGCGCACAAAGTCCCATCTGTAGAGATGATAAATCAACACTTTCAATTAAAATTATTGACCCACTTGTAAACCAATATTCACTAGTAATAGATAATCAAATCTATATAGTAGATTCATTAGGAATATTAATACCAGAGGGAATACCGATACAGCTACTCCCTAGCAGTACGGTAACGACTAATCTAACATCAATTACAGATAGTGATGGCTGTACTAGCCCAGCTAATAATAGCTCTACAATAGTCGTTAATATGCCTCCAGCTTTAGATATCCTAATAGATAATGTATGTGAGAGCTACCCTTCATTTGTATTAGATCAAGCACTGCCACAAGGGGGGACATATTTAATTGATGGTCAAATAAGTAATATCTTTGATATTGAAAATTTAGAAACAGGAGATTATATAATAACATATCTATATACAGATCCTATTACAAACTGTAGTAATAGCACGGATAAAATAGTAAGCATACTACCAGCACCTATAGCTAATTTTACTCTAGGACCTCAAACAACTGATATTGATAATCCAAATATATTTTTCCTCAATAAAAGTGAACAAGTAAATAGTCTAATATGGAATATGGGAGATGGGCAAACTATCTTAGACAGCATAAGCTTTAATTACACATATAGTGATACAGGAAAATATATTATCGAACTAATCATATCAAACCAGTATGGGTGTGGAGATACAATACAAGATAGTGTTATCATAAATCCTATATATACATGCTATATACCTAATGCTTTTACCCCAAATGATGATGGTAAAAATGATTCGTTTGGACCAGTAATGACAGCAATGAAATCATATAGCATAAGAATATATGATAGATGGGGAGGAATTGTCTTTAATGAAGAAAATAAAGAATGGGATGGCGCTGATTACCCAAAAGGAATATACAACTACAATATAGAAGCTATAGATTATAAAAATAAAGTCTTTAGATACGCAGGAAAAATTACACTAGCTAGGTAGATGAAAGTAATAGCAGTAATTTCTGACACTCATCATACTCTTGATGAAAGATTATACAAACACCTTAAGGATTGTGATGAAATCTGGCATGCTGGTGATGTTGGTTCAATTGATATAGTAGATGAATTAAAAAAAATAACAAAAGTTAGAGCTGTTTTTGGTAATATTGACAACCATATACTTAGAAGTAGTTTAAATGAAATTGAGCTCTTTAAATGTGAGCAAGTAAGAGTAATGATTACACATATTGGAGGGTACCCAGGAAGATACGCTAAAGGAATTAAAGATAGACTTATTCAATATGAACCAAACTTATTTATTTGTGGTCACTCACACATACTAAAAGTTATGTATGATAAAAAATTAAAAATCATGCATATGAATCCAGGTGCAGTAGGAGATTATGGCATTCATAAAGTTAAGACAATTCTAAAATTTATTATAGAGGGGAAAGAAATTAAAGATTTAAAGGTAATAGAAATTCCAAGAAAATAATTATCTAATTCTATCAGCATCCTTTATTAACCTATCATCTTTCCTTATAAAGTATGTAGCTAAAAACAACGTTGTATAAGGAATAATCAATAAGAATAAACCAATACCAAAAGCGAGCTGTTTTTTATAAATAAAAACAAGTAAAATAAAAGCTATAGTTATCATGAGCCTGGCTAAAGATGATATGATAATTTGACGTTTTCTATTTTTAAATTGAAAGATCGAAAAAAATGAAAGTCCAACAGAAAAAAAAATAAAAAGCCTAGCGTAAGTATAATTATTCTTTAAAAAAAACCCAATTTCGAGTAAATCTTCTGACACGGAAACTAAAACCGGAAAATAGAAAACTATTGAAAGTAATGTAACAGATGAAAAGAAAAAAAACAGTGATTGAACTCTTTGTATCATTATTATAAATTTTTACAAAATTAAATTAAAATTAACATAATTTTTATGATAAATTAAAAAATCGTATTATTGCATCATCTTACCAAGAAAATCACTATAAATTTACTTTGAATTTTACTTTTTCACCTTAGATAATTCAAATTAAATAATTTTAATCCTATTTTCCAAAACATAAAAAATTAAATGTACATATTAGACGAATTAAACAACTCAAAAGTTGCTGACTTAAGAGATATAGCTCAAAAATTAAATATTCCAAAATACGATAAACTTAAAAAATTAGATCTTGCTTATGCAATTTTAGATTATCAAGCTGAAAGTACTTCAAAACCAAAAGAGCCTGAGGTTAAAATTGTAAAAAAGGTAGTCGAGAAAAAAGTTCCTAATAAAAACATTCAAAAGACTAAAGAGGATAAAAAAGAAAATACAGAGACAGTTAAAAAAGATTCTCAAGAGAATGAAAGTCCAAAACCAGTTGTACATAAAAAGCCACAACATAATCATCAAAAAAACAAGAATAATGAGCCAAAACCCAACAATTCTAAAACTAATGATGAAAAACCACAACATCCAAAACCAAATCATGTTCCACATAGTAAAAACTATAAAGGGAATAAACCTGAAAGAACAGAATTCAAGCCAAAGTCTGATTATGATTATGATTTTGATGGAATTATTTCAACTGAAGGTGTAATAGAAATAATGCCAGATGGTTATGGCTTTATGAGATCATCAGATTACCATTATCTTTCTTCTCCTGATGATGTTTATGTATCTCATTCACAAATAAAACTTTTTGGACTTAAAACTGGAGATACAATTCTTGGAACTGTGAGACCTCCAAAAACTGGTGAAAAATATTTTCCTTTAATTGAAGTTAAAAGTATTAATGGTAAAGATCCAGGAATTGTTAGAGACAGAGTTCCATTTGAGCATTTAAAACCATTATTTCCAAATGAGAAATTTCATTTAATTGGTAATGGTCATAATAATATCTCTACAAGAATGCTTGACATCTTTACGCCGATAGGAAAAGGACAAAGAGGTTTAATTGTTGCACAACCAAAAACTGGTAAAACAGTTCTATTAAAGGATATAGCTAATGCAATAGCTGATAATCATCCAGAGGTTTATATGATTATTCTTCTTATTGATGAAAGACCTGAGGAAGTTACTGATATGGAAAGAAGTGTAAATGCTGAAGTTATTGCTTCAACATTTGATGAACCAGCAAGTAGACATGTAAAAGTTGCTGATATTGTTCTTGAAAAAGCAAAAAGAATGGTAGAATGTGGTCATGATGTAGTAATTCTTCTTGACTCAATTACGAGATTAGCTAGAGCATATAACACTGTTCAACCTGCTTCTGGTAAAATTCTTAGTGGTGGTGTAGATGCAAATGCACTTCACAAGCCTAAAAGATTTTTTGGTGCAGCGAGAAAAATTGAAAATGGGGGGTCATTAACTATCTTAGCTACTGCTCTAACTGAAACAGGTAGTAAAATGGATGAAGTAATCTTTGAAGAATTTAAAGGTACTGGTAACATGGAGCTACAGTTAGATAGAAAAATAGCTAATAGAAGAATTTATCCAGCCGTAGATTTAGTTTCTTCAAGTACTAGAAGAGAAGACCTACTTCTTGATAAAGAATATATTCAAAGAATCTGGGTGTTACGAAATTATTTAGCAGATATGAATCCAGTTGAAGCAATTGAGTTTATGAAAGATAGATTACAGAAAACTAAAGATAATAATGAGTTCTTAATTACTATGAATGGTTAATCTTTTTTTTAGAAAATAATCCATAAACAACTGAGCCAGTTCCGGACAGACTTGCATAAATTGCTCCATTATTATATAAATTATTTTTCGCATTTTCTATTATTGGATAATTCTTAAAAATACAAAACTCAAAATCATTTTTAATTACTCCCTTCCAGAGATGTATTGGCTTAGAAATATACTCTAAAATTGAAATTTTAGAAGAATTTATTTCTAAAGAACTATAAGCTTCTTTTGTGCTTACGTGTATATTTGAATTAATCAATTTAATACTATAAGCAGATAAATCTAAAGATATAGGTGTAAGATGGTCTCCGATCCCTTCAACGTATTTGGGAGTATTATCTATAAAAAATGGACAGTCCGCTCCAAGTTCTAGAGATAATTTTTCTAATTCAATATTAGAAATTTTAAGATTAAATAATTGATTTAAAGCTTTTAGGGTAAATGACCCATCTGATGAACCACCTCCTAATCCGGCTCCAATTGGAATTCTTTTATGAAGATGAATATGAACTGGAGAAATAGAAAAATTAGAATTGATTAAGTTAAAAGCTTTTATACATATATTTTCACCTGCAGGAATATTAATACCAGAAGAAGTAAATAAAAATGAGGGTGACTCAATTATTTCAAGAATATCAAAAGAATCTTTTAAGGGATAGAAAACAGATTTAATATTATGATATCCATCAAGTCTTTTAGAGGCAATGTTTAAACCAATATTAATCTTAGCATTTGGATAAAGTATCATATATTAAATAGTTTTCAACAACAAAAATAATCAACTGATTTTTTATATACATTCACAAATCATTTTATTTAACTTTGTTAGCCTTTAACACATTTTTATATGATTTATTTAGAGTTTGAAAAACCAATTGAAGAGTTAGAAAATAAACTAACTCAAGCTAAAGAACTAGCAGAGATAGACAATTTAGATACAACTAAAATTATTTCTGATATTGAAGATGAAATTTTAAAAACTAAAAAAAAAATATACAATAATTTAAGTCCTTGGCAAAAAGTCCAAGTATCTAGACATCCACAAAGACCATATACATTAGATTATATTGAAGCAATTACAGATGGAGACTTTATTGAGCTTCATGGAGACAGAGGTGTAAAAGATGATAAAGCAATGGTTGGTGGCTGGGGAACTATTGGAAAACAAACGGTAATGTTTATTGGTCAACAAAAAGGAAGAGATACAAAGGAAAGACAATTTAGAAATTTTGGAATGGCTAACCCTGAAGGCTATCGTAAAGCACTAAGATTAATGAAATTAGCTGAAAAGTTTAACAAACCAGTTATCACTCTTATTGATACTCCTGGAGCATTTCCTGGGCTTGAAGCTGAAGAACGAGGTCAAGGAGAAGCTATTGCTAGAAATATTCTAGAAATGTCAAGATTACAAACTCCAATTATATGTGTAATAATTGGTGAAGGAGCTTCTGGTGGCGCTTTAGGAATTGGAGTAGGAGATCATATTGTAATGCTTAATAATTCATGGTATTCAGTCATTTCACCAGAAAACTGCTCAACAATTTTATGGAGAAGCTGGGATTATAAAGAAACAGCAGCTGATTCACTAAAACTTACTGCAAAAGAAATGAAAGGTTTAGGTTTAGTAGATAAAATAATAGAAGAACCTGTCGGTGGTGCTCATACTAATAAAGAAGAAATATTTAAAAAAGTTAAAAAAGAAATTAATCTTAGTATTAAAAACTTATCTGAGCTCTCAAGCACTGATCTAGTAGATCAAAGAATGGATAAATTTGCTAATATGGGGGTAGTAAAAGAGAAATAATATGGCAAACAAAGTAGGTAAACGAACAATTAAAGCGACATCAACACAAAAAATTGATGGTAAATTACAACCTCAGGCAATTGAATTAGAAGAAGTTGTTCTTGGGGCTCTGATGATTGATAATGAATCCCTATCTGATACAATTGACAGTCTACAATCAGAATATTTTTACAAGCCGGACCATCAAAAAATATTTGAAGCAATTGTTAATTTATTTAACAATAGTAAGCCTGTGGATATTCTTACAGTTTCTGAAGAACTTAAAAGATTAGGTTTTTTAGAGTCTGTTGGTGGAATGCTTTATATTAGTCAACTAACTAATAATATTTCTTCAGCTTCAAATACTGAATTTCATGCAAGAATAATAGCTGAAAAATTTATCAAGAGGTCTTTAATTAGTATTTCAAATAATATTATTGGAGATGCTTTTAATGATACAATTGATATTTTTGACTTACTAAATACAGCAGAAGAAAAATTATTTACTGTTACAGAAGGTACTTTAAGAAAAAGTTATGATAAAATGAGTAGCTTAATAAAAGGTGCTCTTGATAATATTGAAATATTAAGACAAAAAGAAGACGGGCTTAGTGGTGTACCCTCAGGTTTTACCAAACTTGATAGAGTTACATCTGGATGGCAAAAATCTGATCTAATTATTGTTGCAGCAAGACCAGGAATGGGTAAAACTGCATTTGCACTAACTATGGCAAGAAATATTGCTATTAATCATCAAACTCCAATAGGATTCTTTTCATTAGAAATGTCTTCAGAACAACTAGTAGGTAGGTTAATTGCTAGCGAGGCTCAACTTCCAGCTCAAAAACTTAGAAAAGGAGATTTAAAAGATTTTGAAATGGTACAATTACATGAAAAAATCAAAGAATTAACTGATGCTCAAATATATATTGATGATACGCCTGCTTTAACAATTTTTGAACTAAGAGCTAAAGCAAGAAGATTAGTGAAAAATCATAATGTAAAAGTTATTATTGTTGATTACTTACAATTAATGAGTGCAGGAGGAAATTCAGGAAATAGAGAACAAGAAATTTCAACAATATCAAGATCACTAAAAGGAATTGCAAAAGAATTAAAGATACCTGTAATTGCATTATCTCAAGTAAACAGAGGAGTAGAAAGTCGGACAGGAACAGGAAGTAAGCGCCCTATGCTTTCTGACTTAAGAGAATCTGGAGCAATTGAGCAAGATGCAGATATAGTTACATTCATTTATAGGCCTGAATACTACAAAATATATGAATGGGATAATGGTGATGATTCAAGAGGGCAAGGTGAAATTATTATAGCAAAACACAGAAATGGTGCCTTAGAAAATGTAAGACTTAAATTTACTGCTGAATTTGCTAAATTTTCAGACTTAGATTACTATGATAATTTAGAAAGTAATATAACAGATGAATCTATGATTTCTACAGCGTCATCTAGTATGAATGAAGATAATTCTGATAATGCTCCCTTTTAAAATTAGATTCAATCTTTTAGTAATTTTTCTGATTCTTTTTTCATGTAAAAATTTATTTAGTGCATATATTTTAATTCCAATGGATGATACACAAACAAATCATCTCAAGGCATATGGAGTAGCTTTTCTCGCAATTGAAAAAGAAATAAATGTTAATTGGTTATTAAATTATAAAGGTGGAAGTTTTCTAATCAAAAGTAATGAGAAGATTAAAAATGAATGTACAATAAGAAATGTTTCCTTTTCTTTAATTGCAGATCTTCAATCAACAACAATATTACAATCAATAAGTGCTAATGATGTAAATCAAGAAGTTATAAAGCTAGAAAAAAGCCCTAGGATTGCTATTTATTCACCAAAAAACAAACAACCTTGGGACGATGCTGTTACACTTGCTCTTACCTATGCTGAAATTCCTTATGATATTATTTATGATGATGAAGTACTAAATAATTTACTGCCTCTTTATGACTGGCTGCACTTACATCATGAAGATTTTACAGGGCAATATGGTAAATTCTATGCTGCCTTTCAAAATGCAACATGGTATAAAGATCAAAAAAACTTATATGAAAAAAACGCTCGAAAATTAGGTTTTAATAAAGTTTCTGAACTTAAATTAGAGGTTGCAAAAAAAATTAAAGACTTTGTTTTCTCTGGAGGATTTCTTTTTGCCATGTGCTCTGCAACAGACTCTTATGATATAGCTCTGGCTTCAGAGGGAATTGATATTTGTCAACATATGTTTGATGGCGATGCAATGGATACTGATATTGATAAAAAATTAAATTTTGAAAAAACTTTAGCATTCAAAAATTTTAACTTAGTAAAAGATCCTAATAAATATGAATTCTCATCAATTGACGCAACGCAATCAAGAAGAATAAAAGCAAATATTGATTTTTTTACTTTATTTGATTTTTCAGCTAAATGGGATCCTATACCAACAATGTTATGTCAAAACCATATGCAAGTAATAAAAGGATTTATGGGACAAACTACATCTTTTAAAAAACAATATTTAAAATCCAATGTAATTGTTATGGGAGAAACGAACCTTTCGAATGAAGCAAGATATATTCATGGAAAATTAGGTAATGGAACTTGGACATTTTATGGAGGACATGATCCAGAGGATTATCAACATAAAGTTGGAGACCCTAAGACAGATTTATCATTGCATCCAAACTCTCCAGGATATCGACTAATATTAAATAATATTCTTTTTCCTGCTGCAAAAAAGAAAAAATTAAAAACATAATTTATTTTTCGAAAATTTTATTCTATAAAATTATAATTGAATCATTTTCATACCAGCTAGCATAATGTTCTACATATAACTTTTCAAGAGAATTTCTCTTAATTTTCATTGAAGGAGTAAGTAAATTATTTTCAACACTCCAAACTTCAGTAACAACAACAAAATTATGTATTAGCTCATGTTTTTCTAGTATGCTGTTTACCTTTAATCTTGTTTTTTCTAAACTATTTTGAATATCCAAATTATCTCGACCAATAGTTGATAAGACTACTAAAGCTATTGGCTGAGGCATTCCTGAACCGACAATACAAACCTGATCAATATTTAAATCTTCAGAAATTTTCATTTCAATAGGAGAAGGAGCAATATATTTACCTTTAGATGTCTTAAACAAATCTTTAACTCTACCAGTAATCTTTAAAAAACCATCGTTATTTACTTCACCTTCGTCACCAGTATGTAACCATCCATCAATAATAATTTCATCTGTCTTTTCTTGATCTTTATAATACCCCAGCATTAATGCATCATGCTTAATTAAAATTTCATTAACAGTACTTAACTTAACTTTACAAAATGGAAGTGATTGACCAACACATCCAATTTCAATATTATCTTTTAATGTAACATGAGAATAGCATGTATTTTCAGTCATTGCATATGCCTCCTGTAAATGAATGCCAAGTTTTGAAAACCAATCAAAGGTTGCAACAGGAGTTGGAGCTGCTCCAGTAAATACATTAGTAGCATTTGATAAGCCTAGACCTTTTTTAATTTTACTTTTTATTAAAGTTGAAATTAAAGGGATCTTTAATAAGAAATCTAATTTCTTTTGAGGAAGCTTAGTAAGTATACCTTGTTGAAACTTAGTCCAAATCCTGGGAACACCAAGAAAAACTGTAGGACTGGCAAATGCTAAATTTTCACTAAAAGTTTCTAAATTTTCAGCAAAAAAAACTCTTCCTCCAACATAAATACTACACATTTGAACTAGTAATCTTTCAGCAATATGACTTAAAGGAAGATATGAAAAGAAAATAGCATTATTTGCTATTTCTAAACTTTGACTAGCATTAACAGTAGCGAAACTAAAATTATGAAAACTATGCATGACTCCTTTTGGAGCACCTGTTGTACCAGAAGTATAAATGATAGATGCTAAATCATTAATTTCAGGAATTATATTCTCTTTAATTTCAACTATATCTAAAATAACATCATCCCATATTGGGTAATCTTCAGAATAAAAAGGAAATGTTACTGCTTTAACACTATTAGGAACTCCTCCCTTCATAAGATGAAAATTATCTAATTTACCAATGAAAATAAACTTTGATTCACTGTGAACTAATATCTGATTTAAAGAGTCTTCACTAAGATTTGGATATAAAGGAACTGAAACATTTCCTGATAGCATAATAGCTAAATCACTCATAATCCAATGAGCACAATTTTTAGAAAGAATTGCAATCTTAGATTTTTTTTCAAAATTTAATGAAGTAAGATATGCAGCCATTTTTCTAACTTGTAAGCCAACCTCTTGAAAGGTCCAATTATGCCAAACTCCATTAATGGGTTGACTTAAAAATATTTCATTGGGTTTTTCTTTTTCCCACCTATATAAAAACTCTAATGGAGATAAATATTGCATAAGTTTATTTTTGGTTATAAATATAAGAAAATATAAAGTCTATAAAATCACAAATAAAACGGGCTTTAGAATTGTTATATTTGTTAATCTTAAATTAAAACATGGAGCCTGAAGAAACAGTAGATTATAATATTAGGAAAACCTGGTATAACATAACAAAGATGTATAATAAAAAAGCATCTGATTATATGGTTAGTATGTCACTAGGTAAAATAATTTTAAATATTGATATGTTTGAAGGAACACCATCAACTCAACTAGGTCCTAATATGGGCATGGAATCAACATCATTAGCAAGATCACTAAATAAACTAGAGGATATTGGTATTATAATTAGAAAAACGGACCCAAATGATAAAAGAAAGTCAATTATTCATTTAACTAAAATTGGGCTTGAGTGGAGAGAAATAGCTAAAACAGAAGTTTTAAAATTTAATAACAAAGTATTTTCTGAGTGTAATAAAGAAGAAATAAAAATATTTTTTAATGTCTTAAAAAAAATTAACAAAGTAGTTAATGATGAAAAATAAATATGAAATTTAATAAAATAGGATTAAGCAATCAACTACAAGAAGGGCTTGAGATGATGGGTTTTGAAAATGCCACCCCCGTTCAAGAGCAAGCAATACCAATAATTTTAGATGGCAAAGATCTAATAGCGTGTGCTCAAACTGGAACAGGAAAAACAGCAGCCTTTGTTCTACCAATACTAAGTATACTTTCTAATAAAAAGCAAACTAATAAAGTTAAAGCGTTAATTATTGCCCCAACCAGAGAACTTGCAAAACAAATTGATATGCAAATTGAAGGGTTTTCTTATTATACCAATTCATCATCATACCCAATATATGGAGGCGGAACTGGGCCTGAATTTGAAAATCAAAAGCAAGCACTTGTTAAAGGAACTGATATAATTATTTGTACTCCAGGAAGACTAATGGCTCATCTGAAATTTAATTATTTTGACACAAGTGAAATAGAGTATTTAATATTAGATGAAGCAGATAGAATGCTTGATATGGGATTTTATGATGATATTCTTTCTATATCAAAAAAATTACCTAAAAAAAGACAGACACTTCTCTTTTCTGCTACAATGCCATCAAAAATAAGAAAACTAGCCGAAAACATTTTAATTAACCCATCAAGTATAAGCTTAGCTATCTCAAAGCCAGCAGAAGGAATAAAACAAAGTGCATATTTAATTAATGATGATCAAAAAATACGATTGATAAGAGATATTTTAAAAGAAAAAGAAAGCGAAAAACCTCTTAGTCATGTTCTAATTTTTGCTTCTAGTATTAAAAGTGTTAAAGAAATTAAAAGAACTTTAAATAAGTCCGGCTTAAGATCTAGTGATATGCATTCAGAACTAAATCAAGAACAAAGAGAAGATACAATTAGAGATTTTAAAAATAAAAAAATAAAAATTCTTGTAGCAACAGATATTCTTTCCAGAGGAATTGATATTAAGGGAATTGAATTAGTGATGAATTATGAGGTCCCTCATGATGCAGAAGATTATGTACACAGAATAGGAAGAACAGCGAGAGCAGATCGAACAGGAGAAGCAATAACATTCATAAATCAAAAACAGGTCAAAAATTTTATGGATATAGAAACACTAATAGACAAATCAGTGATAAAAAATAATTTACCTGAAAATTATGAAAAAGGTCCAAAATTTGAAATTTTTAAAAAAAATAATAAAAAGAAAAATTGGAAAAGAAAAAAATAAATCTATCTAATTAATACTGGAGCATGATGATCCTTTATTCTTGCATCTATTATAGGAACTGAACATGAAAAATGCTTGTTTTTAATTTTAGAATTTAATCCATAAATATCATGAGATGGATTTGATCTTGTAAAACATACCCACAACCAATTACTAAAATCTTCAGATACAAATTTTGCATCGTCAACTAAAGTAATTAAGGCTATTCCATCTAAATTAACACTTTCTAAATAATCAATTAGAGAGATTATATCTCCATTACCATCAATGGCTAGAATTCCATCTGAAACAATAAAACTATTTGAAAAAGAATCAGGTAAAGATAATAGTGGATTTTCTTGAATTAAAGTTCTTTTTAATTTTCCTGCTGCGGCAATAATAACTTTAGATCCTTCATTAAGCTTCTTACTGCTGTAATCAAGAGTATCCATAGAAGTCATAGTTTGAAAATGTAAATCTCTAGACCAATTGACACGTTCTAATAAATGCTTAAAAAAAGCTTTTTTATTATTTATATCAGGAGCATTTTCATCATCAACTATAAGTAAATATTTAGCTAATGATAATTGTCCCGTACCAAGAATATGATGCGCAATAGTTAAAAGCTCTTTAGGAATTTTTGTAGGGTTGTAAGGAGTATATCTCTCTGACCCAATAGCTAAAAGTAGTGGATGGACACCAGCTTCATCAACAGCATTGACTGATTTTAAACCGGGTATCTCATTTTCAACTGCACTTCCTGTCATTGCATGTATTAGTTTGCCAAATTGTGAATCTTCTTGAGGAGGTCTTCCAACTACGGTAAATGGCCATATTGCATTTTTTTTTGCTAACACTTTTTTTACTTTTAAATAAGGAAAATCATGTTTTAAGCTATAATATCCTAAATGATCACCAAAAGGACCTTCGGGTTTAAGATCGTTTGAGATTTCACCACAAATAACAAAATCTGCATCTGCTGATATGGTATATCCATCAACAACAGAGTATCTAAATCTTTTTGCTCCTAAAATTCCAGCAAAAGTAAGTTCAGACATATTATCTGGTAAAGGCATTACTGATGAAAATGTATGAGCAGGAGGTCCACCAACAAAAATAGAAACCTTTAAAGGAATACCTTTATCAATAGCTTTTTTCTGATGTATTCCTATACCACGATGAATCTGATAATGCATACCTATTTCTTTATCTTTTTTAAAATCATTTCCGCTAATTTGAATTCTATACATTCCTAGATTAGAATTCATTATACCAGGCTTAGTAATATCTTCTGAAAAAACTTGTGGAAGAGTAATAAAGGCACCACCATCATCAGGCCAACATTTTATTTGTGGCAAATCTGATATAGCAATTTCCTCAAAATATTTAGGAAAGAGACTTTCTTAGGCAATGCATTTAGTGCATAAAATGCAGATTGTAATGATGCTAATGGATTTTTAAATCCATCAAGAGGATCAATCTTTAGATTAATTAATTTTTTTACTTTATCAATTGAATCCCTAAAAATAAAGTTACTTCTTTCTAAAGTCCCATAAAGATTAGAAACAGCTGGATACTTACTTCCTTTAACATTTTCAAAAAGCAAAGCTTTTCCTTGCTTTTTAAATTCATTTAAATGATATGTTGCCATTTCAAGATTAGGATCAACTTCTTCCTTAATTCTAATTAAATGACCATTTTCTTCTAAATCCTTAATACACTCTAATAATGATGAATATCCCATATAGCAAAATTATAAAAAAGGCAACTAAAATAGTTACCTTTTAAAAACATATATTTATAAATATTATCTTTTATTAATATCAGAATATGAGCGAAGGTTTTCACCAGTATAAACCTGTCTTGGCCTTCCAATAGGCTCAGTTGTTTCTCTCATTTCTTTCCACTGAGCAATCCATCCTGGAAGTCTACCCAAAGCAAACATAACTGTGAACATATCGGTAGGAATACCTAAAGCTCTATAAATTATCCCTGAATAAAAATCTACATTTGGATACAAACCTCTGGTCTTAAAGTATTCATCTTTTAATACAACTTCTTCTAGCTTTTTAGCAAGATCTAGTACAGGATCTTTTATTCCTAACTGATCTAAGACATCGTCAGCTGCCTTTTTAATTATTGTAGCTCTTGGATCAAAATTCTTATAAACTCTATGTCCAAAACCCATAAGTCTAAAAGAATCATTTTTATCTTTTGCTCTTGAAATATATTTTTCTACGTCACCCCCACTATCTTTCATTTCTTCAAGCATT
Source organism: uncultured Flavobacteriales bacterium (assembly GCA_949372805.1). Classification (GTDB taxonomy): domain Bacteria; phylum Bacteroidota; class Bacteroidia; order Flavobacteriales; family BACL11; genus CAJIYG01. The sequence continues at coordinate 68,631 of CASIBH010000004.1, read as the reverse complement.
TCAATAACAGCTTGATTAGCACCACCATGCAAAGGACCCCATAATGCAGCTATTCCTGCAGAGATAGATGCATATAAACTTGCATGTGAAGAACCGACAATTCTAACTGTAGCAGCAGAGCAATTTTGCTCATGATCGGCATGAAGAATAAGTAACTTATCTAAAGCACTAGCAATAACAGGGTTAATTTCTGTTTCAGTAGTAGGTAAACCAAACATCATATGTAAAAAATTGCTAGTATAATTTAATTTATTTTTAGGATACATAATTGGCTGACGCATTCTATTCTTAAAACTCCAAGCAGCAAGAGTTGGTAGCTTAGCAATTAATCTAATGATTGTACCATTAATCTCATCCAGGGACCTATTAGGATCTAATGATTTAGGGTAGAATGCTGTTAAAGAAGAAACAAGTGAAGAAAGTACACCCATTGGGTGCGATCTTGATGGAAATCCATCTAAAATAGCTTTTACATCTTCATGAACTAATGTGTGAGAAGTAATCTCATTAACAAAATCATCTAATTGAGTCTTTGAAGGTAATTCACCATAAATAAGCAAGTAAGAAACTTCTAAAAAATTAGACTTCTCAGCAAGCTCTTCAATAGAATAGCCTCTATATCTTAAAATACCTTCTTCTCCATTTAGGAAAGTAATAGCGCTTTTAGTAGAGCCAGTATTTTTAAAACCCCTATCAATTGTTATAAGACCAGATTCTGATCTTAATTTACTAATGTCTAAAGCATGCTCATTTTCAGAACCAACTGTAACAGGTATTTCATACTTTTTTCCGTCATAATGTAATTCTGCTTTTCTACTCTCACTCATTCTTAAATTTTATTTATTGTAAATATAACACCTTAAAAAAAAATTACCTAATAAACTTAAATCCTTTTCCTGTAAATAAAGCCTTTTCTCCTAATTCTTCTTCAATCCTTATTAATTGATTGTATTTAGCAACACGATCTGATCTTGAAGCAGATCCAGTCTTAATCTGACCAGTAGATAATGCAACAGATAAATCTGCAATTGTTGTGTCTTCAGTCTCACCCGATCTATGGCTCATAACAGATGTATATGAATTTTCATGAGCTAAATTAACAGCTTCAATAGTTTCTGTGAGTGTCCAATTTGATTTACCTTAATTAAAATTGAATTAGCAATACTCTCTTTTATTCCTTTTGATAATCTTTTAACGTTGGTAACAAATAAATCATCTCCAACTAATTGGATTTTTTCTCCTAATGCCTTAGTCATTAGTCTCCAAGAATCCCAATCATCTTCATCTAATCCATCTTCAATAGAAATAATTGGATACTTTTTCACCCAATCACTCCAGTAATCAACCATTTCAACAGGAGTTAATTTTTTTCCACAAGATTGATGAAAATGGTACATATTTTCATCTGAGGAGTAAAACTCTGATGCTGCAGCATCAATAGCTATATAAACATCTTCTCCAGGTCTATAACCAGCAACTTCTATTGATTGAATAACAATTTCAATAGCTTCTTCGTTTGACCCAATATTTGGAGCAAAACCACCTTCATCACCAACATTAGTTGAATAACCTTTATCTTTAAGTTGATTTTTTAAGCAATGAAAAATTTCAGTTCCAATTCTAAGAGATTCAGAAAAACTTTCAGCGCCGACAGGCATAACCATGAATTCTTGGAAATCTATACTATTATCGGCATGTGATCCACCGTTTAAAATATTCATCATTGGAATAGGCATTTGATATGATTCTTTATTACCAATATGATGAAATAACGACTTGTTATTTACTAAAGCTGCTGCTTTAGCACATGCAAGTGAAACTGCTAGCATAGCATTCGCACCAAGATTCTCTTTATTTTCTGTTCCATCAAGACTAATTAATTTTTCATCTAAAAAATTTTGATCTAAAACAGAAAGACCTTTCAGGCTTGAGTTAATAATTGTATTTACATTACTTACAGCATTTAACACTCCTTTTCCTAAATAAATTGATTTATCTCCATCTCTTAATTCAACTGCTTCGTGCTTACCAGTAGATGCTCCTGAAGGAACAGCAGCTCTTGAAAAAATACCAGATTCTGTAAATACTTCAGCTTCAATTGTAGGGTTTCCTCGTGAATCTAATATTTGTCTAGCGTGAATATTCTTAATTTTGCTCATTATTTTTTAAATTCTATCATACGTTCAACAAATTCATCAAATAAATATCTTGAATCATGTGGTCCAGGTGATGATTCTGGATGATATTGAACAGAAAAACAATTTTTATCTTTTAACTCAATACCTTCAATTGTGTTATCATTTAAATTAATATGTGTAATGACAATATTATTATCAGCGTTTACGTCCTCTGTATTAATTCCAAAACCATGATTTTGAGAAGTAACTTCAGATTTGCCAGTTTTTAAATTTTGAACAGGATGATTTATGCCCCTGTGTCCATTGTGCATTTTATAAGTACGAATACCCTCAGATAAGTGCAAGCATTTGATGTCCAAGGCAAATTCCGAATACAGGTTTTCCATCTTTAGTTATAGATTTTATACTTCTTCTAATAATCATTGGCATGGCTGATCTGGGTCACCAGGACCGTTTGACAAAAAGAAACCGTCAGGATTCCAAGCATTAATTTCATCATAGGAAGTATGCATAGGGAAAATTTTCAAATAAGCAATCTCTATCAGTTAAACATTTTAAAATATTTTTTTTAACTCCTAAATCTAATACGGCAACTTTTAAATTTGCATTTTTCATTACCTAATAAATAAGCTTTCTTTAGTTGAAACCTTAGAAGATAATTCTAATCCTTCCATAGATGGTACATGATTTAATAATTTCAAGTAGTTCAGAAATATCTGTAGTAGTATTAGAAATAATTGCATTCATAGCTCCTTTATCTCTAATATGTCTTACTACTGCTCTTGTATCAACATCAGTTATTACTACTTTTTTTGCATTTTCAAAAAATGTGTTGAGATCTAAATCAGCAGATTCTCTAGAATATCCAATATTAAAATTCTTACAAATTAAGCCTGAAATTTTGATATCTTCAGATTCTATTTCATCATCTTTAACTCCATAATTTCCAATATGAGCATTAGTTGTTATCATTAGCTGACCATAATAAGAAGGGTCAGTAAAAACTTCTTGATAGCCTGTCATTCCAGTATTAAAACAAAGTTCTCCAGTAGCAATTCCACTAAATCCAGCACCAAACCCATAAAAAATTGTTCCGTCCTCAAGAAGAAGTATAGCCTTATTTTTAATTTTATATTTCATTTTACTTAAATAATTAAAAAAAGGATAAAACTCAAATGGCTTTATCCTTTTTTTTTAAATATGAATCATTTCTATTTTTTTTACTTAATTCTTCTTATTTTTTCTCCTTATCATCTGCTTTTGAGTCCTCTGAATCTTCCTTAGATTCTTTTGCATCATTAGCCTCTTCTACAACTTCTGCCGCAGGAGTCTCTTCTACAACTTCTGGCGCAGGAGTCTCTTCTACAACTTCTGCTAAAGGAATGTCAACTGTGGATATACTAGCGTCTGAATTTGAAACTTTCTTACCGCCTCTTCTTCTTGCTTTTTTAGTTTTGATAACATTTGTAGAGTATTCGGTATTATAATCTACTAACTCAATTAAAGACATCTGAGCATTATCACCCAACCTATTACTTAACTTTAGAATTCTAGTATAGCCTCCATTTCTTTCAGAAACCTTAGAAGAAATATCTCCAAAAAGCTCAGTAATAGCTTCTTTCTGCTTTAGGTAACTAAAAACAACTCTTCTAGAATGTGTTGTATCATTCTTAGATTTTGTAATAAGAGGTTCAATATATACTCTTAAAGCCTTGGCTTTTGCCAGAGTTGTTTTTATTCTTTTATGCTCTATTAAAGAACATGCCATATTAGCTAGCATAGCTTTTCTATGTGCAGCTTTTCTACCTAAATGGTTAAACTTTTTTCCGTGTCTCATTTTTCTAGTCGTTATCTAAATTATATTTTGAAATATCAAATCCAAAATGTAAACCTTTTTCGTCAATTAATTCTTCAAGCTCAGTTAATGATTTTTTACCAAAATTTCTAAACTTTAGCATATCACTCTTTTTAAAAGAAACTAATTCTCCTAATGTATATACCTCAGCTGTTTTAAGACAATTTAGAGCTCTAACTGATAAGCCGAAATCAGTAAGTTCAGTTTTTAATAATTGTCTCATGTGTAAAGTGTCTTCATCAAAATCATCTGCAATATCTGCCTCAAGATTGATTTTTTCATCAGAGAAAAGCATAAAGTGTTGTATTAATATTTTTGATGCTTCAGTAAGAGCTCTTTTAGGATCAATTGAACCGTCAGTTGTAATATTAATATTTAACTTTTCATAATCTGTCTTTTGACCAACTCTATAATTTTCAACATTATAGTTAACGTTCTTAATAGGTGTGAAAATTGAATCTATAGCTATTGTTCCAATTGGAGCATCTTCAACAATATTTTCTTCAGCAGGAACATATCCTCTACCCTTATTTATTGAAAACTCCATTGTGAACTCAACTGACTTATCTAACTCGCATATTAACAAATCAGGATTTAAAATTTGAAAACTAGAAAGACCATTTGCTAGGTCTGCTCCAGTAATTTTATCTTGATTTTTAACTGTGATGGTAGCATTTTCAGAATTAACACCTTCAATCTGTTGCTTTAGTCTAATTTGTTTAAGATTTAATATTATCTCTGTAACATCCTGAACAACTCCTTTGAGTGAACTAAATTCATGATCAGCTCCTTTAATCTTTATTGATGTTAATGCAAAACCTTCAAGAGAAGAAAGTAAAACTCTTCTAACAGCATTACCAATTGTTAAACCATAACCAGGTTCTAGAGGTCTGAAACTCGAAGTTACCTTGGTTGGCTTCCTCATTGATCATAATTACTTCATCAGGTTTTTGAAAATCTAATATGTGCATATCTTTATTTTTTTAAATTTTATGTTTATTATTTAGAGTAAAGTTCAACAATTAACTGCTCATTTATATTTTCAGGAATTTGAATTCTTTCAGGAGCTGAAAGTAATTTTCCTGTTTTAGATTCATTATTAAATTCAAGCCACTCAAGAATATCAGAATTATTAGAAAGAGAATTTGTAATTGCTTCTAAAGATTTAGAACGTTCTCTAACACTAACTTGATCACCTACTGAAATTGCAGTAAGAAGGAATATTAACAAGATTACCATTAACCATAATGTGTCTATGAGAAACTAACTGACGAGCAGCTCTTCTTGTTGGAGCAATTCCCATTCTGTAAACAACATTGTCTAATCTTAATTCACACATTTGAAGCAGAATTTCTCCCGTAATACCTTTTCTTTTTAAAGCAACCTTAAATAAATTTGAGAATTGTTTTTCTAAAATACCATAAGTAAATTTAGCTTTTTGTTTTTCCATCTAATTGCACCCCATATTCAGATTGTTTACCTCTTCTTCTTGCATTTCCGTGCTGTCCTGGAGCATAAGCTTTTTTAGCTAATGCTTTATCTGGTCCAAAAATTGGTTCTCCAAATCTTCTTGCAATTCTTGACTGTTGGGCCTGTATATCTTGCCATATTTTTATCTTAATATAAATGAATTAAACTCTTCTCTTTTTTGGTGGTCGACATCCATTGTGTGGAATGGAGTAACATCAACTATCTCAGTAACAATGATACCAGTATTATGTATCGTTCTAATTGCAGATTCTCTTCCTTGACCAGGTCCTTTAACATAAACCTTTACTCTTCTTAAGCCCTGCATCAAGAGCAACTTTTGCAGCAATCCTCAGCAGCCATTTGTGCAGCATAAGGAGTGTTCTTTTTTAGAACCTCTAAATCCCATCTTACCAGCTGAAGACCAAGAAATAACTTGTCCATCTATTATTAGTAAGTGAAATAATAATGTTGTTAAAAGTTGCTTGAATGTGCGCTTGCCCTTCAGACTCAACTCTAACTTTATTTTTTTTTGTTGTTTTAGCCATGATATTATTATTTCGTAGCTATTTCTTTTTATTAGCAACTGTTTTTCTTTTCCCTTTTCTAGTTCTAGAATTGTTTTTTGTTCTTTGTCCCCTTAAGAGGTAGACCCAGTTCTGTGACGGATACCTCTGTAACAACCAATATCCATTAATCGCTTAATATTCATGTTTGCGTTTCAGCTCTTAACTCACCCTCAACAGTATAATCTATCACCAATAATTGCTCTTATAGCTATTTGCTTGCTTCATCTGTCCAATCTTGAACTTTTTTATCATGAGAAACTATTTGCTTCATCAAAATTGTTACTGCAAAAGATGGACCAATTCCGTAAATATAAGTTAATCCAATAACTCCTCTTTTGTTTTTTGGTAAATCAATACCTTTAATTCTTGCCATAATTATTAACCTTGTCTTTGTTTATACCTTGGGTTCTTCTTATTGATTACATAAACTCGTCCTTTTCTTTTGACGATCTTGCAATCTTCACTTCTTTTTTTTACTGATGCTCGTACTTTCATTTCTTTTTATTTTATTAGTACCTATATGTTATTCTTGCTTTTGTTAAATCGTAAGGTGACATTTCCATTTTAACTTTGTCACCTGGCAATAATTTAATATAAAACTTTCTCATTTTACCAGAGATATGAGCAACAACTCTCATGTCCATTTTCAATTCAACACGAAACATAGCATTTGACAATGCTTGTGTTATCGTTCCATCTAACTCTATGTTAGCTTGTTTAGCCATTTATCTTTTTTTCTATTTCTTCAAAACTTGATAATATCTCTGCTTTTCCTTTTCGAACAACAATTGTATGTTCAAAATGTGCAGATGGTTTATTATCAATAGTTGTTATTGTCCATCCATCATTATGTTGCAAAATACTCTTAGTACCCATATTAATCATTGGCTCAATTGCAATAACTAACCCTTCTTTAAGCTTTAAACCCTTACCTCTTCTTCCGTGATTAGGAACTTCAGGACTTTCATGTAAGATTTTCACCTACACCATGACCAACCAATTCTCTAACAACACCATATCCAAAGCTTTCAGCATGTTGCTGTACAGCATAACCAATATCACCAATTCTATTTCCAGCAACTGCTTGTTCAATTCCTTTATAAAGTGACTCTTTAGTAACTTTAAGTAATTGTTTTATTTCAGCATCTACTTCCCCAACTTCATAGGTAAAAGCAGAATCACCATAATAGCCATTCATTACTACTCCACAATCCACCGATAAAATTTCGCCATTTTCAAGAAATTTATCATTGGGTATACCATGAACCACCTGTTCATTAGGAGACATACATAAGGTATTTGGAAAACCACCATAACCTTTGAAAGCTGGAACTCCTCCATTATCCCTGATAAACTCTTCAGCAATTTTATCTAATGCTAAGGTAGTTATCCCTGGTTTTATCAGCCCAGCTATTTCAGCATGGGTTTTTGCAACAAGTAAAGAACTTTCTCTTACTAACTCTATCTCTTCTTCTGTTTTATAATAAATCATAAATCAATATGATTACATCATACTATTTCCAGAAGACTTTCCTTTTATTCTTCCTGAATCCATTAATCCATCATAATGACGCATTAATAAATGACTTTCTATTTGCTGAAGTGTATCTAAAATAACTCCAACTAAAATTAATAATGAAGTTCCACCATAAAACTGAGCGAACTGCATATTAATTCCTCCTGCCATAGCAAATGCAGGTAAAATAGCTACTAAACCTAAGAATAAAGATCCTGGGAAAGTAATTCTTGACATCACATTATCTAAATAATCAGCAGTAGATCTTCCTGGCTTTATTCCTGGAATAAAACCACCATTCTTTTTCATATCATCAGCCATTTGATTAGGATTAACCGTCATAGCTGTATAAAAATAAGTAAAGCATTACAATCATTACAGAAGAACATAAAATTGTACCAAAACCTCGAAAATCAGTAAGTATAGCAGCTAACTCCTTGTAAGCTGATTCATTTTCTGAGAAACCAACTAAGTGTTATAGGTACAAACATAATTGCTTGAGCAAATATTATTGGCATTACACCAGCAGCATTTACCTTTAATGGAATAAATTGTCTAACTCCACCATATTGTTTATTACCTACTACTCTTTTAGCATATTGAACAGGAATTCTTCTTGTTCCTTGAACAAGTAGGATAGTAACAAGAATTACAAATAATAACAGAATCATTTCAACTAAGAAAAACAACTAGACCACCTCCTGTGACTTCCTAAGAGCAGAAACAAACTCTTGCATTAATGATTGTGGAAAGCTTGCAATAATTCCAATCATAATTAATAATGATATTCCATTTCCAATACCTCTATCAGTGATTTTTTCACCTAACCACATAACAAACATTGTACCAGTTACTAAAATAATAATAGAAGAAAACCAAAAACCACCTGCTGGCAATAAAAATGCTGATTCTGGGAGAGTTGCCTGTAAATTTGCAATATAACCAGGAGCTTGACCACCAGTAATTAAAATAGTAAGATATCTAGTTATATTATTAATTTTTCTTCTTCCACTTTCACCTTCTTTTTGAAGTTTTTGAAAATAAGGAATAGCCATACCTAAGCAATTGAATAACAATAGAGGCAGAAATATAGGGCATTATTCCAAGAGCAAAAATTGATGCCTGTGAGAAAGCACCTCCTGTAAACATATTAAGAAGACCTAGCAGGCCGTCAGCTGTTTGTTCTTGAAGTGCAGATAATTGAGCTGGGTCAACACCAGGAATAACAACAAAAGAACCAAATCTGTAAATAGCTAAAATACCAAGAGTAACTAAGATTCTACTTCTTAGATCTTCAATATTCCAAATATTTTTTATTGTTTCAATTAACTTTTTCATTTCTCTATTTACTTAAATTCGCTGTTCCTCCTGCTTTTTCTATTGCAGATTTTGCAGAGTCAGAATAAGCGTCAACAGTGATATTTAGTTTTGCTTTTAATTCTCCTCTTCCTAAGATCTTTACAAGATCTTTTTTCTGAACAAGACCATTATCTATAAGTACTTGCTTATTAATTTCAGATTTAATTTTTTTATTATCAACTAGAGCTTGAATAGTATCAATATTTACACCATTGTATTCAACTCTGTTAGGGTTTGTAAATCCAAACTTAGGTAATCTTCTTTGAATTGGCTGCTGTCCACCTTCAAATCCTACTTTCTTAGAATAACCTGACCTTGACTTTTGACCATTATGCCCTCTTGTAGAAGTACCTCCTCTTTTAGACCCTTCACCTCTTCCAACTCTTTTACCTGACTTTACTGATCCCTCTGCAGGCTTTAAATTATGTAATTCCATATTTAATCTATTATTGCAATTAAGTGTTTAACCTTTTTAATCATACCCATAATTTGAGGGGTAGCATTATGTTCAACAATTCTATTCATTTTTCTAAGGCCTAAAGCATCAAGAGTTAATTTTTGATCTTTTGGTCTTCCTATCCTACTTCTAACTTGTTTTATTTTTACTTTACTCATAATCAATTTAATTAACCATTAAAAACTTTATCCATCGTTACTCCTCTTTGCATAGCAACTGTTCTTGCATCTCTAAGCTCAAGTAAAGCTTTTAAAGTTGCTTTTACCAAATTGTGAGGGTTAGATGAACCTTTTGATTTAGCGAGTACATCTTTAACACCAGCACTCTCAAGAACTGCTCTCATTGCCCCTCCAGCCTTAACACCTGTACCATTAGAAGCAGGCTTAATAAACACTTGTGAACCTCCAAATTTAGAAGACTGTTCATGAGGAATAGTTCCCTTGAGAACAGGTATTTTAACAAGATTCTTCTTTGCAGAATCAATTGCTTTAGCAATTGCTGTAGAAACATCTTTAGATTTCCCTAAACCAATTCCAACAATACTTTTTTCATCCCCAACCACAACAATTGCTGAGAAACCAAATGCTCTACCACCCTTGGTTACTTTAACAACTCTTTGAATACCTACAAGACGATCTTTTAATTCAATATCTGATGATATTTTTACTTTTTTATCCTTTGCTGATTTTAACATATATTTTATTTATTAAAATTTTAAACCTGCTTCTCTAGCAGAATCTGCCAATGCTTTAACTCTTCCATGATAAAGAAAGCCTCCTCTATCAAAAACTACATTAGTAACCTTTAGCTCCTGTGGCTCTTTCTGCAAGTAGTTTACCAACTAACTTAGCTTGATCTGTCTTTGTAAGTTTTTTAGTTTCTAAAGATTTATCTCTAGATGAAGCAGAAGCTAGAGTACAAGAATTAACATCATCAATTACTTGAGCATAAATTTCTTTATTACTTCTAAAAACTGCTAATCTTGGCATATCTTTAGTACCAGAAACTTTTTTTCTGATTTTAAACCTAACTTTTTGTCTTTTATCTTTCTTTGAATCTATCATTTTATATCAAATTTTTTAACTAGCAGATGTTTTACCTGCTTTTCTTCTTACATATTCATCAACATATCTTATTCCTTTACCTTTGTAAGGTTCTGGTGGTCTAAAAGATCTAATCTTTGCAGCTACCGCACCTAAAAGTTGCTTATCATGAGAAGTAAGAGTTACAAGCGGAGCTTTTCCTTTTTCAGTTTCAGCTAAAAGTTTAACCTCAGCTGGAATAGAAATTATAATATTATGTGAAAAACCAGCAGAGATATCTAAATTTTGACCATTTGCAGCTGCTCTATATCCAACACCAATAAATTGTAATTTTTTTGTATAACCAACAGTAACACCTACCATCATATTTTGAACAAGGGCTCTATATAAACCATGAAGAGATCGTATATCCTTTTGATCACTAATTCTAGAGAAAGACACTAAACCATCCTTAATTTCAACTGAAATACTCGAAGATATTTCTTGAGTTAATTCACCTAATTTTCCTTTAACTGTAATTATCGTTCCTTCAAGTGTTGCTGTAACACCTTCTGGGATTGTAACTGGATTTTTTCCTATTCTTGACATTCTTCTTTTTTTTTAATATACGTGACAAAGAACTTCTCCACCAACATTTAAATCTCTAGCTTCTTTATCAGTAATAACACCTTTAGAAGTTGATACTATTGCAATACCTAAGCCATTAATAACTCTAGGTAAAGTTTTTGAAGGAGTATATTTTCTAAGTCCAGGTTTACTTATTCGTAATAATTTCTTAATAGCTGGCATTTTAGTCTTATTATTATACTTAAGGGCAATCTTTATATTGCCTTGAAAATTAACATCATCTTCAAATTTAAAATTTCGGATATAACCTTTATCATGTAAGATTTTAGTTATTTCTTTCTTCATATTCGAAGCAGGTATATCAACAACTTTATGACCTGCCATTTGAGCATTTCTTACTCTAGTTAAATAATCTGATATTGGGTCTGTAAACATATTCTTTATTATTTATAAATTACCAGCTAGCCTTCTTAACGCCAGGGATTAAACCAAAATTCGCCATTTCTCTAAACATAACACGTGAAATGCCAAACTGTCTCATGTAACCTTTAGGTCTTCCAGTAAGTTTACATCTGTTGTGCATTCTTACCGGTGAAGCATTCTTAGGTAGTTTTTGTAAACCTTCATAATCTCCAGCAGCTTTTAAGGCAGCTCTTTTATCAGCGTATTTTGCAACACACTTAGCTCTTTTTACCTCGCGGGCTTTCATTGATTCTTTTGCCATATTTAACTATTTGTTTTATTAGTTTTAATATCTTTTATAAATGGAACTCCCAATTCTCTCAATAACTCAAGAGCATCAGAATCTGAATTAGTGTCCGTAACAAAAGTTATATCCATTCCAGTAACTTTCATAACTTTATCAATGCTTATTTCAGGAAAAGCAATTTGTTCCTTAATACCAAGAGTAAAATTACCTCTACCATCAAAACCCTTAATAGTTATACCTTGAAAATCTCTAACTCTAGGCATTGTAGATGTTACTAATCTATCTAAAAATTCATACATTGTATTACCTCTTAGAGTAACCATAACACCAACAGGCATACCTTTTCGTAATTTAAAGTTAGATATATCTTTTCTAGATTTAGTTAGAACTGCTTTTTGACCAGTAATTAAAGACATTTCCTGCTGAGCAGCTTCGATTTGTTTTTTATCTGTTGTTGCACTTCCAACACCTTGATTTAAACAAATTTTTACTAGTCTAGGAACTTCCATAACTGATTTATACTTACCTTTAAGATTATTAATAATCTCGGTATTGTACTTATTCTTTAGTCTTGCTTTGTATTCCATTACTTTATTACTTCTTTGGTTGATTTTGCAAATCTTACAATTTTACCAGTTTTCTCATCTCTCATCCTTCCAACCCTTGTTGCGTTACCAGATTTGGGATCAACAAACTTTAGATTAGAAATATGAATTGAAGATTCTTGCTTGATTATTCCACCTTGAGGATTAGCTGCATTTGGTTTAGTGTGTTTAGAAACCATATTAACTCCCTCAACGATAGCTCTATAATTGTCAGGCATAACCTTAACGACTTTACCTTTAGAGCCTTTTGACGTACCAGCTAAAACAAGCACAGTATCATCTTTTTTAATTTTTATTTTCTTTGCCATTTTTATATTTTATAAAACTTCTGGAGCTAATGAAACAACCTTCATAAAATCATTATCTCTTAATTCTCTTGCAACAGGACCAAATACACGAGTACCTTTCATTTGACCATTTTCATCAATAATAACGCATGCATTATCACCAAATCTAATATAAGAACCATCTTTACGACGAACTTCTTTTTTAACTCTAACAACTACGGCTTTAACTACTGTCCCTTTTTTTACATTTCCTGACGGAGTAGCATTTTTAACACTTCCTACTATTTTATCTCCAACTGAAGCATATCTCTTACCAGTACCACCTAAAACTCTAATACAAAGGATTTCTTTTGCACCGCTGTTATCAGCTACTTTTAATCTTGATTCTTGTTGTATCATTATTTTGCTCTTTCAATTATTTCTACTAACCTCCAATTCTTATTTTTACTCATTGGTCTTGTTTCCATTATTTTTACTGTATCTCCTTCATTACAATCATTTTTTTCATCATGAGCAGTAAATTTTGAAGTTTTTTTCAAAAACTTACCGTAAAGTTCATGCTTAACTTTTCTTTCAATTGATACAACAATAGATTTTTCCATCTTATTGCTGGTAACAACACCAATTCTTTCTTTTCTTAAATTTCTATTCATTATAAATAATTAATTAGATTCTACTCTTCTTTTGTTAATCTCTGTCATTATACGTGCAATTTTTTTTCTTGCAAATTTTATAGACAATGGATTCTCTAATGGAGAAACAGAATGACTCATTTTTAATTTCATTAATCTTTCTTTATCACTTTCAAGAAGATCATTTAATTCATTTAAAGGCATTTCAGTTAATACTAAGTCTTTCATCTATGTTTTTTTTTATTGTACTAAATCTCTTCTCATTACAAACTTTGTCTTAATTGGAAGTTTTTGAGCTGCAAGACGTAAAGCTTCTTTTGCAGTTTCAAAATCAACACCATCACACTCAAAAAGCATTCTTCCTGGGCTTACACAAGCAGCCCAATATTCTGGAGCTCCCTTACCTTTACCCATCCTTACTTCGGCTGGCTTTTTAGTAATAGGTTTGTCAGGAAAAATTCTTATCCAAACTTGGCCTTGTCTTTTCATATATCTTGTAACGGCAATTCTAGCTGCTTCAATCTGACGAGCTGTAATCCAAGTTTCTTCAAGAGCTTTAATACCAAATGACCCAAAAGCAAGAAGGTGTCCCCTTTGGGCATTACCTTTCATTTTGCCTTTTTGCATCTCTTCTAAATTTTGTCTTTTTTGGTTGTAACATTTCTTTTTATTTTCTTATTTCTTTAACTACTTTCTTCTTCTAGGTGCATTATTACCTGTTTTCTTTGGAGTTTTAAAATGAAGCATTAAATCACGCTTACCATAAACTTCTCCTCTACAGATCCAAACTTTAACACCAATTTTACCATATGTTGTTTGGGCTTCTGCTAATGAATAATCAATATCAGCTCTAAATGTATGAAGAGGGGTTCTTCCATCTTTAAACATTTCAGATCTTGCCATTTCAGCTCCATTAAGTCTTCCTGAAATTTGAACTTTAATTCCTTCACCTCCCATTCTCATTGTAGAGGCTATAGCCATTTTTGTTGCTCTTTTATAAGAGATTCTTCCCTCAATTTGACGAGCAATACTATCAGCTACAAGAGTTGCTTCAAGTTCTGGTCTTTTTACTTCAAAGATATTGATCTGTATTTCCTTGTCAGTAATCTTTTTAATTTCTCCTTTTAAATTCTCTACCTCTTGACCTCCTTTACCAATAATAATTCCAGGTCTAGCAGTGTGAATAGTAATAGTAACTAATTTTAAAGTACGTTCAATAGCTATTTTAGAAACACTACCTTTAGATAATCTAACATTAAGATACTTTCTAATTTTAGCGTCTTCAGCAAGTTTATCACCAAAGTTATCACCACCGTACCAATTAGATTCCCAACCTCTAATGATACCTAATCTATTACCAATTGGATTTGTTTTTTGTCCCATAAATTAATTTATTTCAATTTTTCTACTATCAACAACAAGAGTTACGTGATTAGATCTTTTTCTAATCCTGTGTGCTCTACCTTGAGGAGCAGGCTGAACTCTTTTTAACATTCTACCTCCATCAACTGTAACCTCAGAGACATATAAGATTACTCTCATCCATCTTCTTCCCTTCATTTTTAGCTTCCCAATTTGCTAATGCTGAAAGTAGTAACTTCTCCATTCTGTTAGAAGCTTCTTTTGGATTAAGTTTTAATTCTGATAATGCTCTATCCGCGTCCATACCTCTGATTAAGTCAGCAATAAGCCTCATTTTTCTTGGAGATGTAGGGCAGTTATTAAGTTTAGCGAAAGCAATATTTTTTCTTGCCTCCTTCATACTCTCTGCTTTTATTCTTTTTCTAGATCCCATTTATTTATTTTTTTCTATTACCTCCATGACCTCTAAAAGTCCTTGTTGGAGAAAACTCACCTAACTTATGACCTACCATATTCTCAGTTACAAAAACAGGAATAAATTGTCTTCCATTATGAACTCCAATTGTTTTCCCTACAAAATCAGGTGAGATCATAGATGCTCTTGACCAAGTTTTAATTACTGAGTTTTTTCCTGACTCATTCATTGCATCAACTTTCTTTTGCAATTTATAATGAATAAACGGTCCTTTTTTTAATGATCTAGCCATAAATTATTTCTTTTTTCTTCTTTCAATTATATACTTATCAGAAAGCTTCTTTTTATTTCTTGTTTTATATCCTTTTGCTGGAACACCATTTTTATTTCTTGGTAATCCACCAGAATGTTTTCCTTCACCACCACCCATTGGATGATCAACTGGATTTTTAACTGTTGCTCTTACATTAGGTCTTCTACCTTGCCATCTGCTTCTACCTGCTTTACCTGAAATTTGTAATTGATGTTGAGGATTAGAAACTGATCCAATAGTTGCTAAACAAGTAACTAAGTATTCTTCTAATTTCACCAGAAGCTAATTTAACAGTAGCATATTTACCATCTCTTGCCATTAAGCTGAGCATATGAACCAGCACTTCTAACCATAATAGCTCCTTGACCTGGCTTTAACTCTACATTATGAATAACTGTACCTAAGAGGTAAAGCACTAAGTGGTAAAGTATTTCCAATATTAATCGGAGCTTTATCACCTGAAATAACTTCCATTCCAACTTCTAATCCTTCAGGAGCAATAATGTATCTTTTTTCACCATCAACATAATTAAGCAATGCAATATTAGCAGTTCTATTTGGATCATACTCAATAGTAGCAACTTTAGCAGGAATACCAAATTTATCTCTTTTAAAATCTACTAATCTATATTTCTTCTTATGACCACCACCTACATTGGCTATAGTCATTTTACCAGTATCGTTTCTACCCCCTGATCTAGTCTTAGGAACTAATAAGACTTTTTTCTGGCTTAGAAGCAGTAATAGTCGTCAAAAGATATTGCTACCTTATGTCTTTGTCCTGGTGTTGTTGGTTTAAATTTTCTTACTGCCATTGTTTCTTAATTATATATTACTGTAAAAATCAATTGAATCACCTGAAGATAACTGTACAATAGCCTTCTTATATGTAGCAGTTTTACCAACGATCATTCCAGATTTTGAACCTCTAACTCTTTTTTTTCCAATACAAACCATTGTTCTTACTGACTCGACAACAACATCATATTGTTGTTCAACAGCTTTTTTGATTTCAATCTTATTAGCTTTTCTATCAACAACAAAAGCATAACGATTGAATTTTTCACTATCATTCGTCATTTTTTCTGTTATTACTGGTTTTTTTATGATGCTCATTATATAAAAATATTAAAAATTATTTTCTATTTCCTTGATTGAAGACTCAACAAATAACATCTTATTAGCGTTCATAATATCATAAGTGTTTAATTCTGAAGCTAATACCACTTTTGCCCTGCTTAAATTTCGGGAGGACAAAAATATATTTTTATTTGGTTTATCAAGAACTAATACTGTTTTATTATTTAGAACATCAAAATTTGCTAATGTGCTAGAGTAGTTTTTAGTTGAAGGGTTATCAAAATTAAAGTCTTCAACAACGATTATATTATTTTGAGTAAGCTTATATGAAAGTGCTGATTTTCTTGCTAATCTTTTAACTTTCTTATTTACCTTAAAGTCATATTTTCTAGGTCTTGGACCAAAAACACGACCACCACCCCTAAACAAAGGATTTTTAATATCTCCGACTCTAGCAGCTCCACTTCCTTTCTGTTTTCTAAGCTTTCTTCTACTACCCTTAACAGCTCCTCTTTCTTTAGAGCTATGAGTTCCTAGTCTTTGTGATGCTAAATATTGTTTAACATCTAAATAAATAGCATGATCATTTGGTTCAACACCAAAAATATCTTTACTTAAATCTACTTTTTTTGTAGTTTCTTTTCCTTTAATACTGTGTACAGCTATCTTCATTATTTCTCTATTATTATATATGAATTTTTTGCACCAGGTACCGCACCTTTAACAATAATTACATTACGCTCACTCATAATTTTTAGAACCTGTAAATTCTCTACTTTAACTCTTTCATTACCCATTTGACCTGCCATTCTCATTCCCTTGAATACTCTTGCAGGATATGAAGCAGCACCAATAGAACCTGGAGCTCTTAATCTGTTATGTTGACCGTGAGTAGCATCACCAACTCCAGCAAAACCATGTCTTTTAACAACACCCTGAAAACCTTTACCTTTTGAAGTTCCTACGACAGTAACAAAACTTCCTACTTCAAAAAGATCAACTGTAAGAACGTCTCCTAAATTAACTTCGTTTGCAAACGGTGTAACTTCTACCATTTTTTTAACAGCTTTAGAATTTGCCTTTTTAAGATGTCCCATTAAAGCTTTAGACATTCTAGATTCTTTTTGCTCATCATAAGCAATTTGAACAGCTTCATAACCATCAATCTCATTTGTCTTAATTTGAGAAACAACACATGGTCCAACTTCTAAAATAGTACATGGTATATTTTTCCCCTCATCAGAGAACATTGAAGTCATTCCTATTTTTTTTCCTAATAATCCTGGCATTACTCTATTTTTTAAATTACTTTAATTTCTACTTTAACACCACTTGGCAATTCTAACTTCATAAGTGCATCAATTGTCTTAGAAGATGAAGAATATATATCCATTAATCTTCTATGATTTGCAAGTTGAAATTGCTCTCTTGCTTGCTTATTTACGTGAGGGGATCTCAAAACAGTATAAATTCTTTTGTGTGTTGGAAGTGGAATTGGACCACTAATAATTGCACCTGAATTCTTTACAGTCTTTACAATCTTCTCAGCCGATTGATCAACTAAGTTGTGATCAAATGATTTAAGCTTTATTCTAACTTTTTGTGCCATAAGTATATTTATTTATCTCCTTTAATATTAGATATTACTTCATCTGAAACATTTTTTGGAGCATTTTCAAATGATGAAAACTCCATAGTCGATGTAGCTCTACCTGATGTAATTGTTCTTAAGTCTGTTATGTAACCGAACATTTCTGAAAGTGGAACTTTAGCATTAACAACTTTTGCACCAGCCTTATCCTCCATTCCCTCTACTTGCCCTCTCCTTCTATTTAAATCTCCAATAACATCTCCCATATTTGTTTCTGGAGTAATAACATTTAATTTCATTATTGGTTCTAGTAAAACTGGAGATGCTTGCTTTGCAGCAGATTTAAAAGCAATCTGAGCACAAAGCTCAAATGAAAGCGCATCTGAATCCACATCATGATAAGAACCATCATATAGTCTTACTTTCATAGAGTTTAGAGGGAAACCGGCTAATACTCCATTAGTCATAGACATTTTAAAACCTTTCTCAACTGATGGGATAAATTCTTTAGGAATATTACCACCTTTAATTTCATTTACAAACTGTAAACCTTCACCTTCGAAGTCAGAATCAACAGGTGATATATCAAATTTAATATCAGCAAACTTTCCTCTACCACCAGATTGTTTCTTGTATACTTCTCTATGCTCAACCAATGCTGTAATAGCTTCTTTGTAAGCGACTTGTGGAGCTCCTTGATTACATTCTACATCAAATTCTCTCTTCAACCTATCTAGAATAATATCTAAGTGTAATTCACCCATTCCAGAAATAATAGTTTGTCCAGAATCTTCATCAGTTTTAACTGAAAAAGTAGGATCTTCTTCAGTTAGTTTTCCTAAAGCAACTCCAAGTTTATCTAAATCTTTCTGAGTCTTAGGTTCAATAGCAATTCCAATAACTGGTTCTGGAAAATCCATTGATTCTAAAACAATTGGTGACTTTAAAGCACATAATGTATCACCTGTTCTAATATCTTTAAAACCAACTAAAGCAGCAATATCACCTGCCTGAAGTGAATCAATTTGGTTTTGCTTGTTTGAATGCATTTGATAAATTCTAGAAATTCTTTCTTTTTTACCTGTTCTAGTATTTAAAACAAAAGTTCCTTGATCTAATGTGCCTGAATAAGCTCTAGTAAAACATAAACGACCAACATAAGGATCTGTTGCAATTTTAAATGCTAATGCAGCAAATGGTTCAGTAGCAGAAGGTTGTCTAATTTCTTCAGAATCGTTATCAGGATTCGTTCCACTTATACCTTCAACATCTAAGGGAGAAGGTAATATTTCCATGACCATATCTAACATCGCCTGAACACCTTTATTTTTAAAAGCTGAACCACACATCATAGGCACAACTTTACCAGAAATTGTCGCTTCTCTTAATGCTGCAAGAATTTCAGCTTCAGTAAGAGAATTTTCATCTTCAAAATATTTTTCCATTAATGACTCATCAAATTCTGCTACAGCCTCTAAAAGCTGCCCTCTGTATTCTCTTGCTTCATCAATAATATCTGCTGGTATTTCAACTTCTTCATATGTCATTCCCTGATCTTCTTCATTCCAAACAATTCCCTTGAAATTTATTAAATCAACAACTCCTTTAAATTCATCTTCAGAACCAATTGGGATTTGCAACGGAAGAGCATGACTTCCTAACATTTCTTTTACTTGAGCAGAAACTTTAAGAAAATTAGCACCTTGTCTATCCATTTTATTTACAAAACCAATTCTTGGTACATTATAATTATTTGCAAGTCTCCAGTTTGTTTCAGATTGTGGCTCAACCCCATCAACAGCGCTAAATAAGAAAACTAAACCATCTAGCACTCTAAGAGATCTATTTACTTCTACAGTAAAATCAACGTGTCCAGGTGTATCAATAATATTAACGTGATAGTTTTTACCTCTATAATCCCAGCCTAGAGTAGTTGCTGCAGAAGTAATTGTAATTCCTCTCTCTTGCTCTTGTTCCATCCAATCCATAGTTGCTGCGCCATCGTGTACTTCACCAATTTTATGATTCACACCTCCATAGTAAAGGATCCTTTCTGTAGTAGTAGTTTTACCAGCGTCAATATGAGCTGCGATACCAATATTTCTTGTATATTTTAAGTCTCTTGCCATTTCTATAATTTAAAATCTAAAGTGTGAAAATGCTTTGTTAGCTTCCGCCATTCTATGAGTATCTTGTTTCTTCTTATACGCAGCTCCTTCTTCTTTGTATGCAGCCATTATCTCACCAGACAATTTTTCATCCATTGTTTTTTCATTTCTTTTTCTTGCCGCAGCTATCATCCATTTCATTCCAAGAGAAACTTTTCTATCTTCTCTTACTGGATGAGGTATTTGAAAAGTTGCTCCCCCAATTCTTCTACTTCTAACTTCAACATTAGGACTAACATTTTCTAACGATTTTTCAAAAACTTCAAGATTTGTAACATCTTCAATTTTCTCTGCTACAGTCTCTAAAGCAGTATAAAAAACTTTAAATGCAGTATTCTTTCTTCCACCATACATTAAGTTATTTACAAATCTTGTAACTAAAGGACTTCCAAATCTTGGATCTGGAAGTAATATTCTTTTTTTAGCCTTTTTCTTTCTCATTATCTATATTTTATTTCTTAGGACGCTTAGCTCCATATTTTGATCTACGTTGTGTTCTTTCATTTACTCCAGAAGTATCTAATGCACCTCTAACAATATGATATCTAACACCAGGTAAATCTTTTACTCTACCACCTCTTACTAATACAACTGAATATTCTTGAAGATTGTGTCCTTCACCACCAATATAAGCATTAACTTCATTACCATTAGTTAATCTAACTCTGGCAACTTTTCTTAAAGCTGAATTTGGTTTCTTTGGAGTAGTTGTATAAACTCTTGTACAAACTCCCCTTCTTTGAGGGCAACTTTGTAAAGCTAAAGATTTACTCTTTTTCTTAACAGTTACTCTCCCTTTTCTTACTAGTTGTTGTATTGTAGGCATATTATTTCTTTACTAAAATGGGCGGCAAATGTAATAATTTATTACCTAAAAGTGAAATTGTTTTGTATTTTTTTTAATCTGAAATATCACTGTACAATCAAGAATATTTAAAAATGCTAGTCTCAACTGATAATCAATAACTTAAATAAATATTTCTGAAATTCATTTAAAGAAATAAAAAATTAAAAGTTTGTGATACTAATTACTTGATGATAATTTTTGAATTATATGATAAATCTCTTGTTTCTATTTTCAAGAAATAAACTCCACTAGCTTTATCTTTGTTGGTAATAATGTATCTATCACTATTTCCAACTAAATGACGCTCTATTACCTTACCATACATATCCACTATCGTCAAGCTTGCACTCTCAACTACTCTTCCAAAGTCAACTACAGCTTCTGATCTAAATGGGTTTGGATAAACACTTACCTCTAAGCTTGATCCTACTTCATTTATAGTGGTAGAGATGAACTCTATACTATTGGACTCGCTAGTACAACCTTGAGCATCTGTTACTCTTACAAAGTAATCGCCATAGCTACTAACAGTATAAGTTGTTCCGGTTGCTAGCTGAACATTTGGAGCAGATGCTTCTCTCCAAGAATGAACATATGGTGCAACTCCTCCATTTACATTATTAGATTCTAATAAGTAAGTGTTAGATGAATTTTGATTTATCGTAGCTGTTATCTCTTGTGGCTCGCCAACTACAAATGTTTGTGAGTACTCACAAGAATACATATCACTTACGGTTAAAGTATAAACTCCTGCAGAAACATTATTTAAATTATTATTGGTACTTGAACTTCCAGACCAATTATACACATAACCCAATGATCCACCACTAATATTTGTTGTTATAGAGCCTGTACTTGCACCATAGCAATCTGCATCAACTACATTTCCTAAGATAGTAAGTGAATCAGGCTCTGTAATAGTCATTGTATCACTTGCATGACAAGTCATATAGTTAGCTAAAAGAACATATGTTCCAGACTCCAGACCTACCAAAGAAGAACCTGCACCAAGACTAACGCCAGGGCTTAAAACATTCTCCCAAGAGTAAGAATAAGTGTTATTAAAGTAATTTAAGTCAATAGAAAGACTTGCTGTAGCATCACCATAGCATAAAATCATATTTCCATTTGAGGAAAGAGCTGTGAAGATAGTATCTAAAGCAGTTATATCATGCTGATTATTCCCTCCATTCACCAGGTAAGAAGGACAGTCATTAGCATCTGTTAAGCTGACAGTATAATTACCTGCACAAATTCCTGAGAATAAACTATCGCTCAATAAATTCATTGTTACAGCTCCAGTATTATTATCTAAAGCATGACCATAATATGGAGCACTTCCTCCTGTAAAGTCTAAAAGAACACTTCCATCACAAGACCCAAGACATACTGCATCTGTGGAAGATAAAGTATTGTATGTAATAGCTGCTGGCTCACTTAAATTAATACTTGTATTAACCATACAGTTATTAGTATCTGATACTGTTACAGAATAATTTTCAGCATATAAATTAGCTACACTATCATTCACACTTGAGTAGCCATTTGGACCAAACCATTGGTATGAATATGGAGCATGCGCTCCTGATGCATTAACAACTGCAGATCCATTATTATATCCAAAGCAGCTTACATTGTCTATCTCTAAAACAAAAGCACTCATTGTATTAGTTATTGTATCAATATCTCTACTATCACTTGCTGTACATCCTCTTGAGTCTGTTGCAGTAACCGTATAAACTCCTGCTAAAAGATGACTAGCTGTTGCTGTAAGTTGTGGTGCTACTAAGTTATCATCCCAAGCATAACTATATCCTGGTGTTCCTCCTGTAGCTAAAGATGTTAAGCTTGCACTATTTACTCCGATACAGTAAGGAAGTATTGTGAAGTTATCATCTATGTTTACATGAAGCTCTGTTGGCTCATGCATAAAAATTGTATCACTTGATGTACATCCTCTTGCATCAACAACTTCTACAGTATGTAGTCCTGGATGAACAGTGTTAATTGTATCTCCTATCTGACCATTAGTCATCCAAGTAAATGTATATGGAAGATTTCCTCCTAAACCGCTTGCATAAGCAAGACCATCATTAGCTCCAAAGCATGAGATCCATACTAGCTCATTTGCTATCATAGAAAGTGGCTCTGGCTCTGACACATAAACACTATCAACAACCTCACAGCCTATTACATCTCTTGTAGTTACATAATAACTCCCTTCAACAAGACCTGAAGAAGTATCTGGCATGCTAAGACCTGTATGACCATTACTCCAAAAGTAAGTGTATGTTGGAATACCTCCAACAGAACTAATACTTGCAATACCATCAGACTGCCCATAACAGCTAACTGTCTGAACAACGCTAATAGTAGATTGTATCTCTGGATTCTCTGAAATATAAACACTATCAACAACCTCACAGCCCCAATCATCAGTAAGCGTAAGATGACGATATCCCGCAGATAAATTTTGTGCTACCAATCCTGTTTCTCCATTATCCCACATATAGCTATAGTTTGGCATCCCTCCGCTAGCAAATAATCGAGCCTTACCAACACTATCACCAAAACAAGCAATATTTTCTACAACTAAAATACTATCAATACTAAGCATAGTCATTGGTTCTCCAACATTTAAACTATAGCTCACAAAACAAGATTGAGCATCATAAACATGAAGAGTATAAACGCCAGAACTTAAATCTTTTAAAGTATCTCTTGTTGTTGTATATGAAGTGGACTGAAGAGTATCTCCAGCACTAGAAATCCAGTAATACTGATATGGAGCCCAGCTACCATTGGCATCACCAATTATCATACCGGTACTATCACCTCGACAAGCAATACCAAATACTTGAGGAGATCCACTAAGTGCTGTTTGAGGAGCAATAACCTGGACAGTAGAGAAAGTATCACATCCATTTGCATCACTAACCTCTAAATAATAACTACCAGCACTCAAATTAAAGGCCGTGTCATTAGTACTAAAGCTGACAAAGTTTTGGTTAAACCACTCATAAGAATAAGGAGGAGTTCCTCCAGCGCCAGAACCTATAGCTATTCCATCATTGCTGCCGTTACAAATAACAACTTTAGATTGAGCTAAAGATTGTAAAGTATATTGTGGAGAGGTTAAATTAATAGTATCTCTAAATAAACAACTATTATCATCTAAAACAGAAACAATATAAACCCCTTCAGACAAGTTTGAAAAAACACTATCGTAAGGAATAGGATTAGTATTTAAAACTCCATTTAGATAAAATGAATAAGGAAGCGCTCCACTATCTGCTAAAATAGAAATTTGACCATCTTGACCATTGTAACAATTAACATTATTTGCAAATGAAGAAACATTTAAAGGATTATTTGCTTGCATGACTACAATTGTATCTTGAGAAGAAGAACCTCCAGCATCTGTAACCCTTGCAACATAAGTTCCAGGAAAAAGATTTGAAAAAGTTTGAGAAGAACTGACATTAAGATTAGATTGTAAAATAACTCCATTCATATCTAAAAGCAACATATCATAAGGAGAAGGTGTATTTATACCAGGATCAACACTAACCTGACCGTCATTTCCTTGACAGGAAGCATCAGAGGAACTCAAAACTATTGCAAAACAACCAGAAACTGAAACAGTAACTTGATCAGAAAGTATTCCCGAGGAGCAGCTACCAACAACATCAGCATAATAAACTGTTGTAGAGGAAATATTTACTGGCAGTGTAGGCCCATATCCTAAAGTATCTCCAGATGCTGAAGTCCAAATAGCTTCACCTGCAACAATTGGTATAAAAGGAATTTGATTAATAACATAGGCTGAAGATCCAGCAGTTAAAAACTCCCATCCCTCATTAGTTGCAGTCCACTGCAAAGGATAATTTCTATCAGCTAATAGAATTGGGTCAAATACAATATCAGCAAATGTGCTAGCATCAGACACTAAACCCTGAATAGCAGCACCTCCATTCCATGCTGCACAAAGTGGTTTTTCGGCAATAAACATTTCAATCTTATCAGACCCTTCATGTAAAACAACTTGTGAAGTATGTAAATCAGCTGTACAAGAAAACATAGCAATTTCACACCATGTTACGGTAAACATTCTGTTTGGTGCTATACCAGTTGTTCCATAATAAATATTACCAGTAACACCAGTATTAATATCTTGCCAAGGAGCTAAAATAGCATTTTCAGGAATATTACCAGGATTTGGCACAGGAGCATTTATAGAATAAGGAGAATATGAATTAGCTAATGAAGTATCAAATGTAACATAGCCATTTCCTGAAACTACACATTCAGTATAAGGAGTTCCATAGAAATTAAATGTGAATCCAATAGAAACTAGATCATCATGTAAATCATCGGTTTGCATAGAAGATTGTGTTGCACTCAAAGCATATAGAGTATCATTGAAATTACCACAAACAGTAGTATCATTAGAAATTATTACTTGTGCACTAATAAAGCATGGTAATAACAAAGCAATTAAAATAATTCTTTTCATATCATATAGTTTTTTAAATATTTCTAATCAACTTTTTCTTTTAAATAAAAATCACTTTTCATTTAGGAAATCTAACCGCATAATCATTAAACAAAAAATATATTTTTATAAATTTCTTAATTATCTCAATATTGTGACTGAACCTCTTTTTTCATAGTATCTTCCATCTAGACCTGTAGACTGAAGAACATAGAAGTACACTCCCTCAGGAAGATCTCTACCGTCAAGACCTCTACCGTCCCAATCTTGTCCAGATAAATCCAATGAGTAAACTAACTCACCCCATCTGTTAAAAAATTCTACTTGCATAGCCTCCATTGCATATTCTCCAAAACCAAATAAATCATTAACACCATCTCCGTTTGGAGAGAAAACATTATATATTTCTGGAATTCCTTGAACTTCAATATTAAAGCCAACAGTATCAGTACAAAGTGTCACCTCATTTTCAAGAGTTACATAAACTTCATTCAAACCAATTATATCAAACATATGATTAAAATTAGTTGTGCCAGAAGGATTAGTAGTTGTTCCATTAAGCCACGTCCATTCAAAGTTGTAAGGATCAGAACATACAGTTAAATCAGTAAAGTTAACAGTAAAGCCTTCATGAGTAGGACCTGCATAATCATCAGAAATAACATTTGCAATAAATTCAATTGGCTCTGTTAGAATTGGTGTAGACTCAGTCTCCTCACATCCATTTACATCAACTACAGTGATTGTATATGCAAGACCAGCTTGTAAATTATCAATATAGTAGTTTGAAGAAATATTACTTCCACTAACATCCCATTGGTAATTATATCCTGAAGTACCTTCAACACCTCCTATTGGAAGAGATTGTGCCCAACCATCGTTTAAGCCAAAACAACTAATATCATAGAACGGTGCATTATCTCCACTTCTAGTTAAATTAATAACTAATTGATCTGGTTCTGTTATTAATATTGTTTCAGTTTGAGAACAATTATTTAAATCTGTAACGGTGACATCATAAGAGCCGGCAGATAAATTTGTTGCTGTAGCAGTTGATTGATTAGAAGGAGTCCATAGATAAGAAATAACTGGCACTCCACCACCTCCAGTAACTGTAGCAGAGGCATTATTTTCTCCGAAACATCGTACATCATAAGGCCCAAAGAATAAATTATCTGATTCTACAGAAGAGATAACAGCATCAGGTTCTGTTATTGTTACTTCATCTAAGAAGGTACATCCTTTGTTATCCATTACAACTACAGAGTAAATTCCTGCAGAAAGATTATTACTAATATTTGGGTTATATGTATATGGAGCATTTCCACCATTTGTATTTGCTATTGCAGAACCATCTGATCCGCCATTACATAAAGGCTCAGTTACTGTATAGTAATTTGTTATTGCTAAAGGCTCAGTTATCTCAAAGTCTGAAGTTATACTACATCCATTATTATCAAATATATTTGCCGTATATGTTCCAGGCTGCAATGAGTTAACTTGTAAAGCACTTGATCCATTTGGAAGAGATGTTGTTGTATCCCACTGCACTGAGTATGGAGCAGTTCCTCCCGAAATTATTAGATCAATCTCCCCATCTGTATCACCATAGCAAGTAACCTCAGTAACATTTGTAGCGGCAGTTGTTAATTGTGCAGCACTTGAAATTGTAAATTGATATCCAAAATCACATCCTGAATAGGGAACACCAAAACTTGATGAATCAGCATAGTGAGCTACTGCCCAATATGTTCCAGGGTAAAAATTATTATATGCAATACCATTACCTAAAACAGTTCCTGTTGGAAGATTTGTTGCAATATCATTTGTTTCCCAAGTATATGTGAATAATGGATTTCCTTGACCATGAATAAAAGCAGAACCATCATTTAAATTAAAGCACGTTGCAGGACTTGCTACAACAGAGTCAAGTTCAACAACAACTCCTTGATCAACTGTTTCTTCCCATCTTCCACCCCAAACGACTGTTCCTTCACAATTATTATCATCTGTAATATATATTGAACGAAGTCCAGCACATAAATTAGTTATTAAAGTATCGTTTATAACTGGTGAAGTATTCATTAGAGGAAATGTTCCTTGCTGGTCTAAATCATAAAAATATGGATGAGTACCACCTTCAATACTAACATGTATTTCTCCATCACAAGCTCCTAGACAAGTAGAACTTTCTACATTATATGTAGTATATTCTAATTGATCAGGCTGTTGTACTTCTGCATTTACTGTTATAGCACATCCATTAGAATCTTCAATTACAACTCCATAACTTCCAGCATAGAGTGAACTGATTGATGAAAGCACAGAACTATAACTATTAGGACCTGTCCATGAATAAGTATATGGTGCAACAGCTCCAACAACAGTAGTAATTGAAACAGAACCATCAAAAGTCCCAAAACAACTTACATCATCAATAGATATACCAACTGAGTCAGGGTCCATACTATTAGTAATAGAATCTAAATTAAAGGATACAGTTGCAATACAGTTTCTATCATCCATTACTAATACTGTATACTGACTAGCAATTAAATTTGTAGCACATGTTCCTGTTTGTCCCAATACATCATTCCAAACATAATTATAGTTTGGTGTTCCTCCATCAGCTATAGCACATAATTGACCAGAATTTGTTCCAGCACAATAAGAGTAAACCGTCATTGTATCATCTATTGCAATTGTTAATTGCGTTGGCTCAGAAATATTAACAGAGTCCATTGCAGTACACCCTTTAGCATCAGTAACATACACATAATGCAATCCTGGAGTAAGATTAGTAGCGTTCTGTCCTGCTTGTCCATTAATACTATCCCAAACAAAAGAATAAAATTGTGTTCCCCCAGTAGCTGAAGCAAAAGCAGTTCCATCATCAAAACCAAAACATTGGATTGGTTGAGTCATAACTGCTTGAGCAAAGAGCTCGTCAGGTTGACTTATATTGTAGGTAACTGTTTGTCTACATCCAAGAGCATCTTCAACAATTACATCATGCCCTCCATAACAAAGGTTAAATGCTGTATCAGGCATATTAATAGATACCTGACCAATATCCCAGAAGTAAGTATGAGGAAGCACTCCTCCATTTGTTGACAAGCTTGCTATTGCATCACATCCCCCAAAGCAAGAAACATCTTGTATAACGTCAAGAACACTTGAGATCTCTGGATATAAATTTATTATTTCGATACTATCAAGCTTGACACATCCATTGCTATCGCTTATTTCAACAACCTGCCATCCTGGCCATAGATTATTAACTATAGCAGAAGTATTTCCTGCAAGCCAATTATATGAATAAGGAAACTGTCCACCAATAGCATTAGCAATTGCAGCTCCTGTAGAATCTCCAAAACATTGAACATCAGATAATAAGTTTACTGAGGTAGATAAAATATCTTGAGGCTGAGTTATTATTATTTCTGCAAACTCTGCACAATCATAATCAGCAAAACTTGCATCTGGAGAGTCATAAATATAAAACTGATATGTACCAGCGACTAAACCACAAATTTGAATAGTGTCAAGATCACCTTGATCAGTATAAATAGTATCTCCTGCAGAAATTACAACAACAATATTATCAGTAAAACCACCAGAAACAACAGCAGAAATACATCCTGAGGAGTCATTTCGACAAGCAACAGGTGTTGGATAAATAGTATCTATATTCATTGCAACAGCAGATTCTTGAACAATTAGAGTTCTAACATATTCACATCCAAGAGCATCTGTAATATAAGCAAAATATGTTCCGGCAGGAAGATTAGAAACTGTTTGACCAGTACCCCAAGGATCACCAGCAAGATTTGTAGCACTTCCAGAAAAATCTTTCCAAACTATATTATAAAACTCATCTCCTGAATTAGCAAAGCCATCAGGATCAAAAGGCGTTCCTCCTGTTGGATACACATTAGATGAAGCAGTTGAATCACCAAAGCAAGTAAATGCAGTATCGGTATTTGGACAAACCATTTTATAAAGCTCAAATGATAAAAGTCCACTATTATTCACATACAGAGAATCAAAGTAATCATTATATGTAAAATCAATAGAATCACCATCTCCAACAAACTCAAATACATATTCATGTGATGAATTGTACTGATTTGGAGTAGGGTAAAAAAGACTTGAGCCATTCATCATCCAATCAATATTACCAGTTGGAGGATTTATATTATATATGTATGCAGCATCTTTATAATTTGATCCTGACCAAGAATCGT
The DNA here is from genome assembly GCA_949372805.1 of uncultured Flavobacteriales bacterium. Classification (GTDB taxonomy): domain Bacteria; phylum Bacteroidota; class Bacteroidia; order Flavobacteriales; family BACL11; genus CAJIYG01. Next base: position 38,909 of record CASIBH010000004.1, on the reverse strand, counting down.
TGTAAGTACCACTAACTTTTAGTCGGTAATTCATTCCAAGTAACGTAGGAACAACTGAGGTATGAAGATATGGATTATCAAAAGTCATATTAAAATTATCCACCATAACCTCTATATAATTAGAATCTACTCCACATGCATATAAGGAATCTGATTGTATGACATCAATTGATATTTCTCTGGAAAGACATCCTAAAGAATCTGAAATGCTAACAGTATGAGTACCTGCAGGAACATTTTCAATTGTATCGCTATAATTTGATGGAGAAGTTAAAGTAGAGTCACCATCAAGATAGAAAATGTAGGGTGCAAAACCAGGGGTATTAGTGCCAGATGAAGTCGTATCAATTGCTAATATAATAGTTGAAGAAGAATCGCCATAGCATGAAACTAAAGAGTTTCCTATAGTGTCAAAACTTAAAATGCCTAAATCCCATGAAACGTGTATTTGATCAGATTTTGAACAGGAGCCTGTTATATCAGTAACAGTAACAATATAATCTGTTGGTTCATATTGTCCTCCGTAGTAAGGGTATACTAAAACAGAATCAGTATTCCCAATATTAGCAGTACCGGTTGCATTTAGATATTCCCACTGATATGAAAAAATGGTAGTATCATATCGCACAAGATATAAATCAAATTGCATTCCAGTAGCTCCAGGTTGCAAGAAACCAGGCTGAGTCATTGCAAAATTGTGAACACCAGTTTGAGAAACAAATGGAAAGGTATAAGTATGATCTAAGTTAAAAGCATCTGGAAAAGGTCTATGAGTGAAATTACCATCAAATGCCCAGTGCATCACAGGAGTAGCTGGAGCGCCAGGAAAAGCAGTGTAATCCCATGCAGCATCATACAAGTTACCTGCAGTATCTTCATATGTTCCACTTACTACTAAAAGATAGTAATCATTTATGTTTAAACTATCCTGAAACCCACTTGGAATTCCAAAGTCTAGCGTATTACTTGAAATTAGAGTTGTATCATTTACTGTTGGTCCACCACTAACATTTGATAAAACAAATTGTTCTTCACCACAAAATAGCTCTAGGCTATCACTTAAGGCAATAGTAATTGAATCAGGCTCAAAAACATCAAAATTTTGTATTCCTCCAAAATTACCATAGTAATCATAAGCATGTAATTGATAAGAACCAGGACATAAATTAACATAAGTAGCTACATGAGAGGGATTATAAAAAAGAGTTCCAACTGAATCTACTTTTAAGGTATCTGCTACTTGTCCAGCTCCACCAGTAGCACCATCTATCCAGTAAAATGTAAAAGGAGGAACAGATAAACAACCATTTGGCATTCCAGCCATTGTTGCAAGAATTCCTCCGTCACAGGCACCATAGCATTTTGGCTGAGTCACTTCCCAGCTCTCGATAGCAAAGTCAGCTCCAGAATTTTGTGGGTGGATGTAAACAGTTTGATTTCTTGAACAACCATTTGCGTCAGTAATTAAGATTAAATATCCATTTGTATTTTCATTTGAATATAATAAGGAATCTTGAAAAACATTTCCATTAATATTTGTATCTGCTATAGTTGGTAAAGGAGAAAGAATGGAATCTAACCAAGTAATATTAAATGGATTTGTTCCTCCAGTTATAGAATCAATAGTAATAATTCCATCTTCAGCACAAACAGCAGATGAACTATCAACAGTTGTCCAAACGTTAATTTGATCAGGCTCTGTTAATATAATTGTATCAGGCTTACAGTAACTCCCAAAGGCTGGATCAAAAACATTAACAAAATAATTGCCTGTAGGTAAATTTGGAAAAGTAAATTGAGTATTAACATTAACTTGAGGATTTCCTATTTGGTTTCCATTATTTGCATTAAACAATGTGTATTCATAAGGTCCTCCAGGATTTCCTGTTGTATCAATATTTACTTGAATAGCTCCAAAACCATTATAACAATTAATTGAATCAAAAATAGAAAGGGTAACATTACAAGGGTAATAAAGAACATCATAACACTCGGTAAAAGTACATCCATTATCATCAGTTATAACTAAACAATATGTATCATCACAAAGATTTGTAAGCTGTGTAAATGGTCCATTAGTTGTAGAAATAATTCCAGTAGAATTACTCCACTCAAATGTATAAGGAAATTGTCCTGAGGTAGGGGTCACAAAAACACCTCCATCACAAGCTCCAACAGAAGTTACATCAGTTATTGAGGAAGAAACAAAAACAGGATTTAAAGTATGAGTAATTGTATCTGTAACAATACATCCTGTATTAGTCTCAGTAATATTTAAATAAAATGTTCCAGAGCCAACGCTGTTTGAGAAAGTTATATTTGAAGCAGTAGAATTTTCAAATGCCACAACAGATGAGCCATCAGATAATTCATAGTCAAAATCAAATGGTCCAGACCCTACCATATTGATAGCAGCACTAACAAAAACCTCTGGAGCACAAGGATCATAATTAATGCTTGTAATCTGTCCATCACATGTGTTCTGAATGATAACAGAATCAGAATACGTACAACCATCAGAGCTTGAAACTGTAAAAAAATATGTTCCTGCAGGAAGTCCAATTAATGTATCCCCATTATTCCATGTCGGAAGATTTTGCCCTTGCCAATCAAGTGTATAAGGAGACGAGCCTCCAGAAGCTGTTATAGTAAATAATCCAAGAGTATTGTTAAGAACATTTGTACTGAAAGTAGAAACATTTAAAAGACCTGCAGTAATATCAAAGGTATCAAACCCAACACATCCATTATCTAAATTTGTAGATGATAAGTAATATGTACCAACAACAAGTGGCGGAAGAGGCATGGCAGTAGTTGGCGCTATTGAATCTAATAATATTGTGTTATTCGAGGCATCAGTTAATAAATAATTAGTTCCAAGAGTTGGTCCAAGAACAGCACATCCCTGAACAAAAGCTGTTATAAAAGCATTAGTAAGACCACCACAAAGCACAAAAGATCCGTTGTAGCTAAAAGTTGCTCCAGGAGCAGTAATTGTTATTGTATCAACAGCTGAAAATCCAAAATCAAAATTATCCACACTTATCTCATAAGTTCCAGAAAAATCTGTTAGAGTATCTGTAAAATCAGTGGATGATGTGAATGATGCTTGAGCTCCTGAACTTAAGTTGGTCCATGTATAATTATTCAATCCACCAGGAACACCTGATACCACAACATATGCTTTTCCATCTGCTGTAAAAGTATTAGTTGCCGCAATACTTCCAACTGTTATTGACTGGGCATTAATATTTAAACTTATACATATCCCTAAAAGCAGAAATAGTACCTTCTTAATTAAAGAGGTACTTTCCAAAAATGATTTTCTGTTATTCATTCTAATATTTTTATTCTTCATTTTTCAAATTTATTGAATTCTTAAAATCCTAGCCTTGCAAATATACTCTTAAATTAAATAACTAATAATTACTAGAGTATGTCTGATAGCTAATTTATAATTTATTTTATAACTAATTTAACAAACATATTTCCTTCTCTTGTTTCTATTTTCAAGAAATAAACTCCACTAGCTTTATCTTTGTTGGTAATAATGTATCTATCACTATTTCCAACTAAATGACGCTCTATTACCTTACCATACATATCCACTATCGTCAAGCTTGCACTCTCAACTACTCTTCCAAAGTCAACTACAGCTTCTGATCTAAATGGATTTGGATAAACACTTACCTCTAAGCTTGATCCTACTTCATTTATAGTGGTAGAGATGAACTCTATACTATTGGACTCGCTAGTACAACCTTGAGCATCTGTTACTCTTACAAAGTAATCGCCATAGCTACTAACAGTATAAGTTGTTCCGGTTGCTAGCTGAACATTTGGAGCAGATGCTTCTCTCCAAGAATGAACATATGGTGCAACTCCTCCATTTACATTATTAGATTCTAATAAGTAAGTGTTAGATGAATTTTGATTTATCGTAGCTGTTATCTCTTGTGGCTCGCCAACTACAAATGTTTGTGAGTACTCACAAGAATACATATCACTTACGGTTAAAGTATAAACTCCTGCAGAAACATTATTTAAATTATTATTGGTACTTGAACTTCCAGACCAATTATACACATAACCCAATGATCCACCACTAATATTTGTTGTTATAGAGCCTGTACTTGCACCATAGCAATCTGCATCAACTACATTTCCTAAGATAGTAAGTGAATCAGGCTCTGTAATAGTCATTGTATCACTTGCATGACAAGTCATATAGTTAGCTAAAAGAACATATGTTCCAGACTCCAGACCTACCAAAGAAGAACCTGCACCAAGACTAACGCCAGGGCTTAAAACATTCTCCCAAGAGTAAGAATAAGTGTTATTAAAGTAATTTAAGTCAATAGAAAGACTTGCTGTAGCATCACCATAGCATAAAATCATATTTCCATTTGAGGAAAGAGCTGTGAAGATAGTATCTAAAGCAGTTATATCATGCTGATTATTCCCTCCATTCACCAGGTAAGAAGGACAGTCATTAGCATCTGTTAAGCTGACAGTATAATTACCTGCACAAATTCCTGAGAATAAACTATCGCTCAATAAATTCATTGTTACAGCTCCAGTATTATTATCTAAAGCATGACCATAATATGGAGCACTTCCTCCTGTAAAGTCTAAAAGAACACTTCCATCACAAGACCCAAGACATACTGCATCTGTGGAAGATAAAGTATTGTATGTAATAGCTGCTGGCTCACTTAAATTAATACTTGTATTAACCATACAGTTATTAGTATCTGATACTGTTACAGAATAATTTTCAGCATATAAATTAGCTACACTATCATTCACACTTGAGTAGCCATTTGGACCAAACCATTGGTATGAATATGGAGCATGCGCTCCTGATGCATTAACAACTGCAGATCCATTATTATATCCAAAGCAGCTTACATTGTCTATCTCTAAAACAAAAGCACTCATTGTATTAGTTATTGTATCAATATCTCTACTATCACTTGCTGTACATCCTCTTGAGTCTGTTGCAGTAACCGTATAAACTCCTGCTAAAAGATGACTAGCTGTTGCTGTAAGTTGTGGTGCTACTAAGTTATCATCCCAAGCATAACTATATCCTGGTGTTCCTCCTGTAGCTAAAGATGTTAAGCTTGCACTATTTACTCCGATACAGTAAGGAAGTATTGTGAAGTTATCATCTATGTTTACATGAAGCTCTGTTGGCTCATGCATAAAAATTGTATCACTTGATGTACATCCTCTTGCATCAACAACTTCTACAGTATGTAGTCCTGGATGAACAGTGTTAATTGTATCTCCTATCTGACCATTAGTCATCCAAGTAAATGTATATGGAAGATTTCCTCCTAAACCGCTTGCATAAGCAAGACCATCATTAGCTCCAAAGCATGAGATCCATACTAGCTCATTTGCTATCATAGAAAGTGGCTCTGGCTCTGACACATAAACACTATCAACAACCTCACAGCCTATTACATCTCTTGTAGTTACATAATAACTCCCTTCAACAAGACCTGAAGAAGTATCTGGCATGCTAAGACCTGTATGACCATTACTCCAAAAGTAAGTGTATGTTGGAATACCTCCAACAGAACTAATACTTGCAATACCATCAGACTGCCCATAACAGCTAACTGTCTGAACAACGCTAATAGTAGATTGTATCTCTGGATTCTCTGAAATATAAACACTATCAACAACCTCACAGCCCCAATCATCAGTAAGCGTAAGATGACGATATCCCGCAGATAAATTTTGTGCTACCAATCCTGTTTCTCCATTATCCCACATATAGCTATAGTTTGGCATCCCTCCGCTAGCAAATAATCGAGCCTTACCAACACTATCACCAAAACAAGCAATATTTTCTACAACTAAAATACTATCAATACTAAGCATAGTCATTGGTTCTCCAACATTTAAACTATAGCTCACAAAACAAGATTGAGCATCATAAACATGAAGAGTATAAACGCCAGAACTTAAATCTTTTAAAGTATCTCTTGTTGTTGTATATGAAGTGGACTGAAGAGTATCTCCAGCACTAGAAATCCAGTAATACTGATATGGAGCCCAGCTACCATTGGCATCACCAATTATCATACCGGTACTATCACCTCGACAAGCAATACCAAATACTTGAGGAGATCCACTAAGTGCTGTTTGAGGAGCAATAACCTGGACAGTAGAGAAAGTATCACATCCATTTGCATCACTAACCTCTAAATAATAACTACCAGCACTTAAATTAAAGGCCGTATCATTAGTACTAAAGCTGACAAAGTTTTGGTTAAACCACTCATAAGAATAAGGAGGAGTTCCTCCAGCGCCAGAACCTATAGCAATACCATCATTGCTGCCGTAACAGTTATTCATTGTATCGCTAACAAGTGATTGAAGTGGTGAACCTGGAGCAGTAATATTAACAGTTTGATCAATCTGACAACTTCCATTATCACTAACTGTAACAACATAATTTCCTGCAGTTAAATCAGAAAAAACAGTATCATAAGGAATAGGATTTGGATTTAAAACTCCATTTAGATAATAACTAAAAGGAGCTAACATCGTACTTAAAACCTCAACAGTTATACGACCATCTGTATCATCCCAGCAATTAACATCAGAATGAGAAATTTGAAATTCAATAGGAGTAATTGTATCAGATTCTACTGAAGAACTTGCACAAGCAGATTCTTGTGTTAAATAAAAGAATTGATAACCCGCTGGTAAGTTAATAGAATCAATAGTATGAGTCTGAAATAAAAGATTGTTAGGATTTGAATAATTAACATCTTCAAGCAATGAATATGGCCCACCAATATTATCAGATCCATAGATATGATAAATAGTTGATGCATCACCACCAAAACTATAATTCCAATCAAGGGTAAGATCACCTGCCCCATTTAAAAATGCACACTGAAGATCAGGCTCTGACAGTCCTTGAGCTGCAGTTACTTCAATAGAAATTGTTGCTAAAGTAATTGCTGGAGCAGGACAAAAATCATCATAAGCTTTAATGGCAAATGTGTACAGATTTGAAATTGTTCCACAACCCGCATCACTAGCAATATGATTACAATCAGTAAGCCATTCAAAATATCCGCTTACAAACGAAGGACTAGAAAAAGGAGGCACTACACCCGAGCCGTTATTAAAAATAGCACAAGGAGGTTCAGCGCAATCAAATATATTTACAAAATCACCAGACATTTGACCTCCAGTTATTTCAAGTGTAATCTCTTGAGATGCACCATTTGGGTATATATCTAAAGAATCTACTCCAGTAATATTAAAACTTACTAAACTTCCTGCTGGAACTGAAGTACTAAATGAAGGCAAGCCAGTAATTGGGTCTATAAAAGGAGCATCAATTGATGGAGGTGTATTTGGTGTGTTTCCTGACAAAGATGGACATGCCAAAAGTACCGCTTGAATCTCTCTGTAAATTGAAGCAACTATTTGCCCACACTTATAAGCATCTATTCTTACAACAGTTACAAAATTTCCTGAAATATTTGAATTATATGAAATTTCTCCAGTTTGAGAATTAAGTGAGACATTACCAGGTAAAGGATTATTAAAAGCATAAGGAGCTACCCAAGGTAAGGAAGCAGGATTTCCTGCAGCAGGATCAAAATTACCTACAAAATCATCTAAAGGCTCATCCCATGAGTAAGAAATTGAATCAAGTTCATTGTCAGATGCATTATGTGAGTAGGAAAAAGGGTAACCAGTACAAATAATTGTTTTTGGACTTTCATTAAATATTGGAGAAGAATCAAAACATGGTTCAGCAGGAATAAGATTACCTAAAGGATCAACATACGGGAACATCGATGCTCTAAGTGTAAAACCTTCAGAAGGTGATGTTGTGCTAGATAAAACTAAATTTGTTATTGCACCATTTCTACAACATGAATCCCATGTAAAATGCCATCCAGTTGTTGGCGGAGAGCCTGGCAAACTAACAGGTTGAGATTCATAAAGATATTCTTCAACTGCTCCAACAGGATTGGTTGAGCAATCTAGTTGAGCATTTCCACTATTAGTAACATCACAATCAGGCGAAATATCTGTATTTGAAATAAAGTCAAGTGACATAGATGTAACTGTAGGGTGATCCCAAACATAAATTGTTTGAGCAAAAGTACTTAGAGAAGTGCCATCACAATCTCTATATAATTTCAGCTTAAAAATATACTTTCCAGCATCAGGACCAACCTTAATGCACTCCCATGTAATTTCACCACCCATCAAGTGAGTTGCCTGCATTTGAAAAACACTACAAAGCGCTACTAGTAGAATCAATAATTTCTTCATAAATAAAAAATTTTTCCCAAATTTACAAAATATTAGTATCTATTAGACTAAGTATTTCTTAAATCTTATGTAGAATTGAATGTTAATAAAGCTGATTTTATGACCTTTCACAAAAACTTTTTAGAATTAGATATTTTACATGACAAAAATAATAGATTTGTATATTGATAAAAAATAAATGCAAAACCAACTAGAAAAACTAAATAGTGAGCAGCGAAAAGCTGTTGAACATATAGACGGACCGCTAATGGTCATAGCTGGAGCTGGATCTGGAAAAACAAGAGTCCTCACCTACCGAATTATTCACCTTTTAGAAAACAAAATAAGCCCTTTCAACATCCTTGCTCTTACATTTACAAATAAAGCTTCAAAGGAGATGCGAAATAGAATTGACTCCATTGTAAGCAACAATATTTCAAGAGACCTATGGATGGGGACTTTTCACTCTGTTTTTTCTAGAATACTTAGAATTGAAGCACAAAGATTAAACTACCCAACTAATTTTACAATTTATGATTCAGATGATGCTAAAAGTCTAATCAGATCGATCATAAAAGAGCTTAATTTAGATAAAGATATTTATAAGTTTTCAATGATTGCAAATAGAATTTCAGCATTGAAAAATAATTTCATAACTCACGATAAATATAATAATCACAATGAGTTAGTTCAAACTGACAAGATTGCTAAAAGACCAGATTTTCACAGAATCTACACATTGTATACGAAAAGATGTCTTCAGGCAAGCGCTATGGATTTTGATGACTTACTCCTAAACACCTATAAATTACTTGATAATTATCCAGATATTCTTCTTAAATATCAAAGTAAGTTTAGATATATTTTAATTGATGAATACCAAGATACAAATCACGTTCAATACTTGATTATTAAAAAACTAGCCGCACTAAATGAAAATATTTGTGTAGTTGGTGATGATGCACAAAGTATTTACTCTTTTAGAGGCGCAAAAATCCAAAACATCCTTAATTTCAAGGCTGACTACCCTGACTTTAAAAGCTATAAATTAGAGCAAAACTACAGGTCAACAACTACAATTGTTGAAACAGCAAATAGCCTTATTCAGCATAATGAAAATCAAATCCCCAAAGAGGTCTGGACAGATAATGAAGAAGGGGAGAAAATTATAATTTGTAAATGCGGGTCAGATAATGATGAAGGAAGGCTTGTAGCCAATACAATTTTTGAAATAAAAATGCAAGAGTATGCTCAGCCAAAAGATTTTGCGATCCTTTACAGAACTAATGCACAATCAAGAGCTTTAGAAGAATCCCTTAGAAAACAAAATATTCCATATAAAATTTATGGTGGACTTTCTTTTTATCAAAGAAAGGAGATTAAAGATATTCTAGCCTACTGCCGCCTAACAGTTAACCCAAATGATGAAGAAGCTCTAAAAAGAGTCATCAATTATCCTGGAAGAGGAATAGGAAACACTACCCTGCAAAAATTAGTTGTCTATGCAAATAACAAAAATACTAGCATTTGGAATATAATTAATAATCTCAAAAATTTTGATCATAACATTAACAAAGGAACAGCACAAAAATTAGAGCAATTTGCTCTATTAATTCAAAACTATCAAGCTCAACTTGAAACAAAAGACGCCTATTTCTTAGTAGAACATATTGCAAAATCTTCTGGTATATTTAACGACTTGTATAATGATAAGAGCCCAGAGGGTGTTAGCAGGTTTGAAAACATTCAAGAACTTTTAAATGGTATAAAAGACTTCTGTGAGAATACTGAAAAAAATTCTCTTACTGAATATATGACTGATGTTGCACTTCTTACTAATCAAGATAATGAAAAAGAAGAAGACTTGAATAAAGTAACACTCATGACTGTTCATGCAGCAAAAGGGCTTGAATTCCCATATGTCTTTATTGTTGGTTTAGAGCAAAATCTATTTCCATCTATGATGTCAGGAGATAGCCAAGAAAATTTAGAGGAAGAAAGAAGACTATTTTATGTAGCCATTACAAGAGCAGAAAAAAGACTTTTCCTCTCATTTGCAACAAATAGATTTAAATGGGGACAATTTATTGATTGCGAACCAAGTAGGTTTTTAAGCGAACTTGATAGCAAATACCTTGAGAAAACAGAAATTCATGCCAAGAAAAAAGAAAAATTCTTTAAACAGAAAAAACAAGGAATAAAAAACAGATTTGAGAAAAAAAATCTAAAGCCAAATATTCCAAGTAATTTAAAAAAAGTAAATACTAGTTCTGACAGGAGTTAATTCAAGTGACATTAATAAAATACAAAACGGCATGAATGTTTTACATTCAAAATTTGGTAATGGAAAAATAATTGAGATTAGTGGTGAAGATGCGAATAAAAAAGCAACTATATTTTTTGAAAAATTTGGTCAAAAACAGCTCTTATTAAAGTTTGCAAAACTTGAAATAATATAATGAAAACTGCGAATATATTTTTACTAATTTGTATTCTTTTCACCTCATTAACTCTATCAGCACAAAGACCAAAAAAAATTGACTTTAAAAGCAAAATAGATTCAATAAATAAAATTAACAATAAACTTGCAAGAATAAATGATGAGGCTTCATTCTTGATGTCGATAAAAACAACTGATAGACTTATTGAAAGAGTAAATTATAATTTTGGTATATCACAACACCATTTAAATTTAGGAATCTTCCAATTTAATAACGGTAATTTTAAAAGTGCTGTATTAAATCTCAATAAATCCCTTAATAAAGCCAAAATAATAAACAATATTGATTTAATCAATTCTGTTTATTCCTGGAAAATAAATACGCTTTTTAAATTAAAAGATTACTTATCATGTGAGGAAGTTTTAAATGAATCTCTTAAATATTTAAAATTTCAAAAAGACACAATATTATCTCAGAAAGATACTGCCCTTGTAGCTAAAAGATTATCTTTTTCAAGCATAATAAGCAGGCTAGATTCAAATTTCTCTAAATCCTTACAATTAATAGACTCTTCATTGTTTTATAGTTATGCAATTAATGACACCCTTCATATAATGAAAGGGTTAAGATCAAAAGCAATCTTACTATTATCTTCAGATGCTAATAAAAGCCTAAAGATATTTAAAGATATAGTTAACATCTCTAAAAAAATTAAAAACCCAGAACTAAAAATTGAAAGTAGATTTAATTTAGCAAAATTATTTTTTTTAAGAGATAATTTAGATTCAGCTATTTTATATAATAATTCAGCACTTAAAATAATAACTCAAACAAATAAGAAAGCAAATTTCAAGAGCGTATTAAATCAAGCATCTGAAATATATGAATTAAAAAAAGATTATAAAAATGCCTTTTTAACAAACAAAAAAATTGACTCTATAAATCAAGTTAGCAGAAAAAAACTTTTATCTGATAATGAATTCCAAAAAACAAATTTAAAGCTAAAAGAAACCCAAATAAAACTTAAAGAATCTAAAAATATTAGCTACAAAATTTCAATATTATTATTTATAATGGTTTTATTAGTATATTTCTATATCAATAAATCAAAAAATTATTTTTTAGAGAAAAAAAGACTTAACAAAACAAAAGCTTTAGAAAACATAGCCGCGCAAGAAGAAAAAATTAAACAAAAAATTGGCGAGGAGCTCCATGACAATATTGGTGGGTCTTTAGCAGCTCTTAAGATGAGACTATCACAGTTAAATGACCCAAATTATTATAGCTCATTAAACAAAGAAATCAAGAATTTAGAAGAAATCTATAATCAGGTAAGAGAAATATCCTCAAACCTTTCAGTTAATCCCCACATTAAAGAAAGTCTCTTAGAAAAAATCGAAAAACTGTGTCAAGAAACCTTTGCTGGCTCAAAAAAAATCGAATTAAATCCCTTTCCAAAAAATGATTTAAATGAAAATTTTGACGCACAATTATCAAATAATGTTATTAGAATCTTAAAAGAAGTTTTCACCAATATTATTAAACACGCCAATGCAGAGAAAATTAATATTAGTATTACACAACACTTAGAATTTTTAAATTTAATTATTTCAGACAATGGCAGTGGTTTTAATACCAACAAATTTATTAAAGGAAATGGCTTGAGAAATATAAAAAACAGAGCTGAGATTTTTAATGGAGAAGTTTTAATTGATTCCAAAATAGGTTTTGGAACTACAATAACAATAAATTTAATGTTTAAAAATAAAAAATGAGGATAATAATAATTGATGATCATAAAATATTTGGTGAAGGGCTGGCATCACTTTTATCAAGTATAGATTTAGAAGTTGTAAGAGTATTTCAAGAACCTAAAATAGCACTTGAATATCTGAAAAAAGTAAATGATGTTGATATTGTTTTTACTGATATTAATATGCCAGGATTTAATGGTTTCAAAATTTGTGAAGAAATAAAATTAAGACACATAAAAATTAAAACTATTGCAATGTCAATGTATGATGATTCTAGAATAAAACAACAAGCAATAAAATCAGGGGCTAATATTTACCTAACTAAAACAGCCACAAAAGAAGAAATATCTAAAGCAATAAAAAATTGCTTTAATAATAAAAAACATTTTCACAAAACACAAAAGGAATCTACAATTAATGATGAATTTACAATTAAATATAAATTAACTTCTAGAGAAAGAGATGTACTTTCAGAATTATTAAATGAAAGATCTAATAAAGAGATTGCTGATATCTTAAATATCAGCAAGAGAACAGTTGAGACGCATAGAAAAAATATAAATCTAAAATTAGATGTTAAAAATAGTATAGGGATTGCTAAAGTTGCTTTAAAATATAATTTGGTATAATGTAAATTATTATCTAATTAGCTTAAAACATTTTTCCGACAATTTTCCTCATCTATTTTCAGCTGAGCTTTAAGAGCATTAGCGTCGATAAACTGTTGTTCGTCTCGCATTCTTTTAACGAAATTAATTTTAAGTTTTTCACCATAAATATTTTGAGAAAAATCAAAAATATGCACTTCTATTTTTTTGTTTTGTACTCCAATATTTAACATGCCAAATAATTCCTGAGAATTAAAAATAACTTTTACTAAATATACTCCTGTTTTAGGAACAATTTTATTTTTTTCAATTGCTAAATTTGCCGTTGGATAATTTATTGTTCTACCAAGTTTATCACCATGCACAACAGTTCCAGATAACCCAAATTCTAATCCTAAATAATTGTTGGATTTATCAATATCACCTAAAGCTATAAGATTTCTAATTTTGGTTGAACTAACTGCAATTTCATCTTTAGCCTGTGCAGGAATTTGATCAACGGTAAAATCATATGTTTTTGACAAACTATTTAAATCCTTAAAGGTTCCCTCTCTGTTTTTACCAAAATGATGATCATGACCAACCACTAAATAATGAAGACTCATTTTATTTACTAAAATATCACGGACAAAGTTTATAGATTTTGTTTTGGCAAAAATGGAAGTAAATGGATGAATAATTAAGTTTTGAAGACCAGCAGCAGCAAGCTTTTCTTTTTTTTCTTCTAAGGTATCAATTAGTTTTAAATCCTGATTTTCCGGATATAAGACATGTCGTGGATGAGGGTGAAATGTCAGTAAAACACTCTCTCCTCCCTCATTTTTAGCAATATTATTTAAATGATTAATAATATACTTATGTCCAATATGCACACCATCAAAAGTGCCAATAGTTACAATAGTATTAAAGTCAGGTTTAAACTCTTCAAGAGAATTATATATTTTCAATTAATGTATATTTTAAATATTGTTTATAAAGTGTTCAAAATTAACAATAAATTTATTTGGCTTAAAGTAATAATGAAACAAATTAAAAATAGTAGATTTGTAGGCGATTTTAAAAAGATAAATATTACTATAAAAAAATTAAAATGGCAACAAATAATACTGGAAAAGTATCTCAAATTATCGGGCCTGTTATTGATGTAACTTTTGAAAATAACGAAGCAGGATTACCTGATATTTATGACTCATTAGAAATTACTAGAAAAAACGGAAGCAAATTAGTTCTTGAATGCCAACAACACATTGGTGAAGACACAGTTAGAGCTATAGCTATGGAAACAACAGACGGGATCAGCAGAGGAGAAACAGTTACTGCCACAGGATCTCCGATTAAGATGCCTATTGGTGAAAACATTAAGGGTAGAGTTTTTAATGTTATTGGCGACTCTATTGATGGCATGGAAAACTTAGACAGAGAAAACGGATTACCTATTCACAGAGACCCACCAAGATTTGAAGATCTTTCAACTGCTACTGAGGTACTGTTTACAGGAATTAAAGTAATTGATTTAATTGAGCCCTATGCAAAAGGAGGTAAAATTGGTTTATTTGGAGGAGCTGGTGTTGGAAAAACAGTACTTATCCAGGAGCTTATTAATAACATTGCTAAAGGACATGGTGGTCTTTCTGTTTTTGCTGGAGTTGGAGAAAGAACACGAGAAGGAAATGATTTATTAAGAGAAATGCTTGAATCTGAAATCATAAACTATGGTAAAGATTTCAATCATAGCATGGAAGAAGGGGGATGGGATTTAAGTAAAGTAGATAGAAAAAAACTTCAAGATTCGAAAGCAACTTTTGTTTTTGGACAAATGAATGAGCCTCCAGGAGCAAGAGCTAGGGTAGCTCTATCTGGACTTACGATTGCAGAATATTTTAGAGATGGTGAGGGAGATGGAAAAGGAAAAGATGTATTATTCTTTGTGGACAACATATTTAGATTTACTCAGGCTGGATCAGAAATTTCAGCGCTACTTGGAAGAATGCCTTCTGCTGTTGGATACCAACCAACATTAGCTACTGAGATGGGTACAATGCAAGAAAGAATTACATCAACAAAAAACGGCTCAATTACGTCAGTGCAAGCAGTTTATGTGCCAGCAGATGATTTAACTGACCCTGCTCCAGCAACTACATTTGCACACCTTGATGCTACAACAGTATTATCTAGAAAAATTGCTGAACTTGGAATTTATCCTGCAGTTGATCCTTTGGATTCAACTTCAAGAATTCTGTCACCAGAGGTTGTGGGAGATGAACATTATAAATGTGCCCAAGACGTTAAAGAGTTACTTCAACGATACAAAGAACTTCAAGATATTATTGCAATTCTAGGTATGGATGAGTTATCTGATGAAGATAAGCTAGCGGTTCATAGAGCAAGAAGAGTTCAAAGATTCTTATCTCAACCTTTCCATGTTGCTGAACAATTCACTGGTCTTAAAGGTGTTCTTGTAGACATTCAAGATACAATAAAAGGATTTAACATGATTATGAATGGAGAAGTAGATAAATATCCTGAAGCAGCATTTAATCTTGTTGGTTCTATTGAAGAAGCTATAGAAAAAGGAGAAAAAATGATTGCTGAAACAAAATAATTATTATGCAAATTGATATACTAACACCTGAGAAAAAACTATTTTCTGGAGAGATAAAGTCAGTTAAACTACCTGGAACAAATGGGCAGTTTGAAATACTAAATAATCATGCTCCAATTATTTCTACTCTAAGTCCAGGTAAAATTTACTTAGTTCAAACTGATCACAACAAACAAACTTTTGAAATAAATGGTGGTGTAATTGAAATGCAAAAAAATAATATTATTGTTCTCGCTGAATAATTACAGATAAGTTAATTTTAAATAATCAAAAGAGGATTTTATAAATCCTCTTTTTTAATTTTGGATAATGAAATATTTTATTTTAATATTAATTATATTTTGTAGCTGTAGTGAATCTAAAGAAAAAAAATTTCAACTTCAAGTTGGAGATTTTTTATTTCAAGACTTAGATTCATCTCCCTTATGTGAAGCTATAGAATCAGTTACGCCAGGGTATAAAGATCAAAAATTTTCTCACATAGGTATTATTACTAAAGGAGGCAACCCAATTCTGCAAAATGTAGACAGCAAATTTGAGGAAAAAAACTTTTATAAGATCCAAGAGGAATATAGGGTGTTAGAGGCAATTCCAGGAGGAGTTACAACTACTAGATTAGATAGTTTTTTAAATAATTCCCTAGATAGTATGGATAACTCAAAAGTAATGGTTGGAAGATTAAAAGCAGAATATAGATATTTAATAAAAGATGCTGTAAGATTCTTAAACGACAAGATTGGAATTGAATATGACAATGAATTTCTATTAAATAATGAAAAATATTATTGTTCTGAATTAATCTTTGAAGCTTTTAAAAAAGAAGATATTTTTGAATTAGCTCCAATGAATTTCTGTGATAATAACAATGAAATTATGCAAATATGGCAAGATTATTATACTAAATTAGACATGGAAGTTCCTCAAGGAGAATTAGGAATTAACCCGGGAATAATGTCACTTTCTAGTAAAATAAATATTATTCATGATTTTGCTAAAAAAAACTTTAATGGCATAAAGTATGAATAAAAAAGATAAAGTAAATTTTGTCATTAAATCATTAGAAGACTTATATCCAACAACTCCAATACCACTTGATCACAAAGATCCATACACACTTTTAATAGCAGTATTATTATCTGCTCAGTGCACAGATGAAAGAGTAAATAAAATAACACCAATTTTATTTAAAAAAGCGAATAATCCAAATGATATGATCAAGCTTTCTGTGGATCAAATTAAAGAGATAATTAGACCCTGTGGTCTATCCCCTATGAAAAGTAAAGGGATTTATGGATTGTCAAAAATGATTATTGAAAAACATGAGGGTAAGGTTCCAAAAAACTTCGAAGACCTTGAAGCTTTCCCATCAGTTGGGCACAAAACAGCTAGCGTGGTAATGTCACAAGCATTTGGAGTGCCAGCCTTTCCCGTTGACACTCACATTCATAGATTAATGTATCGATGGGGACTAACAAACGGCAAAAATGTTGAAACTACTGAAAAAGATGCAAAACGATTATTTCCAGAGAAAATATGGAATAAATTACACCTTCAAATTATATATTACGGAAGAGAATATTCCCCGGCAAGAGGATGGAATATTGAAAAAGATTTTATTACAAAAAAAATTGGAAGAAAATCTTTTATAAAAAAACAATAAAGACTATTCTTTATTTCTAGAGTCAATAAATATTGTAACTGGACCATCATTTATAAGTGAAACTTTCATGTCAGCTCCAAATTCACCTGTTTGAATTTTCAGCTTTGAATTTTTTGACAACTCCAAAACAAATTTTTTATACAAATCAATAGCCTTTTCACTATTTGCGGATTTAATAAAGGAAGGCCTATTTCCTTTTTTAACTTGTGCATGTAATGTAAACTGACTTATAACAAGAATATCACCATTAACTTGCTCTATAGAAAGATTCATCTTATCTGCCTCATCACTAAATACTCTTAAAGATAAAACTTTATTTACAAGCCAATGAATATCAGTAAAGTCGTCTTGCTCTTCAACTCCTAAAAAAACAACTAATCCATTTCCTATTTTAGAAAATATTTTATTTTCTATTGTTACACTAGCCTGCAAAGCTCTTTGTAATACTAGTCTCATTATTAATAATTATTTTGCCTATAGTTTTCTAAATCTTCATCAAGCATATTAAGATAATTTTTATATCTACTTTCAGCAATTAAACCTTCGGAAATTTTATTTTTTATATTACAATTTGGCTCATTATTATGTATGCAATTATGAAACTTACAATCCTGCTTATAAATTAAAAATTCAGGAAAATATTTATCTATTTTATTTTCATCTAAATCAACTAGACCAAAACCTTTAATACCTGGAGTGTCAATAATCGTTGTTCCAACATCAACTCTATATAATTCAGAAAAAGTAGTGGTATGCTGCCCTTGACTATGACTTAAAGAAATTTCTTGTGTTGGGATTTTATTAGATTTAAGTAATTTATTTATTAACGTAGATTTCCCAACTCCAGAATGTCCTGATATTAATGTATTTTTTCCCTTAAGTTTTTTGTGAATAATATTTAAATCATCATTTAATGCAGAAATCAGACAACATTCATAACCAATATTTTCATAAATCTTCACAATTTTATCCTGCTTGACAAGAGTATCTTTTTTATATAAATCATTTTTATTAAATAACAAAACTACATCAACTCCATAAGCATTAGCAGAAACTAAAAACCTATCAATAAAACCTGTTGTAGTTTCAGGAAGAACTAAAGTTACAATTAAAAAAGCTTGATCTATATTTGAAGCAATAATATGAGTTTGCTTGGATAAATTAACAGACTTTCTGACAATTTGATTTTTTCTTTTATGTAGCTTTATAATCATCCATGAATCTTCTTCACTCTTTATTTCAACAAAATCTCCAACAACAATAGGGTTAGTACTTTTTATATTATCTAAGCGAAATTTACCTTTGATTCTACATTCATAAAGAAGACCTTCTTCTGATTCAACTGTATACCAACTTCCGGTTGATTTTATTACTAATGCTTTCATATTTTACAAATATACAATTAGTTATTTTCTATATTTGCTATAAATAAATTCAAAATATTAAAGCCTAAAAATGTCTTTAGAAGTAATAAATATTAACAAGTCTTATGGTGAAGTTAAGGCTTTAAAAAACATCTCTTTTAAATTAAAAAAAGGTGAGATTGTAGGTTTTTTAGGGCCAAATGGTGCCGGAAAATCTACTCTTATGAAAATTATCACTTCTTTTATTAATCAAGATAGTGGTAAAGTAATTATATCATCAATTGACAAGGATGTTGACGCAATACTGACAAAATCGAAAATAGGCTACTTATCTGAAAACAACCCTCTATATAATGAAATGACTGTTCTTGAGTATCTAAATTTTGTTTCACAAATTTATAATCTTAAGAATAGTAAAAAAAGAATTTTAAAAGTAAGTAAGGAAATAGGATTAGTGAAAGTTATGGAGCAAGAAATCAATTCTCTTTCAAAAGGTTTCAGACAAAGAGTTGGCATTGCAGCTACACTAGTTCATGACCCCGAAATATTACTTTTAGATGAACCAACTACTGGCTTAGATCCAAATCAACTTGTGGAAATTAGACATCTAATTAAAAAAATTGGACAAGAAAAAATCATCCTTCTTTCAACTCATATTATGCAAGAAATTCCAAAAATTTGCAATAGAGTAATAGTAATTAATAATGGTAAGCTGGTAGATGACAAGTCTCTGCATTCGAAAGAAGAGAAAGAAATAGATTTTGATGAATATTTTTACAACTTAACTAAGTAAAATCTAAATAAATTTAGTCATTATTTTAACTATATTATCAACTCTTCCCATTGTATAAAAGTGAACACATGGAGCACCAAATTCAACTAACTCTCTTGTTTGTTTAATAGCCCAATCAACACCAACTTGACGAATATCAATATTATTTTTACATTTCAGCACTTCGTCCACAAGTTCTGAAGGAAGATTCAAATGAAATCTTTGCGGAAGCATATTTAGTTGTCGTTTTGTTGAAAATGGCTTTAAACCAGGAATAATTGGAACATTAATATCATTTTC
This sequence comes from uncultured Flavobacteriales bacterium, assembly GCA_949372805.1. Lineage (GTDB taxonomy): Bacteria > Bacteroidota > Bacteroidia > Flavobacteriales > BACL11 > CAJIYG01. The sequence goes on along the minus strand of CASIBH010000004.1, from coordinate 19,107 downwards.
TCTACAAGTTTTTACAAAATCAAAATACTTTTGATTGTCAAAAAACATTTGCGTTACTATATAGTCAGCCCCGGCCTCAATTTTTTTCTTTAAAAAATGAATATCAGAATTTATATTTGGTGCTTCAAAATGTTTTTCGGGATAGCCAGCTACGCCCATACAAAAGTTAGTATTTGAAGAATTAGTGAGATTATCATCTAAATATAACCCTTTATTCAAACCATCTACCTGCTGAATTAGTTCAGATGCATATTTATGCCCTCCATCCTCAGCTGTAAAATATGTTTCAGAATTAATCGGATCTCCTCTCAAAACAAGCAAATTATCAATACCTAAAAAATCTAAGTCAATAAGGGCATTCTCGGTTTCTTCCTGATTAAAACCTCCACATATTATGTGTGGAACAGTATCAACAGAATATTTATTCATAATAGCAGCACATATACCAACGGTACCAGGCCTTTTTCTTACAGATTTTCTTTCAAGTAGCCCATTTTCTTTTTTATTATAAACATATTCTTCTCTATGATATGTTACGTCAATAAATGGAGGTTTGAACTCCATTAAAGGATCTAAATTTTCATAGATAGATTGTATGCTAGCTCCTTTTAATGGGGGCAATATTTCATAAGAGAATAATGTTTCTTTTGCTCTTTTAAGATGTTCTGTTACTTTCATAATTTTAAATATTTGATTGTAGCCATTTTTCTACTTCATTAATTGTCATTCCTTTTCTTTTAGCATAGTCAATGACCTGATCTTCTTTAACTTTTCCAACACTAAAGTATTTTGATTTAGGATGTGAAAAATAATATCCGCTAACACTTGAATTTGGATACATAGCCATACTCTCAGTTAGGGAAACACCAATGTTTTTTTCAGCACTTAAAAGATCAAATATCTTTAACTTTTCACTATGATCAGGACATGCAGTATATCCAGGAGCCGGACGAATACCCATATACTTCTCTTTAATCAAATCTTTATTAGAAAGATTTTCTTTAGAAGAATAACCCCATATTTTTTTTCTAATTTTTTCATGCATTAACTCTGTTAATGCTTCTGCTAATCTATCAGCAATTGCCTTTAATAATATAATATTATAGTCGTCATGGTCTTGTTCAAACTTAGTAAGATGCTCTTCGATACCTAAGCCTGCTGTACATACAAAAGAACCAACATAATCTTTAATTCCAGAAGATTTAGGAGCAACATAATCTGCTAAAGACATGTTTTTTCCATATTTTTTATTTTGTTGTCTTAGGCAACATATACGTTCAAGAATACTTTCATTCTCTAAAAGAATAATATCGTCACCATCTGAATTAGCTGACCATAGACCAATAACAGCTTTTGCAGTCAACCATTTTTGAGCCACAACCTTATCTAATAAATTATTTGCATCTTCAAATAACTGGGAGGCTTGAGTTCCAAAGACTTTATCAGTTAAAATATCAGGATACTTTTGACGCATTTCCCAAGTATAAAAAAATGGAGTCCAATCAATGTATTTTCTTATTTCTGTAAGACTTATTGACTCAAACACTTGAACCCCTAAATTACTTGGAGTAGTAATTAAATGTTTATCCCAATCTGTCTCTAAAGCATTATTTCTAGCCTGAGCAAGTGTTAAATATTTCTTATCAGATTTTCTAAGTAAGTAATTACTTTTTATGTCAATATATTCATCATTAACCAAATGAAAATACTCCTTACTTTTTTTGCCAATTAATTGATTTAAAACTCCTATAGATTTTGAAGCATCTAGAACATGAACAACTGTATTATTAGTATAATGATCATTAATTTTAACAGCAGTATGTATTTTAGAAGTTGTTGCTCCACCTATCATTAGAGGAATATTTATATTATTTCTTTGCATTTCTTTTGCAACATAAATCATTTCATCAAGCGAAGGAGTTATTAATCCGCTTAAACCAATAACATCAACATCATGTTTTTTAGCTTCAGAAATTATTTTTTCACATGAAACCATCACACCTAAATCAATGATTTCATAATTATTACATCCCATTACAACTCCCACAATATTTTTTCCAATATCATGAACATCTCCCTTAACAGTAGCAAGTAGAATTTTTCCAGCTGAGCTTGATTTTTCTTTACCTTTTTCAATATATGGAGTTAGGATTGCAACTGCCTTTTTCATAACTCTAGCACTTTTCACAACTTGAGGTAAAAACATTTTACCAGAACCAAATAAATCTCCAACAATCCCCATTCCATCCATTAACGGCCCTTCAATAACATCAATAGGCCGTTTAGATTTTAATCTGGCTTCTTCAACATCAACATCAATATATGCAACAATTCCTTTTACAAGGGAGTGTGAAAGTCTTTCTTCTACAGTTTTCTCTCTCCATGAAAGGTCTTCAACTCTTATCTTACCTTGTCCCTTAATGTTTTCAGCTAAATCCAACAACCTTTCAGTAGCGTTCTGATCAGAATTCAACAAAACATCTTCTACTCCCTTTAGTAAGTCTTTTGGGATATCTTCATAAACCTCAATCATTCCTGCATTAACAATACCCATATCTAAACCACTATTGATGGCATGAAATAAAAATGCAGAATGCATTGCTTCTCTTACAATATTATTACCTCTAAAAGAAAATGATACATTACTAACACCTCCACTAACTTTAGCATAAGGTAAGTTTTCTTTAATCCACTTAGTAGCTTTAAAAAAATCTACAGCATAATTATTATGCTCCTCAATTCCAGTAGCAACTGTTAAAATGTTAGGGTCAAAAATTATATCTTCAGCAGGAAAATCTACTTTTTCTGTTAGTATTGTATAAGCTCTCTGACATATTCTTATTTTATCTTCATAGCTTACTGCCTGACCATCTTCATCAAACGCCATAACCACAACAGCTGCTCCAAATTTTAAAATTGTTTTAGCATGCTTAATAAAAATCTCCTCTCCTTCTTTAAGTGAAATTGAATTAACAATACCTTTTCCTTGCACACATTTTAATCCCTCTTCAATAATTTCCCATTTTGAAGAATCAACAACAACTGGAACTCTAGAAATATCTGGATCTGATGCTATTAAATTTAAGAAATGAACCATAGATTCTTTACCATCTAACATTCCATCATCCATATTAATATCAATCGCCTGGGCACCTCCTTCAACCTGATCCAGAGCAACTGATAAAGCTTCTTCAAAATTCTCGCCTTTTATAAGACGTTTAAATTTTATAGAACCCATAACATTAGTTCTTTCACCAATATTTGCAAAATTACTTAGAGGAGAAATAGTAACTGCCTCAAGTCCACTTAATCTCATGTCTTTAGAGATTTTAGGTATTTTTCTTGGAGAATATTTTTCTGCAACTTCTACAAAAGATCTAATATGCTCTGGAGTTGTACCACAACACCCACCAATTATATTCACTAAATTACTTTGCATAAAATCTTCTAATTGACCTGTCATTGCTTTAGGACTTTCATCATACTCCCCCATTTCATTTGGAAGACCTGCATTTGGATAAGCACTAACAAAGAATTTTGATTTATCTGATAATTCTTTGATATACGGGCGCATTGCTTTTGTTCCAAGAGCGCAATTAAAACCTACACTTAACAGATTAATATGTGAAATAGAGTTGAGAAAAGCTTCAGCAGTTTGACCAGATAAAGTCCTGCCACTTTCATCAGTAATTGTGCCTGAGACCATTATTGGAAGTCTAATTTTTTTATTTTCAAAAACATTTTCAATAGCAAAAAGTGCTGCTTTACAGTTTAATGTATCAAAAACTGTTTCTACTAAAATTAAATCTACTCCACCATCAATTAACGCATCCACTTGCTGAGAATAAGCTTCTTTTAACTGATCAAAAGATATTTGTCTAAAAGCTGGATTTTCAACATCAGGGGAGATTGAAGCAGTTCTGTTTGTAGGACCAATTGCCCCTGCAACAAAGCGAGGCTTATCTTTTGTAGAATAGTGTAAAGCAACTTCTTTGGCGATTTTGGCTGATTGATAATTTAAATCATAAACGATAGAAGATAAATCATAATCATCTTGTGCTATAGAAGTTCCACTAAAAGTATTTGTTTCAATAATATCAGCACCAGCATCTAAGTAAGCCTTATGAATTTCTCTAACTATATGAGGCTGTGTAATAGATAATAAATCATTATTACCCTTTAAGTCAGAGTTATGATTCTTAAATCTCTTACCCCTGAACTCATTCTCACTAAGACTATATCTTTGCACCATAGTTCCCATAGCACCATCAAGAACTAAAATTTTTTTATTTAATATATCTATAATATTCATTTCGTAAGTTATATATGACTTACAAAAAAGAATGCGAAAATTTTTTAGGATTTCGCTTATCTTTCTCCAATTTTTTTTGGAGTGGGATTTAGCACCTTTAAAAAAGGTTGCCAAGACATCAAAGGGCCCGTCCCTCAGTCTTTCTTGATAAGTCAAAGCAAAAATAGATAAAAAAACTAAATCTTTTAATAGTTAGGTAATTATTTTTCTAAATTTGTAATTGAAAGTGGAAAGATTTGGCTGATTGCAACCACTTAAAAAAAAATGCTAAAATTGTTCTCTTAGCTTATTTGCCAAATTATTTTATTATTGTAAAAATTTTTTAAAAATAAATATATGTCATATTATTTCACCTCTGAATCAGTCTCAGAAGGACATCCAGACAAAGTAGCTGACCAAATATCAGATGCACTTTTAGATAACTTTTTAGCACAAGACCCAAATTCTAAGGTAGCTTGTGAAACGCTTGTAACTACTGGACTAACTGTTTTAAGTGGTGAAGTAAAAACAAATAGTTATGTTGATGTTCAAAAAGTTGCAAGAGATGTAATTAGAAAAATTGGCTATGTAAAATCTGAATATCAATTTGATGCAGATAGTTGTGGAGTAATTTCTGCTATTCATGAACAATCAGCTGATATCAGACAAGGGGTAGTAGAGGGTGAAGGACTTAATAAAGAACAAGGTGCAGGTGATCAAGGGATGATGTTTGGATATGCTACAGATGAAACTGAAAACTTTATGCCCTTAGCTCTGGACATATCTCATAAGATTTTAATTGAAATGGCTAATATTAGAAGAGCAGGAACTGAAATGACTTATTTACGCCCCGATTCAAAGTCGCAAGTTACTCTAGAATATAATGATGACCATTCGCCAAAAGGAATTTCAGCTATTGTTGTTTCAACTCAGCATGATGATTTTGATTCTGAAGAAAAAATGCAGAAAAAAATTGAAAAAGATGTTATAGAGATTTTAATGCCTAGAGTAATAAAGCAACTTTCTGATAAAAACAAAGAATTATTTGGTAGTGAAAAATATCATGTTAATCCTACAGGAAAATTTGTGATTGGAGGACCTCATGGAGATACAGGACTTACTGGAAGAAAAATTATTGTTGATACTTATGGAGGTAAAGGTGCACATGGTGGTGGTGCATTTTCTGGTAAAGACCCTTCAAAAGTTGATAGATCTGCAGCATATGCAACTAGACATATTGCAAAAAACTTGGTAGCTGGTGGAGTTGCAGAAAGAATTTTAGTTCAAGTATCTTATGCAATTGGAGTTGCTGAACCTATGGGTATTTTTGTTGATACCTATGGAACATCTAATGTGAAAAAATCAGATGGAGAAATAGCAAAAATAATTAAAGAAATGAATTGCTTTAACCTTAAACCAGCTTCGATTATTGAAAGGTTAAAATTAAAAAACCCTATTTATTCAGAGACAGCTGCTTATGGTCACATGGGAAGAGTTTCTGAGGTTAAAGAAGTAAGTTTTAATATTAAAGGAAAAAATGATGTTAGAGAAGTCGAGACTTTTACATGGGAAAAGCTTGACTGCATTGATGAAGTAAAAAAGAGGTTTAGTCTTTAATAAAAAAATCTTAAATTTAAAGTCGCTTATATAGCGGCTTTTTTTTTACACTACAATGAAAAAATTAATACTCATACTTTTTATTTTCATGTATTTAAATGGTTTTGGCCAATTTGAATACAAATACGATTCTAAATCAAAAAATCTACCACAATGGGTGGAACTAATGTATTCAAATAAGCAAGATCCAGGATTGGTCATGTCATTATATAAAGATTTCTATAAACAAAATGATTTTATAAAAAACAAACATACTCAATATTACAAAAGATATATTAGAAATATTAGTAGAGAAACATCAAAAAAATCAAATAATTCAAAATCAAAAAGCTCCAACCAATGGCAATGCATTGGGCCTTGGGATTTTGATATTTCTGCTGAAAGTAGAAGCTACGCTCCTGGTGCTGCACATCTCTACACAGTTGAGCAAGCAGTTAGTAATTCAAATGTCCTTTATGCAGGTTCTGCAACTGCTGGAGCTTGGCAATCCATTGACAAAGGAAATAATTGGAATTTAATAACTTCAAACCTTGAGCTTTCAAGCGTATATTCCATAGAAATTGACTTTACAGATGAAAACACTATCTATATCTCTGGAAACAATGGTATTTATAAAAGTATTGATGCTGGAAATAATTGGATAACAATAGGTAATAATAATTTCACAAGTCTTTCTCATAATGTGAAAGATATAAAGTTAAACCCTCAAAATAATCAAATTCTTTTTGTTGCAAGCAATCAAGGGTTATTTAAATCTACAGATGCAGGTAATACATTCTCAGAGATAATGAATGGAGACTTCCAGGAAATAGAATTTCATCCTTTGAGTTCTGACACAATGTATTTTATTAAACAGGTTGGTAATAAAACAGAGTTTTATAGATCGGATGATGGAGGAAATTCTATAATTCTGTTTAGCAGCGGATGGCCAGAGCCAATAGCGCCAGAGGAACAAAAAAGAACAGAGATCGCTGTTAGTATTGCAGACCCAAATAAAATTGTTGCTCTTGCAACAGGGCAAGCAAATGGAGGAAGTGGTTTATACGGTATTTATATAAGTTATGATAAAGGTGAAAATTGGATATTTAGATGTTGTGGTCCTCAACCCGCTGGAACTCCCTCAAGTTCAAATATTAATATGATGGGATGGCAACCAAGTGGCGCTGACGATGGAGGGCAATATTATTATGATTTAGCCTTAGCAGTTAACCCTACAGATGCAAATATAATTCATGTTGGAGGAGTTAATCATTGGATTTCATTTGATGACGGAGTAAATTTTTCATGTCCAGCAAAATGGAGTGAACCACATAAAAAAGGATATGTACACGCTGACATTCATGATATTAATTATTTTGGAAATGATTTATGGTTTGCATGCGATGGTGGAATTTTTTACTCAGAAAATTTTGGAGATAGCATCTATAAAAAAATGTTTGGTATTGCAGGAACAGATTTTTGGGGCTTTGGAGCAGGTTTTAAAAATGGAGATGTAATGCTTGGAGGAACGTATCATAACGGAACTCTTTTAAAAGATAATAGCACATATATTAATGATTGGCTCTGTACAGATGGTGGAGATAATGTTAGAGGTTTTGTAAATTTTGGAAATCCAAGAATAGCATATAGTGATTATGGAGGCAAAATTCTTTCAGGTGATAGAACAAAACAAATAAATTCATTTAATGTACAAAAACTACCAAATGCTTCATATATAATAGGAGAATCATCTCAAATTGAATTTGATCCAAGATGCTATAATTGGATGTATTCTGGCAATGACACAACACTTTGGTTTTCTAAAGATAATGGAGGATCTTTTAACCCAATTCATCACTTTAATGCTCGAATTAGCGCTATAGAAGTATCATGGTCAAATCCAGATGTAATTTATGTTGCAACATATCCAGGGTGGTGGGATAAAAAGTATCTATACAAAACATCTGACGGAGGAATTAGCTGGACTGATATTACCCCGACACTTTCGAATGAATGGCTGACATATGATATAACAATCAGCAGTGATGATGAAAATATAGTTTGGATATCAAGAAACTCAATGTATGGAAGCTATCCAAACTTTAATGGTGAAAAAGTATTTAAATCTGTTAATGGAGGACAAAGCTGGATAAATCTTACTTCTAATATTTTAGATGATGTTTTTCCAACAAATATTGAACATCAAAGAGGAAGTAATGGTGGCATTTATTTAGGCACAAGAAAAAGTGTTTACTATATTGATAATACAATGAATGATTGGACAGTTTATGATAATAATTTACCTCAACCAGCAACATCTGTACAATTAATACCCACTACAGAGAAGGTTTATTATTTAATGGAACTAATCGAAGTATTTATGAGATAGATTTTTATTCAAACACTCCTCCATCAGCACAAATTGCTGCTGATAAACTAAATGTCAGTTGTATGAATGATACCGTTTTCTTTGTTGATCATTCCGCAGTTAGGCTAGCAAGCGCAAGTTGGAACTGGAGTTTTCCAGGAGGAAACCCTAGCTCTTCAAATTTAGAAAATCCAGTTGTAGTTTATAATCAAGCTGGAAACTATGATGTTACATTGACAGTGACTGATGCCTTTGGAACAAGTAGCCAAACAATAAATAATTTTATAACATATATTGACACAACATCTATAATTACAAATTCAAATAATTATCAAGAAGGTTTTGACACAAACATCTTCCCTCCTCAAGCATGGCAACTACCTTCATCATCATTTTCATGGGGCACTATGATTGTTGATACAGGAATAAATTGCTACCCAAATAAAGTTACTTATGTTGACCATTACAACATTAGCCAAAGAGGAGACGAAGCTTACCTAATTAGTAATAAAGTTAAATTAGGTAGTGGGAGTACTGCGGTAAATTACTTGACATATGATTATGCATATTCAGGTTTTTCTGCAGCCCATAATGATGGCTTTAGAATTGATATTTCTACAGACTGTGGTGCAAGCTGGGATTCAATTTATGGGGCTTTTGGGGCAGACCTTCAAACAACTGGATATGTAACAAGTCAGTGGCAGCCAACATGTGATTCTTGGAAAACAGACAGTATTAATCTCACAAATCTTGGGTATAATAATGACACAATAATGGTAAGATTTGTTTCCATCAATGACTATGGTAACCTTTTCTATATGGATAATGTAAATATTAAAGGAGAGAATATTTTATCAAATATATTCTTATCAGGTGAGGAAAATTTACACATCTTTCCCAACCCTAATAATGGAAAATTTTCTATTCAAACTAAAATTAATAATTTAAACTATTCAATATTAAATTCTTTAGGTAAGAAAATACAGTCAGGAAAGATACCTTTAGAAAAATCTGAAATAAAAACAACGGATTTAGAAAGTGGTGTTTATTTAATTATTTTTAATAATACAAAAAAAACATTTACTAGAAAATTAGTAATAAACTAATTTTAAATATGAATAACCTCTCCATAAGCATCTGCAACTGCCTCCATTACCGCCTCACTCATAGTTGGATGAGGATGAATAGCTTTTAAAATCTGATGTCCTGTTGTTTCTAATTTTCTAGCTACAACTGCTTCAGCAATCATTTCTGTTACATTATAACCAATCATATGACATCCAAGCCATTCACCGTATTTGGCATCAAACACAACTTTAACAAAACCGTCTTTATGTCCAGAAGCTGAAGCCTTTCCTGATGCTGTAAATGGAAATTTCCCAACTTTAACATCAAAACCAGCTTCTTTTGCTTGTGCCTCAGTCATTCCAACTGAAGAAATCTCTGGGCTACAGTATGTGCATCCAGGAACATTTCCGTAATCTATGGCTTCTGGATTCTCACCTGCTATTTTCTCAATACAAACAATTCCTTCTGCAGAAGCTACATGCGCTAATGCTTGAGTTGGTAATAAATCTCCAATAGCATAATAACCCTTAACATTTGTATTATAAAACTCATCAACAACAAGTCTTCCTTTATCAGTTTTAATTCCTACTTCTTCGAGACCAATATTTTCAATATTAGGTATTATTCCTACCGCAGAAAGAACAATATCTGCATTAACAACTTCATCACCTTTTTTTGTTTTTATAACTACCTCACATCCAGATTTTAGAACATTTACTTTTTCAACAGAAGAATTTGTCATGACCTTAATTCCAGATTTTTTAAAAGATCTTTGTAGTTGTTTTGAGATATCTTCATCTTCAACTGGAACAATATTTTTTTGATATTCAACAAGAGTGACATCAACACCCATCGTATTATAGAAATAAGCAAATTCAACACCGATTGCCCCAGAGCCTACTACTACCATCGATTTTGGCATTTCCTTAAGTGTCATTGCCTCTCTATATCCAATGATATTTTCCCCATCCTGAGGAAGGTTAGGCAGTGCTCTTGAACGTGCTCCAGTTGCAATAATAATATGCTTAGCGCTATATTCCTTTGTTTGACCGTCATTGGTTACTGAAACTACACCCCCTTTTTTTAACTTTCCAAATCCATAAATAACTTCAACTTTATTTTTCTTTGTTAAATAGGCAATTCCTTTACTCATACCATCAGCAACATCTCTACTTCTTTTAATAACCTTTGAAAAATCTGCACTAGCGTTAGAAACTGAAATTCCAAAATCTTCAGCATGATTAATATATTCAAAAACTTGAGCACTTTTTAACAAAGCCTTTGTTGGAATACATCCCCAATTTAAACAGACACCACCAAGACTTTCCTTTTCAATAACTGCAGTCTTTAGACCTAACTGAGAAGCACGAATTGCTGTAACATATCCTCCAGGACCACTTCCTAATACAATAACATCAAAGTTCATTTTTTTCTTTTTTTAGTTAATTATTACTTTGCAATATTAGCTAAAATATCTGTAATTCATTCTTTAAATTTGTATTTTTGCTCATTATAAATCCTCTATGATTAAGTATAAAATTTCATATAAATTTCCTCATCGTCATTTCATTGATTTTGAACTATCCACTAAAACTAACAATCAAAAAAAAGTTGTTTTTCAATTGCCTGCTTGGCGCCCCGGAAGATATGAACTTGCAAATTTTGCTCAAAATATTCAAAAATGGCAAGCATTTGACGAAAATGGAAATACTTTAATATTTAGAAAGAAAACAAAAGATCTTTGGGAGGTAGATACAGATAGTGCTAAAGAAATTATTATAAAGTATAATTACTATGCAAATCAATTAGATGCAGGTGCCTGTTATTTGGATGAGCTACAACTTTATATAAATCCTGTTCATTGTTGTTTTTACATCCCTTCAAGAATAAATGAGGAGTACCTACTTGAGTTTGACATTCCAAAGAACTATGACATTGCAAGTGCAGTCAAAAGCATAGATAATAATATCTATATTTCTGGCTTTGATGCATTAGCAGAAAACCCGATTATTTGTTCTGCTAATTTAAAAAAAGAAATTTTTAATGTTGAAGGTGTAATTTTCTATATTTGGTTTCAAGGATGGAAACAACCAAACTGGAAAAAAATAAAGAATGATTTTAAATCTTTTATTATTTCTCAAATTAATCACTTTGGAAGCTTTCCTGTTAAAGAATATCACTTTCTATTTCAAATCACACCCTACCGAAGCTATCACGGAGTTGAACACTCAAATAATACTGTAATTCTTTTAGGTCCTGACACAGAAATTGATGGAAAATATTATAATGACCTACTTGGAGTCAGCTCTCATGAACTTTACCATACATGGAATATAAAGTCTATTAGACCAATTGAAATGCTTCCTTATGACTATAGTAAAGAAAATTATTTTAAAACAGGATTTGTTGCTGAAGGTGTCACAACCTACATGGGAGATCTTATGCTTTACAATTCAAATGTTTTTAGTTGGAAAGAATTCTTAGCTACTCAAAATAAAAATTTAGAAAGACATATAATTAATTCAGGAAGATTTAATTTATCGGTTGCAGACAGTGGATTTGATAGTTGGCTAGATGGGTATAAATTGGGCATACCCAACAGAAAAGTTTCTATTTACGCAGATGCAGCTCTTTGTATGCTTATGATTGACTTAACTATTATTAATTATTCTAATGGTAAGAATAGCCTTCATGATGTAATGAAAGAACTATATTTAGAGTATGGGATAAAGAAAAAAGGATATAGTGAACAAGATTTTAAAAATATATGTCTGAAATATGGTAACTCAGAAACAAATGATGTTTTTACAAACCATATTTACAACACAAAAGATTATATACCTAATCTAAACAAATATCTTGATTATGTTGGAATGGAGTTATCTGTAAAATCCCACTCTAGTAAAACAGCTAAATATTTTGGTTTTATAACACAGTATTTGAACAATAAACATATTATTAAGTTGATTGAGTTAGATTCTGAAATTGATTTAAATGGTGTAAGCGTTGAAGATGAATTATTATTAATTGACGGAAAAAAAGTAAAGCACCCAATAATTAAATCACTTGAAAATTTAAAAAGCAAAACAAAACTTACTTTTAAAAACAAATTCAAAAAATTCTCATTAGATCTATCCCTAGAAAATAAATACTTTGAACTTTTAGAATTTAAAAAGATGAATACTGCTAACTCAAAACAAATTAAAATGAGAGAGAAATGGCTGAGTTAGAAAAACATTCCGAGAATAGCATTAGACTTCATGACAAAGAATTTGAGATTTTTATAAATGACATAGAAATATCTAATATTGTTGAAGATTTAGCAGAAAAAATTAATAACTCTAGAATTGATAACCCAATTTTTATTGTAATTATTAATGGAGCATTTTTATTTGCTGCTGATCTTGTGCGAAAAATAAATCTATCAAAAACTGAAGTATCATTTCTAAAATTATCATCATATTCAGGAACAAAAACAACAGGAAATGTTAATGAGCTAATTGGACTCTCTGACAGTGTGAAAAATAGAAATATTATTATTATTGAAGACATTATAGATACAGGAATAACACTTGAAAAAATTATAAATCTTTTAAATAAGCAAGAAGTTGCAAGCATAACAACTGCCACATTGCTATTTAAGCCAGAGGCCTATAAAAAAGATATTAGTATTGAATTTATTGGAAAAGAAATCCCTAATAAATTTGTAGTTGGTTATGGATTAGATTATGACGAACTAGGAAGAAACTTACCTCACATTTACAAACTAAAAGAATAAAATATGTTAAATATTGTATTATTTGGGCCTCCTGGGGCAGGAAAAGGAACTCAATCACAGATGTTAATAGAAAAATTTAAACTAATTCATCTTTCTACAGGAGATATACTAAGAAATGAAATTAAAAACAAAACTACTTTAGGTTTACAAGCTAAAGAATTAATGGATAATGGAAAGTTAATTCCTGATGATGTAGTTATTAATATGATAAAATCAATTTTAGAAAAAAATGTAAATTCTACAGGTTTTATTTTTGATGGATTTCCAAGAACACAAGAACAAGCCTTAAGTCTTGACCAATTGCTAAAGCACCAAAACACGTCTATTTCGGCAATGGTTTCTCTAAAAGTTGACGATAAGGAATTAATTAAAAGGTTACTCTCAAGAGGAAAAGATTCTGGAAGAGCTGACGATCAGAGTACTGAAATTATTGCAAATAGAATTGAAGAATATAATAATAAAACAGCGCCACTAAAACTATATTACAAAAATCAGAGCAAACTACATGAAATCAGTGGACTTGGTTCAATTGATGAAATCACAATTAGATTGAATTCAGTAATTAACTCATTATAATGAAGGTTAAACACTCGAATTTTGTTGATTATGTAAAAATATTTTGTCGATCAGGAAGAGGGGGCGCTGGATCTTCACATTTTTTAAGAGACAGAACAACTGCCAAAGGTGGGCCTGATGGCGGGGATGGTGGAAGAGGAGGTCATATTATTTTAAAAGGAAATAAACAAATGTGGACACTTCTTCCTTTAAAATACACAAAGCATATTTTTGCTGATCATGGTGGTGGTGGAAGTGGTAATCATTCATCTGGAAAAGACGGAGAAGATAGAATCCTTAATGTGCCCTTAGGCACTATTGCTAAGGATGTTGAAACAGGAAAAGTATTATTTGAAATTACTGATAATAATGAAGAACAAATTTTATTAAAAGGTGGAATTGGTGGCCGAGGTAATTCACATTTTAAATCTTCTACCAACCAATCACCTCACTACTCTCAACCGGGAATTGATGTTACTGAAGGTTGGTTTGTCTTAGAACTAAAAGTTTTAGCTGATATTGGATTAGTAGGTTTTCCAAATGCAGGAAAATCTACATTATTATCAGTATTATCAGCAGCGAAACCTCAGATTGCAAACTATCCTTTTACAACACTAGTGCCTAATTTAGGTATTGTTCAGTATAGGGATCATAAATCCTTTATAATGGCTGATATTCCTGGCATCATTGAAGGTGCTGCGGAAGGTAAAGGCTTAGGACTTCGTTTTTTAAGACATATTGAAAGAAATTCATCTCTTCTATTTATTATTCCTGCAGACTCAGATGACATCAATAAAGAGTATGATATCCTTCTTTTAGAACTACAAAAATACAATCCTGAACTTTTAGACAAACAAAGAATTATAGCCATAAGCAAATCAGACATGCTTGATCAAGAATTAGTAGATGAAATAAGACCTAATCTTCCTAAAAATATCCCATTTATTTTTATTTCCTCTATAACACAAGACGGACTTACTGAATTAAAAGATCTTATTTGGAAACAATTAAACTAAATGATTGAACTGCTTAAACATATTGACATTTTCTTGTTTTCAGCGATAAACAATCTTGGATTTACAGAAATGGATAGCATAATGATTATTCTCAGTCATAAATTAACATTTATTCCTCTTTATGTATATTTATTATTTCAATTATATCAAAATGAGCAACACAACTTCTTGTGGCTTTTATTAACTATCGTTTTATTAATTTTTTTAGCAGACTTTGGAAGTGTTCATCTTTTTAAGAATAATTTTCAACGTCTTAGACCATGTCATTTCTTAGAGAATATAAGAATTGTTAATGAATGTGGAGGAAAATTTAGTTTTATTTCATCACATGCAGCAAATATGTTTTCTATTACTTTTTTTATTAGCTTAGTACTACGTAAGATAAAGTTATTTATATTTCTTTTTACTATTTCATCAATAGTTGGTTTTAGCAGAATATATCTAGGGGTACATTACCCATTTGATATTATTGGTGGAATGTTATGGGCAATTGTAGTAAGTTTGTTTAGCTATAAATTATTTTTAATAAAGAAAGATGCAGCAATTCAATAAAATTTGGTTTTTTTGGCTTTTATGCGTTTGCCTATGGAATTTTATTTGGCCTGATGTTCCCCCTTTATATGATGTAATAGTAGCAATAATATTATCTGTAGTATCGTACCAACTTAAAAAAAACAAATATGTATAAATTAATTATCTTCTTATTAATTCTCTCTGTAAATATTAAAGCAAGCGCAACAGAACCCAAGCTAGTAGTTGGCATTGTAGTTGACCAAATGCGTTACGACTATGTTGATCGATTTTGGGGAAATTTTAAAAATAATGGTTTTAAAAAACTTATAAATAACGGTTACTTCTTAAAGAATACACATTTTAGTTACGTCCCTACATACACCGGGCCTGGACATGCAAGTATCTTTACAGGAACAACACCATCAAATCACGGAATTATTGCTAATAACTGGTATGATAAAAACATAAAAAAATCTGTCTATTGTGCTGGAAATGGTGAGATGCACACAATTTGTAATTGTAGTGAAGAAGTTGAAGATGTAGCTTCAAGCGATGGAAAAATGTCTCCACATCATATGCTTACCACAACAATTGGAGACGAAATGCAATTATTTAATCCATCTTCGAAAGTGATTGGAATTTCTTTAAAAGATAGAGGAGCTATATTGTCAGCTGGCCATTCTGCTGATGCGGCTTATTGGATGGATAAGCATGGAGATTGGATAAGCAGTAGCTTTTATATGGACGAATTACCAGTTTGGCTAATAGAGCATCAAAATAAAAATAGTGCCGCACAATATCTTGTTGGAAAGTGGAAATATAAAAATAGCTTCTCACATAATTTAGATTCTTTACTAATGACAAATGGTGGGGGAATAATAAAAAGTACTCCATTAGGAAATACAATACTTGCAGATTTAGCTCTTCAAGTACTTAAAAATGAAAAATTAGGTCAATCTAAAACTACGGATTTCTTATCTATAAGCTTCTCATCCACTGATTACATCGGTCATCAATACGGACCTCATTCTGATGAAATTGTAGACACATATATTAAATTAGATAATGAAATAGGAAAAATACTTGATTATATTGAACAAGAAATTGGCTTTGATAATGTTGTAATTTTTTTAACAGCAGATCATGGAGTAGTTTCAGAACCTCATAAATTACAAGAATTGAATATTCCCTCTGGATATTATTCTAATCAAGAAATGAAAGATGAGCTAACGACTCATCTAAGAGATCATTTTAATTGGCCAGTAAATAATATCTTAGCAAAAGAATTTATTCTAAATTACTCTAACAATCAAGTTTTCTTAAATCATGATTTCATCAAAGAAAATATTGATGTACCAATGAAAGATATTCAAGAAATTTGCGCAGAGTTTTTATTAAAAAATGAATGTGTTAAAAACACATATACAGCATATCAAATGCATAACTATGAATATACTCACTCTCAACATGCAAAAATTCAAAGAGGCTTTAATAGAAAAAGGTCTGGTGATGTAATAGTTGATATCCAGCCTGGATGGATTAGTAAAAGCTATGAAAAAGGAGGGACAACTCATGGATCCTCATACAACTATGACACTCATGTACCACTAGTCTTTTTTGGTGGTAATATAAAGAAAGGTAAAACTGATAGATTCGTTAATATTAAAGATATTGCTCCAACAATAAGTTCATTACTTGGTATTTCATTCCCAAATGGATGTACAGGCAACCCGATAATGGAAATTACAAAGTAAAACTATAAAATATTCTTTATCTCACTTAGAGATCTAATCTCATAGTCACATATTTTATTATGAGGAATATTATTAGGATTAAAATATATTTGAGAGAAACCGACATCTTTTGCACCAATAATATCTACTAATAAATCATCTCCTATCATAATACTATTTTCAGCGGATACATTATTAATATCTAATGCATATTTGAAAATTATAGGATTAGGTTTTTTTACATTAACAAAATCTGAAGTAACCACAGTGTCAAAGAAAGTATCTAATCCAGAAGCTTTAAGCTTAATCTTTTGAACCTCATCAAATCCATTAGTAATAATACTTAGAGAATATTTTTCTTTAAGATAGGATAATACGTCCTTAGTGTAAGGAAATAAAGATGTTTGCAATGGTGATTTAGAAACATAAGTATTACCAATTTCAGAAGCTAATTCATTATTGTTAATTGAAAATTTATTTAAAGTAAGGTCAAATCTTTTGGAACGAAGGTCATCCTTTGAAATAAGATCTTGCCTATACAGATCCCATAAGCTCTCATTTATCTTCAGGTAGTGTTTTAAAAAAAGATCAAAACTCTTAACACCTCTTACATTTAATGAGTATTCATTGTAAATATCTAATAGTGTTTTCTGAGAATTCACATCAAAATCCCAAAGAGTTCTATCTAAATCAAAAAAAATATGTGATATATTCAAAGCTAAAGATTATAAAAATAAAAATAAAAAAAAAAGACCTATCAATTAAGATAGGTCTAATTTAAAATTCTAACAAAGGGTTTATTAAGCTAAAGAATTAACATGTTTTGTTAACTTACCTTTCAAATTAGATGCTTTGTTCTTATGAATGATATTTACTTTAGTAAGCTTATCTAACATTGAAACAACTTTAGGAAGCAATGCGTTAGCAGATTTTTTATCCGTTAATGCCTGAAGCTCTCTTACAGAGTTTCGAGTTGTTTTATGCTTATATTTATTAAGAAGTCTACGAGTTTCGGACTGTCTAATTCTTTTTAATGCTGATTTATGATTTGCCATATTTTTTTATTTTGTAGCCCGACGGGGAATCGAACCCCGGTTACCAGGATGAAAACCTGGCGTCCTAACCACTAGACGACCGGGCCTTAATGATTCTCGAATCGAGGCTGCAAATTTATACTTTTTTTAAAATCTAGCAAATATTTAATTATTAATAGTTGTAAAAAATTTAAAATGTCTTAAAAGATTCATATTTGATACCAAAAAAACACAAATAATATCAAGCTATTACAAATTTCAATCGAATTTTAACTACTTAAGATTATCTAATTAATACTCAGCTGACAATTTATAGCCTAGTCTTTTAGATGTTTTAATTTTTTGATTCATACTCATTGCTAATAAATGATGAACAGAAACTAATCTCACATCATTAAAATTTGGAGAACATAAATCAAAATTTAAAGTAAAAACCATACATGCATCAATAATTTGATCTAATAAATTGGCATTAATTTCTTTTTTAGAGAAATCTTTAAACAATGCACCTAAATCCTCATCTCCTTCAACAAAGAATTTTTTTTCTTTATTAATAAACACTCTACCAATTAACACTCCCTCATCGTTTAAACGATTATATTTTAATGAATCAGAAAGAAAATTATAAATATTAATGACACCACAGAAACTTCTTGATTTATCTTGCTTAACATATTTAGACTTACAAATCTCATGAGTCGAAGGAAAATCAAAGATATTAGAATGCATATGAAATAAAAGTGTGTCTCCAGCAAATTTCAATTGAACATCAAATGAACCATTTGATTTAAATTCTAATTCAACATTATCTACTTCATCTTTCAATAAATCAGTTAAAGATTTTTCTTTAGCCTTTAATGAAACAACAAGTGCATCAAAAGCTTCTTTAGTATTTCTATAAATTAACTGCTTAGTTGATGATTTTTCTTTTAATAGTTTTAGTATTTCAGTTTCCTTTTTCATAGTTAATATGCTTTAGCAAATAAAACTCTTCTTTCAGATGGCTTACCACTTATCATACACTCTCCTACTTCTCTTGAGGGCTCCTGAGTAATACATCTAATAGTTGCTTTGGTTTCATTCTTTATTTGAAGTTCTGTTTCATTCGTACCATCCCAATGAGCATAAACAAAACCTCCTTTTTCTATAATCTGC
>CASIBH010000003.1:50000-55890 GCA_949372805.1 uncultured Flavobacteriales bacterium | reverse complement strand
CTCTAACTCCACTTTTACCGATCACGATATCTTTCATAGATAATGAGGGAACAAGTTTTTTTAAGTCTCTCAAAAATAATCTTTTTGAAAATGCCCTTCTATATTCATCTAAACCAAATTTCCAATGATTTATGAACAATTTCCAAGTGCCAATAAAAAAAAGTGAGTCAATTGTATCTAAAAGATTAAAAGAAAGTTTTTTATAACCTTCTCTCTTGAATGTGTAGACAGCGTTAGGACCACACTCAATATCACCATTAGTCATTCTTGTAAAGTGAACTCCTAAAAAGGGGAACTCAGGATTTGGCACTGGATAAATTAAATTATTAATTTTATTTTTAGCATTCTCTGATAACTTAAAATAGTCCCCTCTAAAACCAACAATTTTCATATCTAAATCAATATTATCTTTTTTTGCAAATCTATCAGAGAAAAGTCCTGAGCAAAAAATATTATTTTTAACAAAAATATCACCTATTGATGTTTTTAAAAAATTATCATTAATGTCTAAAACTTCACAAGAGCATAAAATCTTACTTTCAGGGTTAATAACACGAATTAGATCTGCTAATTTATTTGTAACCTGCTTATAATCAATTATTCCAGATTCAGGAACCCAAAGTGCAGAAACTCCTCCAGCATTAGGCTCAATATTCTTTAACTGAGAAACATTTAAAATACTTAAATTAACTAGTCCATTTTTCTCACCATTTTCTTTTAAATCAACTAGTTTTTTTGCTTCATTTGTATTTGTAGCTAAAACAATTTTACCACAGACATCATGTCTAATATCATATTTTTTTGCAAACTGAACAAGCTGTTTCCTTCCTTGAACACAATTTTTTGCTTTAAAACTTCCTGGCTTATAATAAAGACCTGAATGGATGACACCAGAATTTCTACCAGTTTGATGAAAAGCTAATTCATTCTCTTTTTCTAAAACAATTATTTTAAGTTTGGGGAATTTGAGTTGCAGTTTGTATGCACAAGCTAGTCCTACAATACCACCTCCAACAACTGAAACATCAAACTTTTCATTCATTAAACAAAGTTAATAATATAAACAAAATTAAGATCTTATTTTTCTTGCAAAGTGAAGACTCGTGAGATATTAAATCCAAAATAAATATCGCCTTCAAACCATGAATCATAAGTCTCATGAATAAAGGCTCTATCAATCATATAAGGAGAATTGGTAACATGTAATTGAAATACATGACCACCAGTTTCAATATCAAGACCAAATGAAAGCTGATTAATATTATTATCCGAATTTAATTGATAGAAGGACTCAAAATTCACAGATAATCGATTATTTAATTTATATCTTCCTCCATAGCCAATAGAAAACTGATCATGAAAAGTTTGATTAATGGGTAAAAGATTATAATGTAATAAACTTGGAGTTAATTGAAAAGAGAATTTTCTATTAAGTTTTCGAGCTATTAAAAGTTGATTAGTAAATGATAGATTATCTAAAAAAATAAAATTTGGTTTATTTATTTCAGAAAATCTAAACTGCTTTAAAGCAACAGAAGTATTAAAAACTAATGTAAATGGGAAATTTACAGAACCTGAACACTGTCTAGCTAACCTAAATTTAAGATTAGAATCTATTGCTTTTAACGATGAACTTCTACCAAGACCAATACTTAACCATTTATTTAATCCATAATCAAAACCTATTCTAACTTGAGAATTATCTAAACCAAAAAGATTATAAAATCCAGAATTTAATGTCCCAAATCTATGTTGAATCATAAACTGTAAAACCCCTTCGGATGGAATCTCAACAGATTGAGAATTGATAATTTTAGTTCCTTTAAAAAAAAACTCTGGATAAATAGTTGATTCATTATTAGAAATCAAATCAAAAAGATCTTCCTGAGAAAAACTAAGATTAGAAAATAAAAAAGAAAGAATAAAGATTAATTTAAATCTCATAATATTTTTAATAAAGTCATATCAATATCAACTAAAATCTCTTCAGCTATCTTATACATAACTATTTTTGGTATTTCAACATTAAAATCTTCAAGCTTTATTTTAAAACTTGATGATAATTTAATTGAATTATCTAAAATATTAAACGTACCAAAAGCAATAATTTCTTTAGTAACTCCATGAATAGTTAATAACCCTTTAACATTAGATAGAGAATCATTATTATAGACTTTACCAACAAAAGTTGATGTAGGGAAGATATCTGACTCTAAATAATTTTCATTAAAGTGTTCTTGCATCAATTTTTTCCTAAATTGAAAATTAATAATATCAAGTTTAAATACTATTTCATTAGTTTGGGAATTAAAAGCAGCACTAACATTTTTATTGACAGCTTTAATATCCTCGATAGGAGCATATGAAAAAAAAGTAATTTCTCCAGTTTTAGAAATAAAATTTTGTGTAAAACAATTATAATGTAGAAGAAATAAAAGAAAAAATAAAATACGCATACAAAAGATTAAAAAATAATTGCAACAAAATTAAACAATGATTAATAATTTAAGGCTTGATTAAATTAAATTCATTAAAAACTTGTACAAAACAAAATACATAGTACAAGCGAAAGATTTTGAAAAAATTAATGTTTCCTATTAAAGATAAAATAGCCTAATATAAAAAAAAACACAACACTTAAAAGTGCAAATTGCTGGCTGTGTAATGTGGTTATTATACCAAAAAGAAGTGGACCAAGAAAAGATGTAGCCTTACCCGTTAAAGCAAAAAAACCAAAAAACTCATTTTTTTTATCTGATGGAATAATTTGAGACATAAAAGATCTACTACAAGATTGATTAGGACCAATCATTGTACCAAGTAAAACACCAGCAAGCCAAAATGTTTCTTTAGGAAAATTAGTCCATGGTGCAACAAAAGCTAATAAAGTAGCAAAAATTAAAATTATCAGTGACAGATTAATGACATTCCTGACTCCAATTTTATCTTCAATATAACCAAAAGTAAATGAACCAATTGCAGCAAAAACATTTAAAACAACTCCTAAAATTAAAACTTCTCGCATAGAAAAACCTAAAGTTCCAACAGCATATATACCACCTAAAGCAAAAATAGTTACGAGCCCATCATTATAAAATAATCTAGCAATTAAAAAATTTAAAATTCTTTTGTACTTATAAATCTCTTTAAAAGTAATTGATATGGATTTAAAAGATAAGATTATATTACTAATTGATAACTTTTCTTTTTTTCTATCTTTTAAAAAAAAGAATGCAGGTAGACTAAAAAATAAAAACCATAAAGCAACAAAAACATTAATAAGCTTAACATCACTAGGTATATTAACATCAAAAAAAGTGAGACAACAAAAAAGAGCAATTAAGCCTCCAACAAAACCTAAACCCCAAGCAGTTCCAGAGATTCTACCAACATTTTTTTTATCAGACAAATCAACAAGGTAGGAATTAGAAAACACAGTACCCATTTCAAACGCTATATTTGAAATCACTACAAGAAATAATGCTAAATATATATCACCAGAATTTGGAAAATATAAGAGAGCAGTAAAAAAAGAGCAGATAATTGTAAAGAAAATAAGAAAAAATTTTCTATAGCCACCAGAGTCAGCAAATGCACCTAGGACAGGTGAGAGAAGACCAACGCATATAGCTGTAACTGATATAGCATTAGCCCAAAGGAAAGTGCCTTGAGTTTCATTTGGAGCAATGTAATTTACGAAAAAGGCACTATAAATAAATGTAATTATTAATGTTGTGTAAGGCTGATTAGCAAAGTCATAAAATGACCATGATATTATTTCTTTAGAATTTTTTTTCTTAAATAAAAACATAAATATATTTATCTCAATATTACGAATATAAATTAAATATCCATCTAGTATCAAAAATAAAAAAACGTAAATTTGCCAAAATTTTAAATTATGAACATAGAAGGTATCATTAATGTTGCAGGCAAGCCAGGACTTTATAAAGTTATCTCAAAATCTAATAATACTGTAATTATTGAATCTTTAGTTGATAAAAAAAGGAGTCCAATATATTCACATAATCAAGCAAATCTGTTAGAGGAGATTGGCATTTACACATATGAAGATACTACATCACTATCAGATATTTTTGATGCAATAGCAAAAAAAGAAGATGGGAAAATCTGCTTAAGTCATAAATCTGATAAAAGTGAAGTACTTGATTATTTTAGAGAAATATTACCTGAATATGATGAAGAGAGAGTTTACTTCTCGGATATAAAAAAAGTTCTGCAATGGTATAATCTTATGCATAATACAGGCTTAATATCTATTGAAAAAAAGAAAAAAAAAGAAGTTAAAAAAGAAATAAAGAAATAAAATGATATATAGCGACTTCCCTTACAAAAGAATTGACTTTGATAAATTTAAAAGTAATGTTGAAAAAATGATCAAGCAGTTTGAGCTATCTGAAACAGCTGAAAATCAAATTAGAATCATTCAAGAATATCAAAATATTCAAAAAGAAACTCAAACTTATGGCAGTATAGCTCATCTTAACTTTGCAAGAAATACAAAAGATGAAAAAGCGGTTGAAGAAAATAAATTTTATGATGGAATCGGGCCTGAAATAGCTGCTATTGACAATCAGTTTACTAAAGCAATTAATAACTCAAATTTCAAAGAAGAACTACTAAATAAATTCGGCAAACACTTTTTTAATTTAATTGAAATGGAGCTTAAATCTTTCGATCCAAAACTAGTTAGTTTAATGAAAGAAGAAAATGAGCTTTCAAATGAATACAGATCACTACTGGCTGGTGCTGAAATGGATTATAAAGGCAAAACATTAAATCTTGCAGGCTTATCCCCTTACATGCAAGATACAAATAGAGAAACAAGAAAAGAAGCTTATCAATTGATGGATAGTTTTTTTAAAGACAATGAAGATAAATTAGATACAATTTTTGATAAACTTGTAAAAGTTAGACATAAAAAAGCACAGGTTTTGAATTTTGATAACTTCATCCCATTAGGTTATTTAAATATGAATAGATCTGATTATGGAGCGCAGGAAGTTTCAGAATACAGAAAACAAATTGTAAAGCATATTGTTCCTCTTGTAAAAAAAATAAATGAGAAGAGAAAAGATATTTTAGGATACGATGATATGTTTATTTATGACACTCTATACTTTAAGGAGGGAAATCCAAAACCAAAAGGAGGTGTAGAATTTCAGGTAAAACAAGCAGAAATAATGTACAGTGAGCTATCAAAAGAAACTAAAAACTTCTTTGATATGATGGTAAATGAAGAGCTAATGGATTTAGAAAATAGAGCTGGAAAAAGTGGTGGTGGATTTTGTACATCTTTTCCATCACTTGAAAGACCGTATATTTTCGCAAACTTTAACGGAACTGATCACGATGTAACTGTGTTAACACATGAAGCTGGCCATGCCTTTCAATGTTATCAAAGTAGAAATCAACCTATCAATAGGTACCTATGGCCAACTTATGAAGCTTGTGAAATTCACTCTATGAGCATGGAATTCCTAACCTGGGATTGGATGCATCTATTTTTCAAAGAAGATACAGATAAGTTTCTTTTTAAACATTTAGCTGGCTCTTTAGCATTTCTTCCTTATGGAGCACTTGTAGATCATTTTCAACATTGGGTGTATGAAAACCCCAATGCAACACCAAAAGAAAGAAAATTACAATGGTTAGAATTAGAAAAAATCTATCAGCCAGGAAAGAATTATGATGATTTAGATTTTCTTAAAAATGGAGGTTTCTGGCAAAAGCAAGCTCATATTTATGAAATGCCATTTTATTATATTGATTATACTCTTGCACAGATATGTGCATTTCAATTTTGGATTAGAATGCAGGAAGATAAAGAAGGGGCATGGAAAGATTATTTAAAATTATGTAAAGCAGG
>CASIBH010000003.1:0-45000 GCA_949372805.1 uncultured Flavobacteriales bacterium | reverse complement strand
GTCTCAGTACCAGTGTGGGGGATCACCCTTTCAGGCCCCCTAACTATCGTTGCCTTGGTAAGCTTTTACCTTACCAACTAGCTAATAGTACGCATACTCATCTTTAACCACCGAAGTTTTAATTATAAAAAGATGCCTAATAATAATACTATGAGGTATTAATCCAAATTTCTCTGGGCTATCCCTCAGTTAAAGGTAGATTGTATACGCGTTACGCACCCGTGCGCCACTCGTCAGCATCTAGCAAGCTAGATCTGTTACCGTTCGACTTGCATGTGTTAGGCCTGCCGCTAGCGTTCATCCTGAGCCAGGATCAAACTCTTCGTTGTAAAAAAAGTTTATAAATTGACTTTTATTTGGATGTATTCTAATTCTATCTTCAATATTTTTAAGAACTTCTATGAAAATGGTTTTAAGGCCATTTTTATGTTTTTCCTTCTAAAATCTAACAAACATTATTTCTAAAAGGGCTGCAAATATACATTGTTTTTAAAAACAAACAATTCTTTTGAGAAAATTTTTTATGATGTTAATTATTTAAAAGATCTGTTGCTCGAAAGCGGCTGCAAATATATATTCTTTTTATATATTCACTACAAGAATCGAACTATTTTTTATCAAAAAAGTCATAAAAAAAATAACAACTTAATAATCAAGCTGTTAAATTACTAAAATTCATAAAAATAGAGAAGAAAAAAAATAAATTATTAACATTTATATCAATCACACAATACAGAGCATATATAATATTCAAAAATAATATATTTGTAATTGAATAAATTTAAATTAATATATATATATGAAAGCTAAGGTAAGTATAATAATGGGCAGCACATCAGATATGCCAGTAATGCAAAAGGCAGCAAATTTTTTAGATGAAATGAAAATTCCATTTGAAATTAATGCTTTATCAGCTCATAGAACTCCAGAAATGGTTGAAGAGTTTGCATCAAATGCTCATAAAAATGGCATTCAAGTTATAATTGCTGGAGCTGGAGGAGCCGCACACCTTCCTGGGGTAATAGCTGCTTTTACTCACTTACCTATAATAGGTGTTCCTTGCAGATCATCAATTTCTATAGATGGATGGGACTCTATATTATCAATACTACAAATGCCTCCAGGAGTTCCTGTTGCTACAGTAGGTTTAGATGGAGCTTTAAACGCAGGTATACTTGCTTCCCAAATAATGTCAACAGCGGATGAAGAACTATCTCTAAGAGTTCAAAATTATAAGCAAAATTTAAAGCAAAAAATAATTAAAGCAAATAATAGCTTAACTGAATACAAATTTAAGTTTAGAACTAATTAGAAACCTTTTCTAAATCATTGAAATAGTTAGAATAGGATTTAGCTACTACATCAGCATTTAAAATATTGATCGGTGAATTTGAAACACTTGCCATAGTAGCTAATGCCATTGCAATTCTATGATCACCATTAGAATCAACTTCGTTACCAATAATATGCGTAGTACCAGTAATCAACATATCATCTCCTCGAATATCAATCTCAATACCTAATTTTTTAAATTCTAATTGTAAAACAACAGCTCTATTACTTTCTTTGTTAGATAATCTATTTACTCCACTAATTTTAGTGACTCCAATACAGCATGATGCCAAAACAACAAGTGGTGGAAAAAGATCAGGACAATTTTGAGCATCAAAAACAAAACTCTCTAATCTACCTTTTTTTACAGTGACACTATTTTCTCCTTTTATAACTTTAGAACCACACATTAATAAAACATCAAGAATTTTTATATCAGCTTGTAATGAAGCTAAATTAAGCCCCGTAATAGAAACCTCTCCAGAAATTGCAGCCCCTACAAGATGAAATGCAGCCCCACTCCAATCTCCCTCAACAAAATAGTCTCTTGAAACTGGAATTTGATTTCCTTTAATAATGAATTTAGAAAAATCCTCATTAATAATAGATATGCCAAATTCCTTTAAAATTTGTATAGTCATTAAAACATATGGCTTACTAACTAAATCTTTAACATTTATAACGCTATCTTTCTTTAACGAACTAAGAGCAATTAATAAGCCTGAAATAAGCTGTGAACCTTGTGAACCATCAACATTAATAGTTCCAGAACTTAAATTACCCTTTAAAATGATAGGCATTCTTTTAGATACATGTTTAACTAAAACACCAAGTTGTGATAATTCTGAAAAATCTATTTTTCTATTAGCAATTGATCTATCTCCATTAAGTTTTATTATTGAAAAAATACAAGTTAGAACAGTACCAAACATTCTAGTACTAAGTCCAGACTCTCCACAAGAAAGAGAAATATTACTTCCTGGGTAAACATCCCTACTGTCAAGAAAGATATTATTAGTATTTTTTTTAACCTTTCCACCAATAGCCTTAAATATACCAAGAGCAACTTTAACATCATCATCATTGTACAACCCATGAACTAAGCAAGTTGTTTTTGAAATAGAAATTAGTGCTATTACTCTTTGAAAATAACTTTTAGATGAATTTGAAATAATTTCTCCGCTATAATTAAATGGTTTAATTTTCTGATTCATTAAAAGATGTCTTTTATCTTAATATTATGAATCAAAGAACTACCAATTTTATTTATAAAAATTAAATCAATCTTATCATTAAAAGATTTCTTATCATTATAGATCAAATCAACTAAACTTTCCTTATTAAAAGCAGATATATCAACAGGCAATAAGTAAGATGATAAAATATTTTTTACTTTCTCCATCTCCTTATAAGAGAGTATGTTAAGCTTATTTGCAATATGATTTGCAAAAACAATACCTAAACTTATTGACTCCCCATGTGTTAAAGAATATTTTGATTCTATAGCATGGCCAAATGTATGTCCAAAATTTAAAAACTTTCTTCTACCAAGTTCAGTTTTATCGGACTTAACAAAATCTAATTTAATAGAAATCGAATCAAATACTAATTGATCAAACTCTAATGAATTTTTACAAGAATCGTAAGATCTAAATATATTAGCATTATTCTCTAGAAAATCAAACAGATTATTTGAGCTAATACATGCATGTTTAATAATTTCAGCAAATCCATTTAACCAGTCCTTATTAGGTAATGTATTTAAAAAGCTATAATCAATAAATATAAATTTTGGATCATTAATAACTCCAATTATATTTTTAATAGTATTCAAATTAACTCCATTTTTACCTCCAATTGAGGCATCAGTCATTGCCAATAATGTAGTTGGAATAAAACCAAAATCAATACCTCTCATATAGATTGATGATACAAAACCTGTAAGGTCACAAATCACACCCCCACCAATACCAATTAAGAAAGATTTCCGATTAGCATTTAAAGTCAATAGTTGATCAACTATTTTAATAACGAAAGAAAGTGATTTAGTTTTTTCACCTGGTGGAACTAAAATCACATTTTTAAAAAGCGAGAACTTACTGCTGTGTAACAAATAAACACTTTCATCAATAATATAAAAAACATCTCTTTCTAAAATCTCAGGAACAATTTGATGAAGTTTAGAAAAATCAGTGTTTAGATAAATTATTTCTTTGTCACAACTTAGTTGCCTCATACGTTTTTGTTAAAATTTAATAACACAAAACTAAGTAATTCTATTACTTATAAAACTATCTTTGCATTATGAAAGAAGAAAATTTTTACATGTTGGCAAAAACGATGTATGGATTAGAAGAGATTCTCGCTGAGGAACTTAGAACATTAGGAGCTCAGAATGTTAAGATACAAAATAGAGCAGTAAGCTTTAAGGGAGACATTGGATTTATGTACAAGGCAAACCTTAATTTAAGAACATGCTTAAGAATTTTAAAACCAATTGCAACATTTCAAGCTCATAATGAAAAAGAATTACTAGAAAAGATTACTAAGATTGACTGGAGTGAATTTTTAGATATAAATATGACTTTTTCAACAAGTGCAACAACAAATTCAGAAGTATTTACACATAGTAAATATGCCTCACTTTTAGTTAAGGATGGAATAGCTGATTTCTTTAGAAATAAATTTGATAAAAGACCAAATGTAGATCCAAAAAATGCTGATTTAACAATTGACCTTCATATTGCAAAACATACATGTACATTATCATTAGATAGTTCAGGTTATTCTTTGCATAAAAGAGGTTATAAATCAAATACAGTAGTTGCACCTATGAATGAAGTATTAGCTGCCGGATTAATACTCTTAAGCGGCTGGAACCAGATCTCAGATTTTCATGATCCAATGTGTGGATCTGGAACAATTTTAATTGAAGCTGCTTTAATAGCAAATAATATTCCAGCAAATATTTTTAGAGATAAATTTGGTTTTGCATCATGGAAAGATTACGATGAGGAATTATTTGAATTAATTAGAGACACATCTCTAAATAAAGAAAAAGAATACAAGGGGAAAATTACAGGTGGGGATAATTTTCAAAAGGCTGTAAGAATGACAAGAGAGAATGTTGAAAACGCTCTTATGTTTGAAAGCATAAAGGTAAAAAATGAAGATTTTTTTGAAACTAAAATTTCTCCAAATACTTTTGTTCTTTTTAACCCTCCATATGGGGAAAGAATTGAACTAGGGATGAATGAGTTTTATGAAAAATTAGGCACGTCCTTAAAAAATAATTATCAAGACTGTGATGTATGGTTAATTTCTTCAGACCTTGAGAATCTTAAAATGATTGGACTAAAGCCTAACAAAAAAATTAAAGTAATGAATGGAAAACTTGAATGCAGCTTTAGAAAATTTGAAATTTATTCCGGAAGTAAAAAAGCAAGTAAAAACAATGAATAATTAGTTATTATTTAAAAGCATTCTTGCTTTTTCAATCGAAATCAAACCACCATCCTTTTGAGCTATCATAAAAGCATCAGTAAAACCAAATGATTTAATCATTTCTAATTCAGAAGATGCGTCGATAAAATTATTGTAACTAGATGAATAGTACTTGTAGAAATTACCACTAGGTTCTTTTGTTAAATTTGAGATCTTACTCAATTTCTCTAAATCATTAGGACTAATTTCATCTTTAAAAACTCCGATTTGTATACGAAACGATACATCAACTTTTACTTTTTTAGTTGTTGTATTTTTTTGCTTTATAATCTTTTTGTTATTCTTTTCAATTGCAACATTTAGAGCTACTTTTTCTCCATCTTTATAAGTCACAATAAATGCATCCTCAAATCCTCTAGCTTTCATTTCTTGAGAATATAATACTGCATCTTTATAGTCAGTAAAAGAGCCTGTCATATATCTTGTTAAACCATCATTTCCTTTAAAAGAGATTACATTTTTAACACCACTAAAAACTTCATCATTTAATACTACTTTGAACGCTCCAATTTGAACCCTAAAGACTGTACCGCTTGAATTAGCATCTTTAATCTTAATTACTTCATCAGAATTTGCATTATTTTTTTCTACTAATGATGAATCAACATTTAATTTTGATGAATCTTCTTTATCAATTAATTCTGTGGATTGATCTACAATCTGAGGTCTATAAATGGATAAAGCTCCATTGTTAACTTCTAAAATGTCAAGATTTTTAAATCCTGCTTTTTCTAAATTAAACTCTCTGTTTAGAGCTTCATCAACTGTTAAGTAAGACCCTACAGCATAAATAATGCTACCGTCTTCATTTGACATGCTTTCTAAATCATCTAAACTTAAAAGTTTATTAATAATCTTAGCTGGAACACCTTCTGAGAATTGAGATAGAAAAACCTTGTAAAAAACACCTTCAACTTCATTCATATTATTGAGATTATTTAATCTGTTAAAAGCATTAGCTTTCGCTATTAAATATGCGTTGACAGTTTTAAAATCATCTCTCTTAATTTCATTTTCATTATAAAACTCAGAATATTCTCTAGATGCAGGGTCGACATCTGAATACATACTAAAATATTTTTCATCAGTTAACTTTACGCCATCTTCGTCAACAATAACTCCAATTTTTGTATTTTTTTCTTTATCCAGATAATTAGCAATACCATCTCCATCATCATCAAGAGCACATCCATTTTCATCAACTTTAATACCAGCTGGTGTTTTTGGACAGTAGTCATCAATATCAGCCACTAAGTCTCCATCAGCATCGGCAATATCTAATTTATCATAATTAACATCAGCATAATATTTTTGATCATAAATATTTGTACTCTTTTCTCTAGTAAATAAATCATAATGCACTGCAAAATTTAAAACCATGTAATTATCACTTTGAGATAAATCAGAATGATCAATATCTGCAGAATTAATAGTATACTTTAATGCAGCATCAAATCGCATCTTATTTGAAAGATCTAACATTAAACCAAAACCAACAGGAAGTCCAACAGAACTTTCTTTTGGCATATAGCTAGGGCTATCAATTGTATTTAGTGTTTTAAACGATGATGAAATGATACCAAGACTTGCAAATGGATGAATTCTAGAATTCTTAAAAATATCTTTAAAATTAAAATCTAATTGTGCGCCAAACGAAGTTATTGTTGATCTAAATTCAGATACTATTCCAAGATCATCAATTGATTTTTCATTAAAATCTAAAGGAGAAGTAAATAACACCGAGAAATCAATTTTATCATTAACAAAGAAACGCATCCCAGCATTATAAGCTATATTTCCAGATAAATAATTTGATTCTTCATTAGAAATATCTCCTTGAAAGCTATAGAAACCTGTACCAAGAGTAAACATAGATTTTAGTGGCTCTACAGGGGATTTTAATCTAGATGAAATTTCATTTAAATTAGTTTCTTTTTTAACTTTTTCTTTTTTAACTTTTTCCTTTTTAACTTTAACTTTTTTAACTTTTTCCTTTTTAACTTTTACTTTTTTAGTAGATTCTTTTTTAGTAGATTCTTTTTTAATAGTTTCTTGAGAAAATACAGAGAAAGAAATAAGGCACAAGAATAGAATACTAATCTTTAAAAAAAATTGATTCATCTTTAAATTATTTTAGATTGCCGTAAAAATAGGAAAAAATTAAGAAAGGAATAATTTGTTGTACTACCAGAATTAGAATAATATCATTATTAGTTAGTTAATAACTCTTTTTTTAGAAACTTAGAAGTGTAACCTTTCGAAGATTTCACAATACTCTCTGGTGTTCCAAAACAAACTATTTCACCTCCTTCCTCGCCACCCTCAGGTCCCAAATCAATTATATAATCAGCAACTTTTATTACATCCATATTATGCTCTATTATTAAGACAGAGTTACCTTTTTCAACTATTGTATTTATTACATCAAGAAAAACATTAACATCATCAAAATGAAGACCCGTTGTGGGCTCGTCTAAAATATAAAAAGTATTACCTGTGCTTCTTTTTGAAAGTTCTGCAGCTAGCTTAATTCTTTGAGCCTCACCCCCAGATAACGTGGTAGCTGATTGACCTAAAGTAATATACCCTAAACCTACATCTTTTATCGTATTAATTTTTCTGAATATTGAAGGAATATGCTCAAAAAAAACAACAGCTTCATTTATCGTTAGATCAAGAATTTGAGATATTGATTTTCCTTTATATTTTATCTCTAAAGTTTCATTATTATACCTCCTCCCATTACAATCTTCACAATGAACTAAGACATCAGGCAAAAAATTCATTTCAATTGTTTTCATACCTCCACCTCTACACCCCTCACATCTCCCTCCAACAACATTAAACGAAAAACGACCTAACTTATAACCTCTTACTTTTGATTCAGGTACACTTGCAAATAAATTTCTAATATCACCAAACACACCAGTGTATGTTGCTGGGTTTGACCTAGGGGTTCTTCCGATAGCAGTTTGATTTATTTCTATGACCTTATCAATATTTTCTAAACCATTAATAGTTTTAAAACTTAATGGGTTTTTCTCTCCTCTAAAAAAATGTTTATTTAAAATTGGATAAAGGGTTTCATTTATTAAGGTGGACTTCCCACTGCCAGAAACACCTGTGACACAACAAAGAAGACCTAGAGGGATTTTAATATCAATATTTTTAAGATTGTTTCCTTTTGCAGATATAAGCTCTAAAAATTTACCATTCCCTTTCCTTCTTTTTTTTGGTATAGAGATTTTTTTTCTACCAGTAAGATAATCTGAAGTAATTTGATTATCATTAATTATATCTTTAATTGAACCTTGAGAAACTATTTCGCCGCCATACACACCTGCATGAGGACCTATATCGACAATAAAATCTGAACTTTCAATCATATCTTTATCATGTTCCACAACGATAACTGAATTACCTATATCTCTTAATTTTTTTAAAGAATCAATCAGCTTTAAATTATCTCTTTGATGCAAACCTATACTTGGCTCGTCTAAAATATATAAGACATTAGTTAACTGAGATCCTATTTGAGTTGCTAAACGAATTCTTTGAGCCTCTCCACCAGATAATGTTTTTGATGTTCTATTAAGCGAAAGATACGAAAGGCCAACATCTAAAATAAATTGAATTCTCTTTAATAACTCTTTAACAATTTGTTTAGCAATAATTTTTTCATTTTTTGAAAAAGATTTTTCAATATTACTAATCCAAAATTTAAGTGATTTTATATCTAAGCTAGAAACTTCATAAATACTTTTACCATCAATTTTAAAATGTGATGACTCTTTGTTCAGCCTTGCACCTGAACATGATTTACAAAGATGAGAAGTCATATACTTAGATGCCCATTTTTCAAGACTTCTACTTGAATAATTATTTAACTGCTCTTCAATAAAACTCACTATACCATCAAAATTAATTTTATAAACCTTTGAAATCCCTGCTGCTTTTAAATTAACTTTAATATTTTCTTTTGTTCCATATAATACAGCATCTAAACCATCTTTAGAAATATTTTTTATAGGAGTATTTAAATTAAAATCATATTTCTTACCAATTATTTCAATCTGATCGATAATCCATGAAGTATTTTTGTTCTGTAATGGCGCTATTCCACCATTATTAATACTAATTGAATTATCAGGAATTATTTTTTTAAAGTCAACAGTTTTTTTAAAACCTAACCCATTACAACTTAAACATGCTCCTTTAGGAGAATTAAAAGAAAAAGAATTTGGCTCAGGATTTGAATATGCAATACCCGTTGAAGGACACATGAGAAATCTACTAAAAAATCTTATTTCATTATCTTTGGATAAAACCATCATAGTACCATCGCCATCATCCATTGCTAATTTTAGAGATGAAAGCAACCTCTTATCGCACTTTTCATTAATTTTAATTCTATCAACAACAATTTCAATATCATGTGTTTTATACCTGTCAAGTTGTAGATTTGGCACAATATCTATTATCTCCCCATCAACCCGAACTTTTAGATAACCCCTACTTCTTAGTTTATGAAACAACTCACCATAATGACCTTTTCTAGATTTAATAATTGGTGATAGAATACTTATTACATTGCCACTGTAATCTTTTTTTATTAATTCAATGATTTTATCATCAGAGTAGCGAACCATTTTCTCTCCAGAATTATAAGAGTGAGCAACACCAACTCTAGCAAATAAAAGCCTCAGATAATCATATATTTCGGTTATTGTACCGACAGTTGAGCGAGGATTTTTTGAAGTTGTCTTCTGCTCAATAGCAACAACTGGGCTTAATCCAGTAATTTTATCAACATCTGGTCTTTCTAAATTACCAATAAACTGTCGCGCATATGCATTAAAAGTCTCAAGGTATCTCCTCTGACCTTCTGAATGGATAGTGTCAAATGCTAGTGAAGATTTACCACTTCCACTTTTACCAGTAAAAACTACAAGCTTATTTCTTGGAATCTTAAGGTTAATATTCTTTAGATTATGAACTCTTGCACCAAATATTTCAATATAATCTCGTTGACTTTTCATCATTAATTTATATTGTCACTCTCAAAATCTTCAAAGACTAAACTTTCTTTATTTTTTGGGATCTTTAAAACATATTTCCTTCTTGATTTATCCGGTAAACTTGACACTCTAAGCCATGGATTAAAATGCTTAAGAATTTTATAATTTATTTCATGTGATTGAGCAAATTTATTTAAATCTGCTATTGTAGAATCAATTTTAATAAGATCAACTTCGGGGTAAGTATATAAGTCATCTTGCCTAAATACAAATCCATAGTTTTGAGGGTTTTCAAGAATCTCTTTAACAACAAGAATGCGAAAAACATATCTTGAGGTTTCGCTGCTTAAATGTAAATTGTAATAGTTATTAGTGCCTTGAGATTTAATTTTTCTTTTTAAACCACTTATCCCCATATTGTAAGATGCCGCCGCAAGAGTCCAACTACCAAATTCTTTATATGCCTTATTAAGATAATCACATGCTACTTGAGTTGACTTCTCAAGATTAAACCTTTCATCTATGGCGTAATTCACTTCAAGACCATATTCTTTTCCCGTACCACGCATTATTTGCCAAAAACCTGCAGCACCAGAAGGAGAGAAAACATTTTCAAGACCACTTTCAATTAATGCTAAATATTTAAAATCATTTGGGATATTATTTGTCTCTAAAATTTTTTCAATTATTGGGAAATACTTGTTAGATCTTTTAAAGTAAAGAAGAGTGTTTGATTGCCAATATATATTTTTTAGTAATTCTTTATCAACTCTTTCAAAAATTTCATTCGAAGTAGTTGGACAATATTCATTAGCAAAGCCTAAGTTATTGGGATGGACAACTGAATAAATTCCATATTGTTTATTAAAATACTGTTGGTGAAGCTTGTCAGAGGTTTTTAAGTATGTTGATGAAATAAATAATTTAGAAAGAACAATCAAAATGATTAGTCCCAGAATTGAAAGTATTTTCTTATTCATTAAAAAAGACTTATAAAAGATTTAAAGCTTTCTGCTTTGTCGTCTTTTTCAGAAATAAGCGGATTTGTAATACTCCAATCAATATTTAAATCTTTATCATCCCAAAAAAGTGACCCTTCACTTTCCTTGTTATAATCTACTGTACATTTATACGACATAATAGTATCATCTTCAAGAGCTAAAAAACCATGTGCAAATCCAGGCGGAATATAAAACATTTTATTATTTTCTTTAGAAAGAAGCACTGAAAAATGCTTTCCGTATGTTGGAGAACTTTTTCTTATATCTACAGCAACATCTAATATTGATCCAGAAATAACTCTAACTAATTTTCCTTGAGCATATGGAGGATTTTGAAAATGTAGACCCCTAAGAGTGTTTTTAGAAGAGCATGATTGATTATCTTGTACAAAATTAACATTAGCTACTAATTCATTAAATTTTCTATTATTCCAACTTTCAAAAAAGTAACCTCTTTCATCTTCATGAATCTTTGGCTCTATAATTACTAGACCACCAATTGTTGTTTCTACTACTTTCATTTTAGAAAATTTTTAATCTTCAAATATAAAGAATTGACTTTTTAAATTTGCATAAACTTTAAACAATAAATGTATTTTTGTAAAAAAAATATTAAACATGAAAACGATAAAAATTTTAATAAGCTTTGTTATAATTCTCTCATCTTGTAGCCAAGAACCAAATTATAAAACTCCTGTTAGTGATATTGAAAAAGTATCATACAGTATTGGTGTTAATGTAGCAACAGCTCTTAAGTCTAGAAATGATTTAGACACAATTTCTGCTATGTCAGTTGCAAAAGCTTTTAATGATGTAATTTTCAACCAAGATTTGGACTATTCATTATTAGAAACAGATTCAATACTTAATGATTATTTTGTAAATGCTGCTAATAAAAAAACTGAAAAAGAAGGATTAGAAAATGCTGAAGAAGGAAAAAATTTCTTAGCTGAAAATAGTGCTAGAGAAGAAGTAACTACAACAGAAAGTGGCCTTCAATATGAAGTAATTTCTAATGGGAAAAATGGACCTAAACCAACAATTAATGATCAGGTAACAGTAAATTACCATGGAACACTTATTAATGGAAATATATTTGACAGCTCAATTTCTACTGGACAACCTGCAACTTTTCCAATAGGTCAAGTAATTCCAGGATGGGTAGAAGGGATTCAATTAATGAGTGTAGGAGATAAATATAAATTTTATATTCCTTCAGATTTAGCATACGGAGCTAATCCTCCATCAAATAATATTGGGGTTAATGAAACTTTAATATTTGAGGTAGAGTTGTTAAAGATTAATTAAATTCTTAAATAAATAGACATAAAAAAAGCCAACTAATGTTGGCTTTTTTTATTGGATAACTATTTTTTTACTAATAAAATTATCATCGTTTTTAATTTCTAAAATATAAATGCCTTTTGGTGACATTGATAGGTCTAAACTTTTTGTAAATTCCCCTATAAATTTTCCAATATTTTCTTCAAAAACTAATTCTCCATATACATTTAAAACTTTAATACTTAGCTCTTGTATTTTCTCTGATACAAATCTTATGTTAAAGATATCTCTTGATGGGTTAGGATAAACATCTAGGTTCTTAATCTGACTTGTAGACTCCATTCTAATTAAGTGTTCCAGGCTGTGTCCACAGTACTGGCGATGTCCATGTTGATCTATAAGATGTTACGTTAGAATCACAGAATGTTCTTCCTTGAGCTCTGTATGACTGTCCAGGTGTTAATCCAAACTTATTAACAGTTAGTGTAGGGTAGTAAATACCGAATCCACCAGCTGTTCCCCAAGTTGCACCTGTAGTATCTACTCTTAATGCAATTCTTGCGAAAACATAAGCTCCTGTAGTATCCCAAGAGAATGTAGCTTTAGCTTGATTCCCATTAAATGTTTGTACACCTAAGTTAGTCATTGGAGGACAATCTGCTCCAGTAGTAAAGCTTGCAGGAGAAGAATATCCTGATTCCGTTCCACCACAGTAGAAAGCTTTCATCTTAAACTGGTAAGTAGTTGCAGACGTTAAGAACTGTAACCTTTTCTCAGTGGTATTAAGACCAAAGTTACATAGTCCATTACCAACACCAGCTGACTTAGTCACCCAGCTTCCATAAGTACCATCTAAGTTATCGACCCTATATCTTATAAAGTATTTAAATACCATACATGCACTATCATTCATATTATCCCATGACACTGATGCTTTAGTATCTGTTGTCCAATTAACAACTAGATCCAGAGGGAACAGGGTTTGAACAATTCATGTATAAACATGAACCATCGTCAATAGTAGCATTTGGATCATAGTTAGATGCATTTGGATCAGTACAACCTGAATAAACAAAATCAACACCAATATCAATACTAATTGATTGAAAGCAAGTATTATCATCTACTACAAAAAGATTGTATGTTCCAAAAGAAAGATTTAAAAGATATGGTGTTGTATCAGGAAAAAAATTTGTTCCATCATTCCAATAATAAGTGTAGGGGTAAGACCCTCCAACAACATTTATGAAAATTGCTCCATCTGAAGAAGAAGAATCTGATGCATTTAAAGTATTTATAATAGTATAAAAACTATCAGGCTGGCTAACATAAAAAGAATTGGAAGCTACCCATCCTTGAGCATCTGTAACAGTAACTGAAAAAGTATCGCTAGCTAACAAAAAAATATCCTCTGTAGTTGCACCATTATTCCATAAAAATAAATAAGGAGCTTGACCACCGTTCACAACTAAATCAATACTTCCAGAGCTCTCACCAAAGCAAGCAGGCATGCTAATATTTGATGAAAGTAAAATGTTTGGATACACACAAGAACTATCATCAACAGTAGCACTAGGATCATAATTTGTGGCATTAGAATCAGTACATCCATAAAAAGAACAAATAGTTAAACAACTTCCACTATTAATTCCAGGATTTAGTGCCTGTGAAATGACAATATCATGAAAATCAATTAAAGCACCTGAAGAGGTGGTATGACAATAACTCATAATAGTACCAACCTCTGGCGCAGGATTATTACTACAACTTCCTTGAACATCTACACAATTATCAATGGGCCCACCTGTAAACCCATTCCAAGGTTCAGGTACCCATCCACACCAATGAGTATGATTAGCTCCAATATTGTGACCTATTTCATGTGAACAAACAAAAAGGTTCCATGTATATGTTGGACAAGAGCAAAATGAAGTATCGTTATCCAAAACAGAACTAAAAGCATAACCCCAAGAATTATCACATAAAACATCAAGATATGCAATTCCACCTGTTCCTGTGTTACCTCTTTTGGTTAATAAATGAACAAGATCTCTAGAGATGGAACTGTTATTAGAGGTCCATTGCGTTCTTAATGCATCTAACATTGTTCCAGCATCGTTAGTAATATTTGCATATGGATCTTGAGAGTTCCAAATAATTGTATTTGACACAGAAATATTTATGCCTACTTCAGAATAATATACTTGACTAACTCCTGCAATTATTGCGTGTGCCCAATCTGCAGCATTAGTATTTGATGAAAAAGTATTTCGAGTAAATTGATCAACTTCAATCGCTAGTTCCAAACAAAGCGGAGTCATTGAAGAATTTGAAGAATTATTTTCTGGAACTAAAATTTGCTCTAACTCTTGCTCAACAGCACAAGAAAAAGTTTTTTCTTTTATTATATCATTAACATCAAAAAGGACATAATCAAAATTAAAATAATTTAATTCTAATTGTCTTCTGTTAAGCTTATAGCTAGCAATTACTTTATTATCTAAAACCAATAAAACACCAATATTTTTTCCTTGGTAATTTATTTTAAAAGAACTAATACCTGATTCAAAATCTTCTTTAAACTTATTTTCATCATTTTGAATAAGTAAATTATGATCCTCACTAATAACACTAAATCTCTTGAGAGATGTCTTTATAAATTTTTTGTCAAGTGTAGGAAGTTCTATAAAAAACTCAATATTATTTTTATTCTTTAGATATTCTAAACTTTCTTTATCAAAAGATAATCCAATAGAGTTTTCTGCATTTTTAGTTAGATAACTATTAACTTCTTTAAAAGAAAAAAAAGGAGAGTCTGCTAATAACACATTAGAAAACAGCAGAATACAAAGAGAAAGGAAAAATTTTTGCATAAAAAATGATTTTTATTAAATTAAGAAAATTATTCTACAAACTAAAAAAACTAATACTTGAAAATTTTAAAGAATAATAAATGCATTATAGTTGCTTACACTTAATGATATTCCCACTCTTATCGTAACAAATGTTTTTATCTAATAAAACACCCTCTTTATATTCTCCCTTAATATAAAGCTGACCACTTAAATACCACCATCTATAAACTCCATCTTTCTTACCATTTACGTAATATCCTTCTCTTTCTAAAGACCCATTTGAATACCACCATTTATGTAAACCCTCTTTTTTTCCTTTGATATATGTACCCTTACTTTTTAACTGCCCATCTTCATAGAAGGTTTCATAAACTCCATTATTAGAAATATTATCTTGTGGATAAATAGTTATATTATTATTACTAAAGCAAAAAAAAATGGTTGATAAAAAAAATAATATGAATAGTATTTTTTTCATTTTAAAGAAACTATTTTTTTCTAAAATAGATATGAATTGGCACCCCTGAAAACTCAAAATTTTCTCGCAATTTATTTTCTAGATATCTTTTATATGGCTCTTTGATATATTGTGGAAGGTTAGCAAAAAATGCAAAAGTTGGTGTAGGTGTGGGAAGCTGTGTACAGAATTTAATTCTAATATATTTCCCTTTTACAGCTGGTGGAGGTAAATTCTCAATATGTGGCAACATTACATCGTTTAAAACAGAAGTTTTAATTTTTTGAGATCTATTCTTAAAAACTTCAATAGCACTTTCTAAAGATTTTAAAAGTCTTTGTTTTTCTAAAACAGAAATAAAAATAATTGGGACATCTGAAAATGGCGCGATCTTCTTTTTAATAGACTCTTCAACAAGATTAGAGGTTTCCGTAGATTTATCTTTAAGATCCCACTTATTTACTAAAATTATAACACCTTTTTTATTTCTATCGGCTAAGTGAAAAAGTCTTTGATCTTGAGATTCAAATCCAGAAACAGCATCAATAATTAAGATACATACATCAGAGTGTTCAATCGCTCTAACAGAACGCATTACAGAGTAAAACTCTAAATTTTCATGGACTTTATTTTTCTTTCTAACACCAGCTGTATCCACTAAATTAAAATCAAATCCAAATTTATTAAATCTTGTATTTAATGAATCCCTAGTTGTCCCTGCTATATCAGTAACAATATTCTGTTCTTTACCAATCAAAGCATTAATAAATGAAGATTTACCAACATTTGGTCTTCCAATAACAGCAAATTTTGGAATATCCTCTTCAATGATTTCCTGCTCCTCATCAAAATGTTTTAATAATTCATCTAGTAATTCTCCCGTACCACTTCCACTTATAGAAGAAAAAGGAATATAGTCTCCAAGACCTAAATTATGAAACTCAACAGAATCTTCTAACAATCTTGTATTGTCAACCTTATTCACTGCTAATACAACACTTTTATTTGCCTTTCGAAGAAGCTTAACAACAGATTGATCTAGATCAGTAATACCAGATTTTGCATCAACTAAAAATAAGATGACATTTGCCTCTTCAATTGCAAGCTGAACTTGTTTTCTAATTTCAGATTCAAATATATCATCAGAACCATGTACATATCCCCCAGTATCAATTACAGAAAACTCTCTCCCATTCCATTCTGACTTACCGTAGTGTCTATCTCTAGTAACACCACTTTCAGCATCTGTAATAGCTTGACGAGATTCTGTTAATCTATTAAATATAGTGGATTTACCAACATTTGGCCTTCCAACAATTGCTACAATATTTCCCATTATTCGTATCCAAATTTTTTAAGCTGCTTGTTATCATTACGCCAATTCTTATTAACCTTAATTGGTGTTTCCAAATAAACTTTTTTATCTAACATCACTTCAATATCTCTTCTTGCTTCCGTTCCAATACGTTTCAAACCTAGACCTTTATGACCTATTAGAATTCCTTTTTGACTCTCTCTAAGAACATAAATAATTGCTCTTATTTTAATTATTTCTTCTTCTTCAAAAAACTCTTCTACCTCAACTTCCACAGAGTATGGAATTTCTTTTTTATAGTGCTTTAGAATCTTTTCTCTTATTATTTCTTCAATAAAGAAACGTTCAGACTTATCTGTAATGGTGTCTTTATCATAGTATGGAGGAGACTCTGGTATATTCTCTAAAATATGTTCTTTGATTTGCTCTAAATTAAAACCATTTAAAGCAGAAATAGGCAAAACAGAGGCATTAGGAAGTTCCTGTTTCCAAGAATCAATATAGTCAGCAATTTCATCTTGAGTAGACAAATCAATTTTATTAATTAAAAGAAGTAATGGAAGAGAAGTTTTCTTAATTCTTTCATAAAGCTTTTCATCCTTTAAACCTTTCTCACCAATTTCCACCATGTAAATTAGAACATCAGCATCTTGAAAGGCAGAATGAACAAAATTCATCATGTTTTCTTGTAATTTATATGCTGGTTTTATTACTCCTGGAGTATCAGAAAAAACGATTTGATAATTATCATCATTTAGTATACCCATTATTCTATGCCTAGTAGTTTGAGCTTTACTAGTTATAATAGATAGCTTCTGCCCAATAAGGGCGTTCATTAGTGTTGATTTCCCAACATTTGGATTACCAATGATATTTACAAAACCGGATTTATGATTCATTTTGCAAATAAACGAAAAATGAATTTCTAATGATTAGAGAAAGTCTATTTAATAAAATTTAAAATCTCCAAGATCGACCAACCATTGGCAATGCAACATTACCATCACCACTTGACATAATAAATATTTGAAAATCTACTGTTTTTGCACCTGCACCGTTTCTAGCTGTTATTCTTTTTACTTTACTAAAATACCTTATTCCAGGGCCTCCCATAAAAAATAGATTTTCTGGATTCATAAACCACCCCTCAAAGACAAATGAAAATCTTCTTGCAAGTCTAGAAATTGCTCCAACATTTAAAACAAGTCTTTGACTTCTAAAACCAGATTCATAATTAAAATCATCATTAAATGGTTTAGCAAAATTGTAAGATAAACCTAAACTAATATTTTTCTCTTTACTTCCTTTTGTTATCAGTGCATAAGGCATACTTAATAAACTTCTTTGATTGCCAGTAACCTCAAACAAATCTCCGACATAAAAATATCCAAATGAATAGTTTAATTTATCTGAAATATTATCAGAATATTTCAAATTAACTGTTGCTGGGAAACCCCATAAAGTAGCCCCTCCACCAAGTGAAATATTGTCTGTAATTCCATATTGGAACTGCCACATCATATAATAAGCATTATTATAGTACCCTTCGCCTTTCTCTAAACCAAATGCAGATGGTGAAAAAAAGTATCTAGTATCATGAAGATTGGGAAACCAATACTCTCCATTTTTATAATTTTCTTCAGTCGCTATATGACGCTGAGCAATCATTACCCTGGGAATATAAATCTCTTCACCTTTATCATCTATAATAAAAAGGTTACCACTCTCGCTTTTAACAAAGCTTCCATGAATTATTGTTCCATCTCTAAACTCCCAAATATACTTCTCTCCAACAGTCTGTGAAAAAGTAAATTTTGAAACTAAAAGACAAATAAAAAAGGTGAAAATAAATTTTTTCATAGTTATAATTTTAGTCAAAAATAAAAAGTAAAATTTTATTTTATATGCATAGCATACAATTTTAAAGGATTCCTTCTAGTTCTTCTGTTTGATCAGCCCATTTTTTCTC
Organism: uncultured Flavobacteriales bacterium; assembly: GCA_949372805.1. GTDB lineage: Bacteria > Bacteroidota > Bacteroidia > Flavobacteriales > BACL11 > CAJIYG01. The sequence goes on along the minus strand of CASIBH010000003.1, from coordinate 26,265 downwards.
GAGATCTTTTAAGGAATTTTGTTCCTGTTTGTATACATCAAAGAAATTACTATCACTGCTAAGTTCTTTAAATTTATCAGGATCAGATAATTCAGTATCTTTTTGCTTAAGAACAATTTCTAATTGCTCAATTTTTTTTTCAATTTTTCCAATACTATTTTTAAGCTTGTTAATATCAGATTTTCTTTTCTTCTTCTCGTTATAAGAAAGCTGCTCTTGATTTTTGTCCTTAGAAATAACCTTTTGATCTTTTTGAGAGCTTTCTAATTGCTTAAAGTTCTCTAAATCCTTTTCAGACAAGAAAGTATCTATATCTCCTATATATTCTCTAATTTTTTGATTCTTAAACTCATAGACTTTTTGAGAAAGACCTTGTAAAAACTCTCTGTCATGAGAAACAACAATTAGACTTCCATCATAATTTAATAAAGCTTTTTTCAGTAAAGTTTTAGATTGAATATCAAGGTGATTAGTTGGTTCATCCATGACTAGTAAATTATAAGGCTCTAAAAGTAATTTACATAGTGCAACTCTTGCTCTTTCACCACCTGATAAAACTTTTATCTTTTTTGATACATCATCATTAGAAAAAAGAAAAGATCCCAGAATTGTACGAACATTTGATTTAGTATGTTCGGTAACAGCATTTTCTATAGTTTGTAAAACTGTAATATCTTCATCTAAAAAATCAGCTTGATTTTGAGCGTAATAACCAATCTTCACTTGATGACCTAATTTAATTTCACCTTCAAAATCAATTTCATTAACAACCATTTTAGCCAGTGTAGACTTTCCTTCACCATTTTTTCCAACAAAAGCAATCTTATCACCTTTTACAATCTGCATATCTAAGTTTGTTAAAACCTTTAAATCATCATAACTTTTTGAAACATTATTAATTTCAAGACTTAATTTTCCAGAATGAGGAGCTGGAGGAAAACGAAATTGCATACTTCCAACATCTTCTTTTTCAACATGTATAATTTCTAAACGCTCCAACTTAGTAATTAAAGTCTGAGCAAAGGCAGCTTTATTTTTCTTAGCTCTAAATTTATTTATTAGCACCTTTGTTTCAGAAATAAATTTATCTTGATTTTTCTTTGCTTGTATTTGCTTCTCAATTCTATCTTTTCGAAGATCAAGATACTTAGTATATGGTGCTTTATAGTCGTTTATTTTTGCAAATGCTACCTCAATTGTTCTATTTGTTATAGAGTCTAAGAAAAACTTATCGTGAGAAACTAAAACAATAGCACCATTATATTTTTTAAGCCAATTCTCTAGCCATATAATTGACTCTATATCAAGATGATTAGTAGGCTCGTCTAATAATAAAATATTTGGTTTTTTCAAAAGCATTTTAGCTAGCTCAATTCTCATCCTCCAACCACCGCTAAACTCTGTAGTTTGACGATCAAAATCATACTGAGTAAAACCTAAACCTGCCAAAACTTGACTCATTTCTGATTGAACATCATTCCCTCCCGACATTCTATACCTCTCTTCTAGTTCATTAAATTCAGAAATTAACTCTAAATATGATGCTGTTTCATAGTCAGTTCTCTCATTTAATTCTTTATCTACATGATCAAGTCTTGCTTTAATAGTGTTTAAAAAATCAAATGCTGTTTGAGCTTCCTCAATTACAGTTCTGCCATCTTCAAAGTCTAAATCTTGAGTTAAATAACCTACAATCAAACCGTTAGGTATAGATACATTTCCCTTGTTGGGAGTAAGGTTCTTGGAAAGAACATTTAAGAGAGTTGATTTTCCTGCACCATTTTTCCCAACTAAACCAATCTTATCTCCTTTATTAACCATAAAAGAGATATCCTTAAAAATATCTTGACCACCAAAATACAATGACAAATTGTTAACTGAAATCATGGCTGCAAAAATACTTTTTTTCTGATAAGAAATAAATTAAAATTAATAATGTTAAATTAAGTTTATGCATTATATTTGCATCATATCGCGGGGTGGAGCAGTTGGTAGCTCGTTGGGCTCATAACCCAAAGGTCACAGGTTCGAGTCCTGTTCCCGCTACTAAAACAATAAAACGGTTATACTTTTATAAAGTATAACCGTTTTTTTTATTACTAACGAGGGCTATTCAATTAAGGAAGTGTGAACAAATCTTCAACTGAACAATTTAAAGTCTTTGAAATTTTTAAAGCTAATACTGTTGATGGGACATACACTCCATTTTCAATGGTATTAATACTCTTCCTTAAATACAGATAATTCTTGCTGAGTTAAACCACAAGTCTTACTTAGTTATCTATGCACTATGTTGTATCCAGTTTTTCTTTTTGTAATTTTCAATGAGCATACTGATGTAACCCTCCTTATCATTTTTTACAGAATCTAATTGCACTGTAGGTACTAATGCTAATGTAGAATGATTCTCTCTTAGGTTACCATCACTCCATATCATTAAATCAATAATTACAGGAGTCAGGTTAAGTCCTTTTTGAGTTAAAATATAAATGTTCTTTTGTTTGTTATCTGAGAGTTTTTCTTTTCTGATAATCTCGTACTCCAATAGCATTTTCAGTCTTGAAGATAATATGTTTGTAGCAATAGCCTCATCACTCTCAGAAAAGTCCTTAAAAGTACGCTTGTTTAATAATATCATGTCTTTGATAATAACCAAAGTCCATTTATCACCAACTATGTCCAAGGCTGAAGTACAAGGACAGCTACACCTGAATTGATTTTGCATATTATTGAGAATTATTTTGTAAAGATACAATAACCTCTGAACTTGCTTGTAAAACAAAATTAAGTTTAAAACTTACTTGTAAATTAAAAGTAAGATTGTATATTTGCTTGCTAAATAAAAGTGAGTTGGTTTTTATTAAGTTTTAACAGCCAACTTAAATAAAACTTAAAATTATAAAAAAATGAGTAAAAAAATTTCAATCAAAGACAGCATTGCTTTAGTAAGTGGTGCAAATCGTGGAATCGGTAAAGCAATTACTGAAGAACTATTAAATAAAGGCATTAAAAAAGTATATGCTGGAGCAAGAAAACTTGAAAGCCTTACAGAGCTTAAAGAAAAATACGGAGACCGTTTAGAACTGGTACAGTTAGATGTAACTAACCAAGCATCTGTAGATAATGCTGCAAAGTTAGCTTCTGATGCAACAATGCTGATTAATAATGCAGGGGTATTGGCGCATGGAGGTTATAAATCAGAAAACATGTTAGATTCAATAAATCAAAATATGGAGGTAAATGTACTGGGAGTAGCTCGTTTAACTCAAGCTGTCCTTCCAAACATTGAAAATAAACCTAATGCTACAATAGCAACTGTTTCTTCTGTAGTTGGTTTAGGTAGTATGCCCATGATGAATGGATATTGTACTTCTAAAGCAGCTGTTCATAGTATGATACAGGGTCTTAGAGGCGAATTGCAAGACAGCAATGTATTAGTATCGGGTATTTATCCTGGACCTATTAAAACGGATATGGCAAAAGGATTTGAAGGTATTGAATTGGATAAACCAGAAAATTTAGCTAAAAATGTAGTGATTGCATTAGAGCAAGGTGAAGAAGATGTTTTTCCAGATGTTATGTCTGCACAAATAAAACAAGCCTATGGAACTACTCCAAAAGAAGTTGAAAAAATGTTTTCTGCTTGGAAATAAAAAAGTTTAAATCATGATCAACAATCATCTTCCAAAATAAGATTAATCACTTTTAATGTGATTAAAAAATCTTTTGGAGTAAAACTGATGTTCGATATTTCAATAGAGTTATCTACAAATTAAAAAGACCTCTAAGTTTAGAGGTCTTTTTTTATTCTAAATATTGCAATCATAAATAGCTACTATTTTTAGTAGCCATATCTTATAACTTCAAAATCAATTTCTAACAGAAAAGGAATATCATAGGGGCCTGAATAGCTACCTGATTGAGCATATACAGTGCCACTAAAATTTCCTTTTAAGGATTCTCCCCATATATACATATCAGAAAATGTTCCTGTTGGATTTGGATTTTGCACTGTAGGAGTTCCTAAATCAGTTATATTAAATGTTAGAGGTATTGGTGTATAATCTAAAGTTTGAACTGAAGAAATCTGAAATGAGCTACCATTATTAAAACCACCTATTAAATCAATAAATGAACTTAGGTATGAGTTAGCTCCATAATTAACTGATGATACTGAAGCGACTGAATTTCCTAGAAGGAGATTATCAAATGAAATATTCCAAGTTAATGTTTGTCCATTAATGTAATTAGTAGCGGAAGCATCATTTAAATCTAACATAACATAATGTCCTAATGTAGTATAATTTGTTGAATAACATCCATTACTACCAACTCCAGGAATAGGAACTGTTATTGATGTATTTCCTTGAATTTTATGAGTAACTCCATTTAATTTGACAGTAAATTCATAATCAATAGGGTTAGCAGAAGATAATTTTTCTTCTTGCTCACAAGAAAAAAAACACAATAGGCTTAATAGAATGAATAAATACTTTATTTCTCTCATTTGATAATATTATAAATACAATGCAAACCCAACAAGCATACTTAATGAAGAAGTAGATTCAGAAACTTTACTGTATGAAATTGAAGGTTCAATAGCAATTTCATCATTTATAAATATTGGATATCCAGCATTAAATCTTAATGAAATATCATCTAAAGCTAAATCACAACCAGCATAGAACTTTTGTATATAATATCTACCACCAACGGAAAGTGAAGCAGATCCAGTACCAGAATATGCTAAATATGTAAGACTTGCAGTTACTGCTAAATTATCAATAACAAAATATCCAACATAACTATCAAACAAGAAAGTTGATGATGAAGACTTTATCCCAAAAAAATCAACAGTTTGAGAAGTGTAATTTAAAGAAGAACTCAGATTTATAAATTTATTTCCTTGATAAGTCTGAGCGGATAAATTTATAACAGTAAATAATGTAAGAATTAAAAGTATTTTATTTTTCATTTTTTGTGTTTTTTCAAATTTAATAATTTTAATTTAATCAGATTCTTTCAAATCTTCAGTTAAATCTAATTTCGTGAACTTAGGGAATTTTAATGCTGTAAAACCAACAGTAAGGATTGTCATCACCCCTCCAAAAACTACTGCAGGAACAGTACCAATTAATTTTGCTGCCACACCACTTTCAAAAGCACCAAGCTCGTTAGAGGAACCAATAAAAATAGAATTTACAGAAGCAACCCTTCCTCTTACTTCATCAGGCGTTTTAAGCTGTAGAATAGTTTGACGAATAATCATAGACACTCCATCTGTAACACCATATATAAAAAGAGCAAAAACAGATAACCAAAAAATAGAAGAAACACCAAAGGCAATAATTGACAATCCAAATACAAAAATTGCTATAAGTAATTTCTTTCCAGCATTTTTAGTTAATGGGATATATGCTGAAGCAAACATTATAACAACTGAACCAATTGCAGGTGCAGCTCTTAAAACACCAAACCCCTCAGAACCAACTTCTAGAATATCTTGAGCATAAATTGGCAATAAAGCAATGGCACCACCAAATAACACTGCTACCATATCTAAGGTAATAGCAACCAGTATTGCTTTTGTTCTATAAACGAATGAGAGACCTGCTTTAAGACTTTGTAAAATAGGCTCTCCAATTTTAGGATTTAAAATTGGTTTCTTCTTAATAAATATTGTTAAGATAAGAGCTAAAGAAATAGAAACTAGAACACAAGCCATTGAAGTGTTAACCCCAATCCATCCAATGGAAAAACCTGCAAATGCTGGTCCAATCACAGCTGCTAATTGCCATGTTGAGCTACTCCAGGTAGCAGCATTTGGGTATATTTTTTTTGGAACAATTAATGCAACTAATGAAAAGATTATTGGACCAAAAAATGCCCTTACAAAACCTCCTAAGAACACCAAAGAATATATTCCAATTAAAATATGATTTGAAGAAAATGTGGAATAAACATAATCACTAGTAATAAAATAATATCCTACGGCGATCATAAGAAATGCACTTATAGCCAATACAAATAATTTTTTTTTCTCTTTTTGATCTACAATATGACCAGCAAAAAGAGCCATTGACACTGCTGGTATTACTTCAGCAAGACCAATTAAGCCAAGTGATAAAGGATCTTTAGTTAAATTATAAACCTCCCATTCTATAATGATGAATTGCATAGACCATCCAAAAACAAGAATAAATCTGATAAAAAGAAATATATTAAATTCCTTAAAGCGTAGGGCAGCATATGGGTCAAGCTTTTGTTCCAAAGTTTAATTATTTATGTTCAAAATTATAAATGAAATAGAGATCTTATTTAACGATGATTTTCTTTTCTACACTTCCATCATCATAAATGTATAAAAGTGGTTTATTATATTTCTTATTTGTTTTTTGCCCCATAAGATTAGTTATGTTTATAAGACTTTTATTAAAAATTGGAGTTGGTAAATTAAAAATATCTGTAGAAACTGAGGTGTTTTCTAATAATATATTTTCATCACCTAGTTGATAATCTAAAAATTGAAAAATAAAAACAAACATTTCATCATCAGTATTTAGACCTGAGTTAACTAAAACAGGATTTGGATTATTTATTGAGGCTGTATTATCATAAGTTCCTGAAGCATAAATTATACTTCCAGCTGGAATTTTAAGAAATTTTTCAAATAAATAGGCTCCTTGCCATTCAAAATCCCATTTATTTATTCTAATTAAATTAATAGTGTCATTAGTTGGTGTGACGGCATAACACAACATATCTGCTCCAAGTAAATGCATGTGTGGAAATACAGACATTAAAGACATATCGTTGATAATTGGACCATATGATGAAGACATAGCAGTAATTTGATTTGGAGGAAGAAAAAACGGAGGATATGGAGGCAAACCTTCATTAATAAAATATTCAGACTTTATCTCTCTAATATTAGTGTTTTGAGGGTAAAAATAAAACCTAACCTTAGTACTATCTAATTGTCCAAAAGTTCCTTCAGGGTAATGTAACCCAAGAGCAATATTACTATTAGCTGGAATTTCTATTCCAAATTGACTTAATGAATCATTAGGAAATTGTAATGGAACAGATCCAGGAGCATATGTATAAACCTGATCCCCAAATGGAGCCATACAATTGGGAGTTATAGTTGTGGACGAACTACCAAATTCGTCAATAGATACTAGAACATGGTGAACAATTTGAATATTTCCAGGTATTACTTCTATAGCTCTAACTTGTCTGTCCTGAGTTAATCCAGAAGGGATGGAAAAACAAACATAGTCATCTGAGTTTGAGGTTGCATTACTTGAATATACAGGAATAGTAATTTCTAAATCAGCTAGACCTAAATTTGAAGAATTAGAAAAAGATGGAAAAGGAGGAAGTAAAGATGTATCTCCCAGAGGAACACCATTTAAAACCCAATTTAATATTGTAGAAATTTCATCAATATTTAAAGTGTTTTCATATGCATATTCTTGATATAAAGTATCAGCAAGAAATGGGGGCATTTCACCAGAAGAAGTAACATGCTGAATCATTCCAGCATTAGAAATAGCATCAGCATAAGTCTCTAAAGACAAAGGAGCAATTCCGCCAGAATGATGACATTGAAGACATTTATTATAAATAATAGGAGCAATATCTTCAGAATAATTTGGGTTTTGAGCTAAAATAAAGAGAGGAGAAAACAAAAAGAGAAACAGTATATTTTTCATTTTTCAAAATTAGCTAAAAAAGATTTAGCGTAATTAGATTAATACATAACTTCTTAGATATTTATAAATAAATCTATCATTCAAAAAATTGATAATTTTCACTAAAAAAACTTAAAAACGCAAATAAACAAACAAAAAACACTTAAAAATGCACAAAAAAACATAAAAATGAATAATTACTTTAAATCTATTATTAGTAAAAAAAAATATTTAATCTGTACTTTTGTAAAAAATAAAAACAATGAATCTATCAAATAAAAATATCCTAATAACAGGTGGAAGCCTTGGGATTGGAAAAGAAACAGCAAGAATTTTATCAGAAAAGGGAGCTAATGTTGTAATAACAGGTAGGGATAAAGACAGACTACTTAAAGCTCAAGCATATACTGGTGCACATCCAATTGTATTTGATATTTCTGACACAAAAGCAATTAAAGAAAATACTGAAAAATGTATTAGTCACTTTAATGGAAAAATTGATGCAGTAGTTAATAATGCAGGCTTGGGGTATTTTAATAAAATGGATAGTCTAAATTACGATGATTTTAAAAAAATTTTTGACGTGAATGTATTTGGACTTTCACTTTTAACAAAAGAAATTGTTCCACTAATGAAAAACCAAAAATCTGGGACTATTATTAACATAGGGTCTTCAGCTAGCTTAAAGGGATTTAAAGGCGGTAGTGTTTATGCCGCTTCAAAATTTGCAGTAAGAGCATTAACACAATGCTGGCAAGCGGAACTCAGAGAATTTAACATAAGAGTATGCCAGGTAAATCCTAGCGAAGTAAAAACTGCTTTTAATGATCAAAACAGAATTGAGAGAGAACTAGAAGATAAAAAATTACGTCCAATTGAAATTGCACATGCAATTACATCTGCACTTGAAATGGATGATAGAGGTTTTATTAATGAATTAAATGTTTGGGCAACAAATCCATTTTAAAACCTTTATCTTTAATGCTAAAATTACAAGCTTTGAAAACACTTCACATATTTTTAATACTCTTTACAATACCACTACTTTCTATATCACAAGAAATTTCATTTGATCAACACACAGTAATTAGTGATAATTTAGATGGTTATGGAAGACCAAGAATAGTTCTTGCCAATAATGACAACCCTCTTATAATTTGGAGAAAAGATGCTACCCCAAAAGTACTTAAAGCAAGTAAATGGAATGGCTCTTCTTTCTCCGCTCCTTACAATATTTTACAAACAGGCATACTCCCATCATCATGGGATGGACCTGAAGTAGCCTCAAAAGGTGATACAATTTATGTAGTCTTTACTTCTTTGGCTTCAACTCAAAGTTCAATAATGCTAATAAAGTCTTTTGATGGAGGAAATACTTTTTCAGATACTATGAGAGTTTCTGAGTCACTAGCTGGACATAAATACAGAATGGCAAATATTGAAATTAATGATAATGGTCATCCAATAGTAAGCTATATGCAGTATTTATTAAACTGGCTTGAGCCCAAACAAATGGTTAATGTTTCTAGCGACTATGGAGCAACTTTTAATGGCGCTATTGAAGGAAGTGCCTTATCTCCAGGGGAACCTTGTGATTGCTGCAAATCATCTCTTGTTTCTAAAGGATCAGATATCTATCTATTGTACAGAAATAATGAAAATAATATCAGAAATAGTTACATTTCAAAATCTAGTGATGGAGGACTAACATTTTCAACATATAATGACATGGATGACTACCAATGGATACTAAGCTCATGCCCAGCCACAACACCTCGAGGCTCCATTGTTGGAGACTCTATATTAGTAGTAAAAAGAAGTGGAGCAACTGGTAACAATGAAGTTGTTTTTAGTAATATTTCATTAGATAATTTAACATATTCTTACAACAGAAATATTGACCCCGTCATTGGAAGTATTCAAAACTTTCCAGAAGTTGCTTCTAGTAATGATACTGTAGCTGTAGTTTGGCAGGACAATAGAACAAATATGCAAAACTGCTACTTAAGCTATTCAACTAACGGCTCTAACAATATTAATAACTCAATATGTTTTACTGATAGCTCAAAATTTGGTAATAAAACAGATCCTGATGTTGAGTTTAGCAATGGCAATATTTTTTTAGTTTACGTTAATAATACTGAACATGAAATAATTTTTACAAAAGGATCTTTAAACTTAACTAGCAGCAATAATTTTATATTAGAAAATAATTTAGCCAAAACAAATCAAATATTTGATCTTAATGGAAAAATAAGCACATTAAAAAATAATAAAACACTAATACATTTTTCTAAAAACGGAAGTATTGAAAAGAAAATAATTTTAGAGTAATTTATAGTTTAATTTTTTATGCAAAAAAATCATATGTATTCTACTTTTTTAAAATATTAAATTTTTAAACTATAAATTAAGACTGCATTATTGAATTCTATTATTTATTTATCAACAAAATCATTAATGAAACAAAATAAAACTTTGTTTATCAGCGTATTAACTACGTGAAAAAAAATAGACAAACTGATTAAAGAATTATTATTAAACTCTCTAATTATTTTAGTTTTGCAAGCAATTATTTTACAAGAAATATAAATTATTTTATGAAAGTACTGTTTCTGACTGTTAACCAAATTTTTCCAAAATCTCTGTTAAAACATTTAGATATTGATAAAGAGAATTTTATAATCACAGACTCAATAAATCAGCTAATAGATTGTTTAGAAAAATCAAGCATTATTATAATCGATATGATTTTACCCAAACATGATGCAATAGAAGCGTGTACCTTAATTAGAGAAAAAGATTTATCGTCATACATTATAATAAGATCTGATGAAATTGAAAATTACACTAAAATAGCCGCATACAACAGTGGGGGTAATTCATTCATTCCCTTTAATCTCCCTTCAAATGTATTGTCAGAAAAAATAAAAAGTGTTTATAATTTATTCTTTGAACAAAAAAATCACAGAGACTACAATTACAAAGAATTTCATATTTCTTATCAAAGTAAGGAAATTACCATTGGCAATAAAGCTTTTGAACTTCCTAAAATCCAATTTTTAATTTTCACACTCTTAACCTCAAATCCTGGAACTGTATTTTCAAATCAAGAAATATATGATCATGCATGGGGAAAAGGGAATAAAGTAGATAGTGGTTCGTTATATGTACACCTAAGAGGAATACGTATGATTATGGGTACTAACTATATAAAAACACTTAGAGGAATAGGATATAAAGCTGTTATTTAACAATTAATATACCTTTTAACTCAAATTTATCACTAACTATAAAACCCTTTACAATCTAGTATAACTTCTTTTTTATATAAGTTTTTTATAAAAATGTTATACAAATACTAATGCTTATGGTATATTTGCATTCTAATTAAAAAAATATAAAAATGAACTCAAAATCTAAAAACATTAAACCATCAGTTTTTGCAAAAGCATTCACTTTTTCTTCTGCACTAACAATATTATTTTCTGTAGTATTAACTTTCTCCTCTTGCACAGAAGAAGAAGAAATAGTAGCAGTAGTGCCAAGCCCAGAATATGCTAGAGTTCAAGTAATTCACAACTCTGCAGACTTAGCTGCAACAACAGTTGATGTATATTTAAATGATGCTCTTTTATTAGACAATTTTGAATTCAGAACTTCATCTCCTTTTATTGATGCTCCAGCTAATGAAGAAATTAAAATTACAATTGCAGGACCTAACAGTACATCCTCCTCTCAAGCAATAGCAGACTTCTATTATACCTTAGCAGCTAGCGAAACATATGTTTTAATTGCTGAAGGTATTGTAAGTACTTCAGGCTATTCACCAGCTACAGCATTTTCAATTGCAGTATATGCAATGGGACAAGAAACTGCCAACAACCCATCAAATACAGATTTACTAGTACACCATGGCTGTACAGATGCTCCTACAGTTGATGTTGTAGAAGTAGGTGTAGGAGCTGGAACAATTGTTGACAACGCTTCATATGGAGATTTTACGGCATACTTAGAGCTAGCAACAAATGATTACACTTTAGACATAAGAGATGAGACAGGTGCAGTTACTGTAGCATCTTACAGCGCACCATTACAAACTCTTGGGCTAAATGGAGCAGCAGCAGTAGTGGTAGCATCAGGATTTTTAAATCCTGCTAATAACAGTAACGGTTCAGGATTTGGTTTATATGTAGCACTACCAAGTGGAGGGAATCTAGTAGCATTACCAGCAGCAAAATAAAATTTTATTTCAATAAAAAATTAGTTATAGTTAAACAGTTAAATAGTTATTTCATCATTAAGAAACCTTTACAGCAACGTAAAGGTTTCTTATTTTTACGGAAATTTTTTTAATGATTAAATTATCACAATATCTTACTTACGGCATATTACAATTATTGCTTCTTCCCGTTTCTGTTTTAGGAGCATTTTACGCCTTTCAAAAAGAAAAATATATAAGCAAAAAACTTAATATCTCATACACAGCAGGTCAAGTTATTCAAGGACAATGGATACTACATTTTTTTGGCATTAGAGAAGATAAGAAAATTATAAAATTCATAAAGAATTTTCCTGCAGAATCACACATTGGATTTTACATGATGATGTTACCAGCCATAATCGCAAATAAAATTACTGGATTTACACCAACAGCGCTGGTAAAGAAAAATCTTAAAAAAATATCTTCATATTCTTTTTTATTCTTTAGGACAATGAAATTTGATAGTATTATTTCACAGAATATTAATTTTGTAGATCAACTTGTTATTATAGGGGCAGGCTTTGACTTAAGAGCGAATAGTATTAAAAATTCTAATATTAAGATATTTGAACTTGATAAAAAAAATACTCAAGATTTAAAAATTAAAACACTGAAAAAAGCCAAAATCTATGACAATAATATCACTTATATAAATTGTGACCTCAATAATAAAAACTGGTCAGACGACTTAATTAATAATGGGTTTGACAAATCTGAAAAGACTCTTTTTTTATTTGAAAGTGTTTCTTGCTACTTAGAAAAAGAAATTGTAGAAAATACTTTTGAGCAAATATCTTCAATTAGCGTAAAAGGAAGTCTACTAGCTCAAGATTTCTATTCAACAAAATTTTTACATGGAAGTGAATTTAGAAGAGTAAAAAAAGGGAAAGAACTTATTAAAAAATTTGGAGAAAATTGGAAATTTACTTTAGATATGAGTAAAGATATAAAAGAGGAATTAAAACTATTATTTAACACCAATAATTTAGTTGAAAAAGAATTATTTATCTGCGGAAAGAATAGCACAAAATCAAAAGAACCTTTCTATGCCATATCATTAGCTAAAACTATCTAATCAAACCTATTAATATTATTATAGTTCTTTATCTTATTGCCTATTAAATGATTACTAAAAAGACAAGACATTAATTCTTGTGATAAAGTAGGCCCTTGTAAAACACCTCTTGAGCCTAGGCCGTTAAAAACATATAATTTTGAAAACTCTGGGTGAACACCAATAAGTGGCCGTCTATCTTTTACATTTGGACGAACTCCAGCAGAAATACTTAAAACCTCGAAATCAACATCTAGAATACTATCAAGTTTACTTATTAAAAAAGACCTACCCTCTTGTGTAACTTTATCGCTTAAATCTTCTCGATTATATGTAGCGCCAACTACATACTCATAATCTTTAACAGGAATCATATAAATACCCTTACTAATCATTTTATTAAAATTTTTCAAAGAAGGAATTTTTATCCTCATAATTTCTCCTTTTGTAGGGCTCATTGGCAAATAATTAAAAAACGGATTATTTTGAAGCCTGTGACCTTCACAGAAAATAATTTTATCTGCGATATCACCTCTATAAGAACAATTAATATGATCGAAATCTTCAAAAGAAAATATTTCTTCTTTTAGCAAATTCAATTTAGTAAAATACTCTCTAGAAATATTTAGAAAAAGACTAACATCTAAGTGGGCTGAAGGTTCAACTACCGCCCCTCCAAAAGAATTTTTTAAAAATGAAAACTCATTACTTTTAGAAAATGAAGAAATGTATTTATCCATATCATCATTACTATATTTCACTTTCCAGGTGTTTTGAATATCTTCATTAGCAAATAGCTTAAGAATTGGCTTTAGATATAATATTTTTGAATTTAATTTTAATTCAAGATCACGATATACTTTTAAAGCATTTGGAAGATAATGATCAGCCATAAATGCAGGGCTACACCTCTTCATTGCAACTGGATTTATCATTCCTGCCGCAACTTTACTAGATGAAGCCTTTAAATGTTTATCGATTATAAGAATTTTTTTATTGTTAGAAATTAAATCATAAGCAAGTAAAGTTCCTGCCAAGCCTTGACCAACAATAATAAAATCTACTTTATTCACAGGCTTAAAAATTATTTATGATTTGAAATTTTAATTGATCTAGAATATTACTTCAATAACTCTGCTTTAACAACATGAACCATTTCACTAAATTCTGACTCATCAAATAATCTTGTCAGAAAAATTATCTCACCTTTCTTATTAAGAACAATATTTCTAGTAACACCAGCTTTTTCAGTAGTAAATGATTCAAAGATACTACCATCTTCATCAATTGCCATAGGGTAACTAACCCCAACTTTTTTAATAAAGTCTTGTACAACTTCAATTTCTTCTTTCAGATCAATGCCAATTAAAACAAAATCCTCTGACTTAAATTTTTTCCATACTTTTTCTTCAAGATGTGGCATTTCTTTAATACAAACCCCACACCAAGAAGCCGTAAACTGCAGAATAACCACCTTTCCTAATAAACTTTTATTATTAACTATAGATCCATCAAGTAATTGCAAACTAAATTCAGGCGAGAGATCTCCAACTTCAACTTTAAAACCTCTATTTACATTTTCCTCAGAAGAAATACTTTGCTGGAAAAATATCATAAAAAATAATATTAAAAAATAATATTTCTTCATAAGTTATTCTATTTCAATCTTATCAATTTCAAGCTTAAAAGATTCATTTTTCTTATTTCCAATCAAAAACCCTAATTCTTCTATTTTTATTGATTGAAAATTAGGCATATTTAATTCTCTCCCTCGAAAAGAAGGTACTAATTCATCTAAGAGTATTTCAATTTTTTGCCAATCGCCAGTTGTTTTAAAACTTATAATATAAGACTGATAATCATTTCTATTCTCTCTCAATCTAAATTGATATTTTTTCTTATCTCCCTTTAAGTAAAGCACACACTTAGTATGATCATTTAAAATTATCGGTGAGCAATTATATCGTAAAGATGAAAAACCTCCATTATTTTCTAAAGAAACATCCCCAGAAAAAACTGCATAACCTTTTTCATTTAAAGTAAGGCTTCCATTAGACCTCCCTCCCATTACAACATCATCTATTACTCTCCATTTTGAGAGATTACTATTTTCATTGAAATCAAATACTAAAATTGAATTTATCATTAGACTAAGAATTAAGTGCGAAAAAAAAACTAACACTATTGAACAACTATTTTTTTCTGAACAAAACTTCCTTCAGAATAGACCTTTAGAATATATATAGATTTTTTAACTTCAGAAATATCAAGTTTAATTTTGGAGCCGGAATTTGAAGAAAGAATTAATCTACCGCCTAAATCAAATAATTCTACTTTATCTAAAATTTTTGACCCAATAGATTCAATGAATAAATCATATGTAGTGGGAACAGGATAAACATTAATTTCACTACTGATATCATAATTACTAGAGAGAGGAGGTTCGGACAAATAAGAAACTGCTTCAATATTTAATGCTGAATCTGTTGAAATTTCAACAAGTGCAAATCTTACTGAAGGATCATCCGACATAAAGTAATATCCATATTCATATGTTGTAGTTGAAAAAGGAGTAGAATACCATCCAGAGCCAGCGCCTGTTAATGTATCGGTACAGTAGACTAAAACATCACTTAATGTTGAAATACTAGTTTGTACTCTTAAAGCATTAAAGGTGCCATTAGGCATAATAACTGAGCCATAAGCATCTACATTAAAAGTATTTGTCATATTTACTAGAATATTTATTGAATCAGCTACTTGGGCAGCTCCCATACTTAAAAGCGTTGCCGAAAGACCTTGAGAGACAAGTAATAAATTGACGGTTGGACCTCCAATTAGAGAATCCATTATAGTAACTGGCCCATCAATATGACTATCACCATAATTCAAAGGAAGAGGCATAAACATTGTTGGCTGCTGAAAAACTGAATCTCCTTGACCTAATGCTAAGATTCCAGTATTTGATTTATTAAAATATAAAAAATCTCCGTCAATATCGACACAAATATTTGATAAGGGGTAAGAACTATAAAATGGCGTTCCAACTGGAGATATGATATCAAAAACTTCGGTATATGAAGGCTGAAGAGAGGAAAAATCCCAGGTTTGATTAGTACCTGGATTTCCTAATGAAATATTGGCATTAAAATCTTCAGACAAATAAACAACATCACCAACTCCCATGATATCCATATCAGTAACAGTAATTTGAGAATAACTAAAATTCACAAACAAAACCATTAGAACAGTAAATATTTTTTTCATTTTTTCATTTTTTATATTAGAAGTAAATTTATGAAATTTAAAATTAAGAATGGAGAAAGACATAATCATATAAAAGTTAAAGAAAAGAAAGGTTTTGTACATTTGGTTTATGAAATATATTAATAAACTAGGATCTATAAAGCGACTATTATATTTTAATATAATCGCTATCAAGATATTATTAAAAAATTATTTCTTTTCTAGTAAAGATTTTAAATATCTTTTTGTTTTAAGCCCTCCATTCTGCGGGTCTACACTTTTAACACAAATAATAAGCTCATCGAATAATGTCAGTTGTAATAATAATATTGGTTTAATGGAAGGACAACATTTACCTCAAGCAAAAGATATTTTATTCACAAAAGACAGGTGGGATATTGACAAAAAAATTGATTGGATAAAAGTAAAAAGTATTTGGCATAAATACTGGGATTTATCAAAGCCTATTCTTTTAGAAAAAAGTCCTCCAAATATCATTAGAGTAGAAAAAATAAATAAATACTTTAACAAGGTCAAGTTTATATGCTTAGTTAGAAACCCCTATGCCCAAATACAAAGCAATTTAAGAAGATATAATACTGACATTAAAGTAGCTACTACAGACTATATAAAATATTTGAAATTTCAAAAAGAAAATTTAAATAAATATGACAGCATATTAATTAAATATGAAGATTTAACTGAACAACCTTTAATAGAAAAAGAAAAAATTATACAATATCTTCCAGTTCTAAATGATATTAAAATAGATTTAAAATTTTCAGCTCATAACATTAGAAAAAGCAAAAACCTTCCACTAACAAATTTAAACAAGGAAAGTATAGATATGTTATCAAAAGAGCAAATTAGCTCAATAAATATCATCTTAAAAAAAGAAGAAAAAATCCTCTCATTTTTTGATTACTCTACTATCTAGTTAAGAGTAATTCTACACATTATTATTTTAAAAATTCCTACTAAAGTTTTTATATATTTGTATAACACACTATTAACTCTAGTTCTATGAAAAAATTTATATTATTTATTTCCCTCTTTATTTTATTAAAGGGTAATGCAGTTGGACAAACCCCTTCAAATCTATCTGTTGATAGTATAAACTTTACTTCAGCAGTACTGCAGTGGCAAAACGGAACTTGCGCTAGCCTAGACTATATTTTAGAATATAAGGACAGCACACAAAATAATTGGATTTCTGATACGGTTTTAAACAATTCTTTTACTGGAAATTACAGCTTAAATAACTTAAATACTGGAACAACATATAACTGGAGAGTAAAATGTGATAGCATTTGGGAAAATGGAATAAATTTTTCTACTATCTCATGTAATTTACAAGACAGTGTTGATATAATTAATACTTCTTGTCCTAATTCTAATAATGGGCATGCTGATGTAACAGTTTGGGGAGGAACACCGCCATATTCTTTTTCATGGCAAAACAACTATTCAGGTGAAGATTTAATTGATGTGGGGCCTGGCACATATTATGTTACTATCTCTGATATAAACGGCTGCTCTTTAATTGACACTGTAATTATTAGCTCAAATAATGATTCTACATCAATTAATCAGTATATGTCTGATTTTACAATAAACCCTGTTACATCTTATGGTATGCCTACATATGATACTTTATCAATCACAAATATAGGTTGTGATGTAAATATCCGTCCTGAATTTATTATTTCTCACGACTCACTTGCTATTTCACATGGAGATATTGAAATCAAATTTTATAACCCCATTTTTCAATTCTGGGCAAACATTCCTTACAACATAAATAGTAATGGCGATGCTTATGGTCATTGGCACACAACAAGTAACACTAGCAATGATTCAACTGGATATACTTTTTCTTTTGGCTCAACCCAATCTATTGTAATTAGGGTTCGATTCAATAATAACTCAACAAATACTGCAAATTATGGTAATTATACTTGTTCATGGGTAACTAATGAAGTAGATTTTTTTGGAAATTTATTACGTCCTCTATGCCCAGTAGATACTGCTGAATTATTATTTTCAAATTGTAATGCTTTTTTAATAGATAGTATTGCCACAATTAATACAAGTTGTTCAGGATCTAGTGATGGAGCTGCAAACTTAATTAGTATACTTGGAGGATCTGGAAATTATTCTTATCTCTGGAGTAATGGCGATACCAATTCAAGCATATCAAATTTACTTGATGGTAATTATACTCTTACGGTTAATGACAATTACTATCAATGTAGTGATTCTAAAACAATAACCATTTTAGATGAAATTCACCAAATTAATTTTAATTCAACCCCTCCTTTGTGTAATGGAGATAGTAATGGCTCAATAACTGCAACCCCTAATGAAAGTGGTAGTTTCTCATATCTGTGGAGTAATGGCGCTACCTCCGCAACGATCTCAAATCTTTCTTCTGGCACTTATATACTGAGTTCAACAAATAATAATTGTAATGAAACTAGAACAGATACTATCGTTTTAACAAACCCCGATGTATTAACACATAATCCTTACTTTTCTGATAATATCACATGTGATTCTTTGAACTGCTATGGAATTATATCCTTAAATTTAATTGGAGGAACTCAACCTTATTCTTTTTCTTGGAATACAGGAGATACAACATCGGGATTAAATAATGCTTGTGGAGGAACATATATAGTTACTTCTACAGATGCTAATTTTTGCAATACATTTACTGATACAATTATAATTACTGACTCTCTTACAACATTAAGTAGTACAACAACACTCAGCTCAGATAATATTAGTTGCTTTGGAGCTAATGATGGAAGTGCAACTGCATATTCTTCCTCAGGATCTGGAGGAACACAGTCATTACTAAGCTATTGTGCTTCAGGACCACTCTCGGGAAATAATATAAATATTCAAAATGTCAATTTAGTTGGAGATGGAGATTCAATACAAAATTATACTCCTGGTACGGATCAATATGAAGATTACACTTACATGTACACAAGCCTAACTCCTAATCAATCTTATGATTTAACAATTCAAATGAATAATATTAGTGGTCTTCCAAATTATCAATCTGGCGCTAAAGTATATATTGATTGGAATACTGATGGAGATTTTGATGACTCTGGTGAGGAAGTAGGAGTTATTAATAATGATACGCTACCAACAACGACAACACTAAGTTTTACAGTTCCAAACTCATTTACAAACTTTGTGACAAGAATGAGGATTGTTTCTCAATTAAATGAAGATGTAAATATAGGACCTTGTGAATTTGGTGATTTTACATCTCTCTATCCTTTTTATGGAGCAACTGAAGATTATTCTTTAGTAATTAACGCTACTCCACCCTCAACATATATTTGGTCTAACGGAGCAACTACTTCAAGCATTAGCAATCTTTCAGCTGGAGTATATTACTGCACTGCTATAGACGCCTCTGGATGTTCAACTAATGATAGTGTTATTATTACCGAGCCAACTCAATTAATATATACACTTAATTATTCTCCTATTTTATGTAATGGTCAAGACGCTAGCGCTTCATTAACAATTTCTGGAGGAAGCCCATTCTCGGGAGGAACATATAACGTAAATTGGCAAGGAAGTAATCCTAACAGATTATCCGCAGGAACACATTACTTTACAATAACTGATTCATCAGCTTGTACAGTTAGTGATACTCTTATTATAACTGAACCATTACTTCTTACAGTTAATACTTCTATTATAAGTATTCCAACTTGCTTTGGAGCAAATGATGGAGTTATTTCCGCATTAGCAAATGGAGGAACAGGAAGTCTTTCTTATATGTGGACAAATAATATAAATAATGACACAACTTATAATGATACAGTCTTTACAGCTATTGCAGCAAGATATACATGCACTGTTACAGATTCAAATGGATGTATTATTAATTCAGCGCTTTTAAATGTATCTCAGCCTGGTAATATTAGTGCTCAAATTACCAATACAAATGTTAGCTGTAATGGGTTGAGTGATGGCGCTACAACTTTAAACATTACTGGTGGAGATCAAAACTATACTATAAATGCATTTGGTCAAACACTTCCTCTTCTAGGGCTAACTACATTTTCCTCTCCTGTAGGGATTCCAGCTGGATCATATCCTTTCTCAATAAGTGACGGAAATGGATGTATAATGTTTGACACAATAATTATAACAGAACCAGATACTTTTAACATAACATCAAACATTACAAATATTAGTTGCTTTGGCTTAAATGATGGAACAGCTAGTTTAAATATTCTTGGTGGAACAGCTCCATTTTTTGAAGATTGGGGCAATAGTGACTCTTCTGCTCTTACTCCAGGAGATCATTATTTTACTTTAACAGATATCAATGGATGTTCCACTTCTGATAGTATAAGTGTATCAGAACCAACAGAATTAATATCTTCTATTAGCTATACTGATGTAAGTTGCTATGGCCTGAATGATGGAACTGCCACATTAACAATTTCTGGAGGAACACCTTCATACACTGAAAATTGGAGAGGCTCTAACCCTTTAAATTTATCTGCTGGCATATATAATTATTCTATAATTGATTCAAATGGATGTACTATTTCAGATTCTATAACTATAAATCAGCCTTCTGAAATTACAACTAATTTAGTTATCACTGATGTTTTATGTAAGGGTGAAAATAGTGGATCAGCCTCATTAATTATAAGCGGAGGAACACCATCATACAGCGAAGATTGGGGGAGTTTTAACCCTTCTGCTCTTTATGCAGGCAATTACATCTATTCAATTACAGATTCTAATGGTTGTTCTGTTTCTGACTCTCTTTCAATTAATGAGCCAGATAGTCAATTAAATTCATCTATAACATCTGTTAACTTAACAACATGCTTTAGCAGTGACGGAAGTATTAACTTATCTGTTATTGGTGGGATTTCACCATATAGTTTTATGTGGAACAATAATGACACTATCCAAAACCCTATAAATCTTCATGCAGGAAATTATTCTGTTGAAATAACTGACTCAAATGGATGTGTTTCAGTAAATAATGTATTTGTAGACCAGCCATCAAATGGTTTAACACTTTCTTTAACTCCATCTAATTTTAATGGATTTGCAATTAGCTGTTTTGGTGGAAGTAATGGTAATATTACTGCTAATTCAATTGGAGGTAACGCATACACTTCTTTTATATGGTCTAATAATGACACTTCTAATTTCATAGATAATCTTGCAGCAAGCAGCTATAGTGTGACTGTTACTGATTCAATTGGCTGTTCATTAACAGATAGTATCTTAATTAACTCTCCTGAAGAAATTACCTCAACATTTACTACCACAGATGTAAGCTGTTTTGGTGATACCACAGGATCTGCAACTGTTATCTTTAATGGCGGAGTAACTGACTACCTTCTAAGCTGGGGGCCATTTACATACCCTTTATTTAACAGTAATAATATATTTACAACACCAGTTGGAGTACCAGCAGGACTCTACCCTTATGGAGTCACAGATTTAAATGGGTGCTCTATGTTTGATACAATAATAATTAATCAGCCTGATAGTCTTATCAGAACGGTTTCAGTATCTAATTATAATGGCTATAATATTTCATGCTTTGGAGGATCTGATGGATACATAAATTTAGAAATTAGTGGAGGATCTATTCCTTATCAAAGCTTTGTAAATGGAAATATAATTAATAGCCCAATAGATTCATTATTTAATTTAAATCAAAATACATATTTAGACTCCACTGTTGATGCTAAAGGATGTCTGATAACAGGGAGAACAACTTTCTCTCAACCCCAAGAGTTTATTTTATCTACAACTGTTATAAATAATGTAAGCTGTAATAGTAGTTGTGATGGTGAAATAGCTATTTCTCACACTGGAGGTGTTGGTCCATATAATTATTATGAATGGGCTAATATGTCATTAAACATATCTGTTTTCTACCCCGATACGACTTTAAATAATAATAATTTAGGAAATTTATGTGCCGGAGAATATACAATTATGGCATCGGATGGAAACGGATGTATGTCTATAGTGTATGACAGTACAAGTGTAATATCTGAACCACTTGATATTATTGTAAACTTAGATAGTCTCATAAACATTGATACATTTGGTTTTAATAGCGGCTCAATAAGTATTTCTTTAGACACGATTTCACCTAATACAAATTATTTTTGGACAGGACCAAATAACTTCACTTCTACGGATCAAGATATCTCAAATTTATTTGCGGGAACATATATTTTAAACACAACAGATTCTCTGGGCTGTGCCTTAGATACTTTTATTGTTGAGGAACCTCTATCATTAGCATCTTATCTTGATAATATTATCCACAATATATGTTGGAGTAAAAATGAAGGAGAAATAAATATAACTCCTGATGGTGGTGACTCAGTATATACCTTTCTTTGGACAGGACCTTATGGTTTTACATCAACAGATGAAGACATAGATAGCTTAATAGCCGGTATTTATACTTTAGAACTAAGTGATACAACAAATACAATTACTTATCAATATGAAGTATTGGAACCAAATGAATTAGTAGTTTATTCTACTGGTGCAACTGCGAATTGTTACAATGGCTCAGCAACTGCAACTGCTTATGGATTTGGTGGAACAAGTCCATATCAAACACTTTGGAGTAATGGATCTACAAGCGTATCAACTGTTTTAGCTGTAGGGACTCACGGCGTAACTGTTACAGATAATAATGGGTGCTCTTCTACAGATAGTGTTGAAATTCTACAAGTAGATTCTATCAGTATTGTGCCTATAACATCTATGGTAAGCTGTAACGGATTACAAAATGGAACTGTTCAACTAATTGTTTTTAGTGGTGGTAATTCACCATATCAATATTCTGATGATAATGGAGCAAGTTTCCAAACAACAAACACATTCTACAATCTAAGCCCTGGAACTTCAACATTTATGGTATTAGATAATAATGGGTGTTCTAATGATATTCAAATTAATATAACGGAACCATTAGAACTAAGTATTGATATAAATAATACATATTTAAGTTGTTATGGAGACTGTGATGCAACGGCAACAGCTATGGTATCAAATGGAACACAACCATATTTTTATCTTTGGAGTGATCCAAATAATCAACTTAGTCAAACAGCAAGTGGATTATGTTCAGGCTCATTTAATGTAACAGTAACAGATAATAATGGCTGTGTATCGACAGAACTAATTACAATTATTGAACCTCAACCAATTTTAGTTAATATCTGGCAATATGATGACATGCTAGAAGCAACATCAGGATTTGTTTCTTATCAGTGGTTAGATGAACAATTAAATCCAATAATAGGTGAAACATCAAATGAATTCTATCCAACAAGCCCTAGGAGAATACAGCGTGGAAGTAACAGATTCAAATGGTTGTTCAACGATTTCTTATGCAATAAGTTTTGTGGCTTCTTCAGTTAATTTTAATGATATAACTTTTGAAGTTTATCCAAACCCAACAACAAATTATATAAATATTGATGGAGCAACATTAATTTCAGAAATAGAGGTTTACAATACAATTGGTGATAACATAATAAGTATTTCAAATAATTTGAGTGCCAATAGAATCAAAATAGATCTTAGCAATCAACCTAAAGGAATATATTTTTTAAGGATTAATCATTCTAAGCAGCTTATTAATCATAAAATCGTACTACAATAATATTTTTACTAATTTGCAATCTGAAAAAGAAATCATAAAAAAATGATGAAAAGAATAATACTTTCTACAATAATCAGCTTATTTTCATTCTTACAAATAGCTAATGCAGCTATAATAGACACCTCATATTATGCAGAGCTTAAAGCACTTGATTGGCAAGCTATATCAGATGCAGACAAAGTTTTACAATATGAGAATGCTAAAGACCTTACTAAAAGATCATTAGACCAATCTAAGTTAGCTGAGTCACACTATGTTAGTGGAGTGAAATTAATGGAGAGTAAAAACTATAATGGTGCTATTGCTGAATTTAAAAGCGCTATGAAAAGATACAAAAGAGCTAAACTTAGTGATAACGCACTTAATTTTATAAGAGTAAATATGTCTCTATCTTATGCTCATACAGGCAACAAACAAGATTTAATAATTGCAAAAAGATTTTTGGACTTAGTTACCTCTAAAATTTTATCTTCAAAAGAGTGGACATACAACATTGCAATTGCAAGAGATAAAATTGGCGAACAAAATGAAGCTTCTAAGCTTCTTTCTAATCTAATAAGAAAGGATGAATTTGATTTCCAATCATACTTAACTCTTTCAGAAATTTATCGCAGCTCAGGAAATGATGATGAGGCAAATAAAGTTGAGGATAGAATGAAAGATGCTAATCAAAAACTGATTGACAAGAAAAATAAAATTAAAAGCAAGGATAATTCTACAACAGTAAAAACAAAATCTAAGTCAAAGAACAAAAAATCAGTTGCTAAAGCAAAAGGTAAGAAGCCTGATGTAAACAATTTAATTATTGTTAAAAAAGTTGATCATCTACAATTTAATAAAATTGAAAAAATAGATGATAGATCTATGGCTCAGATTCAAATTGGTATAGCAGAATACACTAAAGGCGTTCATGCTTTAAGTAAAAAAGACTATGCTACCGCTCAGGACAACTTAAAAGAAGCAGAAAAGAAACTTAAGAGAGGTAAAGTCACTAATGATGGGCTAAATTTCTCTAGAGCCAACCTTACGATAGCGCTTCTTGCCTCTGGGGAAAAAAGAGGTGTAGGACAAGCAAAAAGATACCTGATGAATATAAGCTCAAAATTATATCAAAAGAGGGAGTGGGCTTACAATATGGCTGTTGCTCATTATGACTTTGGATCAAGATCAAGAGGAGCTACTAAAGAAGATTTTCTAAAGCGTTCTGTTAAACTATTTAAGAATTCTATTCAATTAGATAAATTGTTCTTACCTGCATATGAAAATCTAATTTATGTTTATAGACAATTAGGAGAATCTAATAAAGCACAAAAGACTCACAAGGCATTTGTGAAAAATAGAGATAGACTAATGAATTCATTCTCAAAATCAGATCAAGCAAATCTTGGCATGAAAAATCCTTATGTATTCAGAGTAAATCTTGGATCATATGGTGAATATGATACTCCATTAGAAGTATTTGATCAGGAATATTTAATTACAGTTCCCCTTAATGAAAAAATCACGAGTTATTTAGCAGGAATGTTTTACAACTTAAAAGAAGCTCAAAATTATCAAGAAAAAATGCAAAAAAATGGTTTTAAAACTGCTAAAATTGTTGCGTTTAAGGATGGAGAAAAATTAGACTTCTAAAAATCTAAAAAAGGATTTATTAAATCAGTTTTGATTCCAAAGATCAGGTAATTACTTTTCAAACTTTCTGTACTCTTTTTTCTAAAGTAGTAAGCAAGAAAAAAATTAACTTGTTTCAAATTATAACTTAGCTCTGAGTAAAATGTGTGTAGATTGGTTTTGATTCCCTGACCATTATAATTACCATAAGAATACTCTCCCCCTTCTCCTTGGGCTAAGAAATCTGAAATAAATATGTTCTGACCATAATGAGTACTGGCAGAGTCTGCGCCATAGACAGCATGAGTATATTTAATTTTAGCTTCCCATTTGCTACAAGTGTAATTTAGAAGAAAAACTTTCTCCTTAAAATTTGCACCAAGCGGATGAGCTAAAGCCTGATTCATATGAGTATAGTTTTGTAGAGGGTGCTTATGAGCATATGTGTAAGGCTGAGCTTTATTATATTCTGCAAGTAAATTAAATTGATGCCTGTCAATATTAAAATTAGTTTTAGCGCCAATTTGAATGGCATATTTATTCTGAAAAAAACCTCCAGCAGAATTATCATGTCTATCTAAGTTGATATCATCTAAAACAACTTGAGAATAAAAGGATATATTTTTAAGTTCATAATTAACATTCAAGCCCAATAAAGCATTATCTGGAGAATGTTTAGAAAATTCAACAG
>CASIBH010000002.1 GCA_949372805.1 uncultured Flavobacteriales bacterium | reverse complement strand
CCCAAAGGTGGGTTAGCCAATATCACATTGTGCCTTTCTTTTTCTTGTATATCTCGTATGTTCTCAGTAAGAGTGTTTTGCTTATATACATTAGGGCTATCTATACCGTGCAATATCATATTCATAACTCCCATTACATAACCCAAAGGGGTTTTCTCATTACCAAAGAATGTGTCTCTTTTTAAGAACTGTTGTTCACTTAGTGCTTAAGTCTCCCTTTCGACATATGGTCATAGGCTTGTATCAAAAACCCTCCTGAACCCACAGCACCATCATATACTGTTTGTCCTACTGTTGGGTTTACCGATTCTACCATTGTCTTTATTACGGCTCTTGGTGTGTAAAACTCTCCTGCGTCAGAAGAACCACCCATATTTTTAAGTAGTGTTTCGTAAATCAATGAGAGTTCAAACATCTCATCATTACTCTGAAAATTAAGCGTATCAATTACATTCAATACTTCACGAAGGGTACTCCCGTTTGCAATGTTGTTTCTAATGTAACCAAAGATATTCCCTACCATATAACGCACCGATTTCACATCTTGCACATTATCATTAAAGCTCTTTAGGTACGGAAACAAGTCTTGGTTTACATAGTCAGTTAAATCATCAGAAGTAACTGCATTTCTTATGTCTAACTTTCCATTTTCATCCTTTGGACAAGCCCAAGTACTCCATCTATGCTCTTTGTCAATTATATAATTGTAAGCCCTGTTTTCTAGAAAGGCTTCATCATTTAAGGAACTCTCATAGTCATCTAAGAATTTTAAAAACAATACCCAAGATATTGCTTGAGTGTAATCCATTGCTCCACTAATTCCATCATCCGTTCTTAGGATGTCTCTTACTTGGTCTATCTTATTGCTTAATTCACTCATATTTTGTTATGATGCTTTATATATATTTTCTTGTAGTTGATAATATGCTTGTTTAAGTTGAGGTAATCCCCCAAACACATTCTTTGCGTCTTGTATCGAACCTAACTCACTTAATTTTATAAGGTCACCTATTTTATCTTCTCCTAACTCCTCTACACCATCTGCTTCATACCTTATCAGTACAAACTTCAAAAAGTCAATGGCTTTATAATCAGAATATACAGCAAATACTTGCTCGTTATCATTTACTCTTGAAACCCTTTCCTTTCGTGTTTTCATAGGAGTATTGAAAGAAAGATAAGCAAGTACATCAAAGATGTCTGAATCGTCTGCATTCATCATTGATTTTAAATCTTTGAGGTTATTAGAACCAAAACCTGCATTTTCTAATTCAGTAAACAAAATTTCTCTTTCAGATGGGTTTTTCCAAATTGTTCTTAACTGTTCTACATCTTTGTAAAGGCTTGGTAAACTACCCACCAATTGCTTCAAGAACTCTTCTGCGTTAAGCGGTGTACCATCTGCACCCACATATCGTGTATCTATGTCTATAATCTCTACCTTTCTACCGTGTGCTAATTTTACAATTACCTTCTCCTTCTTTTTTAATCAGGATTTGTCTCGCTCAATTTTTGGAGTACGTATTTCTTTTTATGGGTGGTAATTTGTTCTTGTTCTTCTGCCTCTCCGTCCCATTCTTTATCATAGAAGTTGTTGGTTGCTCCCGTGTAATCAATGATGGTAAAGTAGTCCTTTCCCTTCAAAAATTCGTGTTCCTCTACCTATAATTTGTTTAAACTCTACCATAGAGTTAATGTTCCGAGCCAATACAATGTTTCTTACATTTCTTGCATCCACTCCTGTAGTTAGCATTTGTGATGAGGTAAGGATAACAGGAATATCTTTGTCGTTATCCTGAAACTGCTCTAACTTATCTTTTCCTCTTTGCCCTTCGTCAGATGTAACCCTTACACAATAGTCCATATCTCTAACGGTCTTGTGTCTGTTTATGGCATCTCTCATCCTAAGTGCGTGTTCTTGGTCAACACAAAACACAATGGTTTTATCCATAGGATTCATTAAATCAAGAAGGTTTTGTGCAATCTTATCTATTCTTTCAGGGATAATGATTGTTCTATTAAACTCATTTTGGTCGTATTGCTGTTTCTCAAGTTCTCCTTGTTTTACACTATCTCCTGATTTAAAGATATACTCATCCAAGTTGGTACGAACTCTTTTTACCTTATAAGGAGTTAAGAAACCATCATTAATCCCTTCTTTTAATGAGTATTCATACACAGGGTTTACCAAAGTAATTATAAGTATCAACATTATCTTCTCTCTTTGGGGTTGCTGTTAATCCTAAATGGACTGCATCTTCAAAATGGTCAAGTACTCTTCTCCAACTTCCTTCATCATTTGCACTACCTCTATGACACTCATCAATTATGATAATGTCAAAAAAGTCTTTAGGGTATTGCTTGTAATATTCTAATATCTCATCATTATTTGCTCCACCCGTGATGGCTTGGTATATAGCAAAATACACATTGGCAGCAGATGGCACAACTCCATTTCTTTTTCTAATTTCTTTTCCATCAACTTTTACAATCTGTCTTTCAATGTTGTTAAATGTATTGATGGCTTGGTCAACCAATATGTTTCTATCCGCAAGAAATAACACTTTTGGCTGTTGTTCTTTCCCATCTACTCTCCACTTCAAATTCAATAACTTCCTTACAATTTGATAGGCAATAAATGTCTTTCCTGTTCCTGTTGCTAAAGTAAGCAGCACTCGTTTGCTACCATCTGCAATGGCGCCAATTGCTCTTTGTACGGCTAATTTCTGATAATATCTCGGAATCATAGAGCCCTCTTGAATAAGAGGTTCTTTTAACATCTTTTCCTTTTGAGGGCTATTCCCTTGTACTCTTTGGTATAATTCTTCAGGTGTAGGATAAGAGTCTATTTCTTTTCCTGTGTCCGACTCCATATCGTACTCAAAAATTCCGTGCCCATTTGCAGAGTAGACAAACCTTACTCCTAACTTACTGCCATAATCTTGTGCTTGTTGCAAGCCTTCCGTTATTGGCAAACCTTCTCTTTTAGCCTCAATTAGTCCAACATTCGTATTATTATACTGCAGTAAGTAATCTATAGAACATTGTTTGACCCTTACCTCCTCCGGGAGTCTTTTTACCATCGGTAAAAGTGTACTCACAATTTAGGTATTCATCTTTCCACCCTATTGATTCAAGTGCCCTATCAATAAGTTGTTTGCGTGTATTTGCTTCATTCAACATATATTACCAAAAATAAGAAAGTCAAGCAAAAGAACTTACTAACAAAGAAGTTTACTTAAAGTAAGATTCATAAATTTGTAAAAAGTGTTGTTAAACCGTTGTTGGAAATTACATTAAATATAGGATTATCTGATTGCAACAAAAAACACCAAATATTCTGTATCGGAAAGTAAACTGCTATACTACCCTTAATCAAAAATCTCTTTAACTAAATACTTTTTATTTAATAATTATTTAGTATTTATCTTTTATAAAACATAACCAACACTAAAATACAGTTCATTATAAAAAGTTGGAGACCAACCTAATTCAAAATTAATCATATTATCAGAAAGATATGATATGCCAAAATAAGTATTAAGTATATTACTTTGATTAGTGTTTTTTTCTGTCACTACAATTTCATCAAAATAACTGTAGTATTCAGAGCTACTTGAAACAGAAAAAGCAAAATAAGGAGCAACAAAAATTGAAAAGTCACCAATAACATTCTTCTTGAAATGACTAGATAATTGAATATAATTTGT
This sequence comes from uncultured Flavobacteriales bacterium, assembly GCA_949372805.1. GTDB lineage: Bacteria > Bacteroidota > Bacteroidia > Flavobacteriales > BACL11 > CAJIYG01. The sequence continues at coordinate 69,490 of CASIBH010000002.1, read as the reverse complement.
CTTTTCGGTTAAATCAATTGTTCCTGTTCCAACAGAATCATATGTTGTTACAGAAGCAGAAGATCCTCTTGAAACGTATGATAAATTAAGCTGAGTATCCAACCATTTTGACGTCACAAAAGATTTTGAAAAGCCAAATCTAAGAGAATTCAAAGAGGTGCTATTTTCGTAATAGTTATTATATATATCATTAAAACTAGTATTTGTTAAACCAATATTTATAGTACTATATTGAGCATTTGAATAAAAACTACTTAATAGTAGTAAAGAAATTAGAATTTTTTTCATTTTTTTTTATCAATTATACAAATAATTATTAAGAATCTATAATTATTATAAACCACTAACTTAAATAAAGATTATTATAAAGAAAAAAAATTATATTTGAAAACTAATTAAAATAACTAAAATGAAAAACTTAAACAAAATCATATGCTTTCTTTCTATTTTGTTATTTGTTTCTTCATGTTCTGACAGAATAATTCTTCCTCAATACACAACAGTTGAAAAGGTTAATTCTTTAGAAAATGGAATGACAAAAAACAGAGTAGCAAATACAATGAGCGTAGACCCATTTGATGCATATCATGCTCTAGAAGATGGATGTGAGCTATATAGCTACAAATATGTTTTAAACGATCAAAAAATTGATCCAAAATTAAAAAACAGAAAAGAAGGTTTATCTGGAAACCAAGATCATTATACACAACCAAAAGATGTGTATGTTTATTTCGAAAATAATCAACTAGTTGATATTATTACGGATTTAGGTCTTAAATTCAAAACTGATTTAGAGGATTTTGGAAATCAACTTGAAAGTTCATGTGCAGGTCCAGTTTCTGGCTGTACTGATGTTTCTGCTCTTAATTATAATGATTCAGCTACAAAAGATGATGGATCTTGTGATTATTGCCCATGTGATTTTATTAAAAATCCTGATTATGACCCAATAAGAAATTGTGGTGAAAAGTGCATTCCAATTAATGGTGATGCTTCAAGCTCAAATGGTTCAAATTCTCATAACTCTGGATCGGATGATGACTGTAGTATATGTGATCTAGTTAAAAATGCAGGCGCTAATACGACTATCAATGTTTCAACGGTTGCTCCATGGTCCTCAAACAATTCATCTTCTAACTCTAAAGCTATTAATTCTAAAGTTGCTAATTCAAAATCAAAAAGTGATAAAAAAAATGGTTTAGAAAAGAAAATTTCAAAACTTTCTGATGCACTAGAAAAATCAAAAGCAAAAGATGCTAAAAAAGGAAAGATTTCGAAGAAGACTAAAATTCTACAGAAAGCTGTAGATAAATTAACTAACAAATAAATTTACTACAATGAAAAATATTTTATACATAGCATTAATATTCGTTTTTTCTTCATGTGGTTCTTCTGACTCACTTGTAGTTAAACCTGAATTTACAACAACTGGTTCAATATATTCTTTAAATGTTGGAATGTCTGAATCAAGTGTCATAAACCAATTAGGTATATCTCCTTATGATATAACTTATAACTTATCCGAAAACACTAAAGTATTAGTTTGGAATTATAAGAGACCATATCATGAAATCAACAGAAAATCAAAAGGTGATAAATCATCCTTAAGTTCTGGTTCTAAAAGATATCAAGATGATCATAAATTGTATGCACACTTTACAAATGGAGTACTCGTTCGTTTTTATACAGATTCTGGCATGGACAATAGTAAAAAACTATTTAACTCAAAACATAATTTAGAAACAATTACTAAATAAGAGTTATTAATATTTATACTTTTTAAACTCCCACATTATTGTGGGAGTTTTTTTTTTGTTGAAAATATAGAAATCCAATTCTTAAACAATAAAATAATCTAATTTTGTGATTCTAAAAAATTAAAAAATATGTTTGGATTATTTAAAAAAAAGACAGAAAAAGAAAAATTATTTATTCTTTATAAGAAAACTAAAGAAAAAGCTTTCATACTATCTAAGACGAATAGATCAGAGAGTGATAAACTTGAGAAAGAGGCAAATGACATTCTAGAAAGGATTGATAAATTAGAAGAGAAAAAATAATTATTTTATTTTATCTAAAATTTGTCTATAGTTATCTATAGCAACAAAATAATCAGGATCCTCTAATACATTAACATCACAAATTTTCTCTGCTCTTTTTATAAGTTTAACGCAATCAGCAGATAGGTGCCTAAGATGAATCATCTTTCCGTGTTTTTGATACTTTTCAGCAAGTTTATTTAAGCTTTCAATAGCTGATTGATCTACAACTCTAGAGTCAGCAAAATCAACAATAACTTCTTGAGGATCATTTCTAACATCAAATTTTGAATTAAATAATTCTATAGAACCAAAAAATAAGGGACCATAAATTTCATAATGCTTGATTCCATGAACATCTATGTGTTTACGTGCTCTAATCATCAGAGAGTTCTCCCAGGCAAATACTAAGGCAGAAATTATTACACCAGCAAAAACAGCAATAGCTAAATCAAATACCACAGTAAGTACAGTAACTAAAACAATTACTATAACATCTGATAAGGGCACTTTATTTAATATCTTAAATGTATTCCATGCGAAGGTTCCAATTACAACCATAAACATGACTCCTACAAGAGCTGCAATTGGAATCATCTCAATATAATCTGAGGCAAATAGCACAAAAACTAATAATGATAATGCAGCTGTAATACCCGAAAGTCTTCCCCTACCACCAGATTTGATATTTATTATTGATTGACCAATCATTGCACAACCACCCATTCCACCAAAAAAACCATTAAGAATATTTCCAGCTCCCTGAGCAATACATTCTTTATTACCATTTCCATGTGTATCGGTTAATTCATCAATTAAGTTTAAAGTCATTAATGATTCAATTAAACCAATAGCGGCTAAGATTAATGCATAAGGAGTAATAAAAGATAGTGTTTCTAAATTTAAAGATATAAGAGGGATATTAAAAACTGGTAGCCCTGCTTTAATACCATCTCCCCCTAAAGAAACTATAAAGGATTTTACAGTTTGTGTTTCAATATCTCCAAAAATTACTATTGAAGAGACAATAATAATTGCAGCAAGTGCTTCAGGAATTTTTTTAGTAATTTTTGGAAGAAAAAACATAATCATCATAGTTAAAAAAACTAGACCAAGCATACTGTATAACAACCCTCCCTCTAACCATTGCCCCTCGGATTTAAACATTCCTAATTGAGATGTAAAAATTACAATGGCCAAACCATTGACAAAGCCCATCATTACAGATTTAGGTATCATTCTAACAAACTTCCCCATCTTTAGAAAACCTGCTAGAGATTGGAAGATACCAGCTAAAATAAGTGTTGCAAAAAGAAACTGAACGCCTAACATAGCTCCTTCAGGACCCATTGCATTACCTTCACTAATTAAATTTACCATAACAACAGCTAATGCACCAGTAGCTCCGGATATCATTCCAGGACGACCTCCAAAGATTGCTGTAACAATTCCCATTATAAAAGCACCATATAAACCAATTATTGGTGAGATACCTGCTACAAAAGCAAAAGCAACTGCCTCGGGAACTAAAGCTAATGCTACAGTTACTCCAGAGAGTAAATCATCTTTTATTGAGCCTTGTGTTGATTTAATAAATTTAAAATACTGTTTCATAAAATGATATAATTTAAAGTCAGCAAACATAGCTAATGGATACACTGAATATTTCAAAATGCATAATATTTATGAACATTATTCACTAGAAAAAAAATGAAAGTAATTTATATTTTAAATAAAATTTAGTCTCTATTATTTTAAAAGATTTTAACTTTAAAAAATATTTTCTTTAATTAATATACAAATGAAAAGACCTTGGAATATAATTGACTCCCCTATCTATAGTTTAGCAACCTATAATGAAGAAGGATTTAATATGAATATCTGTACATATGTAACAGTAATTAGTTTAAAACCAAAGATTTATTGCCTAGCAATTGACCCAAAAACACATACATTCACAAATATCAGAAAAGAAAATAAATTTGTATTACAACTTCTGAATATTGATAATCTTTCCATAATTAGAAGCTTAGGCAAAAAATCTGGAAAAAATTACGACAAAGAAAAATACTTAAAAAAGAAAGATCTGATTACTAAATGGAATAATTATGAAGTTTTAAAAAACACAAATGCTATGGTAGAGTTAAAATATAAAGAACATTATAAAAATATTGGAGATCACGATCTTTTTACTTTTGATATTGGAAAATTTAAAACATATAACGAAAAAGATATCTTGACGTTTCAAGATCTAATAAATAATAAAATCATCTTATAAAATGGAAAAACAAATTAGAGTATGCCTTATTTTAATAGTAATATCATTACTATTCTCATGTACAAAAAATACATTAGAGATAAATGAAAATAGTAATATAAAAACAATAACATCTCCAGGAATGTATTTTAGCCCAGATACTCTTATAGCTAGTCTTGGAGACACAATAACTTTTTCAATGACTCCAACTCATAATGCTATCGAAGTAAGTGAAGAAACATATACAAATAATGATACGCAATCAAATAATGGCTTTTCAATAAATTATGGTGAGACTAAAAATATTATTTTAGATCAAGCAAAAGTATACTACTATGTTTGCCAACCTCATATTCAATTCAACATGAAAGGAATAATAATTGTACTAGAATAAACTATTCTTTTTTATTAAAAATAAAAAATAACTCTTTATTGTTTCTAGATTTGATAGAGTTATAACATTTCTCTATTGTATTTATAGAGAATAATTTACTAAAGCACTCTATATACTCCTCTTTAGAGCCTCCAAAAGGCGGGTGATCACTAAACATAGGGACACTAAAAAAAAGCCCTACCAATTTACCATTTTCTTTTAAAAGGCTTGAAATTTGTTTAGCATAATTATTTCTCAGCTTTGGATCTATTGCACAAAAGAATGTTTGCTCTAATATTAAATCATATTGCCCACTAATATTAAAAAAGTCATCACAAACTGCATTAAATATTGGAAAGTCAGGAATTCTTTTTATAAGATTAGAAATAGCTATTTGAGAGTAATCAACTATAAAAACATTTTTAAATCCTTTATTAAATAAGTATTCCGCCTCATATGCGTTCCCGCAACCAGGAATTAGGATCTTAATATTAAGATCTGTTATTTGATCAATATATTCTTTTAGTGGAGGCGAAACAAAACCAATATCCCAACCAGTTTCTTTAGTATCATATCTTGAATTCCAATTTTTTTTATTTAATTCCATTATTTACTTTAGAAAATTATTTTTAAAATCTGTTAAAATTATTTTGACATTATTTTTTTTACTTAATTTTTTAATTTTTATCTTATCTAAATCAGAAGTCATCTCATTTGTCCAACAATGTAAGGGATAATTAGGGAATTTCTTGGAATAAAACAAAACACTTGAATAAGGCATGGAAATGGCATTAGGTTTATACTTACGCAAATCATCTCTTATGTTTAAAATATTAAAGACACTCTTAAAAACATGAAAACTAGGAAGCCAGTAACTAATAAAAAAACCTTTTAATTTAAAAGCACTTAATAAATTGATATTTTTAGATTCAATTATAATATTTGATTTAACATCAAATTCCAAAGCAATTTTATCTAAAGTAAAAATAGCTGATTCTACATTTAATGAATTAAGGTTTTTAAAATCAATCCAAAATTTTATTAAATGAAGATTTTCAATTTCATTTAAAAAGGTAACTAAGTCAATATCATTAGTTACACCATGATGACGTACATCAAATATATTTTTATCATTATTAAAAAAAACATCTATCTCATAGCCAATAAATTCCTCTTTAAGATCGTTAACTTTCTGGGGATCTAAAATTCTATGAGCCCATAATTTATTAGAATTATCATAAAAAACGTCACTAGAAATATCAAGTATATTTAATTGATAGAAGATAAAATAAAAAACCAAAAGAAGTGGAAATAAAATATATTTCAATTTCATTTTACAATCAAATTATTATTATTCATAGTATTAGAATATACCTGTTTTATAGCTTTTAGTTTATTTTTTGAAATATTGTTTATTGGAACTGAATCCTTAAGTTTCCAGCTAGAATAATTATTATAAATGGTATCAATATTGTTTATAATACCATTTTCTGTAATCAAACAATATCTCTTGTTATTATAATGAATTGCCCATCCATCTTTATTAAAAACAGATTCTCCAAAAGCAAAAAAATCATCTTCATAATTTAACAAATCTAAGAGAGTAGGCATAATATCAATTTGTTGTGTTATAGTTGAATCTACCCCCTTAATATTTAGTGCTGGAGCATAAAACAGCATAGGAATAGAATATCTCCCTACCCTGTTCTTGTATTTTGAATCTGCAGATTTTGGTGAAGTATGATCAGCTGTAATAACAAATATTGTATTAGAAAACCATTTTTCATTCTTAATAGAATTGAAAAAAGTTTTTAGTGAAAAGTCTGAATATTGAATTAGTTTATGAATTTCTAATTTTCCAGCTTTAAAATTATTTAAATACTTTTTAGGTAGACTATACGGAGGATGTGCTGAAAGAGAAAAGAATGTAGAAAAAAATGGTTTTGTTTCAGCACTTAATTTATTTGCAAAGAACTTAAAAAATGGCTCATCATATATCCCCCAGCTGCCATCATAGTCTTGGTTATTGTTATACTCTTCTAATCCATAATATTTCTTAAAACCTGCTTTTTTACAGTATCCATAGAAACCCATAGTGCCTTTTGTTCCACCATGAAAGAAAGAAGTAGAATATCCCTTCTTATTTAATAATGAAGCCATACTATTAAAATTATTTTGAGAATATGAAGAAGTAATAAAAGGAGTATTTGAAAGTGTTGGAATAGATGCCGTAATTGCTGGAAGTGCCTCAATAGAGCGTAAGCCATTAGCAAAAGCGTTGTTAAATACTAATGAATGATTAGACAAGCTATCAAGAAAAGGTGTTAAGCCCGTATCATTATAATAGCCCACAAATTCTTTAGATAAGCTTTCCATAATAATTATGACAACATTTTTTTTATCCATTAAATTATTTGCAGACAAATGTTTTGGATTGTAAATAGCATTTAGCTCCTTATCATTAAAATAAGTATACTTTTTTAATTTGCTATCACTAAAAGAATGAAGAAAACAAAAAGGAGTATTTAAAATCAAACTAGAAAAAGCAGGATTAGAAATTTCTCCAGCATTTATTATTTTCAATGGTTTTAGTTGTGTTCCTCCCCTGGCTCCAAGCACAAAAATGAGTGAAGAGAAAACAAAAACTAAAGAAGATTTAAATATTGAATTAAAATTTAATTTAATTTTTGAAGGCTTAATATCTTTTATTTTAAAGAGAAAATAAACTTGAATTGCTGTAACTATAAGAATAGGCCAATGCTCAACAGTGTATGAAGGAAGAGTTTGTAAAAAATCATTTCCCAGAAACATTAAATCAATAAAATCATTTGTAATTCTTTTCTGATTAAATTGGAAAAACTCTATGTCAATATTGTTTATTACTATAAAGGGAATATTGCACAACATAAAAACAAAATCAATTAATTTTTTATACCATAACTTAAAATATAAGTTAGTTGGGAAAAGCATTAATACAAATACTAAAACATTGATATATAGTAGAATAGATAGATCAAAACGAATTGATTCAAATAATATTAAAAATATTGAGGAGGCAGAATAAAAGTTTTCATTCTCTAAAAAAAGTGAAGAATTATTTATAAAAAAACATACCCTACTTAGAAAATATATAAATAGTAAAACTAGAATTCTTTTTATATAATTTACAAGCTTAATCATATTATGCTATCTAGAGATTCTTTTATAAATTTTAATTAAAATCATTAAGATAACAGCAAGCAGAATTAGACCTAAGGTTGCAAAAAGCCATGAGATAGTTGTTCTTAAAACAGCCAGAAATATTATTGAGAAAAGAAAAATAGTTGCTACTTCGTTCCATATTCGAAGAGAAGTACTTTTGAATTTAATTTTCCCTTCTTTCATTTGATTAAAAATAATCTGACATGAATAGGTATATAGTAAAAGAAAAAAAACAAAACACAGTTTTACTTTCATCCATTGACTATCTAGTAAGGCAGTATTTAAGTAAATCATACTTAAACCAAAAATTGTTGTTAAAACAGCAGAAGGCCAAGTAATAATATATAGTAGCCTTTTAGTCATTAAAGTAAATTGAGTCTCTAAAACTGTTCTTTCTACTTTAGGTTTTTTTTCACTTTCTTTAAAATAAATAAATAATCTAACAAGATAAAATAAACCTGCAAACCAGCAAACCATAAAAATAAGGTGTAGAGATTTAAAATATAGATAGCTCATTAGTATTGTTTTGACCATTTAGAAATAACTTCTGCCCATTCATCATTATCATTTAAGCAAGGGATATAATGAAATTCTTCTCCACCAGCTTCCATAAACTCTTCTTTAGCTTCCATAGCTATCTCCTCAAGAGTCTCTAAACAATCAGTAACAAAAGCTGGTGTAATAACAACCACCTTTTTAATACCTTCTTTTGCTAACCTTTCAAGCTCTGAATCAGTATACGGTTTAAGCCATGGCTCATTAGCTAAACGAGACTGGAAAGCATTACTGTAAGTACCTTCCTTTAGCCCAAGACCCTTAACAATATCTTTTGTAGTCTCAAAAACTTGATGTCTATAGCATGTAGTATGAGCAACAGAACCTTTATTGCAACAGTTGTTTCCTTGACAATGAAAATTAGTAGGATCAGAAATTTTTAAATGACTCTCAGGTAATCCATGATAAGAAAAAAGCATATAATCATAATCAATTCCCTTGAGGTGATGTTTTACATTATTAATCATTGCTTGTTTGTACAATGGGTCGTTATAAAATGCTGGAATAACATTAGTTGATATGTGACTAAAATGCTTAGATATATCCTGCTCAACCTTTACAACAACAGATTCATATGAGGACATAGCATAATGAGGATATAAAGGAAGAACAGTAATTTCATCTACACCTTGATCATGAAGCTCTTGAATACCTTTTTTAATAGACATAGAGCCATATCTCATTGCAAGTGCTGAGGGCATGTCAACAAGATTCTTGACCTTATCAAAAAGCCTTTGAGATAGAACAATAAGAGGTGACCCTTCATCCCACCAGATTTTTTTATATGCAGCAGCAGATTTTTTAGGTCTAAAGTTTAAGATGATACCTTTTACAAGAAAAAGACGAAAAAGATAACTCTTACCTATTACTCTTTCATCCATAAGAAATTCTGCTAAATATTTTTTAACATCTTTTACATCTGTACTATCTGGTGAGCCTAAATTTATTAGTAGTAATCCTTTCATTTTTAAATAGTTTTTGAATATGTACCAACACCTTGATTTACTAAAGGATCAAATTTCATAGCAATATTTCTTATTACTAACCTTCCAAGGGTGTTAACTATAATTCTGTTGTTACTAAAAGTCATTAAATCGTCGTCAATAAAATCTTGAAATTTATCCATTGAAAAATCTACTGCATTGTAAACTTCAGCCATATTAATTTCAAAATCATTAGCAACAGAATTGAAATCAATAAAATAATTACACATGACTGAATTAATAACAGCACGGATAATTTTCTCATCTTTACTCATAGAATAGCCTCTTATTACAGCTAAACCTTCTTTCTTTATTCTATTAACATATTTAGCAGCATTCTTTTCATTCTGACTATATGCTGAATGTAATTGACTAATAGAAGAAGCTCCAAATCCATAGACCTGACCTGTTGTCAATCTAGTGCAATAACCCTGGAAATTTCTATGTAGGGTTTTATTTTTCAGGGCAATAGCTAATTCATCATGTGGTAAGGCAAAATGGTCCATTCCAATAGCAATGTATCCAGCACCAATTAATTTATCATATGCATTTTGATACATAATTGCTTTTTCTGAAGGCAGAGGGAAACCTATTTTTTCTAATGTTTTTTGTCTAGGTATTACAGATGGAACATGGGCGTAAGAGAAAGTAACAATTCTATCTGTCCCAAGTTTTATAGCTCTATCAACAGTTTTATTAAAACTCTCCACTGTTTGCAGTGGCAAACCATAAACTAAATCAATATTTGTTCCTGTAAACCCTTCCTTTCTAATTTTAGCAACTATATCTTCTAAAGGAAGTTTTGAAGGCTCTCTATTAATTGCATCTAGAACATTTTTTTCAAAATCCTGAACACCTACACTAATTCTATTAAAACCATATTCCTTAAGAAGTTCAATATGCTTAAACTCAAAATACGCTGGGCTACATTCTATTGCCATTTCATATTCATTATCAAAAGTGAAATTTGATTTAATGCAATCAGTAATTTGCTTTATATACTTATAATCAATAGCATTTGGTGTTCCACCACCCCAATGAACTTGAGTTAAAATTCTTGAGCTATCAATATCACTAGCAACAAGCTCTATCTCCATTATTATTGCTTCAACATAACTTTCAAGGAAAGGCTTTGTATATCCTGTTTGAGTAGTGCAGCCACAAAAATGACATAGCTGCGGACAAAAAGGGATATGTATATAAATTGATATACTGGAGGGTTTTTCTGCATTAGAAATTATAACACTATTTTTCAAGTCTATATTAGTAAACTTATCTGTGAAAAATGTTGCTGGAGGATAAGATGTATATCTTGGTCCAGAGGTATTATATTTCTTTAAAAAATCCGAATCTACTTTCATATTAATTTCTTTTCCAATTAGTATCTTTTATCCAATCAACAACAAATTTTGCTTTTTTATGATCAATATCAGGAAGAAAACCGTGACCTAAATTTATAATCCAATCTTGATTTTCTTGACCAAAAGGAATCAATTTCTCTAACTCCTTTTCAATCACACTATAATCAGAATATAGTAGCCTAGGATCTATATTTCCTTGGACACCTACTTCCTTGTCAACAAGCTTTCTAGCATGATAAAGGTTTGCTTGCCAATCAACACTAACAAAATCACATATATCTTTATTGATATACTTTAAACCATTACCAAAATTCTTTGGAAAAAATATGGTAGGAATACCCATATCTCTAACACTATTTAAAATCTTTTTTGATAAAGGAAGAAAGATTTCGTTATATAAATCTTCTGGAATTAGGCCCCCGTAAGTTTCAAAAAGCTGAAAACATTCAATACCATGTTTAACTTGATTTCTAGCATATTCAATAGATGTTTCAACAAGAGCATCAAGGATTTTCATGCTTTCTTTGGGATTAGAATACAAAAATTTAATTGCATCATTAAATGTTACATCTCTTACATGACCTCTAAACATAAAACAAAAGGTAGTCAAAGGGCCGCCACAAAATCCTATTAGTGGAGTATCATTTTTTCTAACAGATAAAACTTTTTCAATATTTTTATAAACGTGATCAAGCTTTGCTAAATCCTTTACAAGAGCTTGAGAGGGTTTATCATATTTTGTAAGAGGGTTATCAAAAAGAGGTCCTTTAGCTGTGAATTCTAATCCCATCCCCAAGGCCTCTGGAACAATTAAAATATCTGAGAATAAAATTGCAGCGTCAACCCCTAAATCATCAATAGGAAGTAATGTAACTTTAGCTGCTAAATCAGGGTCTTTCATCATCTGAGAGAAAGTATAATTTTTTTTAATCTCTTGATAAGAAGGTAAAATCCTTCCTGCTTGTCTCATAAACCAAACCGGAGGTCTAGAAGTGTGTTTATTATTTAAAGTATCTAAGAAAATAGAATTCATTTTTTTAACTTTTCAAGTGCTATTTTATTAGCATTAATAAATTTATTTATATCATTATCATCTAAGGATGAAGAGAAGAACAAACATTCGTAAGGTGAAGGAGGAAGATAAATTCCTTGTTCTAACATAATCTGAAAGTAGTCAGCAAACTTTTCTGTGTCACATTTTATAGCGTCCTCATAGTTATTGATTCCATCTAAATCGGTAAAGAAAAGAGTAAGCATTGAGCCATTTCTATTTACTATGGCATTTGTATTGGTCTCTTTAATATTATTAAGTAAGCCTTGATGAATTTTACTTGATATATACTCAAGGTTTGCATAAAAATTATAATCAAGTTTATTTAAGACAGTAAGCCCCGCTGACATAGCCAGTGGATTACCTGAAAGTGTTCCAGCCTGATAAACAGGACCATTTGGAGCTAAAAAATCCATTATCTCCTTTTTTCCACCATAAGCTCCAACTGGCAGACCACCACCAATAATTTTACCTAAAGTTGTTAAATCTGCTTTAACATTATAGTATTCTTGAGCGCCTCCAGGAGCGAGTCGAAAACCTGTCATGACTTCATCAAATATTAGTACACAATTATATTTATCCGATAAATCCCTAAGTCCTTGTAAAAAAGTTTTATTGGGAAGTACAAGACCCATATTTCCTGCTACAGGCTCAACAATAATTGCCGCTACACCATCTATTTTCTCTTTTAGTAATTTCTCTACAGAATCTAAATCATTATATTCCGCTATCAATGTATCTTTAGCAGTATTTTTTGTTACTCCAGGGCTATCCGGCAGACCCAATGTAAGAGCTCCAGAACCTGCTTTAATTAAAAAGCTATCGCCATGGCCATGATAATTTCCTGAGAATTTAATAATTGCTTCCTTCTTTGTAAAACCCCTTGCCAGTCTAATGGCACTCATCGTTGCTTCCGTTCCAGAGTTAACCATCCTTACTTTTTCAACAGAAGGAATCATACTTATGATCTTTTGAGCCATTAGAGTCTCCAATCTTGTTGGAGCACCATAGCTGGTACCATTTGCTGCAGTAGTATTAATGGCATCTAAAACATCATCATGAGCATGGCCAAGAATCATTGGGCCCCATGAAGAAACAAAATCAATATATTCGTTTCCATCGATATCAAAAATCTTACTTCCTTTAGCTTTAGAAATAAAAATAGGGGAACAATGAACACTTTTAAAAGCTCTAACGGGGGAATTAACTCCACCGGGAATTACTTCTTGTGCTAACTTAAATTCATTAATACTATTATCTAATTTCATTTATTTTTTATTTAAAAAATCTGCTATCTCTAAGAGCATAATAAGTAATAATAATATCTGCTCCTGCCCTTTTTATAGAGGTGATTATTTCCATTGCAGCACTCATTTGGTCTATCCATTTTTTTTCAGAAGCAGCTTTTACCATGGCATATTCCCCGCTAACACTATATGCAACAACTGGAACATGAGAATATTGTTTTACCCTATAGATAATATCTAAATAGCTTAAAGCAGGTTTTACCATTATCATATCTGCTCCTTCATTTAAATCTTCTTGTATTTCTCTTATAGCCTCACTAGAGTTGGCGGTATCCATTTGGTAAGTTTTTCTATCAAAAAACTTAGGGCTACTCTGGGCAGCATCTCTAAAAGGACCATAAAAAGCAGAAGAATATTTTACTGCGTATGAAAGAATAGGTATTTTTAAAAAGCCTGCATTATCTAAAGCTTCTCTTATTGCTGCTACCCTACCATCCATCATATCAGAGGGAGCAATAATATCTGCACCAGCTTGAGCCAGTGAAACGGCTTGTTTAGCTAATGTTATTAAAGTTAAATCATTATCAACATCACCATCAACAATTGTACCACAATGTCCGTGGGTAGTATATTCGCAATTACACACATCTGCAATCACTAGAATATCTAAATTTTCTTTTCTAATCTCTAGTATTGCCTTTTGAACAATACTACTTTGGGAGCAAGCAAGATGACCTTCTTCATCTTTAACTTTTGGAATACCAAATAATAGTATACTCTTTATTCCTTTTGATATAGCTCTTTTACATTCAAGCAAAAGATTATCAATTGAAAGTTGATATTGTGAAGGCATAGAAGGGATTTCATTTTTTATATTCTCACCCTCACATACAAATAATGGATAAATAAGATCATTTGTAGAAAGCTGTGTTTCCCTTACTAAATCCCTTAGTAAAGGATTATATCTTAGTCTTCTTAATCTTGTTTTAGGATAGCTCATATGTTAATTATATCTAGATTAAAATAATTAATAATTTCTTTAGATAAAGATTCAAAACTCTGATTTTTTGATGTTATTATTGGATTAAACCCCTTACTTTTAATATAATTTGTAGTAGTCTTTCCAATAGAAACAATATTTGTTTTTGATATATCATAAAATTTTTCAAAACCTTCAAAGGATGAAGGACTTGAAAATATTGATATAGAATTCATATTTTCAATTAAACTATTTAAATCATTATTTAAGTTTTCTTGAATAAGAGTTGAATAGGAATTTACTCTCTCTACATTACAAATATTTTTTAAATTATTGTATAGTAAATCACTAGCAAGATTTCCTTGAACTAAGAGAACTTTCTTATTTTTTAAGAGATCTATTTTTAAGAGTTCTTTAGAGAGATCTTTTGAATAATTAGAAGTAGAAATAAATGAAGGAACAACTCCAAACTCTCTAATTTTTTTTGCTGTTTTTTCTCCCAGACATATAGTAGAGATTTTCTTTTCATATTGAACCTTTATAAATGGAGCATTAAAAAATGAATCTACACCATTCTTGCTAGTAAAAACATAAAAGTCATACTGATCAAGAGAAAAAGGTCTTAGTTCTTGATGAAAAATTTCAATCATTGGATAATGATGCAAAACAAAGCCGCTATCTATAAGAGAATTAAAAGATGAAGTATCGCCACTATTTGTAAGTATAATATCTCTAACTTTCATAGCTTAAATATTAGATTTTTTAAGCTCTTCAATAATGCTATCTGCACCTTTTAATAAGATCGTGTCTGCAATATTCTCTCCAAGGATATGTACTTGGTTTAAATCAACAGTTTTTTGTTCTCTAAAACTTTGTTTTCCATCCAATGAATTAACAAGGGCATCAATAGTAATACTTGAGCCAGTTATTTCTGCATGAGAAGCAAAAGGAACCTGACAGCCTCCCCCAAGTTTTCTTAAAAAGTCACGCTCAGTATTTACGCATACTTGAGTGGACTCATCATTTATTTTAGATACAATATCTTTTGTTATAGGATCATCAGATCTAACTTCAACAGCTATAGCTCCCTGACCTGGGGCTGTAAGCATAAGATCAGTATCAAAGTAATCAGTAATATACTTTTGAAGGCCTAATCTTTTTACTCCCGCTGCAGCCATAACAATAGCATCATAATCCCCCTGTAACATTTTATTTATTCTCGTATCAACATTACCTCTTATTTCCTTGATATTAAGAGATGGATTATATTTTAAGAGCTGAGTTTTTCTTCTTAATGATGATGTACCAATTATATCACTAGATGAAAATTCACTTAAAGCTTTATGGTTGCTACTTATAAAAACATCTCTATGATCTTCTCTTTTAAGGATAGCGCCAATATTACTTTGAAAGGGGAGCTCTGTTGGCAGGTCTTTTAGACTATGAACAGCTAAATCTATATCACCAGCATATAATTGATCTTGGATTTCTTTAGTAAAAAAACCTTTATCTAATAAAGAGGTAAGAGATTTCTCTATTAGCTGATCTCCTTTTGTTTTAATAATTTTTATAGAAATATCTTTTTTTGGAAAAAAACTTAAAAGCTCCTCTTTAACAAGATTAGCTTGGTATAAGGCTAACTTACTTCCTCTAGTTCCAATAACAAGACTATCTTTCATCGGTAAATATCTTGTTTATAACCTCTAAAACTTCTTCATCTCTACCGTTGTCACTAACATTTTTAATTTTCTTGATAAGATTACTTAAAAATTTCTTTTTTATTCTTGTGTGTTGGTCAGAGAAATTTTTACAATCTTTTAAAGGAAGGGAACAACATTTACATCTCTCTAAATCAGAATTTAATAGAGAATTAAACTGATCATTTAAAGACAGAATAGAGGGACGAAGCTGCCTTGAAGTTGTCCAATCATCAAATTCTAATAAGAAAAAATCAATAAACTCTTCTGCCTTAGAAATTTGTGATTTTCTTTTATTATAATTTTCATTAACCAAATCTTTTAGGCCATCAATATTAATGAGCTCTACTCCTTTTATTTCAGAGATAGCGCTAGGTAAATTCCTTGGCACACACAAATCAACAAGTAAAAGAGGCTTATAATTTCTTTGCTCCATAGTCTGCTGAACAGAAGAGAAACTAAGAAGCTCTACTTTAGCAGAAGTTGAGAATATAGCTACATCAAAGTCATTTAAGTGAGAATTTAAATCCGAAAAATCTTTTATTTCCAGAGAATACTCACCAGCAATTTCTTTTGCTTTTTCAATACTTCTATTGGTGATAGCAAGATTCTTTATTTCCTTTTTTTGTAGATGCTGAATAGTTAAAATTGAGGTCTCTCCAGCCCCAACTGCTAGAACACTAGATTTTTTAAGGTCAAAAAGTCTAGAAATTTTCTCTACAGCAGCATAACTAACGGAAACAGCTCCTTTATCTATCAAGGTATTTGTTCTAATATATTTACCTGCTTCAAAGGATTTCTGAACCATTCTACTAATAATAGGCCCAAGCATATCATTTGTTTTGGCGAAAGAAAAGGCTTCTTTAATTTGTTCCACAATTTGATATTCGCCTACAATCATGGATTCAAGACCTGAAACAAGTCTGAAAAGATGTTTAGAAACATCTATACCTGTTTTTTTATTTATGAATGGAGAAAGACTTTCAAAAAATGATTTATAATCTACAAGAGCCTTTAAAATACCGTGCATAATTTTACTTTCCTGGCCAATATGATTTTCATATTCAAAGTAAATTTCTGTTCTATTGCATGTAGAGAGTATCATTAACCCTTCAACATCATAGTTATTTCTTAAAATTTGGTGGAATTCTAATTTTTGTGAATCAGAGAAATCAAACCTTTCTCTAACTTCTACGGGGGCATGCTTATAATTTATACTAATCAGACCTATCATCTAGTGTTTAATTTAAAACATAGCAAATTTACCTTTGAATTCTGAACCAATTCTGAAGATAAACTTCTAAAAGCCTGGAAGGAACTAATTAATAATTATTCTAAATAGGTGATTGAGAATAAATGGTTAAAAAAAGTTTTTACTAGTGAAATTTACTTAGACTTTAGAAACTTCTTTATTTTATCTACCATAGCAAAAAATATTGCTAAAAGAAGGCCTGCAATAAATAGCTTGTTATCAGCCATTTCATTCTTTAACAAAAAACCATATACAAGGGTAATTAGCATGTCAAAGGCAATCATACCAAAGCCTATACCCATGGTCATCTTAGGGTTTTTTTTGGCCAGCAATAAAACTAAATCGTTTAAGGGAATTAATAATGTAACCAATAATGCCCCTACTACAAAACTTACCATCTTCAATTATCTATTTACACAATTATTTAAAGCTATAATGAAACTTTAATTTCGCGGCAAATATATTATGATAATTATAATTCTTGAAATAAAAACTATTAAGAATTTGATGCTTTATTAACAATTAAAAAAAGGGGTTAAAATACTGTTAGAGAGGTAGTTTCAAACCTAGACGCATCCATCTTCCTGGCTGGGGCACATTACCATAATCAACATAATTATTATCTGAAATATTATTTATTTCTGCAAAAATTGTTTTCTTGGCAAATGTGTGTGAGATCCTTGCTGAGAAAAGCCAAAAGCTAGCATAATCAATTTCTTCTTGAGAAACAAAGTCTATATAAGACCCTTCCCTATCTTGCATATTAGCGCGCCAATTTATTACTGTTCTATTACCTATTCTCTGGGTAGTACTTAATGACAATTTCTCTCTTATATTATCTAAAACATAAGCAGATTGAAATCCAATACTGGAGGAGTCTAAATCATTAAAGCTGTAGTTAAGAGATAATCTGCTAAAAGGAAATTTTGGGCCAAGAATTTTGTTTAATTTAATATTTGAACTCAATTCATACCCACTACAGTTCACCACAGATAAATTGGCTGTGCGCCAAAGGCTATCACCATCTAAAAGAATCCAATCAATCATATCTTGCCCCTCTCTTTTATATAAGGTAAATGAGGAAGTATGGAAATCGTTTTTAAAGCTTATTCCAAACTCCATATTTTTTGAGTACTCACTTTTGAGATATTTATTTCCTTCATATGTAGGAGAAGAATAGTATCTCTCCGTGTAATTTGGCGCTCTCATGGATTCATTATAGGAAGAGAAAACCTTTATATTATCACTTAAGCTATAGGATATATCAATACCAGGAAAATAATTATTTCCATAAACAGAATTTATATTTAGCATTACCCCTGTGGATATGCTTACTTTATCAAAATTTATATTTTTCTCAATAAACAGACTTGTAGTAGTTTCAGATTTTCCCTTATAATAGTAGTTACTATCGTTATCTACTGCAATTGGATTTTCTAAGTCCTCCCCTAATACATTACTTAATATTTGATCTGTACGAATCTCCATTCCAATAACATTGGATCCATTTTTTGTTTTGTGTATGGCATTAGATTCCATAGCATAAACATTTGTCTGATGGAAATTCTGATACCATTGGGGGTTATCTCTAAAAAGGGTAAAGTCATCATTATGCATTCTCCAGTAAAATTTATTATGCAGAGATATTTTGCCACTTCTTTTAAATTGTAATGAAGCAAAAGTTGTTTTAGTTTTTTCAAACTGATCAGGGTAAGCAGGAGTATAAAAATTATATGCCCCAAATTCTTTATCTATTATACCAAAATTAAAGAGAGCAAAGACAGAGTTTAACTGAGTATTTGCCTGGTAGTAAAGATTATTAATTTTATAATCCATCCCTTTAATATATCCGTCAGAGGATTTTGAGGAAATAGAAAGGTTGTTATAAATAGAATTTATTTTTTTTGAATAGTTTAGTTCACCAAACTGAAAATTATTTTCTCCACCACTAACAATTAATGATGATTTAGTCTTTCTTTTAGTAATAATATTAATTGCTCCTGTGTAGGCGTAGTTTCCAAAAACTCTAGAGGCTCCTCCAGTTAAAACTTCTATGCGCTTAATTTGCTCTATAGATATAGGTATATTCATATTATGATGGCCAGTTTGGGGATCATTAAATTTTATTCCGTTAAGCATAATTAAAACCTGCTCAAAAGATCCTCCCCTAATACTAACATCTGACTGAACTCCTTGACCCGAGCGCTGTCTGACATCAACATTAATAGCATATTCTAGTAAATCTTCAATTGTTTGAACTGGAGCATCCTTAATTTCCTTGGCACTAATTACAAATACATTAGTAATATTTTCTGAGCTTGAAGCTCTATTCTCACTGACAATAACTTCACCTAATTTTTTTGAGATAGTTTTATCCTGAGAGAATACTAAAGAAGTAGAGAAACAACAAAGTATAAGTAAATATTTAATTCTTTTTGACATCATCATTTTTTTAATATTTAGCGAAAGTAAATAATTTCTTTTATCACAGAATATTTAAGTAAAAATCTTTAGTTTTTATAGAGCTTAAATTCATTATACTTTATTGTATAAAACCCTATAGTGAAGTTATGAACATCAGATTCTTAATATTTATAAAAGAAAATTAATTACAACAATCTAATTATCAATGACTTAAGTAATTTAATTCATTAAAACATTAATTTACTAGATAAATTACTTCATTTTTTAAAAAAATATAATTAGATTTACAAGGTCTCACATAGTAAAGCTTAGAATTGATGAAGTTTTGGGTGATATTTATGAGATTTTGAATGGAGTTTTCTGATTATGAATGCAATTTTAATTGTTTTTATGAAGATCCTGGAAAGATAAGGAAGACTCTTAGGAAAAAGCGATGTTGACTTAAAAACAAGTTTTAAAAATGATGAAAAATAGCTCTAATCAGCTTCCACTGATGTTGAATTCGTGTCTTAATTGCCACCTATTTTTATCATTTATTCCTAACGAATGTATTGAAGCCATTGCACTAGAGTGTGGTGGTTTTTTGCATTTTAATAACAATTTTAATAACTAAACTAACTATTATGAAAAACAAGTTTAACAAAATGATGTTTGCTCTTGTTGCATCGTTTGCACTTATGGTGTCAACGGTTTCTGCAACAGTAGTGAATGTACAGATTTACTCTGGTTCATATGGTTCTGAATTAACCTGGGATCTGTCAGATGCTACTGGGACAATTATATTGTCCGGTGGTACTTACAGTAACGGTTATACAGATAATAACTATATTGACCTTGTAGACGGATGTTACGACATGAATATGTATGATTCATTTGGTGATGGATGGAACGGTGGTTCTTACACTGTTTTAGATTCATTAACTGGTAATATTCTGTATACAGGAGGTCTACTAACCGGATCATTTGGATCAGACCTACTGTGCTTCGGCCCAGCTGGATGTACTGACCCAAATGCTGATAACTATGACGCTAATGCTATAGTTGATGATGGTTCATGTACATACTCAAACTGTACTGACCTAATTCTTACTATGATGGACTCATATGGTGATGGATGGAATGGTTTCACTTTTGCTTTAAATGAGCAAACAAGTGGTACTAATTTTTACTCTAATACATTACCTAGTGGATCTTTAGGCGTTGATACAGTATGTGTTCCTGATGGCTGCTACGATGTAACAGTTCTTGGTGGATCTTTTGCAAGTGAAGTTTCTTGGACTCTAACAGACCTTACTGGTACTGTAGTTTCTTCAGGAGGTGCTCCTTACACTGGAACAATGTGCTTACCTGCAATCTTTGGTTGTACTGACCCTGGCGCATCTAACTATGATGCTCTTGCAAATACAGACGATGGATCATGTCTATACCCTTGTATAGATACTGATACTTCAGAAAGCTTTGAAGCTGGTCAAGGAAGTACTTGGATGCTAGACCCTAACAATACTGTGGGATGGACAAACCAAACTGGACCTACTGGTTCTGGTTCAACTGGTCCTGCTGGAGCTTTTGATGGTTCTTTCTATATGTATACTGAAACTTCTGGTGCAGGATCTAATTCTGAAGCTATTATGTATGTACCTTGTGTAGATGCTGCTGCTTGGAATAACTTAACTTTTGTATTTGCTTACCATATGTATGGTGCAACTATGGGAACTTTAAGTGTTGATGTTTCTACAGATGCTGGTCTTACTTGGACGGAAGAGTGGACATTATCTGGAGATCAAGGAGACCAATGGACGGAAGCAATTGTTGACCTAGGAGCTTACACTACACAGATTTCTGTGAGAGTACAAGCTGAAACAGGTACTTCTTTTACTTCTGATATGGCTATTGATCTTTTAAGGTTCATGGAACTTCCTGTACAAGGTTGTATGGATCCTTTCGCGGATAACTACGACCCTAATGCAACTATTGATGATGGATCTTGTTTATTTACAGGATGTACTGATATCTATGCATCTAACTACTGTGGAACTTGTAATGTTACGGATAACTCACTTTGTGTGTACCCTCCTTGTAACACTATAGCTTTTACAGATGATTTTGAATCAAATAACTTAACTGCAAATAACTGGACTACTTATTCAGGTGCTGAATCTCAAGTGTCTTTAACAAATGTTAATGCTATTGCTGATACTACAAGTTTACAATTTGAAGGTGGTGGTTTAGCTGGTTATGTCAAATCCAGTTGATGAAACTTCTGCTTATGCAAATGTAGATCACGTTTCTGCTGCTACTATATGTATGGATTTAACTACTGGAGGTGCTAACTACCCTATTAACTTAACTTTTGAGGTTGCTACAAGTAACACTTTTACAGGAGACTACTCTTGGATTAGAGTAAAAGTTGATGGAAACGTTGTTGCTGATAATATTGGAAATACTTCATATAATAACAATACTTTACCTGTTGACCCAATGGGAGGAAATACTGTTCTTACTTATGATTTAACTGCTTATGCTAATGGTAACCATTACGTAACTTTTGAAACTTCTTGTAAATATGGTAACGCTGGAACTGGTTCTACTAGTTCTTCTAAAGTTTTACTTGATAATATTAATTTATTTGAAGTAACTCCTTGTACGTACTATGACATCGCTGTAAATTATGCTTTTGGAACTTCTTGTTTTGGAGGTAATGATGGTCAAGCAATGTGTTTAGTTGTTGCAAGTAACGGTGGTGGAGACTCTTACCTATGGTTAAACTCTTCAGGAGGTATCGTTGGTAACACAAGTGCTGTAACTGGTCTTTCGGCTGGAACTTACACATGTGTTGTTTCTGATGCAACTAATGGATGTTCAGCTTCTACTACAGTTCTTGTAGATGAGCCTACACAAATCACTGGTACAGGTGTTGTTGTTAACACTACAAGTGCTCTTGATTCTGTTGGTTCTATTGACTTAACTGCTGCTGGAGGAACTCCATGTTATATTAACCCAACTACTTATGATGCATTAGATGCTGCTACTGGTAACTCATTAGGTGGAATGGCTGGTCCGTATATTATGACTGGTGCTTCTACTGGAAATACTTTGTACTTTGATGTTACAAACACTGGTACTGCCGCTATTGGTATTACTAATGTAAATAACTTCATGTACAATAATAATGTTCCTGGAAATGCAGAAGTTTGGTCTAGACCAATTACTGCTGCAGGTTATGAAACTTCAGTTGCTGGATGGACTCAACATACTTCTTTTGGATTTACGGCTTCAACTATGGCTTCAAATGGGGATTATGATGTTCCATTAATGGTTCCAATCCAAGTTCAACCTGGACAAACTGTGGGAGTTGCTTTCCATACACCAGGTGAATGTTATTTCCATGGTAACTTTGGTGCTGGTCCATTTACAACTTTTGTAAATGATGACGGTAACCTAGCTACTTCTACTGGAAATGGATCTTACAATGGACCTTCTTTTGGTGGTACATTATTAGCTCCTGTTGGATCTGCAAACTCTTGGTCTTTCTCTGGAAGATTAGACTATGCTAATCCATTCTATACTTATGCTTGGACAAATGGTGCTACTACTGAAGATATTTCAGGTTTACCTGTTGGTCCTCAAACTGTAACTATTACTGACTGCTTTGGTTGTTCTGAAGATGTAACTTTCTTCATCAATGCTAGCGCAGACTTAGGTTGTATGGATCCTTTAGCGGATAATTATGATGCTACTGCGAATACTGACGATGGTTCTTGTATATACTATGGTTGTACAGATGCAAACGCAACTAACTTTGATTCAGGTGCAAATACTGATGATGGTACTTGTGAATATTCTTGTGCTTACTTAGGTTACGATGATGAATTTACTGTTACTGTTCAATGTGATTACTGGGGATCTGAGATCTTCTGGCAATTAATTAATGCACAAACAGGAGATACTGTAGCTTTAGGTGGACCTTATGCTAACAATGAATTTGTTGTTGACTCTAATATTTGTGCTTACAATGGATGTTATATCCTAGAGGCTCAAGATTCTTATGGAGATAACTGGGGATCTACTGGTTGGGCTATGGTTACAAACCTTAACGGTGATACTTTAGCTTACCAAGATAATTCTTCTATGATCAATGGAAACATGAACACAACTCTATTCTCTTTAGGAGGAGGTGCTTGTGTGTATGGTTGTACTGATCCTACTGCTGCTAATTATAATTCTTTAGCAACTATTGATAACGGTTCATGTTTCACATGTGCTGACAATGGTTTCAACTTATCTATGGATGTTAATTCAGTTGGTGGTTCATGGGGTGGATCTATATGGTCAATCTCTGATGCTGCAGGTGTATTAATCTCTAATGCTACATATGCTGGTCCAGGTTCTTTTGACACACTATGTTTAGCGGATGGTTGTTACATTATTGAAGTAACTTCTGGTTCTTCTGATGCTGATGTTGTTTGGACATTAGACCTTATGAATATGCCACTTGTTGGTGGTGGAGCTCCTTACCTAGACACAATATGTTTCCCAGCTACTGGTGGATGTACTGATCCTGGTGCTTGTAACTATGATGCTTTTGCAACTGCTGATAATGGACAGTGTGATTACTCATGTACAGGTTGTATCGATCCTAATGCAATTAACTATGAGCCAGGACAAACTATCGATGATGGTTCTTGTTTCTACTGTCAGTTAGCAACTTCTTACAGCTTTATCGTAGATGCTTCTGCTTTAGGTGCTGCAAATGGTTCTATTGACATTGAGTCTGATGGTTCTTACTGTAATGCAGATTCTATTGATCTTAATGCTCCAGGAACTAATAATGGTTCTTACTTAGGTCCATATATTATGACAGGTGCTTCAACTGGAAATACTTTCTTCCAAGATGTTACAAATAATGGATCTATTCCTTTATATGTACGTGGAATTAAGACTTACTTCCAATATACTTCATCTGGTACTGAAATGAACTCTATCTGGTCTACTCCAGGTACTGCGAATGGTGCTGAGGCAGATCCAACACTTTGGACTCTTCACGGAGAGGAAGTTGCTATTTCTAATGGTATTCTTGGTGATCCAGGATCAAAAGTAGCTACAATGACTAATATATTAGATCTTGAGATTTTACCTGGTCAAACTATTGGTATTGCTCATCACATTGCTGATGAAAATTACTTCTGGGGAAATTCTGCTGCTGAGTATGATCCAAATTACTGGACAGCTTTAGGGCTTACTAGTACATTTAACATGGCTGAATACAATGCTGTTGGTGGTCCATTTGGTGGAACACAACTTTCTGGTGGATGGTCTAACATGGATATGTGGTACATTGGTCCTTCTCTATACTCTTATGTATGGTCGAATGGAGCAACTACGCAAGATATCTCTGGCCTGAATGCTGGTGACTATATTGTTAACTACTCTGACTGTTACGGTTGTACTGGAACAGATACGTTTACGGTTGTTATTAATCCAGTGATTGGTTGTACTGATCCTACTGCGATAAACTACAACCCTTCAGCGAATATTGATGATGGTTCATGTATGCAACCACTTGATGGATGTATGGATTCTACAGCTGCTAACTATGACCCATTAGCTACTGCTGATGATGGTACTTGTCACTTCTGTTTCACAAATCATTATGTAAATATTACATGTGGTGGTGGTTCATGGCAAGGTGAAGTTTCTTGGAACTTACTAGATGCTTCAGGAGCTGTTATTCTTTCAGGAGGTGCACCATACGATACATTACTATGTTTCGATGATGGATGTTACCAAATTGAAATGATTGATTCATTCGGTGATGGTTGGAATGGTAATTTCTTTGAAATTACTGAGATGACTACTGGAGATGTTTCTTCTAACACTATGGCTGGATCTTACGAGATTAAAGATATCTCTGAAGCTTGGTTAGGATGTTTCACATACGGTTGTATGGATAACACAGCTTTAAACTATGATGCTAGTGCAAATACTGATGATGGTTCTTGTACGTACCCTCCTTGTTTAGATGCTTTTGCTTCTAACGAAGACTTTAGTCTTGGTTATGGTGTAAATGGTATCGCATTGGCTGGTGCTCAAACTGTTACTGGCTTTGATACTCTAGCTCAATTAGGTCAAGGTATTGCTTTCCATACTGAAGGTGGTGCTCCTTGGGGAGGAACTCCTGGAAGTGGTGCAGATGCTTTTGCTGATAAAGGTGACTGGATAGGTTCTTACATTATGTGTGTTGATTTAACGCAATACGCTGCTGGAGATCCTGTAAATGTTACTTTTAATCTTAATATGGAGTATTCATTTAATCCTAACTACGCTTACATGAGATTAACTGCTGATGGAACATTATTAGTGGATAATTATGGTACTGAGTATCATCAAGCAGCTACTGCTACATCTGATGGATGGTCAACGATATCATATGACTTATCAGCTTACGCTGGTCAGACAGTTAGTTTATCATTTGATGGTGTTTGTAAATATCCATATCTATACTACCAAAATGGTGATAACGTATTTGTTGACAATATTGTAGTTTCAAATACTATAACTCTTTTATATGGTTGTACAGATCCATTAGCTTCAAACTATAATTCAGGTGCAAACACTGATGACGGTACTTGTTGTTTAGATGACTGGGCTGAAATTCAAATGTTTGATACATTTGGAGATAGCTGGAATGGTAACTATATGTTAATTACTGATGCTGCTGGTGATACTAATTTCTTTAGCT
This sequence comes from uncultured Flavobacteriales bacterium, assembly GCA_949372805.1. Lineage (GTDB taxonomy): Bacteria > Bacteroidota > Bacteroidia > Flavobacteriales > BACL11 > CAJIYG01. The sequence continues at coordinate 43,332 of CASIBH010000002.1, read as the reverse complement.
ACGGTCCTTCTGGAAATTATGTAGCTGAAAATACTTGTATTGCTACAGGTTGTTACGAGGTAACTGTTGATGGTGGTTCATGGCAAAATGAAGTTTATTGGTTAATTATTTCTTCTAATGGAGATACATTACTTGGAACTACAACTCCTGGTGCTTTATGTCCATTTACTGGAAACCTAGAGATTGGTGCTGGTTCTTGTAACGTTGGTTGTACTGATGTTACTGCTGTTAACTACGATCCTTTAGCTGTAACTGATGATGGTTCATGTTTATACACTTGTTACGACAATTCAATTTACCATACTACGGTAACTGACTTTGCCGGATCTGAGATGTCATGGGATGTTACAGATGATCTAGGATATGTTGTTGCATCTTATGGTAATTTCCCTAATGGATTCAATACTGTTTCTGACTCAACATGTTTCGTTGATGGTTGTTATACATTAAACTTACATGATGCTGCTGGAAATGGATGGATTTCAGGAACTCTTGGAAATGTAACGCTAACTGATGCTTCAGGTGCAACTTTAGTTTATGGAACACTTCCATTTGGTTCAACTGCATCTTATGCATTTACTGTAGGTACTTGTACTCAACTACAATTTGGTTGTACAGATACTTCAGCATCTAACTATGACCCATTAGCTACTGCTGATGATGGTTCTTGTTGTGTTGATGGATGTATGGATATGAATTCTGTTAACTATGATTCACTAGCTACTTGTGATGATGGTTCATGTATTCCATTTATCTACGGTTGTACTGATGCAAGTGCATTAAACTACTATCCTGGTGCAAACACGGATGATGGTTCATGTATCTATTCTGGTTGTACTGACCCGAATGCATCTAACTACAATCCAAATGCTACTATTGACGATGGTTCATGTACGTACTTTAACTGTGCAAGTCCTGTTCCATCTGGACTATCAGTTAACTGGACTACAGATACTAAAGCTTCAGTATCATGGGATAATATGAACGATAACTCTTGTATGGTATTCAAATACTTTGTAAGATTTAGAGTTGTGAATTCTGATGGTACTTATGGTAACTGGGTGACTAAGTCAGCTGGTGTAGGTAACGGACTATGTAACTTTGGTCTTAATACAACTGAGAAGAGGTTACAGTTCTTAACTGCTGCAACTACTTACCAGTTTAAGATGAAAGCTTTCTACTGTGGTGGAACGGAATCAGGATATTCTTCTCCTGCAACCTTTACTACTGGAGCAGATTGTCCTCCTATGACTAACTTAAGTGTTGCAACATTTAATGGAAATCAAGCTAAAGCTACATTCTCTTGGGATACTACAGGAGCTTATGTTTTCGCAAGAATTGCATTAAGAGTTGATACTACAGGTGCAACTTGGGGAACAGCTGGTGGATTCGGTATTTACTACCCAACACTAACTGTTAACAAGTTCGGTTTAACTCCTGGACAGTCGTACAGAGCTCAAGGTAGAACATTCTGTGATTCTAACGTTACATCTTATAGATCTACATGGACAACTCCAATTACATGGACGCAGCCAGGTACTCTACCAATAAGATTTGAAGGTGGAAACACAATCAATAACTTAGATGTTTACCCTAACCCATCGAGAGATATCTTCAATGTAACTTTTGTTTCAGAAGACATTCAAGATCTTGAGGTTAAAGTAATCAACGTAGTTGGTGAGGTTGTTTATACTGAAGCGTTAGAGCAGTTTGTTGGTGAATACACTAAACAAATTGATCTAACAGATAATTCTAAAGGTGTTTACTTCTTAGAAATCACAACTACTAATGGTGTGGTGAATAAGAAACTAATCATCCAATAAGGATAATCAGTTCTTAAATTTGAAAGAAGCCCGGACATTAGTTCGGGCTTCTTTTTTTATATACCATCCTATCTATATAGGATAATAATTTAAAAATCCTTTAGAGTAAGTAATTCTCTAAGGGGTTTTTTTTATATCTTAAATAAAAATTTAATATCTTCGATAAAAATTTATTTATAAAATATCATTATGAAAAAAATTGCTCTAGTAATAAGTTTAATAGTCATTACGTTAACCTCTTATTCTCAACAAGGAAGACTTGATGGAACAGGCTATGCCCCAAATTTTACTGTCACAGATATAAATGGCACATCACACACAATATATGATTATCTTGATAGTGGTTTTGTTGTTGTTCTAGAACTACTGAGCACTACATGTGGGCACTGCATACAGTATGCCCCTCATGTTGAAAGCTCCTACCTAACAAATGGTCCTAGTGGATCTAATGTAGCCAGGTTTCTAGGACTAGAGATTAATGCAAATACAGATAGCACCGATATCGTAAATTTTCAATCAGCACATGGAGGTAGTTTTCCAATTGCAGATAATGTTTCTCCAACGGGAATTAATTATCAACTATATTATACCCCAAGTTTCTATGTTATTTACCCAGACAGTTCATACACGACCATGTGCCCACAATATTGTGTTTCAACAAGTTCAGCTGGAAATATTGAAAGTTTATTAGATAATGCCATAGCAGCATGGACTCCCCCAGTTCCTGGATGTATGGATTCTTTAGCTCTAAATTATGATTCTCTTGCAAATGTAGATGATGGATCATGTGATTATTCTTCTTACACAATAACAACAGTGGGAATGACATTTTCTCCCGACACAATTGTTTGTGATGTTGGAGATACCATTAATTTTATTTTAGGAGGATATCATAATGCTGTGGAAGTAAGTGACTCAACATGGATAAATAATGGCAGCACGCCTTTACAAGGAGGTTTTAGCTATGGCTATGGATCTACTGGATACTACGTTCCAGATGACTGCCATACATTCTATTATGTATGTCAGCCACATGTTAGCATGGGAATGAAAGGAGTAATTATTGCTCATCACCCACCAGTTTTTGGTTGTACAGATTCTTTAGCCTCAAATTATGACTCACTAGCAACAGTAGATGATGCTTCGTGCTTATTTAATGGATGTACAGATACTACAGCTTTAAACTATGATTCAAATGCCAATGTAGATGATGGGTCATGCTGCTATTCACTATATGGTTGTACTGATCCAAATACTTGTAACTATAATCCCTGCGCAACAATGGATGATGGAAGCTGCATATATGCTATCCCCGGATGTATGGATCCCCTAGCTAATAACTATAACCCGCTAGCAGGATGTGACGATGGTTCATGTACATACATAAACTGCGCTAGTCCTGTTCCTTCTGGTCTAGTTGTAAACTGGACTACAGATACTAAAGCGTCAGTTTCATGGGATAATATGAACGATAACTCTTGTATGGTATTCAAATACTTTATAAGATATAGAGTTGACAACTTAGATGGTACTTATGGTAGCTGGGTGACTAAGTCAGCAGGAGTTGGAAACGGACTATGCAATTTTGGTCTTAATACTACTGAGAAGAGATTACAGTTCTTAACTTCTGCAACTACTTACCAGTTTAAGATGAAAGCTTTCTACTGTGGTGGCACGCAGTCAGGATATTCTTCTCCTGCAAGCTTTACTACTGGAGCAGATTGCCCTCCTATGACTAACTTGGCTGTACAAACATTTAATTCAAATCAAGCTAAGGCAACATTCTCTTGGGACAGTACAGGAGCGTATGTTTTCGCAAGAATAGCATTAAGAGTGGATACTACAGGTGCAGCTTGGGGAACAGCTGGAGGTTTTGGTGTGTACTACCCATCACTATCTGTTAATAAGTTTGGGCTAACTCCTGGACAGTCATATAGGGCTCAAGGAAGAACATTCTGTGATTCTAATGTTACATCTTTTAGATCCACCTGGACATCACCACTTATGTGGACACAGCCTGGAACACTTATTAGAATGGAGTCTACAAGTCAGATTAAGAACTTAGATATATACCCTAACCCATCCAGAGATATCTTTAACATAAGATTTACATCTGAAAAAATACAAGACTTAAGTGTTAGAGTAATAAATATCATGGGCGAGGTTGTGTATGAAGAAAATGCAAAGCAGTTTATTGGTGAATACACTAAGCAGATTGATCTAACAGATAATTCTAAAGGTGTTTACTTCTTAGAGATAACTACAGATAATAATGTAGTGAACAGAAAAATAATTATTCAATAGAAATAAAAAATTAAAGATAAAAAAAGCCTGGATTCACATTCAGGCTTTTTTTATTGTTAAATATTTGGAAGAGTATTTATTTTCTCTTTCTATTATTCATGACACCAGTCTGAATATTAATTGATTCCTGATGAATAGCTCTTAATAATAAGGTCATAAATTCTTTACTTAATCCACTATCAATTCCATTGATAGTTCTATTCTCAAGAATATACTTCCACCTTAGAGGCTGGAGGATTGTGACATCATTTTCTTTTTTGTGCTTACCAATAAGCTCTGCTATGTTCATTCTATTCATTAAAGTATTGATCAAATCATTATCTAATGAATCAATCTTAGTTCTTAATTCCTCTAGGGAAAGGGCAAACTCTTTATCATCTATAGATTTATGTCTTACAACTAGCTCAGATAATAGGTTATTAAGAAAGGAAGGAGTTATTTGCTGGTTCTTATCACTGAGAGCATTATCAGGGTCTATATGGGTCTCAATCATTAAACCATCAAAATTTAAATCTATGGCTTTCTGAGAAACAGACTGGATAAGATCTCTAGAGCCTGCAATATGACTTGGATCACAAATAATTGGAATATTAGGGATTAACCTCTTAAGCTCAACGGGTAACTGCCAATGAGGGAGGTTTCTATATTTCTTTGATCCATAGGAGAAAAAACCTCTATGAACAGCAACTAAATTTTCACATCCAACATTTGATAACCTTTCTATAGCACCAAGCCAGAGATTCATATCTGGATTGATAGGGTTCTTAATAAAAACGGGGATATCAACTCCCTTAAGAGCATCAGCAATTTCTTGAACAGCAAAAGGATTAACTGTAGTCCTCGCTCCTATCCATAGCATATCAATATCATGCTTTAGAACCTGTTCAACATGCTTTGCATTGGCAACCTCAGTCATTACCTTTAGACCTATTTCTTTTTGAACATTATTGAGCCATTGAAGACCTTTAACTCCAACACCTTCAAAACTATTAGGCCTAGTTCTTGGTTTCCAGATTCCTGCTCTAAATATATTAATAGAATTTTTCTTTAATTCTCTGGCAGTAGAAATAAGCTGCTCATTACTCTCAGCACTACAAGGACCAGCAATGATTAGAGGTTTTTTAAGGCCATCAACAAAAGAAGATAATTTATTAATTTTTATATCCATAAATTCAATTTCAAAAATAAATAGGAGGAAATCATTTTACAAACATTATTTTTTCTGAATCTCCATTATCATAAATATTTATAATCGGCTGATTAAAAACATGATTAATATTTTTTCCTGCGAGATTAATTCTTTGAACTAATTTATTTTTCAAACTTTTATTTTCATCTATTACAGCAGAAAAATTTCCCGTGTAAAGACTAATACCTATAGGCATATGATCAGATAATAAATTATCATAGGAAGAAAAACCACCAGATAAATAGTCATCAATCTGAATAGATTCAATATAGCTACTATCGCTATTAAAGATAGAGAATAGCTCATTAGAAATTAAAATATGATCTAAATGCGAAGGCCAATTTGGGTATGACCAGTTTGAGGAAGAACCATAAGCAATCTCGGTATCAGCAAAATAGAAATTAGTGCTATCATTTATAATATCTTGGAAAATATTATTGCTCAAGTTATCTGTTAGAATATCATTTAAATCACCCAAAACTATGACTCTTTTATTATCTAGATTATCTTCAATATAGTTCTTAATAATATTCATCGCACTAAACCTTCTAAATTCTTCATCAGATGAATCAGAAGTCTGAAGGATGCCATCACCACAACATTTTAAGTGGTTATTTATAACATAATAAATGTTATTATCATACTCAATCTCAATACAATAAGGAGGTCTACCAGCAAAATTATATGTTGAATTGCCAGAAATAGTAAAAATATTATTTATGGTTAAACTTTTCTTATAAATAAAGGCAAGCTTTAAATTAGAAAAACTTGAAAAATTACCTACATATTGGGGCAATTGAGTAAGTAAGGAATTGAATGCAGAAACATCATTTATTTCTTGTAAGGCTAAAACTTCTGGCTTTAATGATTTAATTACCAGGGCTAAAGAATCAATAGTTGTCTGGCCATTTTTTGGAAACCATTCTAAGTTCCAGCTAATAACATCTAGACTATACTCTGAACCAAAATTTACGTCTTTAAGGCTTTGGCTGTAAGCAGAAAAACTAATAAACAAGGACAATACAAAAGGAAATAATGATCTATAGAAAAAAGATTTTTTTTGCATTTAAAAATTATTTTACGAGAACCTTTTTTTCAATTGAACCATCACTAAATTGATAGATTAAGGGAATATTAAATGATTGAGAAACTTTTTTTCCTGATAAGCTATAAATGTTTAGGACCTCTTTATTTATTAATGAAAGCTCTGAAACTGCTGTAGAACTATTAACAATAATTGTACCAACCATTCCATTAGCAGCATGCTGACCAACAGAACAATCATAGTCGTACGTTCCAGGTATTGTAAAAACGTAAGTGTACATGTCTACATCATTAGTAGGCGTGGATGAAAAAGATTCTGGATTAGAAAAACTTGATCCACTAATTGTATTTATATCAAAATTAACATTGTGAAAACCTCCATTGTTCACCCATCTAACTGTATCACCAACATTAATAGTTAAGGTTTGTGGACTATAGTAAAAGTTACCACCATTAACTGTATGAAGAACTTGGGCTTGAGCGCTAAAGAATATAAAAAATGAGAGGGTAGCTATAAAGATTTTTTTCATGACAAATATTTTTTTTTACAAAGATAGGTAAGTTTATAATTATTTCTTAGGCTCTAAAGCTTTAAAAACAAGAGAAATAGAATTCACACAATGACGAATATTTTTTTCCGTAAGCTTCTCTCCCTCAAACACATGACCCAGGTGACCTCCACATTTAGAACAACATATCTCAGTTCTTCTATAGCCTAAATCATAATCATAATTTCTTTTTATTGCACCTTTTATTTCATTATCAAATGATGGCCATCCACAATTTGATTTAAATTTAAAAGAAGAGTGATACAATGGTGTATCGCAAGCCTTACAATGATAGACACCCAGTTCAAAATGCTTATCATATTCCCCGGTAAAAGGATATTCTGTTCCTTTATTAACGATAACATTTTTCTCTTTAGAATTTAATTTTTTAAAGTAATCAATCTCAGAACTCTGGCCGAAAGAGTTAGAAGATATTAGAAGAAAAAGTAATAGGATAAAATAATTTTTCATATAGTTTTATTAAAATTTTCAGTAAAAAAATTTAGATGTTCAAAGATAGATTTTCTCCAATAAATCCAGTTATGTGAGCCCTCTTTAATTCTGTAAATATGATTAATATTTCTTTCTGTTAACTCACTATTAAATGCATTATTTACATCTAGGAAAAAATCATCTTTTCCACAATCAATAATTAGCTTTAAATCCTTTATTTTAATTCTATCTATTAATTTTATAACAGTATTATTTTCCCAGTTCTTAGGGTTTTCTTTAATATTTCCTAGTCGATCTGAAAGATTCCAATTATTAGAGAACCCTCTTATATCTAAGCCACCGCTCATGCTTCCAGCTAATCCAAAAATATTTTGGTTTTTAATAGCTAAATACAAGGCTCCATGACCTCCCATACTCAATCCACTTATAGCCCTAAACTTTGGGTCTTTTTTTGTTAGGTATTTATTATCAATAAAATCAACTAGTTCTTCACAGATATAAGTTTCATATCTATAATTTGAATCTATTGGGCTGTCAAAGTACCAACTATTACCTCCGCCATCGGGACAAATAAGAATAATATTAAGCTTATCACAATATTGTTCTAATCCTTGAACCTTTGTGTTCCAATCTAAATAACTCCCTCCTGCCCCATGAAGAAGGTATACAGTAGATAAAGAAACATCTGCATATTGATCAGGAGTAATAACCAAATTTTTTATTTTCTTGTTCATCGACATACTAAAAACACTAATTGTTTCAACATTAGCACCATAGAGGAAATTAGCAAATAAAAAAAATATGATTAACCTCATATTAACTCATAAAAGCTCTTTTAATACAGTAGGAATAAGATAATAGTAAGATCACGGCATAGTAATACCAATCAAGAGATATTAATTGGGGGAAAAACTTCACACAAAGTAAGGTAGTTGAAATCATATAAATCTTGATTCCTATTTTATGATTGAAATCTGCTTTTTGTTGGAAATAACTCATAATTTTTTTTTAAAGATTACCAATTCTAAAATAAAGGTAGACAACAGTCATTCCTAATAAGAAACAATAGATTAATATTTTAAAATTTCTGTTCATATTTAATGATAAAAATATCAGTTTTTAAAATTAAATAAAAATTAATTATTTTTGAGGAAATCTTAAATTTTAATAATGCGAATACTTACTATATTATTTTTCTTATCGACATCATTCTTTTCATTCTCTCAAATAAATTGCGAACAAACGGATTCTCTTATTCTTGGCCCTGAAAGCACCCCATATGCACAGCTTAATAGAACAAGAGGTTTTTGGTTTAAAGCCCTATCAGGTTTTGAAATAGTAGGATTTAAAGCTGGAGATGGAGACCCTCAAGGCCCTGGAGCTTTTGCTCAGCATCAGTCTATAGAAATAATTGAGTTTACTGCATTAAATAATACAGATACAATGCCATACGATTATACAGATCTTTTGGCTGGAGTAACTAACCCACATACACTTCTTTTTCAGGCTCAAAACATGCCTTATGGCTGGGGGAGCTGTAGCGTTATTATTGAGAAAAATAAGTATTATGCTGTGGTGGGAGCTAAAAATGAGATAAGCTCTGGAGAAATGTTTAATTCTTATACTACTTCAGATAGCGCTATTTCATTGGCTGGTAAAATGACTCGGATACACTGGTGTGGTGTACAATCTTCACTATCTACGACATCACCTCCATCGGGATCTTATTTTCATGAGCCTCCTGTTGAAAGAGGAAGAATTCACTTGTTAGTTAAAACAGATGATAGCCCTAAAGCATACATAACTGCTGACAACCTAGATTTAGAAGGTGGAGCCTTTGCAGGTACTGCACCGTATTCATACAATTGGAGTACAGGAGAAACTACATCAACAATCGACCCTACTGGAAATGGAATCTTCTGGCTATTAGTAACAGATGCTCAAGGATGTGTTTCTGATACAGCATTTTACAACTATTCTTTAAGTAGTATTAATCAAATAGACTTCAGCAATAAAGAAGTACATAAAATAATAAATATGCTAGGTAAGGAATCAAATAACTCATCTAAGGGCCCATTATTTTACATATATAAAGATGGAACTATAGAGAAGAAAATAATCCTTAAATAACTAAACTGCTAAATTATTTTTAGCACTATAGCTAGTTTTTAATTTATACATCTTTTTAATAAAGGATTTGTTATTAGAATAGTTTTTATTCTTAACCATTTTAATAAAGCCTCCAGCGGCGTGAATACTAAAAGTTTCTGAATCAAAAACAACTAGCTGATAGTATGGAATCACCCATGAAAATAAATTTAACTGCTGGGTAACATTAATAATAACACCGTTTGGTCTTAATTCAATGTTACAATAATTAATATCAGCTACTTCATTAACTATATCAGTAAAATTAGTTGAAACTGATTCAATAATAAATCTACTGGAACCAATTCCCATAAGCTTTAGACTTTGGAAAAAAGAAAATGGTTTACCTACAATATTATTAATTTCAATTTCTTGGTCGTAGTTAGTAAGAGTTCTGTTATATATCATATGTTTTATTTTGTGTGCCAATAAGCCAGTAAAATGAATAGTAATTGAAAGGGTAATCTATAAATAGCAAAATCTTTTGTTACATTCAAAGCTATTTGAGCATCTACATTTTGAACTAAAAAAATATTAGCTGGAAAGACTGCAATAAGAAGTAAGATCAAACCCCATGCAGCTATTTTTCTGTACTTAGAAAATAGAATTAAAGCTCCAAGAAAAACCTCAAAAAAACCGCTTATATAAACAAGAGCAAGAGGATAAGGTAAATAATCAGGAACAATAGGTGAAAAAAAATGAGGATCTGTAAAATGTTTTATTCCTACAAAGATATAAGCGAAAGAAATAATATAAATTGAAATTTTCTTAATCATAAATAAGAAAGAGATTTACTTAACAATGATTTTCTTTTCTACTAAACCATTTTCATAAATATAAATAAGAGGAAAAGAAGATTTTCTATTTAAAGACTTACCAGAAAAATCAATAATATCAATTAATTTATTTCTATCAGGTGAAATAATATTTTCTAGTCCAACATTTGAATTAACAATCCTTACACTATCCATAACTACATCTACATATGGTACATCATTAAAGTTTGTTTGCACTTCACCAATTGCCTGTACAACATTAAACCCACTGACAGTTATACCAAAAACAGGGTGCTTGGAAGTAAGAGGGGCTTTATCAAAGTCTAGATAGGTGTTGTCAACAAGATTAATAAAGAACTGACATGTACCGGTATTGGGACCTGAATTAGCCATAGAAATAGTTTTTTGAACATTTGACAGGGTACTATCAAATTCATCCATTATTGATGGAGGAGCTGGAAAACCATCTCCACCCTGAATCATGAAATTATCAATAACCCTATGAAAAATTACTCCATCATAAAAACCTTGATTTATAAGTGAAACAAAATTGTTTACAGTGTTTGGAACAAGGGCATCATATAACTCAAGTCTTATGTCACCATAATTTGTATGTATATCAACCTGAGTTTGTGACTTAACAGATGAAATTTGAAGTATAAGACATAATATTATTAATATTTTTTTCATTTTTATTTATTTATTTACTCATTATAATTGGAGTTAATTTTTCTTTTAGTTTTAAGTACTGCTCTTCGCTAATCAAATCTAATTCAAAAAGATCTTTACTTTCTTTTAATTTTAAAATTGCTTCTGAACGGCTTAAAGGTTTATTAGGATTAATAACTTCACCAAACTCAAAAGCTTTCTCTATATCTAAAACAGTAAACTTTGAAGTTTTACCAATAGCCGAAAGAATTGAGCCTGAATTTAAACCAATTTCTGGGTTCTTTACAAAGATACTAACATATAGAGGCATTTCTTTTCTATTAGTCCATAATCTATAGGCATTATCATCAGAGTGAGTTACAAAAATATTTTCAACTACAACCCTAACTTCCCCTTGGTGGTGTTCTAAAAACTTAAAATCTTTTGAATCATTCCCCTTTGCTTTACCTTTTGCGATATAAATAAACCTATCACTAAAATTGTACTTTTTCTTTGTCTTAAAAGCCTTGCCTAAAGTTAATGTGTCACCAATTGAAATAAGTAGTCCATCTTTTGTAGTATAAGAATCAAATTTAGAGTAATTCTTATACTGCTTACAAAACTGCTTATCCTTACTTTGGTTGAAATTTAAATCTACATTTTGACAAAATAAAAAAACAGGAGTTAAGAAAAAGGCAAGTAAAATATTTTTCATTTTTTTTTGTAAAATTAATACTTAAAGATAGAATTTTTAAATAATGATTTAAAAAGTTATTCTAAAATATTTTAAATCCTAAAGTAATTAGCCAGTCATGTAAAAAACCTCCATTACCAAATTCAGCTGCATATTCTCCAAACATCTTCTCAATACTAAACCTTCTTTTTGTTGTATTATATTCAAGACCAATAGAGCCTGGGTGAGGCCGTAAAGAGATTAAAAGGTTTGAATTAACATTTCCTATTCCATAACCTATTTTTCCAGTCACAATGCTAGGTAATGCAAGCCCAGCTTGAAAATCTAGAACAGTATTATTGTTATTAAAATAAATAGTTCTACCCCATAGAAAAGAAAATCCTGGCCAGAAGTCATCATAATCAAAATAGCAAATACCAAGATTAAACTCTCTGTAGTTTTCAGTTGTTTTTGAAAAAGATTTTTTGGATACTTGAGAAAAAGAAACAAAAGGAATAAATAAAAATATTAGTATAATTTTTTTCATATTAAATTTTCATCAAACTTAAATCATCAAAATTAGAATAGGATGCTTAGCATTTAATAACAATTTTTATTTTTGATAAAAAAACACAAATGATAGCAGAAAACTTAAATAGTGTAATTAGAAATAGAAAATCAATTTACCCATCTCAGTACAATGGACAAGAGATTCCTCTTAAACTAATACAAGAGCTTTTAGAAAATGCAAATACTGCTCCAACTCATAAATTAACACAGCCCTGGTTATTTCAGGTATTTGCTGGAGAGAAAAAAACTCTATTATTAAATGAGATATATAAAATCAATAAAGACAAGATCAGTGATAAAAAAATAAAAAGTCTTAAAGAAAAGTTTAATAATACAAGCCATATTATTTGCGTATGCATGCAAAGAAGTGACGAAAAATTAATTCCAGAATGGGAAGAGATAGCAGCAACATCAATGGCCGTACAAAATATCTGGTTAACATGTACAGCCAATAAAATTGGTTGTTACTGGAGCACTCCAAAATATAGTAATAAGCTAAATTCATTTCTAAATTTAGAAAAAAATCAAAGATGTTTAGGTTTTATATATACTGGATTATATGATAATTTACCAAATATTAAAACCCCAAGATTAGAGATTAATAGTAAAACAACATGGAATTTATAAATAAGCATAACCAAACCTTAATAAACATCTATATTTTATTTTACACAAAATATAAATTTTTAAAAAAATTACATTCTTTAGTAATGAAAATAAGACCTTTAACTAATTCAAAAAAATATAAGCATAACAACATTTAAACTATATAGCGCGCAATTTTAGAAAAAAAATTATAAGTTTGTACTTTAACCAATAAATAAAAAATATGTTATTAGATATTATCAAAATGGCTCCAGATGATTATGTGGGCTTTACTTTCTTCATTGGCTACATGGCAATGGCAGCAGCAGCAGTTTTCTTTTTCTTCGAAAGAAGTAGAGTTGAAGACAAATGGAAAATGTCATTATTAATCTCAGGACTAATTACTGGTATAGCTGCAGTACATTACTTCTACATGAGAGATTACTATTTAGCTACTGGAGACAATCCAACTTTCTTTAGATATGTAGACTGGACACTTACTGTTCCATTAATGTGTGTTGAATTCTACTTATTAACTAAAGCTGCAGGTGCAACTAAGTCTTTACTATGGAAACTAATCATCGCGTCAACTTGGATGTTAGTATGTGGTTACATTGGAGAGGCTATGTCAGATGGATCTACTGGTCATTCTGTACAATGGGGTGTATTATCAACTCTAGGTTACCTATATATTCTTTACACAGTATGGTTAGGTGAAGTTGCTCAGTTAGCTGAAGCAAGTAAGTCTGATGTTGTTAAAAGAGGTGTGAGAACGTTAGCATGGTTTGTATTAGTAGGATGGGCAATTTACCCAATAGGATACATGTGTATGGACGGCGGATGGTTAAACTCTGCTTTAGGATGGGGATCAGAAAATGTTGACCTATGGTACAACATTGCTGATGCAATAAATAAGATTGGATTTGGTTTAGTTGTTTACAACATAGCAATTACTGAGTCAAAATAAATAGTTTCTATATTTTCAAAATAAAAGCAGGCTTCACGGCCTGCTTTTATTTTTTATATTAGCTCATGAATCTTTTTACCTTTATATATATAATCGGGATCTTTATACTTCTAAATATTTTTGAAGGATTTAAAGAAATAAGTATTGAAAACCAGCTTATATATTCCTCCCTTTCAATTTTACTTTTTGGCATACCTCATGGGGCAATTGACCACATTATTTTTTTTAAAAAAAGAAAAATAACACAACTAAAATTTTACTTAATTTACCTTGGCTTAATAGTAGCATTTGTTACAATGTGGCACATCACCCCTGTTATTAGCCTAATATTTTTTCTGCTGATATCAGCCTTTCATTTTGGAGAGTCACAGTTTGAAGATATTAAATTAAATAAATTTTTTAAGAATACTTTTTATTTTTTTTGGGGTGTTGCCCTACTATCTACACTAATATTCTATAACATTAAAGAACTAGCTAACGTAACAGCATATTTTGATGACACACTTATTTTAGAAAAAATTTACGATATAAAAAATGTATCAATACTTTTTTATTTCACTAATACTGTTACTATTATTTCAATGGTTCTATTGGTTGTTTTTAATAAAATTAAAATTGAAAGACTATTTTCTGAATTTTTTCTACTTTTTTTAATTCATATAACATTTATTCTTTTTCCATTTATCATTGGCTTTACTCTTTACTTTGTTGTTCTTCACTCTCTTAAAGTAATGCAAGACGAGATAAACTTTTTCAAAAAAGATAATCCTAAATTTTCATTTTTTGATTTCCTTAAGCTATTAGCTCCCTACTCTATTTTAAGTATCTTTTTTACAACAATACTTCTTTTACTATCATACTATAGCTACATCCCTTATTCCATACCTTTTCTATCAATAATTATAATTTCAGTTATAACATTACCTCATGCAATTGTTATGAATATTTTTTATAATGAATAAATAAATTACTCTTTTTATATTTAAAAATTAATATGCTTGAACATTATTTTGAATGCCCGCATTGTTGGGAAAACCAGCTAAAAATGATTGACCCATCTGAAGAAACACAAAGCTTTATTGAGGACTGTGAAGTTTGTTGTAACCCTTTAGAGTTTGAACTTAGTATTGCAAATAACTTCCTTGAATCATTCTCTGTTATTCCAATTGGTCAATAATATATGATTAAAAAGCAGAAATATATTCAGTAATTAAAGAGACATTTTTTTCTTAGAAACAGTCATCGCACTTCCTCCAACGCTAATTCTTTCCAAATTATTAATACAAAATAGCTTCCCTCCTCTTTCAGAGACTTGATGTGCAATCATTTTGTCTTTTTTAAGTATAGAAGCCCAATAAGGTATTAAAGAGCAGTGAGAAGAGCCTGTAACAGCATCTTCTAGGAAAGTAGCTTGGGGAGTAAAGAAACGAGAAACAAAATCATATTCATTACCCTTAGCAGTTACCACCACTCCACCAGTGTCTAAATTAATTTTATCAAATAAAACTCTGTTAATACTAAGCTGCTCTATCTGATCTTGCGAATCATAAATTAAAACATAATCTCTAGATTTTAAAACAGATTTTGGCTTTATACTTAAAGAATGGTAAATATACTCTGGTAGTTCCGACTTTATAGGAACTCTTTTAGGCAAATCTAAATGATAAACACCATCTACAGAACTGACATTTAAATCTCCACTTAGGCTTTTAAATTTTATAATTTTATCAGAGTAATTAAAGTGCTTTACAATACAGTGTGCAGTTGCTAAAGTGGCATGACCACATAAATCCATTTCTATATCTGGAGTAAACCACCTTAGGTCAAAATAATTTTCTTTTTTAATGAAAAATGCAGTCTCAGCTACATTATTATTTTTTGCAATATTAAGCATCTGTTTAGAAGATAGCCAATTTTGAAGCGGCACCACACAGGCAGGGTTACCTAAATATTTATTATCGGCAAATGCATTAATAAGATACACCTGAACATCCATAAATTAAAAATGAAAAAGAGTTTTTCTAATTAGTAACAATTAACTTTTTAGATGTAATTGATACCCCTCTATTATTTAAAATATTGACTATATACTGACCACTAGAAAGATGATTGTTTCTAGATAATATATGGTTCCCGGAAGATAAATTTATTTTTTGTTTAGAGACTTCCAGCCCAAGCAAATTGTATATTTCAACATATATTTCTTGGGGTTTATCAAGGTTTAGAGATAAAATAAAGTTTCCATTTGAAGGGTTGGGATATATATCATTAACAGTAACTCCTTCAAATTCATTTAAAGAACTTAGTGAAGAAACAACTTCAAACTGTATTGTAGCATCAAAAGTAAATAAACCATCAGATACTCTAAAGACATTAATATAAGGCTCTGGCCTTACATGAGAGAAATCAGGAGACCAATTAAACATTCCCATTATATCATTACCACTTCCATAAGGGAAACTATTAAATAAAGAAGATGAGTTATTTAAACCAAAAGATTCTCCATATGCTTCCATAGTTAAAATATCTCCAGGATCATTATCACTTCCTATCAAATCTAATTGATAATTTTGGCCATAAAGAAGCTTTACATAGGGATAGCCAGCAGAATTGGCAGGAAGATTTTGAATGTAAGAAAATTGTGGCATAGAACTAGAATCTGGCACAACAGTTATAAACTGCATATCTCTTCTCATTTCTCCAATTTTAATTCCATTTCTAAATTCTTCAATTATTAGAGAAATAACAAAATTACCAACCATTGTTGCTTGCCATGAAATCTCGCCAGTAACAGAGTCTAAAGAAAAGACTCCAGCTGGATCAGAATATAATAGCGTATCAGATAATGATTCATACCCCATAACAGACACACCACTACTTAAAGGATCAACTAACGACCATGACAAAGAATCTCCATCGGGATCAAAAGGGAGTGGATTGTAGTTCCAAAGTTGTGTTATAGGTAAATAAGCAACAGGAGGAGTTAAAAATAAAGGTGAAGAGTTAGGATCGGCACTATCAACATTTACATATGTTGATAAATCCATATATTCCGCTCCAGGACTAGACATATTAACAATTGCAAAATTTCTACAACACTGAGTCCATTCAATTTTATAATAACCATCTGAAGCAAATGAAAGAGTGTCAACAAATCTATACACCTCAACTCCATAAACAGAGATGGAATTAACAAGACCACCAGTTGTAGTGTCAAAATCTGGAGACATAGAATATAAAAGACTGTAAATACCTGTAAAAGGATCTAATTGATAGATATCAAGATCTTGATTTAGATCAACATCAACGCCAATAGTATCTCTATATAAATCTAATTCTACAGTATATAAGGACGCTCCAGAGGAATCTGAACTAATATAAGAAGTAGATATCTGACCGCCCATTAAATGGGTAGCACTAGAGCTATAAGAGATTAAAAAACAAGCAATTACAAATAATATTTTTTTCATTAGATTTAGTTTTTAATATTTAATAAATATACAATTTTTTTTTACATCAAATAATAAATCAGATTAGCAGCAAATAGTAAATCTTATTGATCCAAAAGTAAATTAACTTTTACTGAACAATAATTTTCTTATTAATAACTCCTATATCATTTTTAATTTCTAAAAAGTACAGCCCCTTACTATGATCATTAATTTCAATAGTCTTAATATATTCTCCCACGAAAATTTCTCTAACTTCCTTATAAATAATCTTGCCCATAACATCTGAAATTGAAACTTCTAAAGATTGTAATTTTTCACTTATAAATGATACACTGAATTTACCAGAAGAAGGGTTTGGATAAACGTTTAAGTTATTTATAATATCACCTCCGATTAACTTAATACTTCCGGGCTGTGTCCAGAAAATTGGTGTTGTCCAAGTAGGAGATCTGTATGCTGTTATATTTGAATTACAAAATGTTCTCCCCTGCGCTCTGTATGACTCTCCTGAACTTAAACCAAATTTATTAACATTAAAAGTAGGGAAATAAACTCCAAAACCTCCAGCAGTTTGCCACTGAGAACCAACAGTATCTACTCTTAAAATAATTCGTGCAAAAACATATGAACCAGTTGTATCCCAAGAAAACCTAGCCTTGTTTAGATTATTATTAAAAGTTTGAGCAGAAAGGTTTGTCATTTCTGGACAATCATCTAAAGTTAAAAACTGAACAGGAGAAGAATAATTAGATGAAGTTCCACCACAATAGAACGCTTTCATCTTAAACTCATATAAAGTATTTGCACTTAAATTTAGAAGTTGTTTTTCCACAGTATTTAGACCAAACACACATAATCCATTACCCACACCAGCAGATTTTGTAGTCCACGAATTAGTTCCAACCTCTCTGTATCTTACAAAATATTTTAATACTAAACATGAAGAATCATTCATATTATCCCAAGATATTTTGGCTCTAGTATCAATTATATCATAAGCATTAAGACCTGAAGGTTTAGGTGATGAACATGATTGAGAGTAAGTACATGAACCATCATCAATAGATGCATTAGGGTTATAATTATTTGCACTTGAATCAGTACATCCAGCATAAATACATGAACCGTCATCAGCATTGGCACCAGGATAATAGTTTAATGCATTTGCATCTGTACATCCAAAAATGAATGGTAAGCAAGAACCATCATCACATGTAGCCAAAGAATCATAATTTACGGATGCTAAGTCCATGCATCCATCAATACAGCAACTACCATTATCAATATCAGCTAATAAATTATAATTGGATGACAGACTATCTGTACAGCCAGGGTTTTGAAGATTACAACTTCCTATATTAAAACCAAAAGTTGAGTTAGAGCCATTATTTAATGTTCCATTTGCAAGGATTGTTCCAATACTATCAAATAAAGAAACACTTCCGAAATTTCCTGAGCCCCAACCATTACCAGCAGAGTCATAAAGATTTAATATATAACAACCATCTACAATACAAAAAGAATCATTTTCAATTGTTTGTGGAGCAGAATAATTACCATATGAAAAAAGAATATTACCTGAAATATCAGATATATCCCATGAGCACTCTAAAGGATTTAAATCAGTTTCTATTGAATAGTAAATTGAATTATTAAAGCATGTATATAAACAAGATCCATCATCAACCTGTGCTAATGAATTATAATTAACAGCACTTGTATCTATACATCCACTAATTAAATTGATTGCAAAATTTACATTATCTATCCAGACATTATTTAATGACCCAGAGCCGGCACCATATTTATTTACAGATTCAAAAGTTATATAATGATCCCCACCTGCAAATGCAGTTAGATCATAAACTAAAAGTGTATTATCAACAGAAGTATCTATTGGAAGGGTTAAATTATTATATGAAGTATTCCCTAAATTATCAGAGATAACATTACCGTCAACTTTTACTCTTATCCAAGAATACTCACTTAAAAAGCCAGAATACATTTTCGTTTCAAAAGTTAGGGCTATAGAATCATTATTTCCTATTGTAGTAAAATCAATACATTTTGATACTGAAGCAATATGTAATGTGTTGGCATAGGCATCTGATTCCGTTTGATAGCCCGACCATGTACCTCCAGAGCCCCCTTCAAATTCTACACTTACACTATCAGCTATAGAATTTGAGCTTGTTAGCGTAACAGAAGCTGAAGACCCAGAAAATGCAGTCCATCCATTTGAAGACAAACTATTTCCTTCAAAATTATCTGTAAAATTAAGACCACTACACAAATAATATATACATAATGTGTTATCGGTAACATTACAACCACTACAATAGTTAGCAGCATAAACATCAGTACATCCATTATACAAACAAGAACCATCATCAATTGTTGCCAAGGGATCAAAATTAGAAGCTGTTGGATCAATACATCCAGAAACAGGGTATTCTTCAAATCTAAGAAGATCAATAGCAATATCTGAACTATAACCATTACCTGTCTGAGCATGAACTCTTACTGATATATCTTGGGTGTAAGCACCTAAATCTATTTGTACTTCATTCCACTGGTTACCCTGACTTCCTGAAATAGTCCATTCCTGAATCCAGGTAGTTCCACTATCTGTTGAAACATCAACAGTTAAGGAGCCCATATTTGTACCGCGCATATGATAAGCTAAAACAAAAGATAATTGATTCCATGCAAGAGGATCAACGCATGAGACATACATAATAGCCTCTTTATTATCATTTCCAGATGAAGCCTCAGTATACATGTAATAAGAGCCATCAAAAGCTGCTGAGGGGCCTGTGTTAAATGAAGGTGTTCCACCACTTTGGTTTGTCCAATCAACTGTATTATTAGGATCTAATTCCCATGTGATCCCTTGACCAGATTCAAAGCTCTCAGAGGTATCAGCAATAATACAGCCATATAAACATGATCCATCATCAATTATTGCAGAAGAATTATAATTATCTGCCAGTGGATTAGTACACCCTGTTTGGTACAAACATGAACCATCATCATAATTTGCTAATGTATCATAATTTAATGCTAAGGTATCAGTACAACCAAAAGCTGGGGCTTCCATAAAACGTAAGTAATCAATAGCAATATCTGATCTAAACCCAGTCCCTGTTTCAGCATGCACTCTAACAGAAATAGATCCTGAATAAGTACTTAAATCAACGAATGCTTCAAACCACTGATCTCCTTGATTACTACTTAGAGTCCACTCTTGAGTCCAAGTCGCTCCACTATCAGATGAAACATCAATACTTAAATCACCAATATCTGACCCATACATATGGTATGCAAATACAAATGTTAATTGAGTCCAAGCGCTTACATCAATACAGGGAACATACATAATAGCATCTTTATTCCATGAGCTTGTAGGTGAAGTTTCAGTATACATATAAAATGAACCATCAAAAGCTGATGAAGGACCTGTTGAATTAGATGGAGTCCCACCAGAGCGATTAGTCCAATCAACAGTATTATTTGGATCTAACATCCATGTAAATCCCTGACCAGATTCAAAACTCTCAGAAGTATCTGAGTCAATACAGTCAAAAAGACATGAACCATCGTCGACATTAGCTAAAGAATCAAAATTATTAGCAAGAGGATTTGTACAACCATAAATCGTTGGAAAACATATTGAGCCACTAAATGGAGCTCCGCCAGAAAGCAAAACAATCCCGTTTGTATCTGCAAGAGTCCAAGAAACTTCATTTTGCCAAGAACCACCATTACAGGTTACACTATAACAATCATCTGGTAAACATACATAGTCAAGACCAAAAGAACCATTATTTAGAGTTGATGTAAAATATAAATTTCCATTTGAATCAAACAATGAAAAATCATTTCCATTCCACCCATCACCATATGAATCATTCATAGTTAAAACAAGATCAGTACATGTAAAATATGTACAAGAACCGTCATCTACAATTGCGTTGGTATCAAAGTTTGTTGCATTAGGGTCAGTACATCCAGAAGGACCAAAACAAAGAGGATCAGATCCAAAAGATCCATTTAATAGACCTCCAGAATATAATACATTACTTGTTAAAGAATCTATAATAGAATAATTACCACCGTTCCATCCATCTCCAAATGAATCATACATATTTAAATCATAGCAACCATTTGAAAGATCAATATAGTTATTATATGTTGTGTCAGAAACATAAGAACCACCAGAAATTAAAATGATTGAAGAGGAATCGGAAAGGTCCCAGCTTATTTCAGACCCATTAGATAAAGTGTTGATTTGAATATTTATAACTCTGGCACAGACTGTTGTATGAAAGATTATTGTAAAAGAAAGAAATGCAAGAAGAAAGAAGGTATATTTTTTCATATTTAGTATAAAATTTTAATATACAAATTTAAGCTTTAAAAAATATATTTGTGAATGTTTAAAAAAAAACCTTGTAAGTATATACTTACAAGGTTTCTATAATAACTTAATGTATTTACTACTCTTTAGAATCTAAAACAACTCTTTCATTGACATAAAATTTTTGAACTTTACCGTCAACAATTAATGCGTCATGAACTTGAAAAACATTAATCACGTCTCCTTCTACATTTAAAGTTAAATCATGACCAGAAGTAACCCACTGCTCTAAAACATCACCCTTTGTAACTTCATTGGCAATCATATATTTAGTTTTCCATTTTGGAGTGTTATTTGTAAACCAAGCAGTAAGAAATTCAATATGAGCATCAGACCCATTAATATACTCACCCTTTGGGGCCCAAACTTTAATGTCTTCAGCATTTAAAAGCTTAATAGCGTCAAGGTCCGCAGCATTATGTGCAGTTAAATAATTTTCCCATACTTCAACAGTAGACATGTCTCCACTGTAAAGAGATATTTTCTCCCCTGCATCACTAACTTCATAGCCAATAATATTTTTTGGCGTCTCCCCAACTTCCATTTGCACTTCATTCCCACATGAGAATAGAATTGTAATAATTGATAATAATAAAATATTTTTTTTCATTTTTATATGTATTTAATTTGATTATTTATTATAGACAAAAATATAATTTAATTAAAATAATCTATGGATTAATACTATTAAAATCATCATACTCTAGGGCCCCTGTTTGCATATTAGCAATAATTGATAATATATTTTCTGTAAAGTCAATAACACTATTTGTAGAATCAAGTATTATTTTATTTCCATTATAGGAAATTATATGTTCTTGAGCAGAGTTAAAACATATATTACAATAAAAATATTTTGTAAGAATTTCTTTACAACTAAGATTAGATTCTTTAAATAATTGATTAAAATCTTCTTCAGAAAAATTGGTAGAAATTTCTCTTTGAGTATATCTATAACCATTATTATATTTGTGAAAGGAAGAAGAGTAATATCTATCAGTCATACAGTTTTCAGTAAATGTTTTATTACATCCAAAATTACGGAAAAGTAAAAATATTATATTTAAAATTATAAGTTGTTTAATCATTTAATAATAATTTTCTTTTCTATTGACCCATCACTATACAAATAAAATAATGGCTTATTTTCATCAGAAGAAGTGATTTTACCATTTAAATCCAAAATATTAATAAGAGATCTATTTTGAAAGTTCTGATCAATGGATAATGAGGAAACATTAGAGATCAGTCCATTTATATTATATCGAGAGAAAAAGTTCCAAATCTCAATACTAGCGTCAATATCCATATTACCCCCAAGAACCAGGCCATTCATGACCTCCATTATTAATTTTCAAGTGCTCTGTTGTTACTCCGTTATCTCCATTTTCAAATAAAAAATGATCTACAGTGGACAGATCAAGAATATATATATCTGCAAGATTAGAGATAATTGGATTGAGAGAACAATTATTATAATTTCTCCAAAATTCTAAAATAACATCAACGGATTTCTTCGATTGATCACCGCTGTAAGGAACAACAAGATCATTTGTACCATGAATTTGTAGTATAGGAGTTGGATGAATTGGATTACAATTATTGTAGGTGTCATTTGTCATAGTTCCTGCTACAGAAGCAATTGCAGCAATCTTATCACTTAATTGACAAGCAAGTAAGTAACTCATAAAGCCACCATTTGAAAAACCTGTACTATAAACTCTTTCTAGATCAATATTATATTGAAAAGAAATAATTTCTAAAATAGTATCAATAAATCCAATATCATCAGCCCCACTTGAGAAGGACCAACCAACATTCCAGCCAGTAGTTAAAGAAACATCTAATTCTCCCTGAGGGTAAACAACAATAAAATTTGCTGTATCAGCAATATCATTAAAATTTGTAATATTCATATTTATAACGTTAGTTAAAGATTTACCATGAAGCGAAAAAACTAAAGGAATTTTAACATTAGAATCATATGATTGAGGTACATATAGAATATAATCTCTAGAAATACCATTATGATTAACATTAGAATAAATAGTTTGCTGAGAAAAGCAAAAAATTGGTAATAACAATAGGATTAATATTAAATTTTTCAAATTTTATTTTATAAAAATAACATTTCAAATATAGATTATTTAAATTTGTATAACTTTTTAAAGCACTAAATTATACATAGATGAATTTCCCTACTAATTACAAAGATATCATTAAGAGAGTAGAAAACATTTCACCTAAAAAGTATTGTAAAAACAGAAACTTTATAGATGGCGATGTAACCTACTTATCTCCATATATTTCAAGGAGGAGTTATTTCAACAAAATTAATATACGATATCTGTATTAAAAAAGGATATGATTTAAGTGAAATAGAAAAGTTTGTGCAGGAGCTTGCATGGAGAGATTATTGGCAATTATTATGGTTAGGCAAATGATATCAATACAGATTTAAAAAGACTTCAACCAGATACAAGTAATAATGAAATCTCTTTAAATATTACTAAAGCAAAGTCAGGAATTGAAATCATTGATCGTGTAATTAATGGTTTATATGAAACGGGATACATACATAATCATTTAAGAATGTATATAGCTTCAATTTGTTGTAATATTTCCAAAAGTAACTGGAGAAATCCAGCTAAATGGATGTATTATTATCTTCTTGATGGAGATTTAGCATCTAATTCATTAAGCCTGGCAGTGGGTTGCTGGAGCAAATAGCAATAAAAAGTACTATGCCAATCAAGAAAATATTAATAAATATACTTATTCAAATCAAAGAAATACATTTTTAGATCATAGCTATGAAAAAATAACAGATATGTCTGTTCCCAATGAACTAGAGGAAAGAATTTTATTTGATGAAAAAAACAATTTTACCAAAAAGTGATAAATTAATTATTAATCCAAATATTCAAACTTGTGTTTATAATTATTATAATCTTGACCCATTGTGGAGGACTGTGAACAAAGCAAATAGAATACTAATTATTGAGCCAAGTATTTTTGAAAAACATCCCATAAGCAAAAAATGTATGGATTTTATGCTAGAGCTATCAAAAAACATAGAAAATATTCAAATTTTTACTGGCGAATATACTGAGCTTACAAAACTTATAATTAATAATAATATTTACTACAAAGAACATCCTTTAAACTCACACTACACTGGAAATAGAGAAAAGTAGAGATTGGCTAACAAATGTTAAAGGTAATTATACTTCATTTTTTAAATATTGGAATAAAGCTAAAAAAGGAACTTAAAAAATCTAGATTAAATGAATAAAGATACTAAAACAGCAATTTTAATTTTCCCACATCAATTATTTGAGATAAATCCATTACTAGAAAAAAAAGGTGAGTTTTTTTTAATTGAAGAGCCCCTTTTTTTTAGTCAATATAAGTTTCATGTCCAAAAACTAATTATGCATCGCTCTTCGATGAAATTCTACTATGAATTTTTTAAAAGAAAAAGATATAGATATCACATATATTGAAAATAAAAACTAAACTTAGTGATGTAAGAAATTTAATTATAAATTTAAAAAAAGAAAAGTTTAATAATATCATTTACATTAACTGTGTAAGATAATTATCTTGATTCTAGAATTCATAATTATTCTAATCAAAATAATATTGAAATAGAAATTCTTGAAAGTCCAATGTTTCTTAATTCTACTGCTGAGATTGATAAATTTTTTGGAAATAATAAAAGTAAATTTTTACATTCATCATTTTAACACTGAGCAGAGAAAAAAACATGGAATATTAATTGATAAAGATGGAAAACCTGAAGGTGGAAAATGGACATTTGATTCAGAAAATAGAAAAAAATATCCCAAAAATAAAATCCCTCCAAAAATAAAAGAATTACAAGCTGATAAATACTTTACAGAAGCAGTATCTTATATTAAACTTCATTTTAAAAGACAACCCTGGTAGAATTCCTGAAATCCCACAATATCCAACTTCATTTACTCAAGCAAAAGAATGGTTGAAGGAATTTTTAGAAAATAGATTTTCAGAATTTGGCGTCTATGAAGATGCAATTGTAGAAAAAGAAATATTTCTTAATCACAGTTTAAATTTCCCCTCTTTTAAATACTGGCCTATTAACACCTGATGTTGTAGTTAATGAATCACTAAAGTTTTCAAATCTTGTTCCTATTAATTCTCTTGAGGGTTTTATAAGACAAATAATTGGGTGGAGAGAATTTATTAGAGGTATTTATATATTTAAAGGATCATTTGAAAGAAAAAAATAATTTCTTTGGCTTTAAAAGAAAGATTCCTAAATCATTTTACAATGCAACTACTGGAATATTACCTGTAGACAACCGCTATTGAAAAAAACATTAGATAAGAGTTATTGTCATCACATTGAAAGGTTAATGGTATTAGGTAATTTCATGCTCCTATGTGAGTTTTGACCCTGATGAAGTATATATGTGGTTTATGGAATTATTTATAGATTCTTATGACTGGGTAATGGTTCCAAATGTGTACGGAATGAGTCAATTCTCGGACGGTGGTATTATGTCTACAAAACCATACATAAGCTCAAGCAACTATAATTAAGAAAATGAGTGACTTTAATACCAAGGGGGAATGGACGAATATTTGGGATGGTCTATACTGGAGATTTATAAATAATCATAGAGAGGTATTTAAGAAAAATATACGAATGAAATTTATGATTAATATGTTTGACAAAATGAAGGATGAAAAAAAGAATGCACTAGCAAAATCTGCTAATGCATTCCTTAAATTCTATTTCTTAAAAAAAAATTACTGAATAACTAGTTTTTCTATTTACTACCGCATTATTTGATTGTGATCTCTAAGAAGTAAACTCCCTTAGAATTATCTAGTTAGAGTCTATCTGCTTAGTGTATACTCACCAATAAACTGCTCTATGCTCTTGCTGTCATACACTTACTTCTCCCATTATGATTGATCACTCTAATTCTTAAGCTCTTGTATTTCCTCTGAGATACAAAGCTTATGTTAAAGACATCTCTTGATGGGTTAGGGTAAACATCTAAGTTATTGATCTGACTTGATCCGCCTCCATTCTTAATCAATGTTCCTGGTTGTGTCCACAGTACAGGGGTCGTCCACGTTGATCTATAAGATGTAACATTAGAATCACAGAATGTTCTTCCTTGAGCTCTGTATGACTGTCCAGGAGTTAGCCCAAACTTATTAACAGATAGTGTGGGTAATAAATACCAAATCCACCAGCTGTTCCCCAAGCTGCACCTGTAGTATCAACTCTTAATGCAATTCTTGCGAAAACATAAGCTCCTGTAGTATCCCAAGAGAATGTAGCTTTAGCTTGATTCCCATTAAATGTTTGTACACCTAAGTTAGTCATTGGAGGACAATCTGCTCCAGTAGTAAAGCTTGCAGGGGAAGAATATCCTGATTCCGTTCCACCACAGTAGAAAGCTTTCATCTTAAACTGGTAAGTAGTTGCAGCGTTAAGAACTGTAATCTCTTCTCAGTGGTATTAAGACCAAAGTTACATAGACCATTACCAACTCCTGCTGACTTAGTCACCCAGCTACCATAGGTACCATCTAAGTTGTCAACTCTATATCTTATAAAGTATTTGAATACCATACATGCACTATCATTCATATTATCCCATGAAACTGACGCTTTAGTATCTGTTGTCCAGTTAACGGATAATCCAGAGGGAACAGGGTTTGAACAATTCATGTAAAACATGAACCATCGTCCATAGGTTGCATATTGGATCATAGTTAGATGCCATTTGGATCAGTACAACCACTTTGACCAAAAATAAAGTCTCCAAAAGCAACACTATCTAAATAATATATAGTACTTGAAGATGGAACATTTCCATAATCAAAAAATATAGATAGCATATCATAGTTATAGCTAAAATCAATTGTTGCAGTGCCTGGAGCCTCATTAGAAAAATCAAATACCAATGTACTCCAACCGTTAGCTGTAGTTATAGTCGCTTCAGTTTCTACTGACTTTGTTGGATCCGTATGGTCTTCAGCTTTCAACCTTACAACAACTCCAAAAAAGGGAGAATAAATATTTGCCACTTATTTTAGTAGATCCACTTGCAAAAGCAATAGCGTTAGCCAAACCGTTTGGAGTACTTAAAGTTGTACCTGCCCAAGTTGGTGATCCAGCAGTTCTATCTGTCATTAAAACGTTATTTGTAGAATCAAGCGGGTCAGGAGATAACACTAGAATTTATTCCTCCAAATGGAGTGGTTGTATAATTTACTGTTGAATCATCCCAAGAAATAGGTAAATCAATTTGAGTAAGTGATAATCCAGATGTTACACAAGAATCACATGACCCATACACATCATTAGCAATTAAGCCCGTTTGAGAATTATAATTTGGTGATTGAGAATTATTAACGCTGTTATCATAGATTTTTATGTAATCTACTTCAATTGAAGAGGGGAACTGAGTGTTTCCATTTGGTCCATTTTGATCTATAGCTAGATTAATTATCAAGTACCACTGATTAGAGTTAAAAGGCCAACTGTGCTGGCCAGGAATTGATGAGAAGCTTGAGGGACTAATAGAATGTACTTCTACCCCGTCTACATACCATGCAATGTAATCTTCTTGCCATACAACTGCATAAGTATGAAAATCATCAGCATAATTTCCATTGGTACTGTTGTGATTAAAGCTATTATATGAACTTGTTCCAGGACATGATCCAATATGAGCCGCTCCAGTTGTGCTATTTGTAGGAAGGTCTGAACCCCACTGCTCCATAATATCAATTTCACCATCGCAAGGCCAAGATCCACCAGAGGGAAGCATCCAAAACGCAGGCCAAAAACCTTCTCCATTAATAGTTTTTATTCTTGCCTCAATTTTTCCATATCGGAACTCCATTTTATCTTTTGACATAATTCTTGACGAAGATAAATTATATGTATTACCCCAACTGTCAACAAGCCCATTAGGCTCTTGCTGTGCCGTTATTTTTAGATTACCATTATTAACTTCTGTATTTGAAGGCTGATAAAACTGCTGCTCTCCATTTCCCCAGCCCCAAAGTCCATACTGACTTCCACTGCCAATTTCATGTGTCCAGACAGAATCATTTAGTGTTGTTCCGCTAAAATTTTCTTCCCAAACTAAGTTCCAAGTAGAAGTAGAAACTGTTAATTGTCTATTAGCATATGTGCTATAGTCTGTAATTGGAGCACAACTACCTCCATTTACCATATCGTCAATTAAATTTTCTTGACCTACAAAACTATCTACAGCATATTTGTATTCAAAATCCCCAAGTGGAAGATCAACAGTTACCGTATGAACACCATCTCCATCTGGATCTGACATTGGAACACATCCACCACACCAACCAAAATATGGACTTTCAAGATGAACAAAACTAAATGTTGAAGTATCACAATTCATGTCAACATTAAAAACTACACTGTATAAACAACTTCCATCATCGGAATTAGCAGAGGAATCATAATTAGATGCCAAAGAATCTGTACACCCACTAGTCAAGTTTGAACATGCATTCCAGCTACTGGATATAATTGTATCACTATTTATGACTGAAAGTCTATTTACATAGCCATAGCCATTTGGAGCTGAAGGATCATAATTGATAATAATACATGACAGATTGGAATCAAGATCTTCTTGAATACTCCAGTTATCAGCAGAGTATTTATATTCTAAAGTATCTCCAGGAGCAAAGATTGTAGTAAATTCCCATATACTATCATTATTACTGTCAGACATAGCCCAGCAGTTTCCACACCAATTATTAAAATCACCATTAACCTCAGGTGTAGTGTATGGGTCTGTAACTTGACGCATATCAACTTCAAATGTTACATTATATGAAGAAGGACCTGAACCACAATCAAGACATGACTCCCAACAGAAAGCAGGTAAAAGAGTATCACCAGAAACATTTAAAGTTCTATTTGTAAATCCAAAATTGGTTACAGTACATGGCGACCCAGGAAGTAAGTTTTCTTGAATTCCCCAACTATCTGCAGAGAATTTAAATTCATAATCAGTATTAATATTAATTGTACCTACAACATCCCAAATATTATCCCCATTTGAATCAGACATAGCCCAACAATTTCCACACCATGAGTTAAAATTTCCATTAACTTCAGGAGTCGTAAAAGGATCTGTAACCGCACTCATATCAACTTGAAATGTTACTTGTGCTGTATTTTGAGAGAACAGAGTGAGATTAGTTAAAAAAATAAGTAAAAAAAATAGTATTTTTTTCATAATAAAAAATTTAAATTAAAGTGTATAAAATACAATAAGCAAATATAATTAAATGAAAATATTTTTTGAGGCTAATAAATATTAAACTTATTTATTTATTTCTAAGGTTTGCTCCTTTATCACCACGAGTTTTAGATTTTTTATATTTCTTAGCTCGCTCCTTGCGCCATTTATCTCTGTCATTCACTTGCTGGTTCTTGGCGCTTTTTTCATGGAAACCAGAGTTAATTCTATCCTGCTTTTTAAGATTCCTATTGATGCTCTTATTATTTAATCTATGTTCCTCTTCGGTTAACTGCTGAGTTAATTCAACATTAGAGGGAATATCTAATAAAGTAATTTCTAAATCCATTAATTCTTCTATTCTATCTTTGTATGGCTCTTCTTTTGAGGTAAACAATAGAATAGAATTTCCAACTTCCTCTGCCCTACCTGTTCTTCCAATCCTATGCATGTAGTTTTCAGGAAATGTAGGAGTGTCAAAATTAATTACATGAGTAATTTTCTCAGAGTCTAGTCCACGAGCAATAATATCTGTTGCTATTAAAACTCTAACTTTTCCTTCATTAAACTGATTTATAGATCTAAAACGATAATTCTGAGATTTATTTGAATGAATTACTGCATAATCAGAAATGAACAATTCTTCAAAAGAATAGGCTAGACTATCAGCAATCTTCTTACTAGAAACAAAAACAATAACCTTTTGCATTAGATCTTTATCTTTAATTAAATCAACTAATAAATTTAATTTTGAATAAAAATTTGGTACTGAATATTTTACTTGATTAATATTTTCTAGAGGGGTACCACTTAAAGCTATTTGAACTTTTTCTGGCTTTTCAAAATAGCTTTCAATCATTTCATCAACGTCCTCAGTCATGGTTGCAGAAAACATAATGTTTTGTTTCTTGTTGGGAAGAAGCTCAAATATATTAGTAAGCTGAAATCTAAAACCTAAATCTAACATAATATCTACTTCATCAATAACAACTTTTTTAACACCTTTTAGCTGCAAAGCTCTACACAGTGCTAGATCATATAATCTTCCTGGAGTAGCAACAACAATATCAGCACCAGCTTGAAGCATTTTCTTTTGAGTATTCATATTTGTACCACCATAAACCCCAACAATTCTACATGTAATATATTCTGTCAAATCATTCAATGTTTGAACAACTTGAGCAACTAATTCTCTAGTAGGCACAAGGATTAATATTCTTGGATTATTTTGATTAGAAAAAATAAGCTCTTGAAGTAATGGCAGACAGTAAGCAATAGTTTTTCCAGTACCTGTTTGCGCTATTCCTACTAAATCGTTTCCAGAAAGAATTTTAGAAAAAGTATGCTCTTGAATTGGAGTTTGTTTATCAAAACCAAGGTTTTCAATAGCCTGAAATAATTGCTTATTTAATTTAATGTCTTTAAAATCAGTCAAAATTATTTATTAAATATTATTCTTTTTTCAACTGTACCATCATCATAAATTAAAAACAACGGTCTATTAAATTCACCATTAGTATTCCTCCCACTTAAATTAATTTTTTTAATAATATTCTTAGTTGAATTATCTTCTAAAACATATGTTCCAGTATTTATAACATTAAAAGAACCAATCATTCCAGACGAAATATGTGGAGTACATACATATTCATAAAAGCCTTCAACTTGAGGGATGTATTGAAAAAAAGTATCCGCTGGAGCTTGCCATATTTGATCAAAAGAAGTAGCACCCATTGGGACATTAGATGATGTGATTGTATGCATCATTAAGGGAGAATCTAAGGGAAGAAAATGAATAGTATCTCCTAAATTAATATTTAAAGATGAAGGCATAAATTGAAGGTAACCATCCCAAACACTAATAACATGAATTTCAGATTTAACATCTAAGAATATTATTGAAAATATTATAATTAGTAAATATTTTTTCATGATTAATTTTTAAACAAAAATAAACATTATGTCGATGAAATAACTTTTTTATTTTTTATAATCTTATATAAGTAAGTCTAACTCAAACTATAGTAAAAGAAGTAAATTTGCAATAACTACTAAAAGTATTAAAACTATGAGATTTGATGATTTAAATCTACACCAATCACTAACAAAAGCGATTAAGGAGTTAAAGTATGAGGTCCCTACTTCAATACAACAGCAAGCAATACCAATTATTCTTAACAAAAAAGATGTTTTAGGAAGTGCTCAAACAGGAACAGGGAAAACAGCTGCTTTTGCTCTACCAATTTTACATCACTTAATAAATCAAGGTAATAGCTCAAGAAAAATAAAAACTTTAGTAGTTACCCCTACCAGAGAACTTGCAATTCAAATTGCTGAAAACTTCACACTTTATTCTAAATATACTAACATAACTAATACAGTAATCTTTGGTGGAGTGAAGCAAGGTTCTCAAACAGATAGACTTAAAAAAGGTGTAGATATTTTAGTAGCAACTCCTGGAAGATTATTAGACCTAATGGGGCAAGGATATATCTCTTTAAAGGATATTTCTTTTTTTGTTTTGGATGAAGCAGATAGAATGCTGGACATGGGTTTTATTAATGATGTAAAAAAAATATTAGAGAAACTTCCAACTAATAGACAATCATTATTTTTTTCAGCTACAATGCCTAAGAACATCATTGAATTTTCAAATAAAATATTACGAAATCCTGAAAAAGTAATAGCACATAAAACTTCAACAACAGCCAATACAATAAAACAATTTTTATACTTCACAAATAAATCAACTAAGAAAGATTTACTATTTCATATTCTAAGAAATAATGATATTAAACAAATACTAGTATTTTCTAGAACAAAACATGGAGCAGATAGAATTGTAAGAAATTTAAAAAAGAAAAATATTAATTCTGCAGCAATTCATGGTGATAAATCTCAAAACCAAAGACAAAAAACATTAAAAGACTTTAAAGATAACAATCTAAGGGTATTAGTAGCAACTGATATTGCAGCAAGGGGAATTGATATTGACCAATTAAACTATGTATTAAACTATGATATACCTAATGAAGCGGAAACATATGTACATAGAATTGGAAGATGTGGAAGAGCTGGAAATAAAGGTATTTCAATCTCAATTTCTGAACCTGAAGAAAATGTTTATGTAAAAGCAATAGAGAAACTAATTGGAAAGAAAATTGAAATAGTAAGTGAGCAGCCATTCAAACAAACAGAAAAACCAATGAATGCTCAACAAAAGAAGGAATTTGAAAAAGAAAAAAACAGAAAAAAACAAGAGTTCTTTAAAAATAGAAAAAAGAAAAGATAATAAATCTTAAGATTTCTAAATTTTACTTTGATATGTAAACAAATCAAAGTATCTACCATTTTTCTTAAGAAGCTGTTCATGTACTCCCCTTTCAACTATTTCTCCATTTTCAATAACTAAAATTTGATTTGCTTGTCTAATTGTACTCAATCTATGCGCAATAACAAAAGTAGTTCTTCCTTTCATAAGCTTTGTTAAACTTTTTTGAATTAATGATTCACTTTCATTGTCTAAATTTGAAGTTGCCTCATCTAATATTAAAATCTTAGGATCAGCTAACATAGCTCTAGCTATAGCAATTCTTTGACGCTGACCACCCGAGAGCTTCACACCTCTTTCGCCAATTAATGTATCTAAACCATCAGAAAAACGATCGGTAAATTCATTTACATATGCCGCATTAACAGCATTTAAAAGTTGATCTTCATTTGCATCTGGTCTAGGAAATAAAATATTTTCTCTTATTGTCCCTTCAAATAGAAAATCATCTTGAAGAACAACACCTAGTTGATTTCTAAAAGAGTTTAAATTAATATGATTAATATTATTATTATCAATTAGAACAGATCCTTTTTCTACATTAATAAAACTTGCAACTAAAGATGCTATTGTTGATTTACCTGATCCAGAAGAACCCACTAAAGCAGTTACAGTCCCTTTTGGCGCTATAAAACTAATACCATGCAAAACTTCTTTTCCTATATCATAAGAGAAAAAAACATTTTTAAATTCAACATCACCGCTTATTTCTTCCAAATAAATTTTTCTTAATTCATTATCAGATTCAGATTCAATGTTCATAATCTCTTCTGTTCTATCTAGTCCTGCAAAAGCTTCAGTAAGCTGACTACCAATATTACTCATTTGTATAATAGGAGCAATCATAAAACCAAGCAACAAAGTAAATGACAAGAAATCTCCCGTAGTTAATGTGCCATCTATAATCATAGACCCACCCATTCCCATTATACCAACAGAGGCTAGTCCAAGAAGAAATGCTGAAGAGCTAGTGATAATTGCTGTTGCTGTTAAACTTTTTTTAACATTTTGGAATAGTCTATCTACCCCCGCTTCAAAAACAATATTTTCTTGCTCCTCAGAATTA
This sequence comes from uncultured Flavobacteriales bacterium, assembly GCA_949372805.1. GTDB lineage: Bacteria > Bacteroidota > Bacteroidia > Flavobacteriales > BACL11 > CAJIYG01. Next base: position 9,039 of record CASIBH010000002.1, on the reverse strand, counting down.
AAACCTTTAATAACACGAACTCCATTCATTGTTTCTGTTAACCTTCCTGTAACTTCAGCATTAATAACTCCTCTATTTCTAAAAATAGGACGAATATATTTAAATGCTTTTAGGGCAATAAAAGCAAACAAAACAATAGGAGTTAAAACTAATAATGTCATTTTAACACTTATATTTATTAATAGAAAAAAAGAAACAATTGCAGTAATTGTACCACCGAACAATTGTACAAGGCCAGTACCAACAAGATTCCTAACACCCTCAACATCACGCATTATTCTTGAAACTAATGCGCCAGATTTGTTATTGTCAAAATAAGATATAGGCAATGAAAGAATCTTTTTTTGAACTTTAGCACGTAATTTAGATATTAAAAATTGAGCTTCAACACTTAAAAGTCTTGTGAGAGCAAAAGAAGTGATTGCCTGTAATAAAATAGCACCACTAATAATAAAGATCATAGACGTTAAGGCATCAAAATCTTTATTCGGGATAATTTCATCCAACAATTGTTTACTCTTAAGAGGAAGAACTAAACTAGACAATCGGCTTATTACAATTAACACTAGCCCCACAAGCATAATTGATTTTCTAGGCCATATAAATTCTTTAAAAGCTTTAACTACTGTAATTTTTGATTTTGACATTTATAAATATTTTATTCAAAATTAAGTGATAAATCACAGTTTCATTCATCATTATTAAAATTAATAAAAAGAATAAAAAATTAAATATTTATTTCAAATTTGGATTGGTTAGTTTTGCGAATATCATATTATTAAAAATCATTAAAAATGCAACAAACAGAATTTTTACAAAACATCATATTTAAAGATTTAGAAAACCTAAATAAGGACCCCAAGAAAAAAGAAATTAGTTGTTTTTCTGAAGAAGATTTTCAGATTGTTCTTGAAAGAGTTGAATACTACGGAATTAGTATATACTCTATAGAGTCTTGGAAAAGCAAAAAATCGCATGCAATATCAATAAATGAAGATTTTAGAAAAAAAGCAACAGACCCAAGATGGTATAAAAAAGCTTTTTTAACATTTAAAACTGCTGAAAAAAAACTTAGTTATTCTGCCACATATAAAGTTTCAAATAAACTTTTAGCTAGAGAAAATTTATCTAAAGAAATTAATGTTAATGACAAATAATAAAATCACATCACAACCAAATAACCCTTTACACGGAGTAAAATTATCTGAAGTTGTTGAATTTTTACATAAAAAATATGGGTGGCAGGAACTTGGAGAAATAATCAATATCAACTGTTTCAAAAGTGACCCTTCTGTAAATTCAAGTTTAAAATTCTTACGAAAAACTAGGTGGGCAAGAAATAAGGTTGAAAAACTATATCTTGAATCAATCTAAATTTATTTTTCAAATTCATTCTCAATTTTACTAATTGCTTTAATAGTCTTAAGGTTTGAATTAGTAGTTACTTAAAGTATTTATATAAAAAAAGCCTTGAAATAATTCAAGGCTTTTTTTAATAAAATTGATTTAACTTTATTCTTCATCCAAAGAAGCTGGTGCAGAAACAGCCATAACCATTCCGGTAGCATCAAAGTAATCACCAGAAGAAATTATCTTGCCTTCATTAACATCAAAATAATGGTATGAATCAACTGAAAAAGATTTTCCTGTTTCAATGCTTTCACCAGACCAAGTTCCATAAACTCTTACACTTCCGTTATTAGTTAGTGATATAGTATCAACACCTGGTAACCAAACAGCATTTTCAAACTTCACATTAGTAAAGCCTTGCATATAAAAACTAGCTTGACCTAAAACTCCGTCATAATCAACTAGTCCCTGACCATACATAGGAGATTGATGCTTAACATCCTCGCTTAATAATGACTTAAATGTTTCAAAATCAGTTGGAGTTTCATAGCACGACATTGCTTTTTTAACTATTGATAAGTTTGTATTGTAAAGAGCTAAATTATCTGATTGAGTACAAGAAGATAAGATAACAATAAGTGATAATAATAATAATAAATTTCTCATGTTTTTTTTATTTAATTTTTGCTAATCTATAATTTTTTATGATAATACAAAAAAATTTCTATAATTAAATAATTCAAAATAATATATGACTATAAATTAAGATATAAATTGATGTAACAATTTTTTTTTTAGCAGATTTGCAAAAACGTTATTAAATGAAAATTAAAAAGGAAAATCCAGCTAATAAAATACAAGATCTACAATTTTTTGGAGAATATGGAGGTGTAAATCCATCAATTGCGGATTCATCAACATTTACCTACCTGGCAGGAAATACGATGGGTGATGTATTTGAAGGAACTAGACAAGGATGTTATCTTTATTCTAGACATACCAATCCTTCAAATTCATATTTAGGACAAGCAATTTCTGAAATGGAATATACAAAGGGAGCAATACTTTCAGCATCTGGAATGGGAGCTATTAGTTCAACAATTTTACAAATATGTGGAAGTAATGATGAAATTGTTAGCAGCAGAACTATTTATGGTGGAACGTATGCTTTCATGAAAAATTATTTGCCAAAATTTCAAATTAAAACATCATTTGTTGACACAACAAAAATTGATCAGATTGAATCTGCAATAACTAAAAAAACAAAAATGATTTTTTGTGAAACAATGAGTAATCCATTACTAGAAGTTTCTGATATATATGCAATTTCTAAATTAGCTAAAAAACATAATATTTTATTGGTTGTTGACAATACATTTACACCAATGATTTTCTCTCCAGCAAGAATGGGTGCGGATGTAGTGATTCATTCACTAACAAAATTTATTAATGGCACATCTGACACTGTTGGAGGTGTGATCTGTTCAAATGAAGAATTTATTAGTGATTTAATTGATGTTAATTCAGGTAGTGCCATGCTACTTGGCCCTGTAATGGATTCAATGCGTTCAGCTAGTATTCTTAAAAACACTAGAACACTACATTTAAGAATGAAAAAACACTCTGAAAATGCAATGTATCTAGCTAGTTCATTTCAAAAAGATGGTCTAAAAGTAATGTATCCTGGTCTTAACTCTCATCCTCAACATAAAATGATGACTAAAAACATGAATGAAGGTTTTGGTTTTGGGGGGATATTTGTGATTGATGCAAAAACAAAAGAACAAGCTAACCTACTTATGGAAGAAATGCAAAATTCTAATTTGGGTTATTTAGCTGTAAGTTTAGGTTTTTATAAAACATTGTTTTCAGCTCCAGGCTTATCAACATCTTCAGAAATTCCAGATGAAGAAAGAGCAGTGATGGGACTTACAGACAGTTTAGTGAGAATTTCTATTGGAATTGACCATGATATTCATAGAACTTATGAAACTATGGTTAAGTGCATGCAAAAGGTTAAAATACTTTAGTTTTTAATCTGATTAAAAATCATTTTACATTTTTTTTAATAAACATAATTGGTATTTTAATACCTGAAATTTCTCCAGCACCACAAATTACTTTTTACATTCATCTTATAATGGCAATACTTCCTCTTATGTTAGTTACACTATTAGCTAGTGGAAAAATTGAAATGGAAAAATAAAAGATTTAATTTTAGCTTAGCATTCCTTATTAAACACATAAGTCCTCAAAATATTTAAATTTTGAGGACTTATTTATTAAATTTTATTCTTTGAAATGATTTCAAAGAATTAGCAACGCATCAAAAGTAGTTATAGATTACTCTAAAATTATCTTTTTCTCAACTGATCCATCATCATAAATATTAAAAAATATGGTGTTTTTTTCTTTGTTAATTTCAGAACCAAGTACATTAGTTCTTCTTATTAAAGATTTATCAGAATTAATAACATTATTAATATTAGTAGTATTTAAACATAGTGATTCAACTTCAATATTATAATAAAAATAATAATAACCAGGCTGAGAAGCGCTCGATCCAGTGATACTTATCATGTCAGCGATATTATAAGGAAAGGCTGCACCAGTTTCATTTCTGAATAGACCTGAATTATTATCAGAAACTCCAAGTTGTAAGTTTGAAGATATTGGAACATTAAAATTTAAAATAATATTTTGTTTTCCTGCAAAAACATAAAGAGTTGTATCATCAATAACAACACCATTATCATTGCGCAGCTCAAAAGTTAATGATTTTGAATTTTCTAAAAACACATCACAGGATCTAATTAAGCAATTATCATAACTATCAAAAATTAAATATTGATCGTTGTAAAAAAATGAACCACTTCCAATATTATTATCTGGTGCACCACCATAAAATGAACTAACATTAGCATTAGAATTATAATTAGATGCTGTAGGATTCATACAGCCTAATATAGCTTGAATGCATCCACCATTGTCAAAGCATGCATTTGGATCAAAATTATAAGCTAAAGGATCTGTACATCCACTAACATAACAACAACTTCCATCCTCTGTGTTAGCTAGAGCTGAAAAATTATAAGCAGTTGAATCAGTACATCCACATGCTTGATCTAACTTATACTTAAATAAGGAAACTGGAAGTGAGGGAAGATTATAATTATTATTCTGTCCTAAAATAAAATATGCATCACATCCTATAACAAAACTTCCTGGTGCCCAAATCGCATCTCCAGGATGAGAAGGTAATTGAATCCATGAATCATTAACAGGATTATATTCCCAAAATTCTCCAAAATCTAGTGGATCATGGTCATCACCATCACCACTTAAGATATAGCCTTTTCCATTATATGAAAATTGGGTTCCAGCAACTCTTGCTTCAGATGGAAAATCTGCTAATTGCAACCAACTATCATTAAAAGGATCATACCTATAAAAATCATTGTATATGTATGAATTTGATGATGGATTACTTCCAGGACCAACCATACTACCATGACCAAAGCCTACATAAGCATAGTCACCTAAACCAAAATAATATGGGTGGTGTCTATTATTACCAATGAAGTTATTTTTTACAGTCCAAGTGTCAAGATTAATATCATACTCCCACCAGTCATCTAAATTTCCATTATTATTACTTCCACAACCAACATAAATCTTATTATTTACTAAAATCATCGCAGGATGATTTCTTCCGTCACCAATAAAACTTGATTTTTGTGTCCATAAATCATTTAACATATCATATTCCCACCAATCAGTAGGAAATAAACCATTATCTGTAGAACCAAATCCTACATAAGCTTTATCTCCGACAGAGACAGCGTAAGCATAACCACGTCCAAAACTTGGAAAGTCTTGTAATTGAGTCCAGGAGTCATTTAATTTGTCATACTTAAACATATCAGTTAAATAACTTCCTGAAACTACAAACCCATAATTATCATTAGAAAAAGTAATAGGATGATGTCTTCCATCACCAATAAAATTTGATGAATTACTCCAATTCTGAGTAACAGAAATAAGTGGAGAAAAAAGAAAAATTAATATGATATATTTCATCATACAAAATTAAAAATAACTTATTGAAAATATTATCTATTTTACAAAAATTGCAAAAATTATTAGTTTAAATATTTTAAATATAAATTCAACAAAAAAATATTAAAATTACTGGACAATTACTTTTTTTAATGTTGTTCCATCATCATATTTATAGAAAAGAAATGCATTGTTTTTTTCAATAACTTTTTGACCAAATAAATTAGTTATATAAAGAAGATTATTTAATGAATTTATTTCGTTTATTTCAGTTGAATTACTTGAATATAATGAGAAAAAATCCCATATTTTTTGTTCAATAACTATATCGCCATCATCTCCCCAATTATGACCACTTCGATGGGTAAAAAGCCATACTTCATTACTGTTTGATGCAAAAGAAGAGTATTTATAACTTATAGTTCTTTTACCATTATTATTTAAGTCAGGAAACGTATCAATATTAAGATTACTAAGAGAATTATAATTAACCCAAAAATCAACCAAAGTGTCAACAGATAAATAAGAGCCCCAGTATTGATCATTGGAATCACCAATAAAACTAGTAACATTATCATTAAGTCCATGAGTTACAAAAAAAGGAACAGGTGTGTTTGGTGTAAAAAGATTAGTGATTAACCCATTAGGAAAAACTGTTCCAGCAACTGGAGCAAAAGCTTTAAAAATATTAGAACCATCAAAGGCTAATAAATAAGACATTTCACCACCATTTGACATTCCCGTAAAAAATGTATTAGATTGACTGAGTTGATATGTTGATTGTAAATAAGAAGCTAATGTTTCTAAAAAGCCAATATCATCAACAGTTACTCCAGCATGAAAATCATAACCAACATTCCAAAAATTATCCCCCCAAGCATCAGTAGTTCCCTGAGGGTAGCAAACAGCAAATCCATTTTGATCAGCTATATTATTCATTCCAGAGTAAGACATTATTCCTTGCGCCGACCCAGTAAATCCATGAGCAACAAAAACTAATGGTGCATTTAAAGGCAAATTATTTGGTGAATAATAAATATATTCTCTATTCAAACCATCATAAAAGAAATTTAAATTTTGTTGACTAAAAACAAGGCAAGGAAAGCAAAATAATATAATTAGTATTTTTTTCATATTTGGATTTATCTTCTTGAACTAAGTTTAGCAAGTAACCTTAGTATTTCAAGATATAACCATATTAGTGTAACCAACAAACCAAATGCTCCATACCATTCCATATACTTAGGTGCTCCATTAGCAGCCCCTGATTCAATAAAATCAAAATCCATAACTAAATTTAAAGAAGCAATAACAACAACAAAAAGGGAAAACCCAATACTTAACATAGATGAGTTAGCTGGATTCATAACTGGTAACCCACCACTTCCAAACATACTCATAAAAAAGCTAATTAAATATACAATTCCAATACCAGCAGTAGCAGCAAAAAGACCTAATTTAAAATTCTCTGTTGCTTTGATGATTTTAGTTTTATAAGCAAATAAAAGAGCAAATAAAATCCCTAAAGTGAGCATAATTGCTTGAGGGACAATTCCAGGCTCAAATGCATCTGCATAGATCTTTGAGATACCTCCAAGTGCAAGTCCCTCAAGAAATGCATATATAGGCACTGTTGTGGCAGACCATTCTTTTTTAAAGATGGTAATAAGGGCAACAATAAACCCACCCACAAATCCTATGATGACATAATCTAAAATAGCATTACTATATGTATAGTAGGCAGCAAGTAATAATATACCCATACTAATCGCTGTTTTATTAACTGCGCCATCAATAGTCATAACTCCAGAGGGTGAGGCTATTAAATTTTCAAAAGTCTTTTTGCTTAGCGCTGGATTTCCTGATCTTATCATTGTTAATTTATTTTTTCATTAATAGATTTAATAAACTTTACTGAAGAATTATTTTCTTATTTATTATTCCATTATTAGTTTCTATTTCTAAGAAATAAATTCCTTTTCTAAATTTTCCTAAAGTAATTTGTTTAGTGTATTCACCAATAAATTTTTCTTTATTTTCATTATACACCTCTGCTCCTAATGAATTAAATATTTTAATATTAAGATCCTGTATTCTTTGTGAAGTAAATGACATATTAAATATATCTCTAGATGGATTAGGGTAAATATAAGGTTGAGATATATCGATCTCAAAGATATTTGTTGATACAGTAAAAGCAGTATCAGAAATACATCCTAATGAATTAGTTACTATACACCAATAAGATCCTGGAACTGCTGGAGTAATTGTTTCAGTAGTTTCTCCAGTACTCCAATTATAGGAATAAGGTGCTAACCCTCCAGTAACATTTGCTATAAGATTACTATTAGAAAAAAGTATTTGAAGAACTGGACTATCTACAGTTAAATTAAGTGTCATTGAGCTATCACATCCATTTATATCAGTATACATATTGGTATATGAACCACTTGAATTATAGATAACACCATCCCATATGAAATTATCACATACTGAGATATCTACAGAACCAGAAGAACTATTTCTTATTGTTAGGTAAAGAGTTTTAGAACTATCACATTCATTTGCGCCAGTATATGTAGTAGTATATGATCCTGATGCATCGTAAACAACCCCTTCCCAAGTGAAATTATTACATGCTGTAACATAAATCCAATCAACATAACCATAGTTTATTGTTAAGACGATAGTCATTGAACTATCACAACCATTTATATCAGTGTACATATTAGTGTAAGTACCTGAAGTATTATAAACAACCCCATCCCATGTAAAATCATCACATGAAATAATACTAACCGAATTAGAAGAGCTATTATTTATTGTTAAATGAAGTGTCATTGAGCTATCACAGCCATTTACCCCAGAATACGTATTAGTGTAAAAACCTGTGTTAGTATAAACAACGCCATCCCATGTAAAATCATCACATGCTTCAATAACAAACCAATCTGCAGAACTATTATTAATGGTTAAATTTAGTGTCATTGAACTATCACAACCATTCATATCAGTATACATATTAGCATATGAACCCGAAGCATTATAAACAACTCCGTCCCATGTATAACTATTACATGCTGTAATATCAACTGACCCTATAGTACTATTGTTTATTATTAAATTAAGAGTCATTGAACTATCGCAACCATTAGCACCAGTATAAATATTAATAAATGATCCAGTAGAATTATAAACAACTCCATCCCATGTAAAACTATCACATGCTGTAATATTAATGAAACCAGCAGAACTATTGTCAATTGTTAGATTAAGAGTTACTAAACTATCACAACCATTAATACCAGTATAGATATTAGTAAAAGAACCTGAAGAGTCATAAACTAACCCATCCCATGTAAAATCATCACATGCTGTAATATCAAATGAGCTAGAGGAACTATTATTTATTGTTAAATCTAAAGTTACTGTACTATCACAGCCATTAAGATCTGTATAAATATTAGTATACACAGCCAGTGCTTATGTATGTTACTCCATCCCAATCATATGAATCACAAGAAATAATAGCAACTGTGGAAGTAGAACTATTATTTATTGTTAAATCTAAAATAACTGTACTATCACAACCATTGGCGCCTGAATAAATATTAGTATACAAGCCAGTAC
>CASIBH010000001.1 GCA_949372805.1 uncultured Flavobacteriales bacterium | reverse complement strand
ATCCGGATGATCAACAAAATCAAGCACACTATTTCTAAATGTACTGTCGTCAGAATTGGTAAACAGAAGATTATTAAAATAATCTCCAAACACTCCTAATTTTTTATCCCAAATATCTTTTTTTTCAGTGAAATTATTAGCTTTAGAGCTAAAAAGAGAGTTTTCGAACCTATATACAGTCAAATTATTCTTGTCTTCTAAATTAGCACTACAACCAATTAACAACAGAAAAAAAAATAAAGGAAAAATATAATTCATTGCCACAAATGTAAGAAACACTTACCTTTGCAACAAGATTATGAATACAAAAAGTGTAATATCACATATTGAAAATTGGATTAAAGAATATCATATTTCATCTTTAACTGACGGCTATGTAATTGGTGTTTCAGGAGGCATTGATTCTGCCGTAACCTCCACATTAATTGCTAAAACAGGGATTCCGCTATTGTGCGTAGAAATGCCCATACATCAAAACACGATCCAAAGCCAAAGATCTTCTCATCATATAAAGTGGCTAAAGAATCAATTTCCAAACGTTAGTTCTTTTGAAACTAATTTAAGTGGGACCTTTGAAACTTTTAAAGCTGAACACACCAATACAAATCAAAGAACAGAATTAGCTCTAGCTAATACAAGAGCAAGATTAAGAATGACAAGCTTATATTATTATGGCCAAATTAATAATTACTTAGTTGCAGGAACTGGAAATAAAATTGAAGATTTTGGAATTGGTTTTTTTTACAAAATATGGAGACGGAGGAGTTGATCTAAGTCCAATTGCTGATTTAAAAAAATCTGAAGTTTATTTAATAGGTCAGGAATTATGTATTAATAATGAAATTTTATTGGCACCTCCAACTGACGGACTATGGGGAGATGACAAAACAGATGAAGATCAGATAGGAGCTTCATATCCTGAACTTGAATGGGCAATGGAGTTTAGTGGAGATGAAAAAAAATTAAGTAAAAGACAATCTGAAGTTCTAAATATTTTCCAAAATTTCAATAAGAAAAATAGACACAAAATGATTCCTATACCTGTCTGCAACATACCTAAGTCATTGAAATAAAATAAATTACTTAAATTAGCAGTAATACTAATTTAAATATAAATTATGAAAAAAATAGAAACCCCACTTACATGGGCTTTAGGAATTATATCTATATTATTAATTACACTTATTTCTTTAAACTCGACTGTTAAAGATTATAATTTAGGCAACGCCTCAGCAAATAACAACAATGATTGGAACTTAGTACATGAACATAAAGCAAAAGAAAGCACTAATTTTAGCTTATTAAAAACCTATGGAGTATGGGGTGATGAAAACTGTAACTCAGCAGAAACAATTTCTCAAGGATTGATAGATTTTGTAGAAGACACATTTGATTTAACAAATAACGAAGCAAAAGAATTCTTACAATTAGAATTTGATTTAGATACAATAACTATTAAATAAATATTTCTATTTTAATTTTACTTTAACAAACATTAAGAGAAGAAATATACTAGAAGTAAAAGAAGATATTCTACCAATATAATCACCAAATTTATTGTAAAAAGTTTTTATATTATTGGTTGACACTTCTATATCTATTGCTACCTTTTCATTCCAATCAGAAAATGCAATCACTTCCCCTCTACTATTAATAACTCCAGACTGACCAGTATTAGCACATCTAATTATAGATTTTCGCTGTTCTAGAGCTCTTAATTTTGAATAACTAAAATGTTGTTTATATCCAGAGGTATTCTTCCACCAACCATCATTGGTTATTATGCACATAAGATCAAAATCTTTTGATTTATTTAAATCTCCAAAAATAGATTCATAACAAATCAGTGGCAATAGATTTAATGTATCAAAAGAAAACACATCAAGATAATTATCGCTACCTAAAGAACCACTAACTCCACCTAAATTAACAGATAGAGAAGAAATATTATTAAGTAAAAATGGGAATGGAATTTTTTCAGCTCCAGGTACTAATTTTACTTTGTGATAAATATCAATCTTTCCAAGATTAGAAATAAAAATTGCAGAATTATACACATCGTACCAAAGATCTTGTGTTCTAATCTGTCTTGCTGTAGAACTTATGTCATCAATTGAGTTGAATCTTTTAAATGTAGTGGCACCAAGTAAAATATTTAATTTGGGGAAATCTCTCTGAAGCTTTTCTAATTCTTTTAAACTATATGAGTATTCAATTTTACTTTCCCATAAACTTTCTAAAAGAGCAGTTTCAGGACCAATCAATAAATCAGTTGTACTATCTAACTTAGTTCTTGCTAAATCAACAAAATCTTTTAATTGCTGCTTGTAACCTAAACTAAACTTATCTGTATAGGGGTCAACATTTGGTTGAACAATTACAATTTTTTTTGTGGCTATAATAGTTTCATTATATTTTTTTGAAATAACTTGAGAAGCTAAAATTGGAGCAAACAAAACAATAGCTAATACCAATAAATTTTTCTTAATTTTAAAATTATTTAAGAATACAAAAAATAAAATATTAGTCAACAAAACCCATATAGAACCTCCTAAAACGCCAGTATATTCATACCAATTGATGAGATACAAGGATTCTGAAAAACAATTCCCTAAGGTTAGCCAAGGCCATGAAAGATCCCAATTTAAATGTAGATATTCCATGGAAACCCAAAAAAACACCAATGATAAATAACCTAATCTTGTTCCTAAGACGTTTTTTGATTTATGAAATAAATAAAAAACAAATGACATTAAAAATGAATTAATCAAAAATGCCATTATAGCTCCAAAAAGAGTAGCATAATAAACCCAATAGGTTGTAAGAATATTAAATATTAAGAATGTTAAAAAAGACAACCAAAAAACTTGTCCACCCGCTTTTTCATAATTCTTTTCAAAATCTTTCAGCACAAATAATAAAGGAACAAAAGCGAAGAAAATAAAATAACTAAAACCAGCTACAGGCCAAGAAACACTTAGAAGCAGTGCAGATAAAAAGCAGAAGATATAATTTCTCATATGTTTTACAAATATTATCATATTTTTGCTTAAATGAATACTTTAAAAAGAAATATACCAAACTTTATAACTCTGTCTAATTTATTATGTGGGATTATTTCAATAATTTTTTCCTTTGAAAATCAATTTAGTTTATGCAGGTACTTTTGTTTTTATTGGAATTTTTCTTGATTTTTTTGATGGATTTTTTGCTAGAATCTTAAAAGTAGAAAACAAGTTTGGAGTTGAGCTTGACAGCATGGCAGACTTAATTACCTCTGGATTAGCTCCAGCATTTATATTGTTTCAAATTATTAGAGCACAAACTGAAGTAAATATCCATTTTAACCTACCATTTTCACTTATTTCTTTAGTTGCATTTACTATACCCATTTCTTCAGCAATTAGACTTGCCAAATTTAATCTTGATGAGAATCAAAAAGAAGGTATTTATTGGTCTTCCTACCCCAATGACGGCTACTTTTATTGCTGCCATACCATTTATTTATCTTCAAGATCATTATTTCTTTTACGATAGCATAACATTCTCTATGTCTTACTGCTATTATATTTTCAATACTTCAAATAAGTACAATAAAATTATTTTCTTTAAAATTTAACGTTAAGTATTTTACTTTTGACACGCTCAACATATTTAGAATTTTAATATTTAATTTTTTCTATCACATTATTTTTGTTATTTAATTTTTCATCCATCCCTTTTATTGTAGTTTTGTACATAATTCTATCATTAATAAATAATTTTTTAAAATGAAATTCACAGCAGAAATAGATGTAATGCCAATAAAATCCTTGTTAGACCCTCAAGGAAAAGCAGTAAGTGCAAGTATGGGCAATGTAGGGCTTTCTGAAATTAAAAATGTTCGAATTGGCAAACATGTCACTTTAGAAATTGAAGCAGAAAATTTAGAAATGCAAATAACAAAGTTGATGAAGCTTGTAAAAAAATGCTTTGTAATCTTATAATGGAATCTTATACGTTCAAATTAACAGAGGTTTAGTTTTTTTTAACCTAAGCTTAAAATTCTCTCCTAAATAAACACTTTCTTACTTGTTCATCTTGAGCAAGCTCCTTGAGGTTCCTTGTTTTAGAATAGCTCCCTCAAACAAAAGATATGATCTATCAGTTATTGACAGTGTTTCATGTACATTATGATCTGTAATTAATACTCCAATATTTTTTTTCGACTAGTTTTTTACTATACTTTGAATATCTTCAACTGCTATAGGATCAACTCCTGCAAAAGGTTCATCTAATAAAATAAATTTGGATCAGTAGCTAAAGCACGAGCGATTTCTGTTCTCCTTCTTTCTCCTCCAGAAATAAATCACCAAAACTTTTTCTTACCTTGCTAAGACCAAACTCTTCTAATAACTGTTCACACTTTTCATGCTGTGATTTTTTAGAAAAGATGTCACTTCTAAAACTGCTTTGATATTATCTTCAACAGATAATCTTCTAAAAATAGATGCCTCTTGCGCCAAATAACCAATACCCAATTGAGCTCTTTTATACATTGGGAAGTTAGTGATTTCATTATCATCTAAAAAAACCGAACCACTATTTGGCTTAACAAGTCCAACCATCATATAAAAAGAGGTTGTTTTACCTGCTCCATTAGGACCTAATAAACCAACAATTTCACCTTGAGAAACATTAATAGATATATTATTTACAACATTTTTTTTAGAATATGACTTACAAATATTTAGAGCTTTTAAAATCATATTAATTCTTTTGATTTTTTATTACTCTAGAAGAAATTTTAATTCCTAATTCATATAACAATACAAGTGGAAATGACACAAGTATCTGAGATGTAATATCAGGAGGAGTTATAATCGCTGATAAAACTAATGTTAAAACCATTGCGTGCTTTCTATAAACTCTCATAAAGTCTGGAGTTAACAATCCTATTTTGGTTAGAAAATATACTAAAACAGGAAGTTCAAAAATAATTCCATTAGCTAAACTAACAGTTGTAACTGTTGAAATAAAGGAAGTTAAACTTATTTGATTAGCAACAGTTTGGCTAACTTGATAAGAACCTAAAAAATTAACAGACAAGGGAGCTACGACATAGTAACCAAATAGTATTCCTATTAAAAAAAGTGATGAACTAAAAAAAACAATTCCTCTGGCAATATTTGCTTCATTGTTATGAAGAGCAGGTTTTATAAAACGCCAAAACTCCCAGAAAACATAAGGAAAAGAAATAATAAAACCAGAAAATAATGATACTTTAATATGAGTAGCAAACTGTCCTGACATGCTGATATTCATCAAACTAAATGGAGACTCTTGTATGCATAAAGCCTCACCCATTTGAAGGAATCGAGATATATCACACAAAACTCTGTAAGTTAAAAACTGAGGGTCCATTGGGGCTAACAACACCAAATCAAATATTATATTTTTAAAAATAAATGCAAGTACTGAGAATAAAAAAATTACAATAGCTGACCTGATTAAGTGCCATCGAAACACTTCAAGATGATCTAAAAAAGACATTTCGGTATCTATAACTTCATTTTTCATTCAGCAATACCTTCTTTTATAATATCATGTAAATGAATAATTCCACAATATTTATTTTGTTCCACAACAATTAGTTGAGTAATATTTAATTCTTTCATTTTTAAAAAAGCATCATATACCAAAGCCTCCTTACTAATTAATGCAGGCGTAGAATTCATAATCATGGTTGCTGTTAAATTTCTAATATCATTGGCATCTTCAATTCCTCTTCTTAAATCGCCATCTGTTACAATTCCTACAAGAATATGATTATCAACAACTGCAGTTGCTCCCATCCTATGTTTAGAAATTTCCATAATTATTTTCTTAATCTTTGATGAAGAATTAACACTTGGCAGGCATGAAGTGCTAATCAAATTTGACACTTGTAATGTTAGCTTTTTCCCAAGTATTCCTCCAGGGTGATATTTTGCAAAATCATCTTTTGTAAACCCTCTAAACTCAAGCAGACAAATAGCTAAAGCATCACCTAGAACTAGTTGAGCTGTTGTAGAAGATGTAGGGGCTAAATCGTAAGGACAAGCCTCTTTAAAAATAGGACAATCTATTCTAATATTTGAATTTTCAGATAAATACGATTGACTATTGCTAGAAATAGAAATAATAATATTTCCCATTTTTTTAACATTACTAACTAATTCCTTTATTTCTAAAGTATTTCCACTTTTGGATAAACATAAAACAATATCATCATTTTGAATATTACCTAAGTCTCCGTGAATAGCGTCACTTGCGTGTAAAAAAACTGCTGGTTGACCAGTAGAATTAAAGGTTGCCACTATTTTTTTAGATATGTTAGCACTCTTACCAATACCAGCAACAATTAACCGACCTTTTGATTGCGCAATAATTTCAACAGCTTTAACAAACTCGTCATTTAAACTTTCACCTAAAGAAGTTAAAACTTTGGTTTCTATATCAATAACTGATTGAGCTATTTTTTTTATTTCAATTGATGATTTCATGATAAATAAGTAGTATATTCGTTATGATATAAACGCAAAACTAAACAAAAGTATTACTTTTAGATGGATATAAAAACAACTAGTAGTATTAATAGTGAAATCCTTCACGACAATCTAAAAAAAGTTTTTGGCTTTAATAAATTCAGAGGCCAACAAGAAGAAATCATAAGACATCTATTAAATGGTAACGATTCAATGGTTATTATGCCAACTGGAGGCGGGAAATCAATGTGCTATCAACTTCCTGCACTTTTAAGTGAGGGTGTAGCGATCGTAGTATCTCCTTTAATTGCTTTAATGAAAAACCAGGTTGATGCTTTAAGAGCACACAGTGATAATGAAAGCATTGCTCATGTTCTAAACTCATCTTTATCTAAAAGTCAATCTATACAAGTAAAATCTGATATTTCTGAAGGAAAAACAAAATTATTATATGTAGCGCCTGAATCCCTAATTAAAGAAGAGAATATTCAATTTTTTAATAATAATCAAATATCTTTTTTTGCTATTGATGAAGCACATTGCATTTCAGAATGGGGTCATGATTTTAGACCAGAATATAGAAAACTGAGACAAATTATGGACAATATTTCTGATTCTCCTGTCATTGCACTTACTGCCACTGCAACGCCTAAGGTTAGACTTGATATCATGAAAAATCTAAAAATAGAAAATTCTAAACTATACTTAGATTCGTTTAACAGGAGTAATCTATTTTATGAAATACGTCCAAAATTAGACATAGCTAAGCAACTAATCAAATACATTAACAACAGAAAAGGTGAATCAGGAATTGTGTATTGCTTAAGCAGAAAAAAAGTTGAAGAAATTGCAGAAGTTTTACAAATTAATGGAATTAAGGCACTGCCATATCATGCTGGTTTAGACTCTAAAAAGAGAGTAGCTCATCAAGATGCTTTCTTAATGGAAGACTGTGATGTTATTGTTGCCACAATTGCATTTGGAATGGGAATAGATAAGCCAGATATTAGATTTGTAATACATCATGATATTCCTAAAAGCTTAGAAGGCTATTATCAAGAGACTGGAAGAGCAGGCAGAGATGGAGGAAAAGGAGACCTTATAACATTTTATGATTATAAGGATATCGAAAAACTTGAGAAATTCTTGCAAGGAAAACCTGTTGCTGAGCAAGAAATTGGTAGATTATTAATAATGGAAACAATTGCATTTTCAGAGACATCAATTTGCAGAAGAAAATACTTACTACATTATTTTGGAGAAGAATTTGATGCTGAAAAATGCAAAGGAATGTGTGACAACTGTAAAGACCCCAAGCCTACTACAGAAGGAAAAGAATATGTGCAATTACTTTTAAATACTATAATTGAATGCAAAGAGAGGTTTAAGCCAAAAGAACTTGCTAAAATAATGATTGGCGAAAGCAATAGTCTAATTAAGCAACATATGGGGCAAATAGAGAATATTTTTGGAAAAGGAAAAGAAAAAAGTATTCAATTTTGGCACTCTATAATAAGACAGGTATACGTAAAACAGCTAATCACAAAAGAAATTGAATCTTATGGTGTTTTAAAAATAACGAAAAATGGTAAAGACTTTTTAATAAATCCTTTTTCATTTAAAATCACAGAAGATCATAACTATGACTTACTAAGTCATAAACCTTCGACCTCTCAAAAAGGCCAAGCACTTGATTCACATTTATTTAATATCCTTAAAGATCTAAGAAAAAATAAAGCAAAAGAACAAGGATTGCCTCCTGCTATACTTTTTATGGAAGCCTCTCTAATTGACATGGCAAATCAGTACCCAATTACTATTGAAGAAATGTCTCAAATTCAAGGTGTTGGAATAGGTAAAGCAAAAAAATACGGAAAAGATTTTGTAGATACTATTAAAGAATATGTTGAAGAAAATGAAATTGAACGAGCAATAGATATTGTAGTTAGAACAGTCGCAAATAAAAGCAATGACAAAATATATATAATTCAATCCTTAGACAAAAAAATAGGCCTTGAAGATATATCAAGAAGTAAATCAATGACTATCGGTGATTTAATCACAGAAATTGAATCAATAGTTGAATCCGGAACAAAAGTTAATCTATCTCATATTCTAAATGAAATGATGGATACTGAAGAGCTAGAGGAAATACATGATTTTTTTAAAACAACAGAAAAATTTTCTTTTGATGAGGCTAGAACAGAATTTGAAGAAGACGAATTTAGTGATGAAGAAATTCGATTATTACGTATTGACTTCATCTCTAAAATAGGAAATTAAGAAATATAATATGAAAACAATTATCATTTCAAGCTCAACTTCTAAGACATCAAAATCATTTATCTTGTGTGAAGAAGTTTTAAATAAATTAAGAGATAAAAAAATTGATTGCGAATTAATCGATGCAAGGGATTTAGAGCTTAATACTAGCCACAATTCTAAAACTCCTTCAATGCTAGAAACAATAGAGAAGATAAATAAGGCAGATAATTTAGTTATAGGAATGGGAGTTCATAATTATTCTGTGAATGATTCTTTAAAGATAATATTAGATACATGCTTTGATAATGTAAATGGAAAGTTCTTTGGCGTGTTATGTGCAGCTGGAGGAGAAAAAAGCTATCTAGCAACAATACATCTCACACAAATATGTATGAGTCAATGGAAAATGATTCAGCTTCCAAGAATTGTGTATGCAACCGGCAAAGATTTTAGTGAAAACAAAATAAGTAGTCAGATTACTAGAGAGTGGATTTCAGAATTTGTAAATGAGTTTATTTCAATTGGAAAAAAGCTTATGAGCTAATAGTAAGATATGCCATTAAGCCCATTCCTATTTTTAAAGAGCTCTCCTCAATATTAAACTTAGAGGTATGTAAACCATAATTATATTTCGCACTTGGGTTACCTACCCCAATTCTATAGAAACATGAAGGAACTTTATTAGCAAAATATGAAAAGTCCTCTGCTGTCATTCTTACAGGAAGTTCAACAACATTTTCTGTTCCTAAGTATTTTTTAGCATTTAAAATATGTTTTTTAGTTATTTTTTCATCATTAAATAAAGCTGGATACCCTTTTCTTATATCTAAATCTATTTTAACATTATATTTTTTTTCTATTTTTTCAACAACATCCCTCATCTCTTGATGAGCAATATCTCTATGATCTTCTGTTAACGCCCTAAAAGTTCCCTTTAAATTAACATTATCTGGGATAACATTTGTTGATCCTTTAGCGTATACGTAACCAAGTGCAAAGATTGAATTTTTATGATTTCTATTTAAAAAAACTTTATTTAATGTGAGGATTAAATCAGAAGTTGGAAGTAGTGGATTATTATAATTCTGTGGAAGTGCAGCATGCCCTCCCTTTCCAATAACATTTATATATATTTCATCAGTAGACGCCATATACTTACCTTCTTTAAAACCGACCTTTCCACTCTCAAGTTCAGGAAGAACATGTTGGGCAAGCATTTCTGTAACATTTGGTGATAATAAGACACCATCCTCAATCATTTGTTTTGCACCACCCGGAAGCATTTCTTCAGCAGGCTGAAAAATAAATTTAATGATGCCTGACCACTTACTTCTTAATTCGTTTAGGATCTTTAATGCACCAAGCATTGACGCAGTATGAGCATCATGTCCACAAGCATGCATAATTCCATGATTAATTGACTTATAGGAAACATCATTCTCTTCATGAATTGGTAAAGCATCAAAATCAGCTCTTAAGGCAATAACTTTTTCAGTTTTAACGTCTCCATTTAAAGTAACTAGAATACCAGTATTTGCATATCCTTCAGTAAATTCAATGCCCCAAGAATTAAGTGTATCTTTTATATACTTAGAGGTTTGAAATTCTTTAAAAGACAACTCGGGGTGTTTGTGTAAATACCTTCTTATATTAAGAATTTCTTCAAAATACTCATTACTTAAACGTTTAATTTCTTCGATCATTTCACTAATAATATTTAAATTAAATAAAAAAGAGAAAACAATTTAAATATGTCAATTATACACATCTAAAATTTGACACAAATATAAAGAACTTATACATTTGCAGTAAAATTGATTTATGAAGATAAAAAAAATAACATTTAACAACTTTATGGAAAATACATTTATAGTGTATGATCAAACTAAAGAATGTATTATAATCGATCCAGGATGTTACTCAATAGAAGAAAAGGAAGAACTTTTATCTTTTATAAATATTAATCAATTGAAACCAACTTTATTAATAAATACTCATTGTCATATAGATCATATTTTTGGGAATAACTTTGTAAATAAAAAATGGAATACGAGATTAGTAATAAACAAATTAGAACTTGAAATATTAAAGAGCGCTCATGTAGTTGCTCAATCATATGGATTTAATAACTATGAACCGTCACCTCAACCATCAAAATACATAATAGAAGGGGATATAATTACTTTTGGTAAAAGCGAGCTAAAAGTACTATTTACTCCAGGTCATGCTCCAGGACATATCTCGCTATACTCTAAAAAAGATGAATTTATAATTTCTGGAGATGTATTATTTATGAATAGTATTGGGAGAACTGATTTACCAGGCGGGGACTATGAAACTATAATAAAAACTATTAAAAACAAACTACTAACTCTGCCAAAACAAACAAAAGTGTATTGTGGACATGGACCTGAAACAACAATTGATAATGAAAAAAACAACAATCCTTTTCTAAGAAATTAAAAAGTATTTTCGACAGCCATAATGGTCCTAAATGCAGGAGCTGTTTCACCAAATTTATCTATGTAATCTTTCTGTAAAACTTTTGAAAATTTTGTCTCATAAATTTGCAAATCTTTTAAACTATCACATTTATAAGCGATAGCATAACTTACACCATCATCTGCTCTTGAAATAATTCTTTTTAATTGTGCTGAAGTAAAAATATTAGTTTTCATTACATCTGGGATATGTTTATTTTGCATCCAATGTAGCCATTCTCTTAGAATTGACTTATCTACACTTGCTGTAATATTATATATGATCATTATTAATTCTGAATTTTATCTCCCCTAAGGAATCGATATCTATTTCTTGACTCGGAAGCGTAAATACTACCTGGATAATCTAATATAATCTTTTCATAACATTTCATAGCATTAGTAATATCAGACATTCTAAAGTCATAAATTTTAGCTAGATCAAATAAAGCGTCATCAATTAATATATCGAAAGTATATTCATTAATAATTTTTTTCAGCATAATAATAGAAGAGTCTAATTTATTAATAGATTTAAAAATATGTGATTTTCTGTAGTATATTTCATCTGAAAGCTGATGACTTGGGAAATTATTTAGAATAGAATCATATATAGATAATGATAAATTAAAATTATTTTGAAAAAATGCCAGATCAGCTCTTGCAAAAGATATCATTGGCAATTCTGTAGTGTCTAAATCGTAGTTATCAGAAATCAATAATGAAAGCTCCATAGCATCATTAGCAACTAATTTTGAGGTAGATGCCTTTAAAACATCAAGCTGTGCTTGAGCCCAAGAAAAATCTCCTTGATAATACGCAATCTTGGCTCTTTTAAATTTTGCTTTATGCCCTACAGGATGTTCTTTAAAATCTTTTTCCACTTGAGAATAAAACAATAATGCATCCCAAATCTCATTGGAGAGCAATTTGATATCAGCATATTCTATTTTACATATTGCTAAATCTAATGACTCAACTGAGGGCAAAAGCATTGCTTCTTCCAATATTGTATTAGCAGATTTTAAATCATTTAAATAAAATGCATTAAAATGCGCAAAATTTGAAAGAAGGATTATCGTATTCTTATTTTTACCAAGCTCAGAAATTACATCTGTATATTTTTTCTTAATCCTTTCAAGACCTAAGTTATTATCACTTTGAATATAAGTCATAGCATATAACTTATTAATATGTGCATCAATATAATAATCTGAAGATTGACCTTTATCAATGATATAATCTAATGCAGTAATTGCAATTAAAAATTTCTTTTTATCAAGAAGAGATTCTGCAATATTATATACTCTTAATAAATCATTATTTGTTCTTCTATCTAATGCAATTGCTTGAGTTAATGCAAGATTATATTTTTGATTCTGCATAAATAACCAAATTAGCATTTCACTAAATTCAGTTCTTTTAGAATTCTTAGCTACATACTGAAGTAAATATTTTTTCACGAGATTATAACTTGCAATATTTTTTATACCATTATTATCTAGAAACTTTTGTATACTGGAAAAGACAAATTGCTTTTTAAGAGGATTATTCTCTACAACTTTTAAATATTGAATAACCATATTTTTATCGTCCCCTAAAAAACTATATAACTGAGCTCTTTGTAAACCATAATCAATTTCAGTATTAATTTTGTTAGAAATATCATAAACCTCAAGAGCCTTTGAATACATTTTATGCCTCAAAAAGACATTAGCAATCCTAATTGTCTCTGATTTATTGCCAGAAAGTTTTTTATAAATTTTAGATAAATTATAATTTGATAATTTAAGATTACCTTTCTTAAATTGACAAACAACAATATCAGCTTGATAATTTAAACTTTTAGTATTCTTAGCAAATATTCTTTTTGCTAATTTTTCGGCTGCTGTAAACTTTTTTAAATTTAATAATGAATTAAAATATGGAGTATAATTATTAACTGAAAGTGATTTTTTTGAAATCTCTTTATAAATTATAATTGCTTTTTCATAATCTCCGGAATAATAATATTGATATGCAAGTTGTTGTTTATTATTTTGGGCAAAAGCAGCAGATATAAATAAAAAAAAGAAAAAAATTATTCTCATTTACTCAATAATATCAAATCCAGTATATTTCTGTAAAACATTTGGAATAACAATTCCTTTTTCAGTTTGATTATTCTCAATAATAGATGCATAAATTCTAGGTAATGCAAGTGCACTTCCATTTAGAGTATGACACAATTGAGATTTTCCGTCCTCTGCCTTAAATCTAAGTTTAAGTCTATTAGATTGAAAATTTTCAAAATTTGAGACTGAACTAACTTCTAGCCAGCGTTTCTGTCCAGCTGAGTAAACTTCAAAATCATACGTTAATGCGGAAGCAAAACTAAGATCCCCACCACACAATCTTAAAAGTCTGTATGGTAATTCTAAATCATCAAGAATAGAAGAAACATGCTTAACCATATTATCTAAAGTTTCATATGATTTATCAGGATGTTCAACTTGAACAATTTCAACTTTATCAAACTGATGAAGCCTATTTAACCCTCTAACTTCCTTCCCATAAGAGCCAGCCTCTCTTCTAAAACATGGAGTATATGCGGTACATTTTATAGGGAAATCCTTAACAATTACATCTCTAAAAAAATTAGTCACAGGAACCTCTGCAGTTGGAATTAAAAATAAATTATCTTCAGTAGCATGATACATTTGCCCTTCCTTATCAGGCAATGCACATGTGCCAAAACCTGACTCTTCATTAACTAGTAGTGGAGGAAGGTATTCAGTATATCCATTATCTATATTTTTATCAAGAAAATAAGTAATTAGAGCTCGTTGAAGCCTTGCTCCCTTCCCCTTATATACAGGAAATCCAGCTCCAGTAATTTTATTTCCAAGCTTAAAATCTATTAAATCAAATTGGTCGGTCAGTTCCCAATGAGGTTTAGCATTTTCAACTAAATTCGGCATCTGTCCAAATTCATTAATAATTTCATTGTCTTTATCAGAATTTCCTTTTTTTACAGAATCATGAGGGACATTAGGTATCTGAACAAGTATATCTTTGATTTCTTTCTCTAATTGAATTTTAATACTTTGCAGCTCTTTAGATTTTTCTTTTAAAATAGATGTGTCCTTCTTTAATAAGTTAGCCTTTGTAAGCTCTCCATTTTTGTATAAAACTCCAATCTCCTTCGCAATTTTATTTGAGTTAGTGAGTACTTCATCAGAATTCTTTTGATTGATTTTTCTTAAATTATCTTTTTCTATAACAGCATTTATTAATCTTTCAGCATCAAAATTTTTAACTAGTAATTTTTCAATTATAGTATTTTTATTTTTACGTATGTCTGTTATATGTAACATCAATTTTATTTTAAACAAAAGTAAAAAAAAACTCTTGATGTCTCAAGAGTTTTTTTTACTTTAAGATATACCTATTTATAGCTCAACCGAAACATAGGATTTATTATTTCTTTTTTTAGTGAATTTTACCTTACCATCTGTTAATGCAAATAGAGTATGATCTTTTCCAATACCTACATTTTCACCTGGGTTGTGTACCGTTCCTCTTTGACGAACAATAATATTACCAGCAATAACACTTTGGTTACCAAATATTTTAACTCCTAACCTATTACTTCTTGAATCTCTACCGTTCTTACTACTACCGGCTCCTTTTTTATGTGCCATAATCTTAAACTTTTGTTTTTAACTTAATTAATCTTTTTTTTCTATTTTCTTAGCAACTGTTTTTTTTGCCAATGCCTTTTTCACTACAGATTTCTTTGGCGCAGTTTTAACTTCCTCTTTTTTTGCAGCGGCTTTTTTTGCAAGAGGCTTTTCATTAATTGCTTGGATTTCTATTTTTGTTAGATACTGTCTGTGACCGTTTTTAACTTTATATCCTTTTCTTCTTTTTTTCTTAAAGACAATAACTTTATCTCCTTTAAGATGTTCCATAACTTTAGCAGTCACAGAAGCTCCTTTTACAGCTGGGGCGCCAACATTTATTTTACCCTGATTATCAAGAAGAAGAACTTTATCAAATGAAACATTAGTACCTTGTTCTGCTTCTAATCGGTGTACAAATATTTGCTGATCTTTTTCAACTTTAAATTGTTGGCCTGCTATCTCAACTATTGCGTACATTATTATTAATTTTAAAAATGGTCTGCAAAAGTAAGAAAACAAGGGTAACTCACCAATATTTTTTGTTTTTTTTTTATTTCTTCACAGATTTCAAAACTAATTATCATCAATAAAGGATCTTTTTTGATTTTTTTAAAAAATTAAATGACTAAATTGAAAAATAAAATGTAATTTTTCTTAAAATTTGTTATATATTATTTAATTATATTTGTAGTATGAAAAAACTATTGATAATTGCACTACTTTTTTTTACATTTCAATGCATGTCTCAGCAGAGATGCTCAACAAATAAGCATGTTGAAATTTTAAACATTAAATATCCGCAATTTCTTGAAGCAAGAAAAAATGTCAATCTTCAGACAAAAAATTGGATTAAAAATAATATAAACTCTAAATCTCAAACAATTATTACTATTCCTGTTGTGGTTCATATAGTTTGGAATACAAATCAAGAAAATATCACAGATCAACAAATTTTTTCACAAATTGATGTTTTAAATGCTGATTTTAGAAGAACAAATATCGACGCAATAATGACGCCTAGTGTTTGGAATAATGTTGCAGCAGATACTGAAATTGAATTTTGTTTAGCAACAGTAGATCCAAATGGAGCTTTCACTTCTGGTATAACTAGAACTCAAACAAGTCAGACATCATTTTCTATTCAAACAGATAATATGAAATCAACATCTAGCGGAGGAATAGACCCTTGGAATCAAGATGACTATTTAAACATCTGGGTATGTGATCTTTCTGGCGGAATTCTTGGCTATGCAACCCCACCTTCAAGCTTTAACAACCCAGATGATGGAGTTGTTATAGGATATAAATACTTTGGCACATTGGGTACAGTTCAATCTCCATACAACAAAGGTAGAACTGCAACACATGAAGTAGGTCATTGGCTAAATTTAGATCATATTTGGGGTAATGGAGGGAATTGTGGAAATGATAATATTAATGATACACCAACTCAGGAGGAAGAAAATTATAGTTGCCCTGCATTCCCGCACAATCCTAATAGCTGTGGAACATCAAATAGCTCAGGAGATATGTTTATGAACTATATGGACTACACAAATGATGCATGTATGAATCTTTTCACATTAGGACAAAAAACAAGGATGACATCAGCAATAAATCAATATCGACCTAATCTTCTAAATCATAATTTGTGTAGCAATACTCCTCCAGTACCATCATGGAATTGTTTAAATGGCAATTGTGTTGACCCACTAAATGGTAATGGAACATATCTTGACATTAACAATTGCTTAGCTGCTTGCTTCTGCGCAGCAAATACACCTCCACTTTATGAAAACTTCCAATCTGGACTTCCTAATTGGGTAATAATAAATAATGATGCAGATGATACCTGGGAGCTTACAAATAGTGCAGGATTTAACAGCAACTCATCAATATACATAAATAATGCAGAATATTCTACCAATGGTGAATACGATGATTTGGTACTTCCTACGCTAGACTTAACTTCTTACTCAAGTATCTATCTAACTTTTGACTATGCTTATAGCCTGTGGACAAACCCAAGCTCTAATCCAAATTGGTCTGACACACTACAAATTTATATTTCAGAGGACTGCGGAAATTCATGGCAAAAGATTTGGGAAAAGGCTGGACTTAATTTGGTCACAACATCGCCATCATTTAATGGCTTTAGTTGGACTCCTAACAATAATAATGACTGGAGTTCTGAGAATATAGACTTATCAAATTACACCAATCAAGATGATATAGCTTTAAAATTTAGAAATGTTAATCAATATGAAAACAATCTTTTTATAGACAATATTAACCTTTCAGAGAATAATACTTCTATATCA
The DNA here is from genome assembly GCA_949372805.1 of uncultured Flavobacteriales bacterium. Classification (GTDB taxonomy): domain Bacteria; phylum Bacteroidota; class Bacteroidia; order Flavobacteriales; family BACL11; genus CAJIYG01. The sequence continues at coordinate 164,911 of CASIBH010000001.1, read as the reverse complement.
CAATTAGCTTCTAACACAAAAAAAGTAATAAAAATAATTGATCTTTTAGGAAAAACGAAATCAAAAAACTCAAATGGAGTCTTCATATACATCTACGATGATTTTTCAACTGAGAAAAAAATAATTATACAGTAAAAATTATTTTTTATTTACTAAAAAAATTGCCAGCATTATTATTATAGTTCCTATATAGTATTGTAAATAAATTTCTTCACCATCAAATATTCCCCAAAAAATTGCAACTATTGGAATTAAATATGTTACAGATGAAGCAAAAATAGCAGAGGACCGTTGTACTAGCTTATTAAAAATTATTAAAGCTAAGGCAGTACCAATAATTGATAACACAGCTATATATAAAAGCGCAATTAAACCTTCTGAACTGCTATAAATAACCGTAAAATCCGTAGAAAAAATATAGAAACCACAAAATGGGCCAAGTAACAAAAAGGCTAAAGAAGAAATAGAGACAGAATCTAAATCATATAAATAATTCTTTATAATATTTACACTTGCAGCGTAAAAAACGGTAGCCAAGACAATAAAAAAAACGTAAACATTTAAATCAATTTTCACATCAGAAACTGAAGTAGATAAATAGATTGCTCCAATTAATCCAATTAGAATACCTAATAAATTAGTTTTTCTGATTTTATTAGAAAAAAACAACCACCCTAAAAACAAAGTAAAAAGAGGAGTCAGGGAATTTAAAACTCCCACAAAAGAACTATCTAGAACAGTTTGTGCTTTTGTAAAAAGAAATGCTGGTATTCCATTTCCTAGAATGGCAGTAAGTAATAATGGAACAATATGTTTCTTTTTAACTTTAGTAAATGCCTTAATTAAAAAAGGTGAAAGAAAAATAAAGGCAATAAATAATCTTAATGCTGCAACCTGAGTATAAGAATATACAATTAGACCTTTTTTCATGAGAATAAATGAACTCCCCCAAATTAAGGCAAGTATAAATAATAAAAAATAATCAAAATATTTTTGCTTCATATTACCACTGAACACTTTCAATTAAAGAAACAACATCTTTCTTTAAGAAATCATTTAAAGGCTTAATAGAATCATTAATTTCAGTATTAAAATATAGTGAACCTCTTAAAAAATGTGTAACACTATCAGTTAAATAAAACTGAGTTGAAGTCGCGGTCATACCAGAATAATTATAAAGCATTCCGAAAACACTTTTTTCAGTATTTAAATATACCTGTTCACTAATTGAATTAGCTTGCAGATTATGCTTGTATGCAAGTGACCTAGATTCTTCAATGTGAGCATACAAGTTATCATCTAAATTTACATATGTAAGATGAAGAATGGCAGAAAAATCCTCAAAAATAATATTTATGAAATTAGCTTTCTCACCTATTTCCAATTCTGAATATATAGGATGTTCAAAATTTAAAGAAAATAAAGAAAAATCAGCTTTTTGAAATTCTTTTTCAGGAAGATGAATTTTAACAAATGCTCTGGGCTTAGGAGTATAATTTGATGAGCAAGACAAGAGAAACAAAATAAAAAATAACTTATAATTCATTAATTGTAACTTTAATTCTTTTGATTCTACGCAAATCTACAGATTCAATTAAAAATATGAATGGCTTTATTTCAATTTTATCTCCAATTAATGGGATTTTTCCAGTCACTTCTAAAATAAGTCCAGCTAAAGAATCTGATTCACCTTTTATATCATCAAATGATCCTAGATCTCCATTTATAATTTTAAGAAAGTCATTAAGAGATGTCTTTGCTTCAAAAACATAATTTTTAGAGTCAAGTTTAGAATATTTTGTTTCATCATGATCAAATTCATCATTAATCTCCCCAACTATTTCTTCTAAAACATCCTCTAAAGTTACAATTCCGGAGGCTCCTCCATATTCATCAACGACTATAGCTATGTGATGCTTTTTTGCTTGAAACTCTTTAAGTAAAACATTAATCATTTTAGTTTCAGGCACAAAAATAGGAGCCCTACACAATTCAATCCATTTAAAGTCATCATTCATATCAAGAAAAGGAATTAGATCTTTTATATATAATATCCCAAGTACATTGTCAAACTGATTATCAAAAATTGGTATTCTAGAAAAACCTGAGGAAATAACAACTTTTAAAACGTTAGAAAAAATCTCATCTTTTTCAATTGCTACAACATCAACTCTCGACTTCATAATTTCCTTAACATCTGTATTACCAAACTCCACAATACTTCTTAAAATTTTCTGCTCATTAGATATTGATGTGGTAAGATCTAAAGCTTTAGAAATTTCATCAACATTAATATCTGACTTCTTATCTTCTAGTTTTTTTTCGATAAGCTTTGTTGAAGAAACTAATAAAGCACTAAAAGGGTAGAAAATTGTATTTAAAATATAAAGAGGGTAACTCATAAATGAGCTAAACTTCACAGGATTCTGATTAGAATATAATTTTGGAGTAATCTCTCCAAAAAAAACAAGTATTGAAGTGATAATAATAACTTGAAAAATAAATTCAAAATTAGAACCCTCAGGAAATTGAATTAAAATACTAGTTAAATATGATGCAAGAATAACAATAGATACATTAATAAAGTTATTTACAATTAAAATTGTCGCCAATAGGGAATTAGGATTTTTTAATAACCTTAGTATATATTTGTTATTTTTCTTTGACTTTTTCAACTCATGAATCTCAGATATTTCTAATGCAAAAAAGGCAACTTCAGCTCCTGAAATTAGTGCTGAACAAACAATTAAAATGAAAATCATTAAAATAAAAAGATAACTCTCTAGATTTAAAGAATTAAATTCAATACTATACAATAAATTTAATACTAAGGGTAAGGGGTCGTCTTTCAATGTTTAAAATTTAAAATGGGAGATCATTAAGAGAGTTATCTGAGACATCTAAGTCATTATTAGATTTAGAAAGCATATTCATTTTATCAGCCATTATTTCGGTCTTGTGTCTAGTAATACTTTCTTTATCTACCCATTTGCTTGTTCTAATCTTTCCTTCGATGTAGACGCTTGAGCCTTTTTTCAAATATTTTTCTGCAACTTCTGCAAGCCCTCTCCACAATACAACATCATGCCACTCGGTTTGACTAACACGATCACCATTTTTATTTTTATAATTTTCTGTTGTAGCAATAGAAATATTAGCTACTGCAATACCTGAGTCAAGATATCTAACTTCGGGATCTTTACCTAAATTTCCAACTAAAATTACTTTGTTTACTCCAGCCAAATGATTTTTTTTAAACAAACAAATGTACTAAAAATTAGATAATATTATTTAACATTAAATAATTGTCTATTAATTTCGATACCGGCAGTTTAGAAATTTCGTTAGTCTGAAATTTTTTGTAATTATTTAGTTTAATATTTTCCGATTTTATTTGCCAAAACACAACTCTTAACTTTTGATGGGTTAACTTATGAATAAAAGAAGAAGAAACTGAGGAAATAGCATAGGAAGAATCCTTAAAAAAATCAACCCAATCTTTTGAAACAATTACATTATCATTAGAAATATTTTTTTCAAACTCTAAAAACGGAAATTGATATAGACCAGACCAAATCCCTTGACCTTTTTTTTTAAGAAAAACTTCATTGTTATTATTAATAATTAAATAATGAATAAACCTCTTTTTAATTTTTAGCTTTTTCTTTTTCTTAGGAAGCGAACTTACCATATCAGCATGAAGCGCAAAACAATTATGATTAAAACAGCAGGAAGAGCACAGAGGTAATTTGGGCTTACATTGTAAGGCGCCAAACTCCATTATAGCCTGATTGTGGGTCGCATAATCATATTCTGGTAGCATTTCACGAGCAAGATGATAGAATTTTTTAAAACCAGGACCTGTATCAAATTCAGATTCTATTCCGAAAACTCTTGATAAAACTCTTATCACATTTCCATCAACTACAGGGTAAGAAAGATTAAAAGAAAATGATGATATGGCAGCAGCTGTATACAAGCCAACTCCTTTTAATGCTAAAATTTCTTTGTAATTATTAGGGAAAATACCATTATAATTATCTCTAATAAATTTAGCAGTAAAATGAAGATTTCTTGCTCTTGAATAATAGCCTAATCCTTGCCATAACTTTAAAACATGATCTTCATTTGAATTTGCTAAAGCTAAAATATTTGGAAAATGCTTAATAAACTTAAGATAATAAGGCATTCCCTGACTAACCTTTGTTTGCTGTAAAATAATTTCAGACAACCAAATCTTATAAGGATCTTGTGTTTTTCTCCAAGGAAGATCTCTCTTTGAGACATTATACCAAGAAATTAAATTTTCGGAAAATCTCATGTTAAATTATAAATACAATTAAAAAAGAAAATAATGAATAGGATAATAGAGACATAAAAATTAATATATTTGCAAACTCAAATTTAGTTAAATTTTTAAAAAGATTAATAGAATGACGAAAGCAGAAGTGGTTAGCAAAATAGCAGCATTGACCGGAGTAGAAAAGATTACGACTTTAACTATAGTAGAAGCATTCATGAACGAAGTAAAGAACTCTGTATCAGAAAACGAGTCAGTTTTCTTAAGAGGTTTTGGAACATTTAAAGCTAAGAAAAGAGCACAAAAAACAGGTAGAAATATTAAAAAAAACACTACCATTATTATTCCAGAGCATCACATTCCTTCGTTCAAACCTGCAAAAGTATTTTTGCACCAAGTAAAAGATAAAGTAAATTAAACTTTTTTTTTAAAAAAGTTAATAAAAATATTTAGAGATGTCAGGAGCTAAGAAAAAGAAAAGATTAAAAATTGCTACACACAAGCGTAAAAAGCGCTCACGTAAAAACAGACATAAGAACAAGTAAACTACTTGTAAATCTGTTTTAATCAGAAAAATACGCCATGAAATTCGACCTTATAATCGATTCAAGGCCTTCTGAAGTAGTAATTGCTCTTCTATGTGATGGTCAATTAATTGAACTTCACAAACAAAAGCACGATAATAACTTTTCAGTTGGCGATATATATTTAGGGAAAACAAAAAAAGTTGTTCCCGGTCTAAACGCAGCATTTGTCAATGTTGGTTATGAAAAAGATGGATTTCTTCATTACCTTGACCTTGGTAGTGATGTACAATCATTCAAAAAATTTACTGAAAAAACCATATCCGGCAAGTTAAATACAGCCTCACTTAAAAGCTTTAAGCTTGAGAAGAAAATTGAAAAAGATGGTAAAATAGGTGAGACGCTTAAGTCTGGAGATCATTTATTACTACAAATTTCAAAAGAGCCAATTTCAACAAAAGGACCTAGATTAACGACTGAAATTTCTTTAGCTGGAAGGTATATGGTTTTAATTCCCTTTTCTGATAGAGTATCCATTTCTCAAAAAATTGGTGATAATGCTGAAAAATCTAGACTAAAAAACCTAATTAGGAGTATAAAACCTCATGGATTTGGAGTGATAATCAGAACAGTTGCAAAAGGTAAAAAAGTTGCTGAGCTGGACAAAGACCTAAAAAATCTTTATAAAAAATGGCAAACAATAAGTAAAAAACTTAAAGGTGAAAAAGCACCAACAAAAATTCTTGGAGAGCTTAATAGAGCCTCAGCAATTTTAAGAGACTTACTTGATTCAGAATTCAATAATATCATTGTAAATAATAAAGAAATTCAAGAGGAACTTAAAGACTACTTAGCAAGGATTTCTGATGATGAAGAGCTGAAAGTTAAACTTTATCAAGGAGAAACACCAATTTTTCAAAAGTATAATGTTACAAAACAAATTAAAGGATCTTTTGGACAAGCAGTTACAATGAAAAACGGAACCTATCTTGTAATTGAGCATACTGAGGCTTTACATGTAATAGATGTAAATAGTGGTAAAAAAGTAGATGCTAAAAAAAATCAGGAAGAAAATGCACTTGATGTAAATCTTGAAGCAGCAAAAGAAGTTGCACGACAATTAAGACTCAGAGATATGGGAGGTATAATTGTAGTAGATTTTATTGATTTAAAATCTGATAAAAATCGCAAACTTCTATTTGAATGTTTAAAACAGGCCATGAGCACTGATAAGGCTAAACATAATATCCTTCCCCCAACTAAATTTGGACTAATTCAAATTACTAGACAAAGAGTTAGACCAGCTATGACAATTGATACTAAAGAAAAATGCCCAATGTGTAGTGGTAAAGGGGATATAAACTCTAGCTTATTATTAATAGATCAAATTGAGCATAAAGTAGCTAACCTTACTGAATTTAAAAGTAATAAAGTTGATATAACGACACATCCCTTTGTTGCGAGCCATTTAAATAAGGGGTGGCTCTTTAATTCCATTAGATATAAATGGGCTAAAAAGTTTAATAAGAATATCAATGTTATTGGAGATGAAAGATTACACCTTCTTCAATATAGTATTGTCAAAAAAGATTCCTAATCTTTAACTTTTTTCATGTATGTTAAGTATAAAACTGTACTTGACATAAGCATCAATAGTGTTCCAATTAAATATGCCCATCTAATATTATCTGAAAGGGTAAAGAAGTTTAAAGAAAAGAGGGCGATTAAAAACATCCTAACAATTATATTTAATGAGCTAAAGACAGAGGTCACTCTTCCTATTAGATTATTAGGAACATTATTAAATAAATAAGTTGTTCTAACAATTCTAACTCCAGCATTTGTAATTCCTAAGATTAAATTACCTAAAAAGAAAACCCAAAGAAATTTATAAAATGTCATTGACAAAAATGCAGCAGCAACTATTATCATTAAAAAAATAACGCTTAAAAAAGGGTTTACATTTTTAAGGATTCTAAGTATTAGAACTCCAGAAAAAATTGCACCTAATGAATAGTAAATTTCTGAAGAAGCATAAATATTTCCTTTAGCAGATAAGAAATCATGTACATAAGATGGCAAAACAATGTGAAGCTCAACCAAAGTAAAAGCAAAGAGCATATAGGAAACTAATCCAAATACAAAAACAATTCTATTTTCATTTAAATAACTGGTTCCCATTTTCAGTCTATTCCACAAATTACTTTTATGTATTTCGTCTTTAACAATAGGAGTATATTTAATAAATGAAAAAATACCAATTACAAATAAATATGTAATTGCATCCATGAGGAAGATTTCATAAATATCCCATTTAGGAATATCAAATGGAAGTGTTAGATGAATACCTGCTAAATCAAGAGACTTATTAGAAGTGCCAGTTAAAAGTAAAGCCGCAAAAGCCCCAGCTAATACGCTAGTCGCCTGACCTTGAACTTCTATGTATGAATTTAACTTTCCATATTTCTTTTTTTCTGTAATTTCTTGTCCAAAAGCATACAAATTAGGATAATGAATATTGTAATTAAAAATAGTGACCGCAAAAACAAAAAAAACTAGAAAATTTGGCAGAGAAGAATAAATAAAACCGTAAAAAGCAATGGATCCAATTAAAGAGCCACAAACTAAATTGGTAAGAATAAAAAGTTTTTTTCTTGAATATCTATCAATTAAAGCACCAGCATATAAACCCCAAGGAAGCGTTAAAAAAGTAATAATTATATAGCCTAAAGCAAAATACTCAGATTCTTCAACAATTTCAATAAAATACCAAGGAATTGCAATCATACTAATACCTTGAGCAAGACCAGAGATGATATTTGATAAAAATAGTAAGTAAATTGCTTGTTTATTTTTCACGGCGCAAAAGTATAATTATAAATAAGAATATATAACTTTGAAACAATGGATAATCAACAGAAAATTAATAAAGGAATTTTATTAAAAATTGAAAAATACTGTGCAATACAAGAAAGATGCATTTTTGATGTTATTAAAAAACTTAACTCTTGGGAAATAAAGAATGATCATGATTTTATCATTAATCACTTAACCAATAACAACTTTATTAATGAACAAAGATTTAGTAATACATTTTCTTCCGGTAAATTTAATATCAAAAATTGGGGGAAAAAGAAAATTTCATTTGAATTAAAAAAAAGAAATATTCAAAGTCTTATTATTAAAAATAGTTTGGAGGAAATTGACACAATACAATACTGTAACACTGTAAGAAAATTAATACATAAAAAATTCATCAGTTTAAATGAAAAAGATGTATTTAAAAAAAAAGCTAAAACAGTTCAATATCTCTATCAAAAAGGCTTTGACACAAGTTTAGTCTGGAAGTTACTAAATGAAGAAATAGAATAAAAATGATATCTCAAGAACAAATAAATAACCTAAAAAAAAGAAGAGATGATTTATTTAAATTTCTTGATATTGAAAACAAAAAATCTATTGATTTAAATTTTGACAAAGAAGTCAGCTCTAATGATTTTTGGAATAATTCAGATAAAGCTGAAAAAATTTTAAAAAAAAAGAAACAAAATAAAAATTGGCTTGATAGTTTTGATAATATAAATATGAATATTGAAGATCTAGAAGTTTTAATTGAATTAGAAGCTAAAGAAGAAGTGAGTAAACAGTATAAGAAAACTTTAGACTCAGTAGAAGAATTAGAATTCAAAAATATGCTTAGCTCCGAGGAAGATAAGATGTCTGCTATTATTAGAATTAATCCAGGAGCAGGAGGTACTGAAGGGCAAGATTGGGCTGAAATGTTAATGAGAATGTATTTGATGTGGGGTGAAAAAAATAATTATAAAATTAAACAGATCGATATTCAAAAAGCTGAGCCTGTTGGAATTAAATCTGTCACTCTTGAATTTGACGGTGAGTTTGCATATGGAAATTTGAAGAGTGAAAATGGAGTACATAGATTAGTAAGAATATCACCATTTGATTCAAATGCAAAAAGACATACTACCTTTGCATCTGTTTTCACCTACCCATTAATAGATGATTTAATTGAAATAAACATCAATCCTTCTGAGATAAGCTGGGATACATTTAGGGCAGGGGGAGCTGGAGGGCAAGGTGTGAATAAAGTAGAAACAGCAGTTAGATTAAAACATGAGCCAACAGGCATTATTATTGAAAATTCTGAGACTAGATCACAATTAGAAAATAAAGAAAAGGCTCTAAAGCTACTTAAATCACAGTTGCATCAAATTGAAAAGAAATTAAAACAAGAAGAAAAGAATAAAATTGAAGGAAATAAAAAGAAAATAGAATGGGGCTCTCAAATTAGGAATTACGTTTTACACCCGTATAAATTAGTAAAAGATCTGAGGACTAATTATGAAACTAGCAATCCACAGTCTGTATTAAATGGTGATATCAATCCTTTTATAAAGGCGTATCTTATGGAATTTGGTCAAGATTAAAAAAGTACTAAGTAATAGAATTAGTTTGGAATTTGATCTTCATCTAATTTACCCTCACGAAGCCAAACATATATGAAATATGGAACAACACTAGCTAAAAAGAAAAGACACCAAAAAGCCATTAAAAAGATAGCGAGAAACAATAAAAAGCCTAGAAATTTCATATTTTTATTTTTAACAAATTAACAACAACTAATCTTAACTACAAAATATTCTAAAATGAAATATCGAATAGAAAAAGACAGCATGGGTGAAGTAAAAGTTCCGTTAGAAAAATATTGGGGAGCTCAAACTGAAAGAAGTAGAAATAATTTTAAAATTGGTAATAGTGGAAGTATGCCGATAGAGATTATATATGGCTTTGCATACCTTAAAAAAGCAGCAGCTCATGCAAATTTTGAGCTAGGAGTTTTAGAGAAAAGTAAATGTGATGCAATTTCACAAGTTTGTGATGAAATTATTCAAAAAAAATATGATGATCATTTTCCTCTAGTTATATGGCAAACAGGAAGCGGCACACAGTCTAATATGAATATTAATGAAGTGATTTCAAATGTAGCAAATTTAAATAGTGGAGGGAAGCTTACAGATTCTATAAAAAACATACACCCCAATGATGATGTAAACAAGTCTCAAAGTTCAAATGACACATTCCCAACAGCAATGCATATCGCATCATATAAACTTGTCGTTGAAAAAGCAATACCGGCAATAACTTTGTTAAAAAACTCTTTAAATGAGAAATCAAAACTCTTTAAAGATGTTGTGAAAATTGGAAGAACTCATTTAATGGACGCTACACCCTTAACCTTAGGACAGGAATTTTCAGCTTATGTATCACAGCTGGATCACGGACTCGAAGCTTTAAAAAATACTCTACCTCATTTATCCGAGCTTGCAATTGGTGGAACGGCAGTTGGAACTGGTATAAACTCTCCAAAAGGTTATGCAGAAATAGTTGCTTCTAAAATTGCTAATCTAACTAAACTTGGATTTGTGAGTGCAAAGAATAAATTTGAAGCACTTTCAGCACATGATGCCTTTGTTGAAACTCATGGCGCATTAAAACAGATTGCAATTTCATTAAATAAAATTGCAAATGACATAAGATTATTAGCTTCAGGCCCAAGATGTGGAATTGGAGAAATAAATATTCCAGCTAATGAACCAGGGTCTTCAATTATGCCAGGAAAAGTAAACCCAACACAATGTGAAGCCTTATCTATGGTTTGCGCACAAGTTATAGGAAATGATACCGCTATATCAATTGGAGGAATGCAAGGACATTTTCAATTAAATGTTTTTAAACCCTTAATTGGAAGCAATCTAATTCAGTCTCTACATTTAATTATAGACTCTTGCATATCTTTTAAGGATAATTGTATTGAAGGTATAGAGCCAAACTACAAAATAATTAAAGAGAATTTAGATAATTCACTAATGCTAATAACTGCTCTTAACACAAAAATTGGGTATGACAAATCTTCTGAGATTGCTAAGAATGCTCATAAAAATGGAACAACATTAAAAGAAGAGGCGCTTAAATTAAAATATGTTAGTGAAGAGGAATTTAATAAGTGGGTAGATCCAAAAAAAATGTGTGGAAATTAAAATTACAACTCTTGTTTTTTAATGTCATTCACAAATTCCTTTATCTTTTGTTCATCATCTTTTTTACAAATAAGCAATGCGTTTTCTGTATCGACAACAATAAAATTATTTAATCCTTGAATAATTACCTGCTTATCTTTGTCAACTCTTATAATATTAGAACTAGAATCATATAAGTTAATATTATTTCCTTGAATTGTATTTTGATTATCATCTTTATCTAAAAAAGAATAAAGTGAACCCCATGTACCTAAATCACTCCAACCAAAATCACATGGGTATACATAAACATTATTAGATTTCTCAAAAACACCATAATCAATTGAAATATTTTTACAAGTTGGGAATACTTTTTCAATAAACTCATCTTCTTTCTCAGAGTTAAAATAATTATCACCTCTAGAAAAAATATCATTTACATCAGGAAGATACTTTTTAAATGATTGAATAATAGCTTTAACAGAAAACATAAAAATACCAGCATTCCATAAAAAATCTCCACTATCAATGAATTGAAGCGCAAGTTCTATATTTGGCTTTTCGGTAAAGGTTTTAACTTTTTTAAGAGATTTACTATCTGCTAAAATCTCATCTGAATATTGAATATATCCATAGCCAGTGTCTGGCCTTGAAGGACTAATCCCTAAAGTATACAGATAATCCTTCTTATCAATCAAATTAAAAACATTATTAACTGTACTGACAAACTTATCTTCATTTAAGATTAGATGATCTGAAGGTGCTATAATTAATTTAGCATTTTTATTTAAATTGAAGATCTTGTATGCTGCATATGCAATACAAGGAGCAGTATTTCTCATTACTGGCTCACATAATATATTTTGCTCAGAAATTTGAGGCAGTTGTGAAAGACACAAATGCTTGTAATCTTTATTTGTTACTATAAAAATATTCTCTGTAAGACATGTTTTTTGTAGTCTTCTGAAGGTTTGCTGAATTAAAGTTTCTCCAACAGATAGAATGTCCAAGAACTGCTTGGGAGTTTGTACAGTACTTATGGGCCAAAAACGTGAACCAACACCGCCTGCCATTATTACAGCAAAATTATTTTTATTCAAAATTTTTTTTACAAATTTACAATTAATTTTTCAACTATTTATACAAACTTACCTTTGCTAAAGGACTAAATAAGTACATTTTATTTGTCTTAATCTCCTTACATTTATACCTCTTTCGTAATTTCTCAATTTTAATAAACACTCTTTTTTCTCTAAACACAAAAGCTTTTCCCAGCTCTATATCTTCAATAAAAATATTTTGAACATTATCATATTTAGATAATACTTTCATTAAAGAAATATCTGTACAGCTAGAGGCTTTAGGATTTTCCATATGTTGATTTAATACAGACATTATTTCATTAGGAAAAATTTTTGCGTGTAAAAAAGGACTGATTAAAGTCTTAAACTTATTTTTCCATTGTATTCCATGAGGTAATACTGTTGAATTATATTTTAAAAAAGTATATGCATGAGCTAGTTCATGTACTAGAGTTATTAGAAAAGAATACTGATTTAAATCATTATTAATAGTTATGTAAAATTGATTATTTATTACTCTGAAATCTCCAAGTTTTGTTTTTCTAGAATTTACAACTTTAACATTTACTTTAATCTCTTTTATTAAATCTTCAATCATTTCAATACTAAATGATGGCAAATATTTACAGCTATCCATAAATTTAAAAATTAGATACTTTTTGAGTAAATTTGATTGGTATTTGAGAAAGAAGGGCAATCACAATTATTCTTTTTTAAAACCGAACAAGAGCTCAATAATAAAAACATGAAAACAATTAAAATAAAATATTTTTGTCTATCCATAATAATATAACAAATTTAAATAAAATACTTACTTTTAAGCCAAATGAAAAAATTACTTCAACATCTTGGAAAATACTTTATTTTATTAAATAAAGTGTTTTCAATGCCTGAAAAAAGAAGTGTTTTTATAAATCAACTTAGTCAAGAATTTAAAAAAATTGGTATTGACTCCATTGGAATCGTTACAATTATATCATTTTTTATTGGAGCTGTAGTCAGCATACAAACAGCTTATAACTTTGAAAGCCCACTATACCCAAAATATTTGATTGGTTTTGCAACAAGAGAATCTTTAATCCTTGAATTTTGCCCAACCATGCTATGTTTAATTTTAGCAGGAAAGGTCGGCTCAAATATGGCTTCTCAAATTGGCTCAATGAGAGTCTCTGAACAGATTGATGCTTTAGAAATAATGGGTGTTAATTCTGCTACATTTCTTATTCTACCAAAAATTGTAGCATCTCTTCTTTTCTTTCCATGTTTAATAATTTTAAGTATTGCAATTGGTTTAGTAGGTGGGTGGGTAGGGTGCCAAAATACGGGAATAACAACTGCTTCATACTTATATGGAATCAAAATAGATTTTAATCCTTTCTACGTAACATATTGCCTCATAAAGACTACTTTTTTTGCTTTTATAATCTCTTCAGTATCTTCATACTTTGGCTATTACACAAATGGTGGCGCTTTGGAAGTGGGCACAGCAAGTACAAGGGCTGTTGTATATTCCAGTATTATTATTTTATTATTTAACTTTTTATTAACTGATTTATTACTAGCATGATAGAAATTAAAGAAATCAGCAAATCATTTTCTGAAAATTTAGTTCTTGATAATGTATCACATCTATTTGAGAGAGGTAAAACAAATTTAATAATTGGCGAAAGTGGTTCAGGAAAAACAACTTTATTGAGATCATTAATTGGTCTAAATGAAATTGATAGCGGGCAAGTTTTATTTGATAGTAGAGACTTTCATAATTTAAATATTAAAGAGAAAAGAAAGTTAAGACAAGAAATTGGCATGCTATTTCAAAAGGGAGCGCTATATGATTATATGACAGTAGAAGAAAATATACTTTTCCCTCTAACAATGTTTACTGAGCAAGAGAATGAAGAAAAAATTTATCGTGTAAATGAATGTCTTAAAAGAGTTAACTTAATCAATAGTAACAAATTATTCCCAAGTGAATTAAGTGGAGGAATGACAAAAAGAGTGTCAATTGCAAGAGCTATAGTGATGAATCCAAAATATTTACTGTGTGATGAGCCAAATTCTGGACTAGACCCAAAAACTGCTATTATAATTGATAATCTTATTCAGGAAATAACAATTGAAAGTAATATTACTACAATTGTTAATACTCATGATATGAACTCAGTTATGGAAATTGGAGAGCGTATTGCATACCTTTTTAAAGGTAAGCTAAGCTGGCAGGGGACAAAAGAAGAATTAATGAATACAGAAAATAAAGAACTTAATGATTTTGTATTTGCATCAAAACTTTTTAAAAGATTAAAGAAATAATAGATGCCGCTAGTTAAAGCAAAAAAACACCTCGGCCAACACTTTATAAACAACGATCAACTTGCCAAAGATATTACTGAACTTTTATCATTTAATAAAGATTTTCAAATATTAGAAATAGGACCGGGAATGGGTGTATTAACTAAATTTCTAATGAATGTAAATATTAATTTTAAAGTTATTGAGATTGACAAAGAATCTATTACGTATCTTAAGAATAAGTATCCCGATTTTAAGGAAAATATAATTGAAGGAGATTTTTTAAAATTTGATTTAAAAAAGAATTTCAAATCAAATATTTCTATTATTGGAAATTTTCCATATTATATTTCATCTCAAATTTTATTTCGAGTATGGGATCATAATGAAAAAATTCAGGAATTAGTTGGCATGTTTCAGAAAGAAGTTGCAGACAGAATTATTGCGCTAAAAGGCCGAGAAAGAGGGATTTTAAGCGTTTTAATTCAGGTCTTTTATAATGTAGAAAATTGTATAGATGTTTCTCCTGAAAATTTCACACCACCTCCAAAAATTCAATCAAGCGTTATTAAACTTAATCGAAATAATAGAAAAGAATTAGAATGTTCAAAAAAATTATTTAAACAAGTTGTAAAGACTGCCTTCAACCAAAGAAGGAAAACCTTACGAAACGCTTTAAAAACTTATAATATCAAAAAAGATTCTAAAGTAGAATCACTTTTAAGCTTAAGAGCTGAACAACTGAATGTCGAAGATTTTATCAAAATTACTAAACATGTTGAAGCAATATTATAAATGAAAATAATTATAATTGATATAATTAATAATTCAATAATTTCAAAATTAGAAAAAAATGGTGTAAAATGTGAACTAAATTATTTTTCTAATAAAAGTGATATAAAAAAAATCATTAATAAATATGATGGAATTATAATTCGAAGTAGATTTAAAATTGATAAAGACTTTTTAGATCAAGGGACTAATCTAAAGTTTATAGTACGAGCTGGCTCTGGAATGGAGAATATTGACGTAGAGTATGCGGAAAGCAAAGGAATAAAATGTTTAAATGCAGCAGCTGGTAACGCTCAGGCAGTTGCTGAACATGCATTATCAATACTTCTAAATTTATTTAACAAAATATCTATTGCAAATAATCAGGTTAAGAATGGAATTTGGAAAAGAGAACAAAATAGAGGGATTGAACTTAGTGGCAAAACAATTGGTATAATTGGTTTTGGAAATAATGGTAGTGCGTTTACTCGAATACTTAAAGGTTTTGATGTAAAGCTTCTGTGTTATGACAAATATTTAAAAAAATACGACTTTCAAAGCTCAATGGAGGAGATTTTTAAATGCGCAGATATTATCAGTCTTCATATACCTTTAAATCTTGAAACTAAATATATTATAAATGACGATTTCATAAAAAAATGTAGAAAACCATTTTATTTAATTAATACATCAAGAGGAAAGTGTGTGAAAAATAGTGCTATTGTGAAGGGGTTGAAAGAAAAAAAAATATTGGGAGTGTGCCTAGATGTGATTGAAAATGAAGAAATCTCTTTTGAAAAAATTTTATTAAATAAAAATGATCGTGATCTTAAATATATTTTAGAATCTGAAGCAACTATTCTAACACCACATATTGCTGGCTGGACAGAAGAAAGTAATATAAAGATATCTAATATTGTTTCAGAAAAAATTTTAAATATTACAGATTTATATATTGGAAATTAAAGTATCAACTTTTTTATTTAATTTGGTAAGTCTTTTTCTAAAAATCTCTAAATCATCAAATAAATTTTCTTTAGACTGTGAGAATTGAGTTTGAACACCTTCAAAAAGATGTGAATAATATAAAATACCATCGCTTAAATTATTCAAAAATTTATTAAAATATTTTTCTTGCTTTTTATTAAAATCATTTGTACTCTCAAATAATTTATCAGAAATATAATTTATATATAAATCTAATTCTTTCATAAACATATGAGGTCTGTCTAAACGAGCTAAATTTTTTGACATTCCATAAATTTGTGATGATATTTCTTTTAGACTCATATATTTTGAAAAATATGCAAGATTTGGTCCAGGACAAATAGAAACTGTTTTACTTTCACTATTCTCAATACCATAATTCACTACAGCTGCTGCTGCCAGCCCCATACACAAACATGTCTTATCAACAACTTTCTCAAAATTGATAGACGAATTTCCATCCATTTCTTTAATCTTTGTCTTTTGAAATTGACGAGAAGCTGTACAAATACCTTTATCTCCATATTCACTACTTAATGCTAAAAATCTTCTTGGGCAATTACTTCCAGGTTTCCCATCATTAATTTTTTCTAACTTTTCAATATCTTTAGAATTATTCCTTAAGTTATTAAATGGGACACCAAGCGGAGAAACATTACTTAGATATAAATCATTTTCAGTTGCTTTTTTTAATTGCTCTCTAGTTTTATCATCTACAGTCGTTGCTTCAGGAACAAGCAGAAAAGGCGTTCCCCAACCAATTGAATCAAGCTTGTAATAATCAACGAGAAATGATTGCTCTATAGAAGTGCCTACCCCACCTTGTGCTGTAATCTTTAAATCTAATTTTTTTTCTGGCATAATTCTTTCATCTCTTTCTAGTGCTTGAAATAAAACTTCAGAAGTTTGATCAATCAATTCTTGTCTATTATCTCTAAATTCAGCAAGGATAGGCCCCATTAATAATCCATCAGTAGCAAAGGCATGACCACCACAATTTAATCCAGATTCAATTCTATATTCTGACACCCACAATCCTTTTTTTGCCAAAAATTTTCCTTGAATAACAGCTGATCTATAATCACTTACTTTTAAAACAATTTTCTTTTTTAAGTAACCAGTCTGTGTAGGATAAAAATCATTAAACTGACCAATATAACCATATAATCTTGGATTCATCCCTGCTGAAAAAATAACCGAAGATGCTAAATCACTTTGAGCATAACCTCTTAGAGCAGCATGAGCATCATTAAATTCAGAAGGTAATTCAATATTTTTAGAATAATTTTTTTTATCAACCTTTGTCATGATATTAACATCAATACTCCCTAATGACAGATTTTTCACAAGCCATTCTCGAAGATCATCAAATTTGAAATTATTGTTTATAATTTCATAAAAATCTTTTTTAAGGCTTGAACTCTCAGGTAGAATATCAAAATACTTTTTAACCTCTTCAAACTTATCTTTAGATAAATTAGAAAATTCTTTTAGCTTTACTTGTGATAAGTCGTTTACTAGATTTAAATAGGATGTAATTCTATTGGCTCTTGCATCATCAGAGGATTTATGAATCTCTGTGTAAGGAAGATTATTTTTTTCACTATAAAATTTTCTTAACCTTTCTAATAAAACATCATCAACAATAGAAATTACTGAATCGATACCATATTGAGCAACTTTTAAAGGGGTATCAGCAGTAAATGCCGTGCCCATGACAGGTATATGAAAAGAATGAGTTGTAGTCAAAATAAAATTTTAGAGCAAATATACAATTATAAACACACAACAAAAGAAAAAATTATTCAGTAATCAATTGAACAGTATTTCTGCTTTTTTGTTCAAGGATAATTTTTTTATTTTTAATAAAACTAGAGAGAGATTGATTATTATAATGTCTTATTGTGTAAAGAACCAAGTTAGAATTATACAAAACATCAAATTTGTTTCTTAATTCATTTAAAAATTTGACACTATTTTTTGAATTATCAATACATAATGAAAAACTAACTGCAGAGTTTTGCATTAAATTGACAGATAAATTATACTTATCTAACAAAGAAAAAATATAACTCAAATGCTCCTCAACAATGAATGATAATTTTTTATCAGAAATTGAAACTAAAATTTGCTTTTCTTTAACAATATAAGATGGCATATCGTAAGTGATTTGACAATCATTAATGATTGTGCCTGGATTTTCAAGATTAATAAATGATCTAACTTGTAATGGAATATTTTTTACCTGCAAGGGTTGAATTGTTTTAGGATGAATCACTTTAGCTCCATAATAAGCGAGTTCTATTGCTTCAGAAAATGATAATTCATCTAAAAGCTTTGAATCACTAAAGTGCCTTGGATCTGAATTTAAAACTCCATTTACGTCCTTCCAAATTACTACTCTTTCTGCATTTAAAACATTACCCAGTATAGCAGCGCTATAATCAGACCCTTCTCTCCCCAAAGTTGTTGTGAAATTCTCAGAAGAACACGCTAAAAAACCTTGAGTAACAACAGGAATATTTTTAATTTTTTGTTTACATATTTCTTTAGTTAAATCCCAATCAATATTAGCATTTTGATAATTATTGTCAGATTTAAAAACATCTCTAATATCAATTAATTCATTTTTAAATCCATCTATTTTTAAATACTCACTCATTATATGAGATGAAAGTAACTCTCCAACAGATACAATTTGATCATAATCATATGAATACATTTGATTAGGCTCCTCCTCTAACGCCCATTCTATTTCAACAAATAAATTATTTATAATATCAAAAATAAAATGTTCTTGTTCAAAAAGGTTTTTTGATATTGAAATATGCAAAGATTTAATTTCATTAAATTTAATAACAACATCATCATCTTTTCTGTGATATGCCTCAACTAAACCCTCTAAAAGGTTTGTCACAGTAGCAATTGCTGAGAATACAATAACAATATTATGATTTGGATAGTCTTTTATAATTTTAGAGACAGCTGTAATTGATTTAGCATCTTTAATAGACGCACCTCCAAATTTTAAAATTTCTTTCATAAAAATTAAGTTTTTACTAAAACAAAGTTACTAATAGTTTTATTAAATAATTAATGAAAATATTAGATATTTGCAGTATATGAAAATTGCATTTTTAACTTCTGGCGGAATAGCACCTTGCCTTTCAGCCTCAATTGGAAGGTTAACTGAAAACTATATAAAGAAATATCCAACTTCTGAAATTATTGGATATAAAAATGGATATAAAGGATTACTAGAGGGGAATATTTTAAAATTTCCTAAATCACTTGAATCAAAAATCTCTAATTTCTATGAATTTGGAGGAAGCCCGCTTGGTAATAGTAGAGTAAAGCTAACCAATATTGAAGATTGTATTAAAAAAGGATACATAAAAGAAGGAGAAAACCCTCTTGAAATAGCTGCGAAACAACTTATTAAAGATAATGTTACAATTTTACATACAATTGGAGGGGATGATACAAATACAACTGCAGCTGATCTCTCTAAATATCTAAAAGAAAATAACTATTCTTTAACAGTTGTTGGCTTACCTAAAACTATTGATAACGATGTCTTTCCAATAAAACAAACACTTGGAGCATGGACAGCTGCCGAACAAGGAGCAATATTTTTTGAAAATATAGTGAATGAAAATACAACTAGCAATAGACAATTAATTGTTCATGAAGTAATGGGCAGAAATTGTGGTTGGCTAACCGCAGCTACTGCATATGAGTATAGGCAAAGACTAGAGAAATTTAACTTTCTTGATGAAATCGGTCTAAATAAAAATAAATGGGAAGTACATTTAATTTTGATCCCAGAAGAAGAAATAAATCTTGATAAAGAAGCTGAAAGGTTAAATAAAATTATGGACGAATATGATTGTGTTAACATTTTCTTAAGTGAAGGAGCTGGCATTGACACAATAGTTGATGAAATGCAAAAGACTGGTGAGAAAATTCCAAGAGATGCATTTGGACATGTTAGATTAGATGAAATAAATCCTGGTAAATGGTTTGCAAAAGAACTATCAAATAGACTTAATGCAAAAAAAGTACTTGTTCAAAAAAGTGGCTACTTCAGTAGGTCTGCTAAAGCAAATGAAAAAGATTTAAATTTAATCTTTGATTGCGCTGATAAAGCTGTAGAATGTGCCGTTAATGGAAAAAGTGGAGTTATTGGCTGGGATGAAGACAATAATGACTTACTATCTTGTATAGAATTCCCAAGAATTAAAGGTGGCAAAGTATTTGACACTAAAAAATTATGGTATCAAAAAATGATTCAGGAAATAAATAGCATATAGTTTGTTAGAAAAATTATTAGATTTTTTTACAGAATCTGTAAGCCTAAAGAGACTTAAAAAACTTTTAGACAATAATACTCCTTCAATTTTTTATAGTGGTAGTATTGGGTCTTCACTTGCTATAGATTTCATAAATATTATAGAGGATTCAAAAAAAAATAATCTTTTTATTTTTAGTGACAAAGAAGAGGCCTCATACTTTATAAATGATTTAGAAAAAATCTCAAAAAAAGAAGTATTCTTTTATCCCGCATCCTATAGAAGACCATATCAAATTGAAGAAACAGAAAACACTAATGTTTTACAAAGAGCTGAGGTTTTAAATAAATTAAATAGTAAAAAAAATACAATTGTAATCACATATTCTGAAGCATTATTTGAGAAAGTGATAAGTAAAAAAGAATTAAGAAAGCAAACAATATCATTAAAAGTAAATCAAAGATTAGAAGCTGAAGAATTTGAGAAAAATCTAATTAATTTAAATTTCAAATCAACAAATTTTGTAACTGATCCTGGACAATTTTCAGTAAGGGGTGGTATAATTGATATTTTCTCATATGCAAGTGAACACCCTATTAGAATTGAATTAATTGGAGATGAAATTGAGTCTCTAAGAACATTTAGTGTGAACAGTCAATTATCTATCAAATTAGAAAATAAAGTAAAAATAATTCCAAATACAGAAGCAAAATATATTCAAAATAATCAAGTTTGTTTTCTTGAATATTTTACAGAAGATTCAAATATTTGGATTAAAAATCTTAACTACACTCTAACTTCTCTAGATGATAATTTTACAAAAACAGAAGAAATTTTTTCAAATCTTGAAAAAAAATCTACTATTTTCAAACAAAACCCATCATATCTATTTAGTAATAGTATAACATTTAACAATTCTCTAGTTAATAAAACTATCATTAAAATGTCTGCACCTGAAAACAAGGAAAATGTTATAATTAGGGAATGTTCTCCTCTGATTCCATTCAATAAAAATATTGATATATTATTAATGGATTTACAAAAGAATCAAACAAATAATATTCGCAATATAATCCTTTGTTCGTCTGAAGAGCAAGAAGAAAGGATTAAAAATATATTAATGGATAAGGATCAAAAAATAAAAATAGAATATTATCAAATCTTGTTACATGAAGGTTTTATTGATTATGATAATAAAGTTGCTATTTATACAGATCATCAGATCTTTGACAGACACCATCGATTTAAATCAAAAACAAAATTTAGTGACAAGCAAGCAATCACTATAAAACAACTTACTAGTTTAAAAATAGGAGATTATATTACACATATTGATCATGGAATTGGTCAATTTAATGGACTTCATAAAATCTCCAATAATAATCAAACTCAAGAAGTTATAAAATTAAGCTATAGAGGTGGTGACATATTATACATTAGTATTCATGCTTTACATAAAATAGCTAAGTTCTCAGCAAAAGAAGGATCTTCTCCAAAAATGCATCAATTAGGAACGCCTACTTGGAATAAAAGTAAACAAAAAACTAAAAACAGAGTTAAAGAGATAGCATTTAACCTAATAAAGCTTTATGCAAAAAGAAAATCACAAGAAGGGTTTCAATTTTCACCAGACACATATCTTCAACAAGAATTAGAAGCATCATTTATGTTTGAAGATACTCCTGATCAATCTAAAGCAACTTTAGCAATAAAAGAAGATATGGAAAAAATTATGCCAATGGATCGCTTAGTATGTGGCGATGTAGGGTTTGGTAAAACAGAAATAGCAATAAGAGCTGCTTTTAAAGCAGTAGCAGATAACAAACAGGTTGCTATTTTAGTTCCAACAACTATTTTAGCTCTTCAACATTATAAAACATTTAAAAAAAGACTAGCAAAACTTCCATGTAATGTTGATTACCTAAATAGATTTAGAACAAAATCGGAACAAAATGAGATTCTTAAAAAAATCCAAAATGGAGGTATTGATGTTATCATTGGAACTCACAGAATAGTTGGGAAAGATGTACATTTTAAAGATCTTGGTTTACTGATAGTTGATGAGGAACAAAAATTTGGAGTTAATATCAAAGATAAGCTAAAAGCATTTAAAACAAATGTTGATTCCTTGACATTAACAGCAACACCTATTCCAAGAACATTACAATTCTCACTTTTAGGAGCAAGAGATTTGTCTATCATAAACACACCTCCACCAAATAGACAAAGTATTCAAACAAATATAATTGGATTTAATGAAGAAAAAATAAGAGATGCTATTAAATATGAAATCAATAGAAATGGACAAGTATTTTTTGTTCATAATAGAGTAGAAAACATAAATGAAATAGCAGGCTTTATTCAAAGAATTTGCCCTGATGCAAAAATCAAAATTGGTCATGGACAAATGCCTGGCAATAAAATTGAAAGTTTAATGATTGATTTTATTGAAGGTCAATTTGATATATTAGTTTCAACTACTATAATAGAAAATGGTGTTGATATTCCAAATGCAAATACTATTATTATTAATAACGCTCAGAATTTTGGCTTAAGCGATCTACACCAAATGAGAGGTCGTGTTGGAAGAAGTGATAAACAAGCCTTTTGTTTTTTGATAAGCCCTCCACTAAATCATATTTCGGAAGATTCAAGAAGAAGACTAAACGCATTAGAACAATTCTCTAATATAGGAAGTGGTTTTAAAATAGCCATGAGAGATCTTGATATTCGAGGAGCAGGTGATCTTTTAGGCGGAGATCAAAGCGGTTTTATAAATGAAATTGGCTTTGAAATGTATCAAAGAATTCTCGCTGAAGCTGTTGAAGAACTCAAAGAAGAGAAATTTAAAAATTTATTTAAAGAACCAAAAAGTGAATTTAAAATTAAAGATTGTCAAATTGATACAGATTTAGAAATTCAGATACCTGAATCTTATGTTATAAATATTGAAGAAAGAATTGCATTATATAAAGCACTAAATGATATTAAGGATGATGAAGAATTAGAAATCTTCAAGAATAATTTAGTTGATAGATTTGGAGCTTTGCCGAAAAATATATTTAATATTTTTAAATTATTAAATGTCAAATGGAAAGCTAAAGAATTAGGCTTTGAAAGAATTGTATTAAAGAATAATAATTTAAGAGCATATTTACCTCATAATCAAAATACAAATTATTATCAATCAAGTTCATTTACAAAAATTCTTGATTATGTTAAAATGAATCAGGATAAAATTAAAATAAAAGAAATTAAAGAAAAAGTATGTCTTCAATATGATAATATCTTAAGCTTAAATGAATTATTAACGATATTTAAAAAAGTCTTAAATGAATAGATCAAAGGACTATTTCAACAACTAAGCGAAGTTATTAACAAAAAATTTAATAAGAAAGAAATGGCTTGATTTTTATATTTGATTTGGGTAAAATTGCATATAATACTTTCATTCAAATGAATCAACCTAAACAAATTAAAAATGCTTTAATATCTGTTTTTAACAAAGACGGATTAGACACTCTTGTTAAGAAACTAAATGAGCTAAACATCAACATCTACTCTACTGGAGGTACAGAAAAGTATATATCAAATTTAAACATTAAGGTTAATAAAGTTGAAGACACAACAGGCTTTCCTTCAATCTTAGGAGGAAGAGTTAAAACATTACATCCTAATGTATTTGGCGGAATACTCTCAAGAAGAGATAATGAAAGTGATCAAAGAGAGTTACAGGAATATCAAATTGAACAATTTGATTTAGTTGTTGTTGATTTATACCCTTTTGAAAAAACTGTTCAAGAAGATAATTCACATGAAGAAATTATTGAAAAAATAGATATTGGAGGTATTTCATTAATAAGAGCTGCAGCAAAAAACTTTAATGATGTTTTAGTAGTTTCTTCAAAAAATCAATATTCTAAAACTATAGAAATCCTTAAAAACCAAGGTAATGCAACTTCAATTGAATTAAGAAGAGAGTTTGCTGGTGAAGCTTTTAATATTTCATCTCATTATGACACGGCAATATTTAATTATTTAAGTAATGAACCAACAGTTTTTAAAGAGAGTTTTACTAAAAACAAAGAATTAAGATACGGAGAAAACCCGCATCAAAAAGGAATATTTTTTGGAGATATTGATGAAATGTTTGAACAAATATCTGGCAAAGAATTGTCATATAACAATTTACTAGATGTTGATGCCGCAGTAAATTTAATTTCTGAATTTAATGAAACTACATTTATTGTTTTAAAACACAACAATGCCTGCGGAGTAGCAAGTAGAAAAAATTTAATTGATGCATATAAAGATGCTCTAATGGGAGACCCTGTGTCAGCATTTGGTGGCGTTTTAATAACTAATAAAGAAATAGATCTTGAAACAGCTCAAGAAATAAACAAACTATTTTATGAAGTTTTAATTGCACCAAGCTTTAGTAAAGAAAGTACTGAGTTGTTAAAAATGAAGAAAAAAAGAGTTCTTTTAAAACAAAAAAAATTAACTTTACCTAAACAGCAATATCGAACAGCTTTAAACGGGGTACTGTTCCAATCAAAAGACATGATTACAGATAGTAAAGTAATTATGGAAACGGTTACTGTAAAAAACCCAACAGAATTAGAGATTGAAGATTTAATATTCGCCTCAAAAGTTTGTAAACACACAAAATCTAATACAATTGTTTTTGCTAAAAACAAACAATTAATATCAAGTGGAGTCGGGCAAACATCACGAGTTGATGCATTAAAACAAGCAGTTGAAAAAGCAAAATCATTTAACTTAGACCTTGCAGGGTCAGTAATGGCTTCAGATGCTTTTTTTCCATTCCCAGATTGTGTAAAGCTTGCTGATAAAGCTGGTATATCCTCAGTTATTCAGCCTGGAGGATCAATAAAAGATAATCTATCAATAGAGTATTGCGACCAAAACAGTATGTCTATGATAATGACAAAAACAAGACATTTTAAACATTAAAAAAATATATAACTATGGGATTTTTTGATTTTATGCAAGAAGCAATTGCCATTGACCTTGGAACTGCTAATACCTTAATAATTCACAATGACAAAGTTGTAGTAGATGAGCCATCAATAGTAGCTAAAAATGTGCGTACAGGAGAAGTAATTGCAATTGGAAAAAAAGCGCAGCAAATGCATGGTAAAGCTCATAAAAATATTGAGACAATGAGACCATTAAAAGATGGTGTTATTGCAGACTTTCAATCATCCGAGCAAATGATACGGGGTTTCATAAAAATGATACCGTGGAAAAGATCATTCTTCACCCCTGCATTAAAAATGGTAGTTTGTATACCTTCTGGAGTTACAGAGGTGGAGAAAAGAGCAGTTGTTGACTCTGCAGAGCACGCAGGAGCAAAAGATGTTTGGCTAATTCATGAGCCAATGGCTGCTGCAATAGGTATTGGAATTGATGTGCTAGAACCTAAAGGGAACATGGTTATAGATATTGGCGGAGGAACGACTGAAATTGCTGTAATTTCTCTAGGTGGAATTGTATGCGATAAATCTATAAGAGTTGCCGGTGATGAATTCACAGATAATATTAAAAACTATATGAAAACCAGACATAATATTGCAGTTGGAGATATTATGGCTGAACAAATTAAAATAAACGTGGGCTCAGCTTTAACTGAATTAGATGATCCACCTCCAAATTATGCAGTACATGGAAGAGATTTGATGAGTGGTATTCCAAAAGAGATTATTGTGACGTACAAAGAGATTGCAGGATCTTTAAATAATTCAATTGAACAAATTGAAGAAGCAGTGATGAGCGCTTTATTTCAAACACCACCAGCACTTTCAGCAGATATTTACAATGAAGGGCTTTACTTAACTGGCGGAGGGTCGATGCTTAGAGGCTTAGACAAAAGGATTTCTAAAAAAACTAAACTTCCAGTTTACGTAGCAGAAGATCCATTAAGAGCAGTAGCTAGAGGAACTGGAATTGCACTTAAAAATACTGAAAGCTATACATTCCTAATTAGATAAAAGTAATTCATGCAGAATCTCATACGTTTTATTAGAATGTATCATTTTCTTCTTCTTTTTTTAATATTTCAATCAATTTCACTTACTCTAATTATTAATAATAATAGTTATCAGAATTATAGGATAATTAAAAAAACAAGCGAATATACTGGCTTTATATATTCAATATCTCAAAATATAAAGGATTATTTTCAATTAAAAGAAGTAAATACATATCTGGCAAATGAAAATGCCAAACTTCTTACATTAATAAATTCGGTAGAAAGTAAAACAATTATTAATGAAAAAAAAGAATTTGATTTTATATCATCACAAGTAATAAATAATACTGTTAGTAAAAGAAATAACTTCATTACACTTAACAAAGGAAGTTTTCATGGTGTTATGGAGGGAATGGGATTAATAACATTGAATGGAGTTGTGGGAATCGTTCATTCTGTTTCTAATAAATTTTCACTAGCCATGTCAATTCTAAACAAGAACTCCTCAATAAGTGTCAAACTTAACAAACAAAATAATGCAGGATCACTAAAATGGAATGGATTTGATTACAGAAGAGCAAGCCTTGAAAGCATACCAAATCATGTAAACATAAACCGTGATGATACAATTAGCACAAATGGGTTTAGCACAATTTTCCCAAAGGGAATTGATATTGGGACAATAAATTCTTATAAATCAAATTCTGAAACTGGTCATTACGATATAATCATAGATTTATTTATAGATTTTAATAAATTAAACTCAGTTTATATAATTGAGTCAGTAGATTCTTTTGAACAATTAAATCTAGAAAAAATAAAAAATGACTAGAGATTTAATTAAATACATTATTCAAATACCTGTTTATACATTAATACAAATATTAATACTAAATGAAATACTATTTCTTTCTTATATAAACCCATATCTATACATAATACTAATAATTGTACTTCCTTATAAAACACCAAAATGGTTTTTAATAATCTATGCTTTTTTTCTTGGATTCAGTATTGATATATTTTCAGGAACATTGGGAATGCATTCATTTGCTTCAGTGTTAATTGCTTTTTGTAAAAATTCAATTGCAAAAATTACTATTCCTCATAATATAGTTGAGCAAGGTGATGAACTTATAATGCAAAAAATTGGAGTAAAATCATTTTTAACTTATACATTTTTAATAACTTTAATTCACTTAAGTACATTATTTTTCCTTGAACATCTAAATCTAGAATTTAAGATGCTTTTTAAAATCTTACTGAGTGTAATTACAACAACAATCTTAATTTCAATTACACAACTATTCTTTTTTAAGAAATGAATAAATACAAGAAACGTAGTAGCATAGTAATAGCAATATTTACATTAGTTTCTTGCATATTTATTATTCAGTTATTTAGAATTCAAATAGTAAATGATAAATATAAATTCTCCGCAAAAAATAATGCGTTTAGGTATGATATACTTAACCCTGTAAGAGGCTTAATTCTTGACAGAGACAGTAACTTAATCGTTTCTAACTCCCCATCATATAACCTAATGGTTATACCTAGAGAAACTAAAGAAATGGACACACTAAATCTTTGCAAAATGATAGATATCAATTTGCAGGATTTTAGAGATAAAATAATTAATGCATCTAACTATTCAAAATATAAAGAAAGTATATTTCAAAAACAGATTAATTTAATTCAAGCAAGTGGCCTTCAAGAGAAATTATTTCAATTTCCAGGTTTTTTCCTGCAAACTATTAACACTCGAAAGTATGCAACAAATTCTGGTGCTCATTTACTAGGATATCTTGGTGAAGTTAACACAAAAAAAATCAAAGAAGATAATTATTATAATAATGGTGACTTAGCTGGGCTACAAGGAATTGAAGGAGGGTATGAAAAAGAACTAAGAGGTCAAAAGGGAATGGGAATCACCTTAGTGGATGTTCATAATAGAAAACAAGGGAAGTTTAACGATGGAAAATTTGATACACTTCCAATAAGAGGAAATACAATTATTTCAACAATTGATATTAATCTTCAAGAATATGGAGAAAAATTAATGCAAAATAAAATTGGAGCTATAGTTGCAATAGAGCCAAATACGGGTGAGATTCTAAGTCTTATTTCTGCCCCCACGTACAATCCAAACATTTTAAGCGGAAGATCAAGATCCAAGGAATATAATAAATTAGTTTTAGATAAAAATAAACCACTTGTTAATCGAGCGTTAACAGGCCAATATCCACCGGGATCAACTTTTAAAATTTTAAATGGATTAATAGCTTTAGAAGAAAATGTTATAACAAAAAACACAAGATACTCCTGTCTTGATGGTTTTGAATATGAAAAAGGAAAAAAAGTAGGATGTCATCCACACGAAAAAAATACAAAATTAAACAAGGCAATTGAAATTTCATGCAATGCATATTTTTGCAAAGCTTTTACCGAAACGTTTAAAAAATTTAATAGTACCCAAGATGCATATGACAGATGGAGAAATCATTTGAGCAGCTTTGGAATAGGTGAATGGATGAATAATGACTTTGTAACTGGCACGAATGGTATGCTTCCTGAAAAAGAATACTTTGATAAATACTATGGCAGGAAATACTGGAATGCATCAACTATTATATCAATGGCAATTGGTCAAGGAGAACTACTTCTTACCCCAATACAAATGGCAAATATTACAGCAATTATAGCAAATAGAGGATATTATTACACACCTCATATTGTTAAAAATATTGAAAAAGAAGAAAATATAGATTCATTGTACAGAGAGAAAAAATACACAACAATTAGTGAGAAAAATTTTGAAATAATTATTGAGGGAATGGAGCAAGTGGTCAAAAACCCAAAAGGAACAGCTCACAATGTATTTAATAATAAAATAGAAATTTGTGGAAAAACAGGAACAGCTCAAAATCCGCATGGAGAAGATCATTCAATTTTTATAGCTTTTGCACCTAAAGAAAATCCTAAAATAGCCATCGCTGTATATATAGAAAATGGTGGTTGGGGCTCTAAATGGGCAGCTCCAATATCATCTCTTATGATTGAAAAATACTTAAATATTGAAACAAATAAATTACTAGAAGAATTTATTATTAATGGAAATCTAATTACAAAAAAATGAGAAAAGCTAAAAATATTTTTGCAAATATTGATTCAGCTTCTATAATTCTATACATTTTATTAATTGGATTTGGATGGTTAAATATTTATGCATCACAATTTAATGATGATACAAATTTTATAATAGATTTTTCAAGTAGGTATGGAAAACAACTATTTTTCATTTTTTTCTCTATGTTCATTGCATTTTTAATTTTAATAATTGATTGGAAATTTTTCTATTCACTTGCTTATATTTTTTATGGTATTATAATTTTTGCACTAATAATTTTATTAATTATTGGTAGTGTAACCAGCGGGGCAACATCATGGTTTGAAATTGGCAGCTTTAAATTTCAACCATCGGAATTTGCGAAATTTGCAACCGCACTGGCTTTAGCTAAATATTTTAATATGCAACATATAAAAAATAAAAAAATTCAAACTAAGATTGTTTCATATCTATTAATACTAGTTCCATTTTTATTAATAATACTCCAAAATGATACAGGAACAGCATTAGTTTATAGTTCTTTTATTTTAGTCCTATACAGAGAAGGATTATCTGCAAATATTCTAATATTTGTTCTGATAATTGGAATTCTTTTTATACTAACATTATTAATTGATAAAATTATTCTTAGCTTAATTTTCACAGTAATAACTCTAGCTATTCTCTTTTTTTTAAGAAAGAATAAAAAAGATATAATTATGATCATGATTGGATGGCTTTTATCGTTATTCTTTATTTTTAGCGTAAACTACATATTCAATAATATTCTACCACCTCATCAAAGTAAAAGAATAAATGTGCTGCTAGGAAAAGATTTTGATCCTTATGGGGCTGGCTATAATCTCATTCAATCAAAGATAGCAATTGGTTCAGGTGGTTTTTCTGGAAAAGGATTTTTAAATGGAACACAAACAAGATTTGATTTTGTTCCAGAGCAAAGTACAGATTTTATTTTTTGTACAATTGGAGAAGAGTGGGGATTTATTGGAAGCTTATTTTTTATAATCACCTTTATGGGATTAGTTATAAGGCTAATATTTTTATCTGAAAGACAAAGGTCTAATTTTAGTCGAATCTATGGTTATAGTGTGGCCTGTATTTTGTTTGCTCATTTTGTAATAAACCTTGGAATGACCATAGGCCTAATACCGGTTATTGGAATACCTCTTCCTTTTGTAAGCTATGGGGGCTCTTCCTTGCTTGGCTTTACAATTCTACTATTTATATTTCTAAACCTAGATTCTTACAGATTACAAATTTTAAGATAAATTAGTAAACTTCAGATCTATTGTCTTGAATATTAGCTTCAGTCTTTAGAGTATTAAATGCAGCATTTGAATTATAACTCTTTGTTTTATCAGTCAACGCTTTTTGTTCATTAGAAAAGTCACCTTCATCTCTGTAGTCATCTCTGCTAAGTGTTTCGACAACTAAAACAGAATTCCTGCTCATAAAAGGAGCGGAAATACTATTAGGTTCTAATCCAAAAGATGTTCCTACTAAATCAGCAGCATATCCTAGTTCTTGTACAGTTAAATTAGATAATTTTGTATTCTGATTTTTTACAGGTGATAAGCTAAATTCATTACCCATTTCATCTAGATTAGTAAACTGATTTAATCTATCTATTATTATTTCTGATTTTTTTTCTTTTCTAACGCTAGCTATTATTCTATTTTCAGAATCTTCAATTGATCGAAAACCCTCCTCATTAATATTTGTCAATAAAGCAACCACGTAAGAATTTTCAAATTCAAAAACATTACTTAATTCATTTAGATTTGCTTTATTTAGCCATTTAACCATTTCTCTAGAATTTGGTATTCCTGCAACATTAGCCTTATCAGCAGTTAACTTTACATCACTTCTTTTTACTAAATTTTCTTTTTGAATAACAGAATCAAATGATAGACCATCATTAACGACACTATTTACAATTTGAGCCGCTTTTGTATAATACTCATTATATGTATCAGTGCTTGGCTCAATATTTCTATCAATGTAAACTACTTTATATTTCTTTGCTGATCTACTTTTAGAAATCACTTGGACTAAATGAACACCAAATTGTGTCGTTACAATATTTAATTCAGATTTTTTTGCAGTAAAACAAATATCATTAAATTCTTCAAGCATAACTCCTTCTTCAAACCAACCAAGTTCACCCCCAACTTTAGCACTTTGTTGGTCAACTGAATTTAACTCTGCAAGCTTTGAGAAGTCTGCTCCTTTTTTAATTAATTCTTTAAGTGAAGTAATTCTTAAATTAACTGAATCAATACTCATTTCATTAGTTGGAGTAATTAGAATATGTCTAGCCTCAACAGAATCAGGGCGATTCATTACATCTACAAGCTTCGCTATTCTATAAACACTAACATCTGGCTTATAAGGACCAATAACAGTCCCCTTTTTACTTTTAAGCAAAAGTGCAAAAGCAGAATCATTTTTCAATTCAGATTCTTTTAAATAAGAAAATTTTGCTCTTTGATTATCAGTATTTCTTTTGACTATTAAACTATAGTCATCATAAGCGGTAAAATCATCTACTAGACTAGAGATTGAATTTTTTGTTTCAATATCATCTTCAATAGAAGCAACAACATTAAATGAAATAAATTCAACATCTCTTGTAGGGTCTTGTTTGAAATCATCTTTATTAGAATTATAATATTTTTTAATTTCCTTATCAGAAACTAAAACTGTACTGTCATTAATCACATTAAAAGGGACTGAAAGATAATTAAATGTAATATTCTGGACTCCTTCATTAAATGAGTTTTTCGCTTCTAATGAATTAACATAAGAACCTTTCTCAATTAACTTATTATATTTTTCATTTAAAATTGAATTAATCAAGTATTTTTGAAAATCTATCCATCTATCAACTGATTCTCCAGAAGGATCTTGTTCGATTTGTTGTAGATAGCCAAGTACTTTTGTTCTATCAAATTGTCCAGTATTAGGATCTTGGAAAGATTGTATTTGACTAATATCAGGGTGTACGTTCACCCCAGATATTCTTTCAATCCATTCTTCGTCAGAAACAGAAAGACCTAAAATATTGTATTGATTATCCATTATCATTTCTCGAGATAGCTGATCCCAAGCCTGATTTCTAATTTGACCCAAAATTGTTTGACTTAATATTTGATTTTGATTTTGTGATTGCCAATTAGCCTTTCCTAGCTCAACAGTCTCTTCAAACTTCTGTATTAAAATACTCTCACCCAGTATTTCACCAACATGAGGAGTGCTTGAACCTCCTGATCTCTTAGACTGCATAAAATCTCCAAGTATAAAAGCTAACATTGCAAAACCAATTACTGTAAGCAGCAAACCTGATCTATTTCGAATTTTTCCTAGTGTTCCCATTGACCTATATTTTATTTAAAAGATTGCGAATATACGATTGTTATTTCAGAAATAAAAACTTAAAAAAACTAGTACTTTTTGACTAACAAAACAGACAAAATACTTCTATCGTCTACCTCTTGAATTTTAAGAGTATAATCATCAAGCTCTATAATGTCACCTTTGCTTGGAATATCTTCAAGAAAATTTAAAACTAAACCCGCAATAGTCTCATATTCTTCAGAATCAGGGAGATTTATAGAGCATTCTTTATTTACTAATTCAACTTCTAGTCTAGCAGGAATAATAAATTCACTTTTATTAATTATTTCAATTTTTGTAACATCTAAATCATGTTCATCATTTATTTCTCCAACAATTTCTTCAGTTACGTCTTCTATTGTAAGCATACCAGAAGTACCTCCAAATTCATCCACAACTAAGGCTATACCTTTATCATTTTCAATAAAATCATTTAAAAGCTGCATAGCCAGCATACTTTCGGGTACAAAAGGAATAGGTAATAAAATAGATTTAATATTATGTGGGTTTTTAAAAAGGTCTGATGAATGAACATAACCAATAACATTATCAATATTTTTTTTGAAAATTATAATTTTGGATAATTTTGTTTCAATAAATTTTTCTTTTAATGTATTTATTGATGATTTAATATCAAGCGCTATAATTTCCGTTCTTGGCATCATACATTCTCTAAGTTTTTTACTAGATAATTCTAATGCATTCTGAAGCATCTCTACTTCTACAACATCTTCAACATGTTGATTAGTTTTAAGACTACTCAGATATTCATCTAAATCTATCCTGCCAAAGAAATGACGATCTTCAGTTAATTTGTGTCTTAAAAATATTTGAATAAAAAACTTTGAAAGATTAAAAAATAAAAGACCGAATGGTCTAAAAAGAATAAAAAAGAAAAAAATTGGCAGAGAAAATATTCTAAGAATATTATTTGGGTAAATTTTAAAAATAGCTTTTGGTAAAAACTCTGCTGTAACTAAAATAATAACTGTAGTTACTAAAGTTTGAACAAATAAAATCACATAAGAACTAGCAAAATATATAAGAAGATACGGAGTAAGTATCTTAGTCATAATGATACCATAAATAACTAAAGCAATGTTATTCCCTACCAACATTGTTGTGATAAAATCAGACTCATTTTTAGTGAAGTACGATATAATTTTTGAAGGAAACTTGCCTGTACTTCTATCAAGTTCAAGCTGTAATTTATTTGAAGAAATAAATGCTATTTCAACACCTGAAAAAAAAGCAGATAATAAAAGTGTGATAATTGCAAAAAGTAAATACATATTTATCAAAGTAACAAAATAATCTTAGTTATTAAAAGACAAAACACCATTAACTTTATGTAAGCTGTATTCAATAAAATCTGGATCTGAAACAAAACCCTGCGCGTTAATAACTTCTTTATCTGTAGTTATAATTACATTTTCTTCAGTAAAAATCTTTTCTTTTTTCTCGTCCCAACTTAAATGATTAGTTTCAAGCTTATTTCCATTACTTGAAATAAGTATAACATTATCACTTACATGCATTAAATTTTCAGTTTCATTAATAAGTGCTTTATTAGCTTGTAGATTAGAAAGAGTATCAGAATTCCTGTCAAAAAATATTACTACAATACTGTCAGTAAACACTAATCTAGGATTTGAGTTAATAAATCTTTCTATTTTTTTTGCCGATATTTTAACTTTAATTTTTCCAAATTCAGTGTGAATCAACTCAGCATCTTCTATTATTTCTACAGGAAATTCTTGCTCTACAAACTCTTGAATATCACTAGTATTATTTTGACAACTAATAAATAAAATTAAAACTAGTAAATAAAACTTGTTAATCGTTTGCACGAACTTTTGTAGATTGATTAATCCAACATGATACTTTGAAAGTATCTTCTTTGTTTACATTGTTAAAAAAACATTCTTCTGTTGAAGGAAAATACTTAGAGTAAGTATTAATACTTTTCCTTGCTCTGTCTGCAACCTCGTCGTCTTTTGAGGCCATTCTAAAAGCATCTACTGCAACCCAATAAACAGTTTTTTGCTCAAAACTATTTCCGCAAGAAGTTGCAGCAGCAACATAAATGTTTCCAAGGCTAATATAGGCTTCTCCCCATCCTTTTTTTAATTCTAAAGATTTATAAACCGCATTCCTTGCCAAAGTATAAGATGAGGAATTCCTGTAAGCGTCAGCTAAAATTAAAAAATATTTTGATTTAAGATTAGTTTCTTCTTCAAGCTCTACAGATTCATTACAATATTCAATTGCCTTAGAATATTCTTTTTTTGCAATACACATTTTACCCATTTTACTAGCAGATAAAGCAGAAGGCTCTAATTCATATAATTTTGAAGAAACTTTAAAATAAAGATCGTCATTAATACATTCTTTAGACTCAAGGGTTTTAATTATTTTTTTTAATAAAGCTATATCCTCTGCATTCTCTTCAAATCTATAAGAAAAAATAGATATTAAATCATCACAATTAGCGTAAGGAGTAAATAATGACTCAATATTAGAAGAAGTTTTTAAATAATATTTTGATTTTGATTTATTATTTGCAAGATTAAAATCAACTGCAGTAGATATTTCAGTGTAAATCCTTACAATATCAGATTTTTCTAATAAAGAATTCTTTTGCATATAAGTAGCGGCTTTCATTAATGAAGATAGTGCGCCAGCTTCTGAATCATTACCCTCTAGATCAAAAGATTTCTTAAGTATATTATATGCTTCCTCAAATCTCTTCTTATCATAATTAATAAGATCAGAACCTTTTCTTCCTAAAACAAAACCTTCTTTACCAAAAAACTGAATTCTTTGATCATATATCTGCATTAAAGTATCAACATATAATTCCTTGTTTGTAGGATCAGATTTCATTAACGATTTAATAATTGTAGGACCATTTTTATAAATATTTCCACTAGATCTTGGGCAGTTTTTATAAACCCATCTCCAAGGTGTCAAAGCATCCTCATAATTTTTCTGTTTGTAGTATTCTCTAAATAATGATAAATTAGTAATACAAGCTACACTATCATTACCCCATTTATTTTGACTTATCCCATCAAAAGAAATTAAAAAAACAAGCGATAAAAAAATTATTCTTTTCATATTCTAATCATATTTTCGTTCAACAAACCAAATCCCATCAAAAGACACACTAAGAGAAAGTTTAATATATTCTTCTTGAATTAAATCATTAGAGAGCGTTCCTCTTTGTCCAATTACAACAGAAAAGTCATATACGGTTTTATTCTTTTTAACAGGGATACCAATTCCAAAGCTTATACTTTTATCTTCAATTTGTGTGTCATTTATCTGAAGTGGCGTTTTATTTAATGCAACTCCAAACCTATATTTACACCTCTTCCAAAAGTTAGAGATTGAATTATACTCTGGAGTAAATTCTAATCCGGAAGAAATTCTCATACTATTTTTTAGGGAATCACTCTCTCCAAGCAATCTGTAATCACTCCAATCTTGTGACAAATAATCAACTACAAAAAGCCATTGATCATCTTTATTATAAGAAAAACCTAACTGCATGTGTTTAGGTAAAATAGCAGTCCCTTGCTCAGAAT
The DNA here is from genome assembly GCA_949372805.1 of uncultured Flavobacteriales bacterium. Classification (GTDB taxonomy): domain Bacteria; phylum Bacteroidota; class Bacteroidia; order Flavobacteriales; family BACL11; genus CAJIYG01. The sequence goes on along the minus strand of CASIBH010000001.1, from coordinate 128,520 downwards.
AATTTAAGCTAGTATCCTTAATAACTTCGTAAATTCCAGAATATGCAAAAGTTTCTGAAAGTGTATTTCTAGTGGCTTCAAGGTCAGTTGAATTGCTAGTTGTAAAAGCCAAGGTAAAATTATCTTGATCATTAATATCTCCATTATATAATGCTCCAACATCATATTTAATACCAGTAATATTTGTTAATGAATTAGAGCGAGAATTAAAAATTGTTTCATCACTAAATTCAAGTATTTTACTTCTGTTAAGACCTCCAAATACATAAGAAGCATTAGCTCCTATAGACAAGTTTTTGGCTAAAAGATAAGCCCCTCCAAAGTATACTTTACTTAAACCTCCATTACCAGTATAAATTAAATTTGCATTATTCACATCATCATAATTACTTAAATTATAACCTATACTAGAGTAAGGAACTAAACCTGCACTTGCAAAAGCTTTACTATTTAGACGACAACCAAGGATGATATGACTCAGGGAAGTTATATTATCAATATGGCTTTGGTTTTCGTTATTAATCTTTATCGAATTAAAAAAACCACCTGTTGAGAAAAGAAATGAATTAGGTTTAAATGCTGTATAAGTAGCTGGATTACTATTATTTATGTGTTTAGAAGAGTAAATAGCGGAAGCTCCTCCTCCTAAAGCATTAAAATAAGACGAGGATTGATCATTAAGATCTCCTAAACCAAACCTAGAATATGGAGAATGAGATGACTCTTGAGAATGAGAGGAAAAACTTGCAATTAAAAGCAAAACTAATGAGCCTACTAATATTTTTTTATTCATTAAAATCTAAAATTTCATTTAATCCTTTTAGCACCAAAAAAGGATCTGCAAATATGCTAATTTTTAATTCCTTTTCAAAGAAAGAATAATCACCACCGGTAAAAATAACGACAATATCTTTATTTTGTTTTGTGTAATCAGATATAAAGCTATTAACCTCAGCAATAATACCATTTTGAACTCCGGAAATAATAGATGATTTTGTATCATTACCTATCAACAAACTATCCTTAGAAGAAGATAATAATGGTAATTTATCAGTAAAATGATTTAAAGATTTGAATCTCATTGACAATCCTGGAGAAATTCTCCCTCCAAGATAATTTTTGTTATTATCTATACAGTCCATTGTTAAACAAGTACCTGCATCAAAAACTAAAATATTTTTTTTAGGAAAATTAAATGAAGCACCAATTACTGCTGATAATCTATCCATCCCAAGAGAATCCATTGATTTATACCTTGAAGTAATGGGGAAATTCATATTTAAATTCAATATCCTACATCCCAAATCTTTTACTATTTTTTTTTCTAAAACTGAGAGATCTCTTACTGTAGATAAAATTGATGAAATAATTTTCACATCTAAACAAAATTTTGAAATCAATTTTTGTGTAATTTTATTAATGGTAATAGTTTTTACTAACTCTTTTTTTAAGAATAGTGCAAGCTTTACTTTAGAATTACCAATATCAATAATTAATTTCAAAAAAACTTATTTTTATCAAAACTACAAAAATCAACTTGTAAGATATGAGTTACTAATTTATTTCTTCATATTAAAAAAACGTTTAAATTTGCAACCCTTATTTGTTGGTACCTTAGCTCAGTTGGTAGAGCAATGGACTGAAAATCCATGTGTCCCTGGTTCGATTCCTGGAGGTACCACATAAACAAACCCCTAAAACACTTAGGGGTTTGTTTTTTTACATAAATAATACATTGAATATAATCTATGCGCGGCATAGTTTGTTAAAAAAAATATCAGATTTTAGCTAAAAATTAATTTATGGGTAATGTTCTAACAACTGTTTACACAATTGACTTCCTTTCAGACACTTGGATTAGAAATACATTAATTACTTTTTTATTAATGATTTTTTATCTTTTTATATCACTTAAAATTAGTGAAAAAAACATCTTTACATTCTTAAAAATAAGTAGTCTTACAGTCATTGCTATGACTTTATCAAACCATATCCTATTAGCTTCAACTGGCTCATGGGAATTACAAAAACATCTACCTTTTCACCTGTGTAGTATTTCTGCAATAATTTGTTGCATTATTTTCTTTGTAAAGAAAAACCAATTTTTATTTGAATTTTTATTTTACGCTGGTATCCTGGGAGGAATTCTTCTCTATTTCTAACTCCTCAAATAACTTTATATAATGAAAATTACTTTTTTTATGTATATGTTTTATTTTAAGCATGCAGTCATTATTATTATTCCTATTGTTATGATGGTAAGATTAAAAATGAATTTAAGTAAATACTCAGGCCTCAAAATTTTTGGAGCAGTTAATGTACTTTTAATCATAATAATGAAAATCAATTCATCAATTGGCTCAAACTATTTTTATGTTGCAAGTCCTCCTGAAGTTAATAATCCTCTAATTGTTATTAGTGATAAAACAATACTTGGTCTTCCTGAACATGTTTTTTATTGGGAAATAGTTCTAATAATATTAGTCTCAGCACTCTATTTTATCTTTAAAAAAAGATAAAAAAACTGTCATAACCTAGCTACTTAATTATAATTCTTCTAGAGAACATATTATTTATATCAGAGACAGATAAAGTATAGACACCTGATTTCAAGCTATTTAAATTTAACTCAAGATTACTATCCATTATATTTCTTTTAGTAAAAACTATTTGTCCTAAGCAATTAATAATATTTACTTCAAAATCAGTTAAATCCGATGAAAAGACATTAACAAATCCCAAAGATGGATTAGGATAAACATCAAATGTCTTTTTATTTTCAATATCTATGACAGAAGTTGATATCCCAAAATTCATTCGTATTAATAATGCTTTTGAGACAGTATACCATGTTCCAGTACCACAATTATCTTGTAAATATCTTGATGTGTTAGGGTTAGTTGTACTACTAATTAATGAAGTATCTGTAGGGTGCTGCTGACCTTTAACAGCCGCCATATATGAGGTTCCTGCAAATAATGGATAAGGCGTTAATAATGGCAAGGTAACCCAAGAATCTATATCTGTTGATTTTAATGTATAAGAATCAGATTCTTCTAACCAAACCTGACCATTTGTTTCATATAATTCAACATTTAACTCCGCTCCTACAACAGATTTATCATTAACATGAAATGAAATAGATGTTAGTGTTGTATTTTCATAGATATCAAAAGCGTTAGCAAGCACTTGCCCTCCACATGATCTCCCTAGATAGAATCCATTACCAGCATTTGCCCCATCCGTATTCCAATCATAATCAACACCATAAACAGTATCTGTTACTATTGACCCTTTAACTAAAGTATCTGTTGAAGGAAATGAATCAGAAGTAGCCCATACTCTTAAATCATGATAGCCATAATTTGAAGGATAGAAATCTGTCTTGGCTGCAAGAGTATCATTAGAATTAACAGTAGAAATAATTGGATTAGAAAAAGCAGTAAATACCGATGCCCCTCCTTCTTCAATATTAATATTAAGCTTTGTTGTAGTTTGGGCGGAGCCACCATTATTTTTAACAATTGCTTCCACTCTATAAGGGTTTGAACTTACTTGAGCCATGGGATTAAATGTGTAATCAATTCCAATATCACCTGTGGTTTGATAACCTATCCACCATCCTCCATAAGTCATTTCTGAAATTTCTAATCTATTAGGATCTGTTTCAACAATTTTAATATCATCAATCATCCAATAGTAACATCTTGCAACCCAGCCAAACTTAATATAAACCGTAGATTGATTTCCAGCAACAGAAGATATATTTAAGCTAGTAATTTCAGGATTTGAGGATTGTGTGTTATTTGCAATATTATTATTTACTAAATAAGTTGTCCAATTTATTGAGTCTGAACTTATATAAACTGTAGGAGGAGTGAAACTTCCATTTCCTAAATTATTATACCTGAAGAGATGTTCAAACTCCAAACTAACCGCTGAATAAGAAGATAAATCAATTGCGTCAGTAGTAAAATAAGACTCAATATATTCATAAGTACTACCAGAAGGCTGACCATAAGCATAATGATTTGCTGAATCAATATCAGAGATTAAGAATCCGTTAGAAGCAGATGAAGAAGTAAGATCATTAGAACCAGAAACTCCTTGATTACCATTGTAATATCCATATGTTCCATCTGTAGTCCATTGCCAATTACATGTTGATAGTCCTGAGACAGTATTAGAAGTAAATTTTGACCAATTAGCTGGAAAACCAGAAGAAAAATCTTCTTCCCAAATTGGAGTAGATAAAGAAACTAATTGATTAGATGGGTTTGCATTTTGAAAAATAATCTCTTCACATTCATTACTTGGATTTATATTAATTTGACTAAACAGGTTTGAACTAAAGAGAAATACAAAAGCTATTAAAAAGTTTTTCATCGTTATTTATATATATGATTATATACAAATATAAAAAAAAGCCCTAATAAGAATTAGGGCTTTTATAATATTAAAATTTAATAAAGCTTATTCAACTACTACTTTAGTAAGTGAACTTGAATTATCAAATTGAATGTTTACCATATAAACACCTTTCTCTAGTTTTGAAAAATCAATAGTTGTAGAGTTTAAATTATTATGAATCTTGTTATAAATTGTTTGACCCAAAACATTATCAATAGATATTACACAATCTTCATTTTTCATTAATGAGATATTAAATACTCCTGTTGTAGGATTTGGATAAATATTAACATTAGACTTTAATTCATGATTTTTATCTGAAAGACTTATATCTCCAAAATTCATTCTAATTCCCATTGCTGTAGTAGCTGTGTACCAGAAACCAAATCCTTGAGTACCTATATCACATCCATTATCTTGAATATAACTAACATTTGTAGCAAGCGCTAATGATGTTATCATCATAGTATCTGTTGGGTGTTGAGAACCTTTAACAGCAGCTATGTAAGAGGTACCGGAAAAAAGTGGATATGGATTTAATAAAGGTACAGTTACCCATGACCCAAGATCATTATTTTGCAAATAATATGGGTCTGATTCAGCCAAATAAATCTGGCCGTCTGTCTCATATAATTGAACAGCAACCTCAGCTCCTGCTACTGATTCATCATCAACAAAAAAGGATATTGAAGTTAATTGAGTATTATCATAAATATCAAAAGCATTACCAACAACTTGCCCACCACATGTTCTTCCAACTAACCATCGACTTCCCGGCATATTAGCACCATCTGAATTCCAATCGTAATCAATTCCATAAACAGAATCAGTAATAATTGTTGATCTAACTAAAGTATCAGTTGTTGGGAAAGAATCTGAACTAGCCCAAAAGCTAATATTATATAGCCCCATATTAGAAGGTGTAAAATTAGATAATGTAGCTAAAGTATCATTCAGTCCAGTATTAATAGAAGTACTATTAGAGGAAGCTGAAAAAACATTATTTGCATTTTCATCTTCTACTATAATATTTAATTTGGTATTAGTCTGAGTTGAAGCTCCTATGTTTCTTAATACAGATTCAAACCTATATGGATTATTTAAAGCCTGAGCCATTGGATTAAATGTATAATCTAATCCATAATCACCAGTACTTTGATAGCCAAGCCACCAACCACCAAACACATCATCTTGTCTTACAAGAAGATGATCAGGAGTTTCAATTAATCTTACATCATCAATCATCCAAAAATAATATCCATAATATGAAGTATTATATAAAACTGTACCATCATATATAAATTGTAAATGAACTGCACTATTTCCTGCAATATTACTAGGCATATTTAACATAACCTCATAATCTGATGCTGTTGATTCATTAACTAATATTTCAGGGTGCACCTCCATAGTATCTGTCCAAGTAGTACCTCCATCAATACTAAAAGCAATTCTAGCAATACCAGTATATTCTCTATAAAAACTATTAAAAACTATTGAAACAGCTGGATACATGGAACAATCAATAGCATCTGTAGTTAAAAGCCCAACATGACCAGAACCACTGGGCGGGTTACAAGGATACTGTCCAGTACCAAACCCTCCAGCATTTCCAAGGTTATCATAATAGTCTGAATCAAAAATCATAAAACCATTTTGCGCCGTAAGCGAATTAATAGGGCCATTTGTTCCAGCATAAGCTCCTTGAGATCCAACTGTTGTATTAGGACTAGTTGAAGAGCCTCTGTAAGCCCATGGGACAGGAGAGTTTGTCCAGCTAGAAGGAATGCCATTACTAAAATCTTCAGACCAAAAAGGAGCAACAGATTTTACAGACTGTAAATTTGAAGTATGAATTTTAGAGCTCTTAGATGTCAAAGAAGTATAAGGAGTCATTTGCCCGAGGATTGATTGAGCAAAAAATAACGATAATGTTATTAAGTAAATTTTTTTCATATTTATTAAAGTGATTTAATTATTGTTTTACAAATATAGAAAAAGAAGAATCATTAAATATAATCTTAGAAGAAATTATAAATTACGTTTTATTGAATAATGATTTTTTTCTCAACAGTACCGTCACTATAGATATAAAATAAAATTTTATTTTCCGAAACAGAAGTGTTTCTTCCAACTAAGTCTATAATATTAATTAAATATTTTTCAGAGCTTATAAGATTATTAACGGAGGAAATCATACTACATGAATCTAAATATGGATTTAGTTCTAGTGATGAAAAAGGAGTCATATCTTTATTATCAAATCCAGGAAAATTCATCGGGTATTTAGTTGATCGAAAAGTAGCATTTCCCCATCCATTTTGAGTAATAGGAATTGTGTCTTCCTGAGATAAAGTGTATGTATTTAAAACTGGATTGACATATTTCCAAACTTTTTCTTTGTTTTGATTTATTTCAAAAAAAGTTCCATGAGCTCCATCACAAATAAGTGTATTACCATTTTCTAGTCTTTGAGCTCCAGAAATATAGGAGGAATAAAAATCTGAGAGAGGATCTTCTGTATAAATCCACTCAGAGGAATCTGGTCCAAATACATTATTACTGCCTAAAAAATAGTCGCCATTTTGATCAACAGGAGCGGAAATTATTTCAACAGAGCTATATCCCCTAGATTTTCCATTATTAAAAAGCATAAATTTTCCTTCATCTAATAAACCATCTTTAATCCAATGAACATTATGCTGACCAATTAGTTGTTGATGATTTGTTAAAGTAGAATCATATGCAATAGGATTACCCCATCGATATAAAAAATCTCCTCCCTTACCTCGAATTCCTCCAATAGAAGTTGCCGCCTCACTTGTTGAAGTGCTGTGATCAATTACATAAAACTCTGACAAAGTTCTAGAGCTTATTACAATTTGATCTAATGTTTCATTATAATCAATGGAATTAGCATGCACCCAATCATTTTTACCATTTCCAGAGTAAAAATTTACATTTAACTTATGAGGATTTTCAGAAACGATACCATAATTCTGTTTGGTTGAATCATAATCTTGTACTAAATGATCCCATAAATGCCATTCCCAAACAATATTTATAGAATCATAACCAATTGGCTCAATCTCAACAATATAAGTTGGCCATAATTCATTATCTATCATACTTGAAGAATCTCTTCCTGCAAGAATACTCTCACTAAAATCTTTATACTCCCAACACAAAACAAGAAGATTTCCATTTGACATAGCCGTAAAATCATGATGTTGATGATAACTACTGTCAGAAAAATTATATGCCCAGAGCAGATTACCATACCAATCAGTTTTTTCGATTCTACCTCCACTTCCTCCTGCACTAAAAACAGGATGCTGGATTCTACAAGCTCTTAATAAACTACCATCTCCTAATAAATAAACTGAACTTCCTGCCTTATAAAGGCTTGGCCAAGAATTAATTAACTTCCCACAGTTATCAATTAAATAGGTATTTGTATTAGGTGAAAAGAGTGTATACCCATTTAATGCTTCACCAGTATTTTCAAATACACCCACAGTTTGATTTTGAGCAGAAGCTGTTAAAGCTGATATAAACAATATTAATGTTAATCTTTTCATCTGTGATAAAAATAAAAAAAGCACAGCAAATGCTGTGCTTTTTTTAAAATAAATAACTTTTAAATTATTACTCAATAATAATTTTTTGAACAAATGAATTTCCATCATTTTCAAATTCAATAGAGTAAACTCCTGATTCAACTTTAGATAAATCAATAGATTTATTTGTTAAATTAGTAATAATACTATTATAAACAACTTTTCCAATAATATCAGTTACTGAAACACTATAAGTTTCATTATTCTGATTATCAATTGTAAAGATTCCATTAGATGGGTTAGGATAAACTATAAAGCCTGAATTTAGAAGAATGTCATTAACTGCACTAACAGTTCCAAAATTCATTCTAATTAATCTTGCATCACTTGTATACCAAGCTCCGAAACCAGAGGATCCAATATCACAACCATTATCTTGAATATAACCAGAAGTGTGATCGTTTCCAGAAGAACTTACTCCAACTGTATCAGTAGGGTGTTGTGTTCCAAGGACTCCTGCTAAATATGATGTTCCAGCAAAAAGTGGATAAGGCGAAAGAAGTGGAATAGTAACCCAATTTCCAATATCAGACTGCTGTAGAGTGTAAGAATCAGATTCTTCTAAGAAAATTTGGCCATCAGTTTCATAAAGCTGAACAGTTACATCACCTCCTGCTACTGACTGATCACTAACATGAAAAGAAATTGATGTTAAAGTAGCATTAGCGTAAATATCAAAAGCATTTGCAAGAACTTGACCACAACTTGGTCTAGATAAATATGCATATCCAGAAGCATTAGCTCCATCAAAATTCCAATCATAATCCATTCCATAAACAGTATCAGTAACGATAGTAGATCTTGTCAAAGTATCTGTTGTTGGAAAAGAATCTGAAGTAGCCCAAAAACTCATATTATATAATCCCATATTAGGAGGTAAAAATGTTGATGTTGTAGCTAATGTATCAGTCTCTCCTGTAGTTAATGAAACTGATGAAGAAGTTAAAGCTGTAGTACTACCATTTTCATCAACTACATCTACGTGCATTGTAACATTATTTTGTGTTTGAACTCCAGAATTCCTTACAACACCTTCTAATCTGTATGGATTAGCAATTGCTTGTGACATTGGATACATTGTAAAATCCGTCCCTAAATCACCTGTAACTTGGTATCCAAGCCACCAACCACCAAAAGTCTCATCACTAAATGATAATTCATTATCTGGTGTTTCAGAAAAATTAACATCATCAATCATTGTAGCATAATCCCATTCACCTTCATAGTGAAATCTAAAATAAACTGCTGATTGATTTCCAGATGATGCAGAAACATTTACAGAAATATATTCAGGATTAGGTGAACTATTTCCAACTCCCAAATTTTCTTGAATAGGATATCTGCCAGCAACAGTTGCGAAATTATCTAAACTTGTTTCAAGAAATAAAGAATCACGAAAAACTCTATGGTAACACTCGAAATTTATATTAACATATTGATATTGAGAGCAATCAACAGTACCATTATAAGTAAGAGTAGCTTCTTGAGGGGTATATTGTGTATTTAGAGCATCCGAATCAAAAAGAGCAAATCCATTCTGTGCAGTTGTAGAGGCAATTACTCCCATAGGCTGAGAGAAACCTCCAGTTGGACCATTTGTAGTAATTACCCAATTTTGTAATCCACCATTTATCAAATCTACCATTGTCCAATCACTAGAATTTGAAAAATCATTTGTCCAAAATGGTGCTGGAGCTGGTGCAACTGAAGATGAGCTTGATGGAGTTGTAGCAACACTTTCTACGTGCTTGATATCATATATCAGATTAGATTGAGCAACTTTTTGCTGAGCTATTGAAACATTAATAGTAAGTAATGCAACAATTGATAGTAAGATTTTTTTCATATTATTTCTTTTATTTGTTGTGTTAAGCTACAAATATAGGTCAAAATATGAATATTAAATAATTTTTATATGTTCAATTCTATTGATAGTCAGAAACAGGAGCGCAAGAGCAAATTAAATTTCTATCTCCATATGCATCGTTAACTCTTCTAACAGTTGGCCACATCTTTTTCTTTCTGAGATATGGTAATGGAAAAGCTGCTTTTTCTCTAGAGTAAGGAAAGTCCCAAACATCATTAGCAACAATATCTAATGTATGTGGTGAATTTTTTAGCACATTATTCTCTGCATCACAAGCCCCGCTGATGACATCATTAATTTCCTGCTTAATACTTAAAAGAGCATCACAAAAACGATCTATCTCTTCTAAAGACTCGCTTTCAGTTGGCTCAATCATAACTGTATTTGCAACAGGAAAAGAAACAGTAGGAGCATGAAAACCATAATCCATTAATCTTTTAGCAATATCAACAACCTCTATTCCATCTTTTTTAAAGTCTCTAAAATCTATGATCATTTCATGAGCAACTCTGTTTTTTTCTCCAGTATACAGAACACTATAATCATTTGAAAGTCTTTCTTTTATATAATTAGCATTTAAAATAGCTATTTCAGTAGATTTCTTTAGTCCACTTGCACCAAGCATTTTGATATAAGCATATGAAATAGTAAGAGCTAGAGCGCTTCCCCAAGGAGCTGAAGAAATAGACATTCCTGAAGCACCACCCATTTCAACTAAAGAATTATTTGGAAGGAATTCTGCTAAGTGTTTTACAACACCAATGGGACCAACTCCAGGACCACCTCCTCCATGAGGAATAGCAAAAGTCTTATGAAGATTTAAATGACAAACATCTGCGCCAATAATTCCAGGGTTTGTTAACCCAACTTGAGCATTCATATTAGCCCCATCCATATATACTTGACCTCCATTTTCATGTATAGCTGAAGTTATTTCAATAATTTTATCTTCAAACACACCATGTGTAGATGGGTATGTAATCATAAGAGCAGCTAAATTATCTTTATATTCTAAAGCTTTTTCTTTTAATACTTTGACATCTATATTACCATTTTCATCACAAGGAGTAACAACAACTTGCATTCCAGCCATTACTGCGGAAGCAGGATTAGTTCCATGAGCTGAAGAAGGGATTAGGCATATATTTCTTTGCTTATCTCCTCTGCTTAAATGATAAGCTCGTATCACCATTAGACCTGCATACTCTCCTTGAGCGCCTGAATTTGGCTGAAGACTCATAGCATCAAATCCTGTGATTTCACAAAGCATAGATTCTATTTCTTCAAAAATTTGTTGATATCCCATTGCTTGATTAGTAGGAGCAAAGGGATGAATATTATTAAATTCTGGCCAACTTAATGCAAAAAGTTGTGTAGCAGCATTAAGTTTCATAGTACAAGAGCCAAGAGGTATCATCGAGTTTGTAAGAGAAAAATCTTTATTTTCCAAACTTTTTATATATCGCATCATCTCTGTTTCTGAGTGATATTTATTAAAAATATCATGTTGCATAAAAGAAGATGTTCTTACTAAAGAATCAGAAATATTATTTTTAACATGTGTTCTATTAATAACCTCATCTATTAAGTTACTAGAATCACTATGACTACAACTTTTAGCAAAAACTTCAAGAATATTTTTTATTGAATCAATATCATCTTTTTCATCAACACTAATAGAAACATGTTTATCATCAATTAAATTAAAATTCATTTTAGCTTGATCAGCATATTCTAAAATTGTGGACATCTCAACGTTTCCAATAGATACTAAAAGAGTATCAAAGTAATTGTCATTTAGCTGATGAAAGCCAAGTTGTTTTAAACCCTCGGCTAAAACCTGCGTGTTTTTATGTATAAATTGACCGATAGATTTAATTCCATCTGGACCATGAAACACACCATACATACCTGCCATGACAGCAAGAAGAGCTTGAGCAGTACAAATATTTGAGGTAGCTTTTTCTCTTTTTATATGTTGCTCTCTTGTTTGAAGTGCCATTCTTAGAGCTCTATTACCATTTACATCTTCACTAACTCCAATAATTCTTCCAGGAATATTTCTTTTATATTTTTCAGAAGTTGCAAAGTAAGCTGCATGTGGGCCCCCATATCCTAGAGGAATACCAAACCTTTGCGTAGTTCCAATTACAACATCAGCACCCCATTCTCCGGGAGGGGTAAGTAAACTCAAACTTAATAGGTCAGCAGCAACAACAACTGAAATATCTTTTTCTTTAACTTTTTTTGTAAAAGCTGAATAATCAATTGCCTCACCATATTTAGCTGGGTATTGTAAAATCACCCCATAAAATGTGTTATCAATCTCTACAGTCTCATGATTTCCTATTACGAGCTCTATTTCTAGAGGCTCTGATCTTGTTTTTAATAAATCAATAGTTTGAGGAAAACACAGTTCAGAAACAAAAAACTTTTTAATCCCTTCTTTTTTCTGAGCTCTACTTCTAGTATTATATAACATAATCATTGCCTCAGCAGCTGAAGTACCTTCATCTAACAATGAGGCATTAGCTAAATCCATGGCTGTTAAATCACTAACCATAGTTTGAAAATTTAATAAAGCTTCAAGTCTTCCTTGAGAAATCTCAGCTTGGTAAGCCGTGTATGAAGTATACCAACCTGGGTTTTCAAGAATATTTCTATGAATAACAGCAGGAAGAATAGTATTATAATATCCCATACCAATATAAGAGCGATAAATTTGATTTTTTTGAGCAAGTGATTTCATATGCTCAGAAAATCTAATTTCTGACAATGCCTCTGGCAAATCCATATCTCTATTTAACATAATTTGAGAGGGGATTGTTTCTTCAATTAGCTCATTAATACTTTTAACACCAATTTTATCAATCATTAGTTGAAAATCAGAATCTCTAGGACCAATATGCCTATCGGAAAAGTTGTATAATTTCATCTTCTTAAATTTAAGAACACAAAAGTAATAAATGAAAATATAATAATGTCTAATTTTTTTCTAAAAAAGTTACATATTTTTACAATAATCTTCTTCTGTGGGTCACAACTAAAAAAGTGTACTTTTGCAAAAAAATTTACAAATGATATTTTCTGATTTAGGATTGAAAGATGAAATCCAAAAAGCAATCCAAGATTTAGGTTTTACCGAACCGACTCCTATTCAACAAGAAACAATTCCTTATCTGATAAATGAAGATAAAGATCTTATTGCACTCGCCCAAACAGGAACTGGAAAAACAGCTGCTTTTGGACTTCCTGTAATAGAAAAAATTGAAAATGATAGAAAAATCCCTCAAGCAATAATACTTTGCCCAACTAGAGAATTGTGTTTACAAATAACAAAGGACATGAATTCATTTGCAAAATACATGAAAGGTGTAAGAATTACTGCAGTATATGGAGGAGCAAATATTCAAACACAAATAAAAGCTATATCAGCAGGCTCACAAATAATTGTTGGAACTCCCGGAAGAGTAATTGACCTTATCAAAAGGAAAAAACTTAGACTCTCAGATATTGACATAGTAGTTTTAGATGAAGCAGACGAAATGCTTAATATGGGATTCAAAGAAGATCTAGATATCATACTAGCAGAAACTCCTGAGGAAAAGCAAACATTATTATTCTCTGCAACAATGCCAAAAGAGGTAATGAGGATTACTAAAAATTATATGTTTAGCCCTAAAACTATTGAAGTGGCAAGCAGAAATGAAGGAGCTAAAAATGTTGAACACCATTATTACATGGTTAATGCTAAAGATCGTTATAAAGCCTTAAGAAGAATTTGTGATATCAATACAAATATTTATGGTATAGTATTTTGTAGAACAAGAAGAGAAACTAAAGATATTGCTGATAAACTGATGCAAGATGGGTACAATGCAGATGCTTTGCATGGTGAACTTTCTCAATCCCAAAGAGATCATGTAATGAGTAGATTTAGAAAAAAAAGCATTCAAATGCTAGTGGCAACCGATGTTGCTGCGAGAGGAATTGATATAAATGAACTATCTCACGTAATAAATTACAATCTTCCAGATGACAATGAAATCTATATTCATAGATCAGGAAGAACTGGAAGAGCTGGAAACAAGGGAACTTCAATTATAATTGCACATAGCAGAGAACAACGGAAATTACAATCCATTGAAAAAATGTTAAAAAGAGAACTTATTCTTAAGAAAGTTCCAAATGGTGAGGAAATCTGTGAAATGCAACTCTTAAACTTAGTTGATAAAGTGGTAAATACAGAAGTAAGTAAGCAAATAGATAAATATCTTCCTGTTATTGAAGAAAAATTAGCACACTTAGACAAAGAAGAATTAATTAAACACTTTATTTCAACAGAGTTTAGTCGATTTTTATCCTTTTATAAAAACGCAGGCAATCTAAATATAGACCCAAGTAAAAAAACCTCTAGAGACAGGGATAGACCTTCTAGAGATAGAGACAGAACTTCTCGAGATAGAGATAGACCTTCTAGAGACAGAGATGGAAGCAAAAGAGCTAGTAGAGGAAGTAATCATGCAGAAGAAGGATATACAAGGTTCTTTATCAATCTTGGGAATCAAAAAGGATTGCAAGCTCAGAATTTAATTGGAATGATTAATGAATTCACAAAGCAAAGAAATATTCCAATAGGAAAGATTGACATATTAAAAAGCTTTACCTTCTTTGAAGTTGATTCTGAATACAAAGATAATATTTTAAGTAGTTTTCAAGGAACTGAATGGAATGGTGAAAGAGTATCTGTTGAAGTTTCAAAACCTCCAGGAGGAGGGTCAAGAAATAATGATGATAGAAGTTCTAGAGGTGACGATAAAAGAAGTTTTAAGAAATCATCTTCAACAGATAGAGATAAAAACTTTAAATCTAGATCTGAAAAACCAAAAAGCAAATCAAAGTCTTCAAGCTCAGCAGATAAAAACTCATTTAAAAGTAGATTTAGTGAAAGTAAAAGGAAAAGACGTTAATCCTTAGCTCCAGAGACAAAATCTTTTAAATAATAAGGCTCAAAGTAAGCTACATCTTCAAAATTATTTTGTTTAAATTTATTAAATGCTAGCCCTCCCATGTGTATAGCACTTGGAAAAAAACCATCAACAAATTTGGCGTTCTTATGAACTATAATATCATTTAATTTCTCTGCTCCATCGCCAAAAAAAATAATATTTTTTTCAAGTTGCTCTTTATATGTTTGCTCATCCACTACATCAGCTTGCACATCTCTAACAATATTATTTGAGGAATCATAAAACGCTGAATAAACCTCCATCCTTCTTGCATCAATCATGGGACAATATAAATCCGCGTTACTGTCCTTGACAATTCCAACAGCCATCGCTTGAAGTGTAGAAATAGAAATTAAAGGAATATTTAGAGCATAACAAAGTCCTTTTGCAGTAGAGACACCAATCCTTAAGCCAGTATAAGAACCAGGCCCCATACTTACCGCAACAGCAGTGAGGTCACTAAAAGCAATTCCTGCTTCTTCAATAATATTAGAAATATAATTAGACAGAGTTTCAGAATGTGAATATTCTTGAGATGCATGTTCTTTAAAAACAATTAAATTTTCATTTTTAAATAGCGCTACTGAGCAGGCTTTTGTAGCGGTTTCAATATTTAAAATGTAGTTATTCATTTAGTTAAAAATCATAATAATGATTAAAAAGATCTGTTTTTAAAGAGATAGAATAAAACAATGTGTTAAAAGTACTTATTTCACTATTTAATTTTCTTTTAACTAATGAAAAATCAATAATTGAATTTGTAGAAGGATTTAAAATATATGAAAGGTTTATTTGATAATAATCAATACTTGTTTCATTACCATTAAACATTTCAATACCAAAATTAGATGATCTATCATTATAATCAGAATAAATATTATTACCATAAGAAATAGTATCGTTCAAATAATCAGCTCCATATTTTACACTTAAATACTTCAACTTTAAACCTACTCTATTTAAACGATAATTAATCATAAAAATATTTTCTGAGAAATTAGCACCAATTGGATGAGCAAGCTCCTCGTTATAATGTCCATAATTTGATGAATTCCAGTGGCTATAAGTATATGGCCGTACCAAATTATGCTCTATTTGCATATTAAGATTCGTAATTTTAAGAAGATCAAAATATTTTAAACCAATTTGATAACCATATTTATTAGCCCAATATCCATTATCACTTTTCAATTGATTAAGAGTAAATTCATCAAAAACTAATTGACCATAAAAATGAGAATTAATTGATGTTTGATATCTGTAATTTAATCCTACAAGCGCATTATCTGGAGAATTAATTGAAAATTCGACTGGTCTAAAAAATATTATTGGATTAAGGTAATTAACATCAAAACCATTTGCCCCAAGAGCATGATTAGTTTTCCATAAAATAGACTCAAAAACACCGATATTTAATTTGTCATTTATGTTGTAAGATAAATAATGTGAAGACATATACTTCTTAGCATAACCCATGTAATCGTAATTATTATCAGCAGATAAGTAATTCTTCAAATCCTGCAATTCTGCATAAAGATTGGTATACTCAAAATCACCAAATTTTGTTTGAATTCTTAAAAATGGATAATTAAAAGAATTATCAGAAAGTAAAAGTGAACGATAACCATTGCCAATAAAATGTTTTCCATGACCAAACTGAATTTTTATCTGTTTACTTGCTTCCACTGATATATATCCAGAAGATTTAGCATAATCAAAACCGGTACCGTAATAGACCCTACCCCTTCCTTGTCCAGGAATTACATAATCTTGTGTTGAAGTACGAATAAGTGAATCTAAATAATTGGGGAATACAGCTTGATTTTCAACAAAAGAGGTATGAAAAGAAACCTTAGAACCTATATCTCCTTTTACTATAAAACCTCTTGTATTTATATAAGTATATTTTTCCTCCTCTACTTCATAGCCTAAAGAAAAGTCAAACAAAGGAGATGCTTCTATTTTATAATCTGACCCTTTTATTTCTATCCAATTTTTATTAAAGATATTTTTCTTAAAGATATTTTTTTCAAAAAGCATATTAGCAGAAAGTAAAGAATCTACGTTAATACTTAGAGAAGATTTAATTAAGGGTTTAAATGAGGTATGATTATTACTTTGACTTAACTCTTTATCTATAAAATTATTAAAGTTATAACCCAAAGGAAGATTATTATGTTGTGCAGAAATATTAAAAGTAAATATTAAAGACAAAAAAATTAAAATCAAATTTTTTATATAAATACTTAATTTCATATAATTGAATTTGCCCATTTTGATAACGTAAAATTATTATCCACTTTAATTGTTTTTACTCCAAATCTCTTTCCTGCTTGAATATCAGTATCAGAATCTCCCACTAAAAAAGAATTACTAATATTTATGTCAGGAAAATCAGCTTTAGATTGTAATAACATGCCAATACCTGGTTTACGACACTCACATTCTTCACTTTCTAAGTGAGGACAAAAATATATTTTGTTAATACATTTAAATTCTTTTGATATTGCTTCTTGCATTTTTTCATGTACAATTTGAAGATCTTCAACCGACATTATTTCTTTACCAATTCCTTGCTGATTTGTCACAATAATTATTTTATTAAAAACTGATTTAAGATTAATGATTGCATCTAAAGATCCTTTGATAAACTCAAAATCTTTAAAATCAGTAATATATCTTCCTTCTAGCTTTTTATTTATAACACCATCCCTATCAAGAAAAAGAGTATCATACATCATTTAAGAAAATAACTTATCTTCAATTAATTCACATATTATATGACCAACTAATATATGCGACTCCTGAATTCTTGCAGTTTCTTTTGAAGGGATATTAATCATAATACTACATAAAGACTGCATTTCACCGCCGTCAACACCACTAAGACCAACAGATATAACTCCAAGACTATTTGCTTTCTCAATAGCCTTTAAAACATTTTTTGAGTTTCCAGAGGTAGACAAAGCAATTAAAACATCTCCTTCTCTTGCAGCAGATTCTAAAATCCTAGAATAGGAGTATTCAAAACCATAATCATTTGAAACGGCAGTAAGGTAAGAGGAATTAACGTGAAGAGCTTCAGCAAATAAAGGCTTTCTATCTTTTAGGAACCTACCACTTAATTCTGCTGCTATATGCTGAGCATCAGAAGCGCTTCCCCCATTACCACAAAAAAGAATTCTCTGATTATTTTCATAAGCTTTAATACATAGATCTACAATTTGTTCAATTTTAAAAATTATATCTTTATCAATAGACACATTATAAATATTATCAGCAGCTTTTTTTAGTATTTTAGTTATTGAGTCGCGCATTACTTTTTTTTGTAAAAATAATTCATTTTATAGTAAGCATCTTTAGTTAGACTACCTATTTCATTCCAGCTAAATTTCTGTTTCATTAAATCTAAGCCTCCTTCACTTATTTTTTCACGCAAATCATTATCCTTTAAAGCTCCAATAATAACCTCTGCTAAATTATTTTTATCTCCTGAACTAAAGAACAATGCACTTTTTTTATCTTCTACAACTTCTTTAAAAGCTTCAAGATCTGATAAAACAACTGCTTTACAAAAACTTAAGCTCATCATAAGTACTCCGCTTTGATATATTTTATTGTATGGAAGAATTATTAAATCAGAAGCACTATAATAGTTTTTTAGATCTTCAGATTTAATAAATTTAATATGTAAAGTACAATTATCATGAATCTTTAAATCATTAATAATCTTTTGATATGTTGAAAAATCATCTTTCCAAGGTTTACCAGCAATTAACAAATTAACGTTATCACAACCTTTAATAATCTCTGGCATCGCTTCCAATAATAAGTCTAATCTTTTCACTTTTTTTATCATTCCAAAGAAAAGAATCACTTTGCTATTTGGGTCTATATTAATTTTTTTCCTTGCAGAAAACTGATCAGTATTATATTTAATAAAAGGAAGATAATTACCATGAGGAACTATACTTATTTTACTTTCTAAATTTTGATGATGTTTGATTATTTCATTTTTACTAAAAACATTATGCGTTAGTACAGAATTAGCTAGCGCATAGATAAATTTAGTGTAAATTTTAGAAGAATTAATATTAGCAAAACTTCTGACATCATGAATAGTTAGCACAATTTTACCACCAATAATTTTTGCTAGCATCATATTAAACAAGACTAAAATACTAAAACCGAAAATATGATAATGAAATACTTTAATGCCAGAAAACCTTGCGTGAAAATGTGACATTAATGAACCCTTAAAGTATTTAAAAGCTGAAATAAATTTATTTTTTGAAGAAAAGATATCACCATAGAATGTAAAGAAATCTAATCCCTCTAGCAAAGGGTCTATGGTTTGTGAGTTAGTATATAAACTTACATTCACATCAGAGTTTATTAATCCACTTGCTTGACCAAATAAATAAAAATGATGAGAGCTGCCATGCGCTCCTAAGTGATCTATAATAGCAACTTTTAATTTCATTATTTAAAAAGCTTTAAATATAATACCTTTTTGTGATTAAGAGGTATTTGTATATTTGTGTTATCATAGTCTATTTTGATCACCAATTGATTATGGTAATATTGTTAAAAATATGCTATTTAACTCACTACACTTTCTTGCCTTTTTTCCAATAGTAATTATTGCATATTTTATAATTCCTCAAAAATTTAGATGGATTTTACTGCTGATTGCCAGCTATTATTTTTACATGTGTTGGAAAGTAGATTATATAATCTTAATACTAATCTCTACCCTCATTGACTACATGTGCTCAAACAAAATGTCAAAAATTAAATCTAAAGAAAAAAGAAAGAAATGGTTATATCTTAGTCTAATTAGTAATCTAGGAATCCTATTTGGCTTTAAATACTTTAATTTCTTTAGTGAAAATATTCAGCTTTTATTTAACCAGTATAATGTTCTATATGAGATACCTTTTTTTAATGCCCTTTTACCAGTGGGGATCTCTTTCTACACCTTTCAAACATTAAGCTATACTATTGATGTTTATAATAACAAAACACAAGCGCAAAAACATCTTGGAGTATTTGCTGTGTATGTTTCATTTTTCCCACAATTAGTAGCAGGGCCAATTGAAAGATCAAATCATTTACTACCACAGTTTTTTGAAAAACATGACTTTTCATATTCAAGAGTTAAATCTGGATTACAAAAGATGCTTTGGGGTTTTTATAAAAAAATAGTAATTGCAGATAATCTTGCTATTTTAGTAGATGGAGTCTTTAATAATGTAGACAATTATTCTGGCATCACTCTAATAGTTGCAACAATATTTTTTACTTTTCAAATATATTGTGATTTCTCAGGATATTCTGATATTGCAATTGGATCTGCTCGAGTGATGGGCTTTGAATTAAGAGAGAATTTTAAGAGACCATATTTCTCAAAATCAATACAAGAATTTTGGCAGAGATGGCATATTACATTATCATCATGGTTCAAGGATTACTTATACGTTCCTCTTGGGGGCAATAGAGTTATAAAATGGAAATGGTATTACAACATACTAATAACCTTTTTACTTAGTGGCTTATGGCATGGAGCAAATTGGACATTTATTATTTGGGGTGCACTACATGGATCATATCTTATTTTAGCTATAATATTCAAAATACAGAAAGATGCCATTTCACAGAAAATCAATTCATATAGCCCAACACTAAATAAATTCCTAGATGTAAGTATTACATTTATACTTGTTGCTTTTACATGGATTTTCTTTCGCGCTAATAATCTAAATGATGCCACATATGTTATAAATAATTTAACATTTGATTTAAGTGAGTATTCTAGCCTTGGAATGCAATTTAGAGGCATTGGTCTACAACTAAATGATGTTTTAAAATGTGTTTTGTTAATTTTTTTATTAATTGCATTTAGCACATATGAAAGATCAGGGAATGTCTGGATGAAACTTCAAAGAAAATCTAAATGGATAAGATGGGCAATATATTATTTCCTTATTTACGGATTACTATTTCTGGCTCCACACTCAACAATTAATAACTTTATATACTTTCAGTTCTAATGATATTAAAAGATCTTAAAAAATTAATCATTAAGTTATGTATTTTAATAACTCCAATATTGATATGGATTTTAATTTTAGTGCAAGTTGACCCTTTTAATTATTTTAACTCCTCAAATATTTTAAGTCAGGAAACTGAACATCAAACAGCCAGAAAACTAAATTCTTTACTTTATAATAGCCTCTGGTTTAAGAATAATCCAACTCCTAACATTATAATTGGAGATTCTAGAATTAAACGCTTACCTATAGATGAAATTAAAAAAATATCTGGCGATAATTATTTCATTCTTCACTCCAACGCAGCAAAACTTAATGAAATCATTGATTTATTTTGGTTATCTTCTAAATATTCAAATTTAGAAAATGTAATTCTTGGAGTAAATTTCAACTTATTTAATCAATATGCTTATTCTAACAGAGTAAATGAAGTTGAACAAATGTTTAAAAACCCTCTAATGTATATTTTCAATGGTAATGTTTTAGAAGTAACAATCAAAGCAATTATAAGTCATTTTTCAGAAGTTAATATTCCAAATATCTCAAGAAATATTATGCTCAAAAGAGAATTAAATGGGAAAAGTTTTAAAGACAAAGAAATTTGGTGGCAATACAATTTAAGCACTGTAGCTAAAAATCAATACTCTAGATATAAATACCCAAAAGATTTAATCATCAGACTCAAAGAGGTTAAAAAATACTGTTTAGAGAATAATATTAATCTAACATTATTAAACGTACCACATCACAAGGAATTTAGACAACAAGTAATTGACTTTAATCTTACAGAAGAAGAAAACAAATTCAAACAAGAAATAAAAAAAATTGGAACAGTGATTGACTATGACTTCCCAAACACAATAACAAATTGTCGTGGGTGTTTTACAGACCCTATTCACACAAATGACTCTATTAGCTTACTTATGGTAAAAGAAATATTTAACGACTCTATGGTGATTGGTAAAAAACTATAGCTTAAAACCTTGAAAGTAAGACTTATTGACTAACAGAAAAGTGGCAAAATCCTTTTTCATACTTGCGCTAAAAATATACCTAAGATTATTTTTTAAAAATAAAAAAACAATAAAAAAGTAACTATATAAACTTTTTATTTTTCGTAAAAAATAAATATGATTCTTTATGTTTTGTTCTAAAAAAAAGTCTCCCCTGACTTTATTTATTTTAAAAGAATTAGATAAGCTACCAACTTTATGAAATAGTACTGAAGCTGGTGAGTACCAAAGTTTATGTTTTTTATTTGAGAGTACTCTAAATAAAAAATCAGTATCATCAAAATAAACAAAATACTTTTCATCCATATAGCCTACATCTTCAAATACTTCTTTATTTATTAAAAGACAACAAGTTGGAGCATAATCTACTGCACCAGCAATATTGAACTGACCTATGTCTTTCTGATTTACACCTTGATGAAAAGGAAGAAAACCATTCTTTTTTTTAAACCAACCACCTGCATACCAAATTATATCTTTATTTGGATGGAACATTATTTTGGGAACCACTAAACTGCAGTTATATAATTCAATTGACTGGATTAAATCAAAAAATAAATTAGGCAAAAATTCTACATCATTATTTAGTAATAAAACCTTTGAACAATTATCTTTTAGAGCATTCTTTATTCCAATGTTATTAGCGGCAGCAACTCCAATATTTGAGTTATTTCTAATTAATTTTATTCTTGGATCAGAAAAATTAGAAAGAATCTCTAAAGAATTATCTTGTGAATTATTATCTATTATGTAAAGATTGAATTTGGTGTGTTGCTGTGATATTACACATTCAAGAAATGGTTTAATCACATTTGCTGAATTAAATAAAACTGTTACAACTCCTATTTTTTCCATGAAGAAAGATCTTTATTTAACAATTTCTCTAGCATAAATATATCATTTAAAAAAACCTGATTTAATTTATGTCTTACTTTAGATTCTATCTCTTGATTACTTTCTCTAAAGAAATTTTTATTTATAAAATTAATTAGTCGTTCATTAAAAAGAAAAGAGGCTGTTTTTCTAACTAAAGAAATAGAATATAAATATCTCATGAAATTATTAGAGGGGAGCTTAGACTTATTATATTTAAGATTAAAATTAATATTACTGTCGGACTTGAGATTAAGAAAGCTAAAAATATTATTTACAAAAGTAGCTCGATCTTTCTTTAGATCTTCATAAAACATGACACATACATTTGTGGAACCAAATTCATCAATATAACTTTTGACTTGTAGGTGATATAAGCCTAAATCAATATATTGCTGATAAAACAGAGAGCCTTCTTGATTATTATTTAAAACTAAATCTTCAAAATCTCTCTTTACAAAACCTAAACGAAAGTCCATTTTATAATGTGAATAAGCTCTGTCAACTGGATTTCTTAAGATAATTATTATTTTAGCATCTTTATTATATGTAAAAATTCTCTTTGACACTTTTGGGTAAAATAAATATGAAACGCTAGCTTCACCTAACTTCTTTTTTTCACCGTTAGCTTGAAATAAACTATGGTAATCTTTTTCATCTGTAATGTTTTTAGAGGCGTAATATAAATCCTGAGATTCTAATTCCTCATTAGAAAAATAATTAGGTTCCTTAACAGAACTCATTACTACATCTTGATGTTGATTAAGATACTTATACAAAGAAGTTGTTCCTGCCTTGGGCGCCCCAACAATAAAGAAATCTACTTTCATCTTATATTGTTTTTTAATAAATCAATCACACTAGATAATCGTTTAACATTAAACAATAAAGAAAAGAAAAACTTAATTGGAAAAGAAATTAAATAAAACAAAACACGCAAAGGAGGTGACAAATACTTCTCTTTTGGATAACCATGCTTTTTCATATAAGTGTTCGAAATAAATTGTGAGATAAAAATCTCTGCACTATTTAAACCTCCAGATTTCCATTTATAAATTTTACTAGAATCTATTCTCAAATCTTCTTTATTATCTTCTTGCGAAGAAGACCCTATGTTTGGGACTTTTAGCATCTTTTCTTCAAAAACAATATCTAAAAAACTGCATATATCTAAGCATATTTTTTTAGGGGTAAGAAGAAAATCTTCAAATCTTACTATTAACAAGTTTGGATTTGAAATAAATCTATCTGTATGCTGTAATGACGATCTCCAAAAAAAAGAGGTTGTAATTGGATGATACAAAAAGAAAGATCGGATACTTTCAGTTAAAGGAATTTTTTTTGCTCCTAAAAATTTTCTTTTCCACTTATTCTTTTGTGACAATAATACATCACGACTATCTCTAACCATATTAATAATTTTAGCTTCAGGGTATTTCTCAAGAATATCTTTTAAATAGAAATTATTATTTGGAGTCTGATCACAAATTATTTCTTTTCTATTTTCTAATAAAATACTTTTAGAAAAAATACTAAATAATTCAAAATAAGTATAGTTAATATCCTTATCAATTAGTGATTCTGATTTTTTTATAAATTTTATGGATACATCATTATTAAATAAACCATTTTCTTGTATAGAAAATAATTTAGCTAGTACAGAAACTGAAGTCTTATAGTCAACACGATCACTTTTTCTATTTGAATATATTTGACTAAAAAAATGTAGTTCTTTTAAGCTGAAAATTAGTGAATGATTTGATAAAACACGAGACATCATTGTTGTTCCTGACCTACTTGAGCCAACAATAAAAATTTTAGAATTTTTATTCATTTTCAATAAAAATAGTAAGACTATAGGCTTTTAGCTCATTATCTTCTATATGAATTTTGTTACTATAAGTAATTCCATTTTCATCACTATTAAGATTAAATAATTTGGAGCCAAACATTTCCTCTTGCTTAGTGAAATTATTATTTTCTGAGATAAATTTTGCTGTTTTTGACCAATTAATATAAAAAATCATAGAGACACTATCTTTTGAACGTATAGTGTATTTATACAAATCCTTTTCAAC
The DNA here is from genome assembly GCA_949372805.1 of uncultured Flavobacteriales bacterium. Taxonomy (GTDB): domain Bacteria; phylum Bacteroidota; class Bacteroidia; order Flavobacteriales; family BACL11; genus CAJIYG01. The sequence goes on along the minus strand of CASIBH010000001.1, from coordinate 103,597 downwards.
TTTTTCTTTTAAAATATCAGGAGATTTGAGTGCAAAAATTTTACTAATCATTCTAATACTGTTAAAAGTTGACTGTATGTACGTTTTCCCATTTTTTTTCTGAAAAACTGAACCTCCAAAGTCTCTTCCGGCTAAATTATGAAATGTAGTCAAAGAAATATTTTTGAATTCCTTATTAGAGAGTATTTCAAGAAAATAATTTGCTACAAATAATGATTGCAAGAGTGTGTTTCCAGTTTTTTTTGAATATTGCAAATTCCACTCAGTAATCCAAATTGGCATATTATCAAAAATAGAATTATATGTAGATATCTCAAGTGGGTAAGACCTATCAAAAAACTCATTAACCCTATCTTTATAATTTAAAAATGAAATTTCCTGACTACCTTCATTTTCCTCAAATATCATCTGACCATACTTATCTTTTCCCTTTACAACCTTTGCATATGAGTGAACGATAATAGCATCATAAAAACTCTGTTTAGCAAGACTTCTATTCCAAACTGAATGTCTATGATCTTTATTTGAAACAATTGGAGCTGCAACAATTGCTGTCTTAATTTTTGGAAAAACACTTTTTATATATTCAGAAATATCTTTTGCTTTAGATAGATATTGCTTTATTGTATAACCTTTATCAAAATAACTTTTATTAGATAATTCGCTTCCTAACTCAACACCTACAACATCTAAATTATTTTTTCTCATCAAACTAATCATGGCTATAATATCTTTTTTGTCACCAGTAAGCATGTTAGCAACCAAAACTACATTAGACTGATGTTGTTTGGCTAGATCAACAAACTCATATATGTAGTTATTATTATGATTATTTTTCTTTGAAAAACTAATTAGGCCTCTTGCTCTTTTTGGAAATTTACCTCCAATTAATGAATCAACCTCTTTTATATTTATCCCATATGCTGGAGCGTCAAGGTGGTAAAAGTTACCGACAGCCCCTCCGGGAAACCTTAATAGTTTTGGCGATATCTCATTACAATTCTCTTTAAACTCTTTACTGTTAATATCAAAATATGTGAAGGTATTTGAAGTGGCGAAACCAAATATATCTTTATTAATTACACTTTGTGAAAATATATTCTGAATAAAAAACAGACAAATAAAAAATATTAATGATCTAATCATTTTATTAAACCTTTATCTTCTAACTTACTTATAGATTCTGAATATTTATCATCATGAATCTCTTGGGTCTTTACCCATGACGCAAATTTAAACAAGCCTTCATCAAAAGAAAACTTAGGGCTAAAACCTAAGTAATTGTTAATTTTTGAAATATCAGCAAAATTATGTCGAATATCTCCAATTCTAAACTTACCTGTTATTTCAATATTAATATTTGATTTAAAGATTGATTTTAATTTTCTGGCAACATCTAAAACACTTACTTGCTTTCCTGTTCCAACATTAAACACTTGCCCGCTATTTTTATCATCAACTAATGATAAAAATGAAGCCTCAACAACATCATCTATATAAATAAAATCTCTTGACTCATTACCATCTTCATAAATTTCAATATTATTATTGTTCAATATTCGAGTTGAAAAAATTGATAAAATACCAGTATATGGATTAGAGAGAGATTGACCTGGACCATAAACATTTTGAAATCTGAGAACAGTTGTATTTATATTTAAGTATTTTCCAATAAGCAATATCATTTGTTCTTGATTTAACTTACTAATTGCATAAATTGACAATGGATTAATTAAAGATTTTTCGTCAGTGGCAACTTCTTTTATTGGGCTGTCACAATGAGGACATATAAAATCAAAATATTTATTTCCTAGTTGTTTTTGGTCTCTCTCTAATGGATAAATATCTCCGTGTTTAGCACAAAGGTATTTTCCTTCTCCATAAATTGAACGAGATGAAGAAAGGATAAGCTTTTTAATATTATGCTGGCTATTTGTTAAAACATCAAGCATAAGGGCAGTAGCTGAAATATTTGTATTTACGTAATTATAGATATCATACATTGACTCTCCAGTGCCAGTCTCAGAAGCTAAATGGATTATTGCATCCTGATCTAAAATCGCATTTTCCCAATCTTTTCTGACATTTACATCACCAATAATAAAATTTGTTTTATTCTTTAGATTATTATAAGCATCTCTGTTATTATGAATTTTGGAAGATAAATTATCAAAAATAGTAACATTATATTCTAGAGTTATTAATCTATTTGCAATTGCTGATCCAATAAAACCAGCTCCACCAGTAATTAATATATTTTTCATAATAATTTATTTCTATGAGCAGTAAATTTAATAAAGAAATTATAGAAGCCGGAAACAATAAAAATAAAGAAAAATGGCCTTAGAAATAGAGGTTCAGACATAACAGATGTAAACACAATAATAAAAAAAAGTAATTTATTTTTTTCAATTATTTTCTGCCTTAGAAACATTATTATCAATAGAATTGCTGTAGGAAAACCCATTGCAGCTAATAAAAATGTTAAAGAATTTGCGCTTCCAGCACTTGTACCCGCTCCACGTAAAGAAACGCCAAGGGTTTCATTAATTAACTCCAAACTTTCACTGTCAATATAAAACTCATATCTTAATTTCTGAAATTGATCTAAATCTAACCCCACTCCAGTTAAAGGATGTGAGGCCGCAATAAATAAAGGCTGAGTAAGATCAAAAAGTCTTTTTTGAAATGAAAAAACTCTATTTCCTTTAAACTTTTCCTCAATATTTACCGAAAAAATAAAGTATATTGGAATAAAAGAAAGAAAAATAATAGGTAAAATAAGTTTATTGGTTCTTATCTGCTGTATAAAAAAGAAAAATAATTGAATAATTAAAATAATAATACCTGTAGTTGAATAAGTTCCAAGAACAACAAAACCAATAAGTATAAGCCATCTTTTTCTTTTGTATATAAAGGCTTCTAAAAAGAAAAAAAGATTTAAATAAACTTGTAAAACACCAGGCTCCCAAAACAACCCTTGATTTCTACAAAATTCAACGCCAAATAACTTCATTACTGATAAACTAATTTCGTCAGAAGCATAATAAAACAAATAGTTATAAGTCTTACAACTATAATATTCTGACTCTATTGTAAAAAGCTGATCATAGACAAAAAAGTATGCTAAAAAATTTAATAAAGAGTGAATGAAAATAATTTTTAAAATAAAATTTAAGCGTAGTAGAAAAATATGATTTCCCCTGTTATTTTTAAAATGAACATAAAACAGAATAGAGCTGATAATTACAGTAAAATAATACAGGTATTTATCTAAGGATTGCTCAGAAGAGGCAAATAAAAAATTTATAATGAAAAGAGAGCTAATTGTTAAAAAAGTAAAAATTATAGAATTGGTTAATGATCGTTTTAATTCCGAAGCATTAATCACAATTGCTCCTGAAAGTAATGCAAGAAAAAAATAGTACATTAAATTCCTATTAAAAACAAAGAGTAATCCTCCGCCGGTAAAGACAAGTAGAAGTACTAATAGATTATCTATATATTTTTGATTAAGTGTATACATGACTAGCTATTCCAGTTCATTTTTTTTTCAATTAGATTTTCTAGCATATCAATATCTTGGCTAAAATAACGTGTCATTAAACTTGATTTTAATTCTACAGATAACTTTGAAAAAACATGTTCTTTTTCATTCAATCTATTTACCTTGTTTTTAATAAGTTGCCTTGTCTGTGCTGAAAAAATAAATTTCTTAGCTAAATTACGAAACCATCCCTTTGATTTTAAAAGATCTTTTAGTAATGGAATTCTTGCTTTACTACTTTTATTACTGTGAATATCTATCTTAAGAGCTGAAAGATCAAGATTAAGAAATTGAGATATTTTTATCAAACAATTTCCAAAATTATTTTTTATATCAAGATCAAAATCCAAAATTAAAAAATTATCCAAAGTGTAGAACTCTAAATAGTTACTTAACATATCAAAATACATCCCTTGTGCAATATATGAAAATCGTAGTTGAGTTAAATAATCATTATTATTTTGTGCATCTAAGACTCTAGAACTTTCTTTTTCTAAAGCCTTAGAAAATGCTAACTTTTCTAAACCATCTCTTTTGGAATGTAAAAAATGAGAATAGGCCCTATCCACGGGATTTCGCAATACAACAATAAATTTCATGTTTTTTCCAAGTGAATTAAAAATTCTTTCTGCAGCCCTTTTTGAATATAAATAGGTTGGTGTACAATCTAAAATGATCTGTTCTTTATTTACATTTTTGAAATATGTATTATAATACCAGTCTATACCATGGCTAAAATTATCATCAAGATTAAAAAAATGTGGTTCTTTAAAAGATGGCGCAAAAATATTTTCATGATTTTTTAAGAGATCATATAATGAGGTGGTTGCTGACTTTGCAGCTCCTATGATCATGGTATTAGGGAGATTCATTTTAACCACTTTTTAAGATCTAATGAAACTATTTCAGATAATTTAATTATATCATCATGATAAAATTTTAATAAGTTTTTTCTAGTTGAGGTTTGCATTGCATCAGTATCAGATGTTTGACTGTTAATAAAAACATTTTTTATAAAACCTCTAAGCGTAGAGCTTGCTAAAACAAATTTTATAAATCTTTTTAAAATACCTTTACTTAAAAAAATATTTTTTAGAATAGCATTATTCCATTGCCACCCTCCTACCATAAATCTTTCTTTAATATTTACTTCAAAATCCTCAACGGATAAAAAATTATATACTTTCTGTAACTCAGAATTTGTGTCTAATATAAAATCATCATAAATAATAATATGAACATTTTCTTTAAATTCATTTAAATATTTACTAACCATTTTTGAATACAAACCGATGTTTAAATATCTACTTGCTGGAGTTATATTTAAATTTTTTGTATATCTCTCCTCACAAATATCAATTGCATCTTCGAAACTCAAATTTTCAATTTTATTAAATCTCCTCACATGATGATAGCCCGAAAAAGCTCTGTCAATAGGATTTCTTAGCATTATTATAATTTTTGTTTTCGAGCACAAATATTTTTTAATATTTTTTATAGATGCATCAGCAAACTGTAAATACATTGTGCTTGCTTCTCCCCTAAATTTAAAACTGCCCCCATCTTTAAATAATTCTGTGTATTTCTCTAAATCATTAATTCCGTTAGGAATTCTACCAGAACCAATTTCTTTGTTAATTAAAAAATGTGGTTCCTTATTACTTGACATAAAAATATCTGGATGTTGAGACAAATAGTTAAATAATGATGTTGTTCCAGACTTTGCAGCTCCAACAATTAATAGATTAGGGAAATTCATTTTATTAACTTTTTTGAAAAAGGAATATAAAAAGTATAAAAGCCAAATTCCTTTTTTACATAATATACAAGAAGTAAATTAAAGATAACAATACTAATCATAGTAGCCATGGCTGAGCCATTAATACCATATATTGGTATTAAAACAAAATTCAATATAATATTTATTAATGAACCAATAATAGCAACATTCATAAAAATAACTTGCTTTCCACACATCTGCAAAAGATTTCCTGCTGCACCAGAAAATGCAACAACAAGTCTACCTGCTGACAAAATAATAAATGATAAAACACCTAATCTAAATTCTTCTCCAAATATACCCATAAGAAATTCTGAACAAAAAACAAAAACTAAGACTAAAGGTAAAGTAGTCCAAAAAATTAATTTAGTTGATTGTTGGGTTACCTTTTCTAGACCACTAAAATCCTTATTTCGATAAAGTTCTGCGAATTTTGGAGCAGCAATACTCTTTACTGCCAATAAACTAATTGTTGCAAACATTGATAATTTAAAAGCTGTGTGGTATACACCTATTTCAGAAGTATTAGTTGTTAAACCAGCAATTACTGCTGGAGTATCAAGAGCGCCTAGCATTATTTTATCAGTCCAAGACATAATAAATTGAACCGCTTGTGCAAGCATCAAAGGGGAGGCGATGAGAAGAATCTCTTTAATTTTTAAATTCTCAACACTTTCATTATCATTTTTTATTTCTTTATTAAAAAGAAATTGAAAAACAAAAAATGAAAATATAGATATAATAATTAAACTAGAAAGATAAGCGTATAAGGGAATATTAGAATCTTTCGAAAAGCTAGTAAAAATTAAAATAAATAAGAGTGAAAATAATGCTTGGGACATCCAAAAGAAAAAAGAATAAAAACCTATTTTTTTTAAACCACGTAAATTTTGATAATGAAACATAAAAAATGAGAGTGGTAAAATAAAAAAAGCATTAATTTTTATATGCTGAGCATTAGCACTTATTAGATTTGCAATAAAGGTTGAATTAAAATACATTAACAAAGACATTAACATAGAAGTTAAAGCAATAAAAATTAAAGATTTTTGTCTAAATAATCTTATACTTTCAAATTTTTTCTCTGAAGCAAAAGCAGCAATATACTTTATAGATGCAGTATCTAAACCGAATTTCGCTACTAAGACACAAACCCTAAGAACAACTATAGCAAGAACATATTCCCCTAAACCATTAGCACCAAAAAAATATGCAATAACAAACGTCAGTAAAAAACCTAATAATTGCCCACCAATTCTATACAGAAAAGCAAGACCTCCTTTGTTAAATAATTCTGCAAAGTCCTTATCCTCTAGGTTATATTTAATTCTTTTGAGCATAGAATTAAAAAACTATAAACCAAGGATTTAAAAGGTTTTCCTTATTGTATTTTAATTCATTTTTAGTCAGATAATTATGGACATTAAATCCTGCAATTTTAGCAATTGCATGTCCTGCTCCAGTGTCCCACTCCATTGTTGGGGCAAATCTTGGATAAACATCTGCAATTCCTTCAGCAACCATACATAATTTTAAAGATGATCCTACTGATAACATTTCAACCCTTTCATGTTCATTCTTTTTTTCTTCACAAAAATCTTTTGTCTCATTGGACATATGTGATCTTGAACCAACTATAACATACTTATTTTTATTTTTTCTTGAGGGTAATTTAGTGGATTCTGAAATTAAATCAGCAAGTTTAGTTATTTCAAAATCAATACATGATTTAAAAGCTCCAATTTCAATGCTAGCAAAATAAATAACTTTTGTCACTGGAACATATACAACTCCAAGAATTGGTTTTCCATTAGAAATAAGTGCAATATTAACTGTAAACTCTCCATTTCTTTTAATAAATTCTTTTGTCCCATCAAGAGGATCAACCAGCCAAAAAAGCTCCCATTCTTTTCTTTGATTATATTCAATTTCACCACCTTCTTCACTTAAAATAGGAATGTTAGTTTTTAAAAGAAAGTTTTCAATAATTTTATTACAATTTTTATCTGCTAGAGTTAATGGAGAATTATCTTGCTTAAACTCAACCTTAAAATTTGAATTATAAATTCTCATTATTTCTTTTCCACCAGATATACATGAGTTAATAGCAGTAATTAACAGTTGATTATAGTTCATTACTTAAACTTTCATTATAAATATTTTTGGCTCTAGAAGTTCCTATTCTAGACACTCCAGCTTCTATCATTTCAAGGCTTAATTTTAAAGTAGAAATTCCTCCTGAAGCTTTTACAGATAAATCACCACAAACAGACTTAATAGTTTTAATATCATTAATATTAGCTCCTGAACCTCCATAATAACCAGTGCTAGTTTTAATGAAAATATCTTTTAAATTTTCAAAATAGATTGGTGAGAGGAGATTATAAATCCTTATTGATATTGCTCTTATCTCCTTTTTTGAGAGAGCGCCAGTTTCAATAATCCATTTAACAGTCTTTCCATTTTTAATAACTATATCTGTACCACCTAATATATCAGCATCAAACTTATCAAAGCTACCTCTTTTAAAAGAATTATAATCACACACAAAATCTATATCAGAAGCACCGTTATTAATGGAAATAAGAGCTTCTGAAATTTTTTCTTTTGTAGAAGAATTACCAAAAGGAAAATCTACAACGGTTCCAACTACAACACTAGCTTTGTGCTCTAAGATTGTTTTACATGCAAGCACTACATACTCTGGCCTTATCATAATACAAGCAACAGACATTTCAATAGCCTGAAAAATAACATTTAGTACATTTTGTTTATTTTCTTTTTTAGAAATTGCTAATTCATCTGATGTTTTAAGATAAGTTGAGTCAATATATTTAGCAATTTCCAACTTCATATAATAGATTTAATAATCATAATTCAAATCTAATTAAATAATCAGATTTAACATGATTTTATCTTTCTAAAATTTTAGTAATTTAGCAAGTCAATCATGAAATCAACAAATAAAAATTTATTTCCAATTTTTGAAGATATTATCCAGAGAAAGGACAAAGAAAATTTGTTAAATCAAAACTCAAAAGTTATTTGGTTAACTGGCATGTCTGGGTCAGGAAAAACTACAATTGCTAAAGGTTTAGAAAAATATCTTTTTTCAAATGGAATTATGAATCAGATCCTTGATGGAGACAATATTAGAGTTGGCTTAAATAAAAACTTATCTTTCAGCGAAATTGATAGAACAGAAAACATAAGAAGAATAGCCGAAGTTTCTAAGTTATTTCTTAACGCTGGAATAGTTACAATAAATTGTTTTGTTAGTCCTTTAAATAACATGAGAGAGCTAGCCAAAGAAATAATTGGTAAACAAGATTTTATAGAGATTTATGTAAATACCAGCTTAGAAAAGTGTAAAGAAAGAGATGTAAAAGGTCTTTACAAAAAAGCATTAAATGGAGAAATAAAAAATTTTACTGGTATAGGCTCTAATTATGAAACTCCAAAGAATCCTGATTTAGAAATAAACACCACAGACAAATCTGTTAATGAATCAATTGAAGAATTGAGTAAATTTATCTTACCTAAAATAAAAAAATGAACTCATATAATTTAACTCATCTAAAAGTTTTAGAATCTGAAGCTATTTTTATTATAAGAGAAGTAGCTGCTCAATTTGAAAAACCTGTAATGCTTTTCTCTGGAGGAAAAGACTCAATAATTATGTTTCACTTAGCAAGAAAAGCATTTTACCCAGATAAGATTCCTTTTCCTTTAATGCATATTGATACAGGGCATAACTTTCCAGAAACTATAAATTTTAGAAATAAGCTAATAGAAGAAACAGGTGAAAATCTAATAATAAAACTGGTACAAGAGTCTATAGACAATGGCACTGCAATTGAAGAGACTGGATTAAATCCTTCTAGAAATGGATTACAAACAGTTACATTATTAGAAGGGATTGAAGGAGGGAATTATGATTGCGCACTAGGTGGAGCTAGAAGAGATGAGGAGAAGGCAAGAGCTAAAGAAAGATTTTTTTCACATAGAGATGAATTTGGTCAGTGGGATCCAAAAAACCAACGCCCTGAACTTTGGAACTTGTTTAATGGTAAAAAAAATCAAGGTGAACATTTTAGGGTTTTTCCGATATCAAATTGGACTGAAATGGATGTGTGGCAATATATATTAGATGAAAAAATTGAAATTCCTTCTCTTTATTTTGCTCATAAAAGACATGTAGTTAATAGGGATGGTGTTTTATTATCTAAATGTGAACATATTTCATTAAAAAATAACGAAGAGTGGCAAGAAAAAACTGTAAGATGTAGAACGATTGGTGATATGACTTGTACTGGTGTTTCTGAATCACGGGCCTCTACAATGGAAGAAATAATAGAAGAAGTTGCTACAACAAGAGTTACAGAAAGAGGAGGACGAGCAGATGACAAGAGATCAGAAGCAGCAATGGAAGATAGAAAAAAAGAAGGATATTTTTAAATTATTATTATGAGTGAATCAAAAGGATACTTAGATATGGAACTACTACGTTTTACCACAGCTGGTAGCGTAGACGATGGGAAAAGCACTTTAATAGGTCGCTTACTTTATGATAGTAAAGCAATATTTGAAGATCAAATTCAAAACCTTCAAGAGGTTAATGAGCAAAGAGGAGAAGAAGGTATCAATCTTGCATTATTGACTGATGGACTAAGGTCAGAAAGAGAACAAGGTATTACTATTGATGTAGCTTACAGGTATTTCGCGACTCCTAAAAGAAAATTTATTATTGCAGATACTCCTGGACATATTCAGTACACAAGAAATATGGTTACCGGTGCATCAACAGCTAATCTCGCCCTACTTCTAATTGATGCTAGACACGGAGTTATTGAGCAAACAAAAAGGCATGCTTTTATTGCTTCTTTACTTCAAATCCCTCATGTAGCAGTTTGTGTAAATAAAATGGATTTAGTTGATTTTAGTAAGGATGAGTTTGAGAAAATAAAATCTGATTTCAAAAAATTTGCTTCAAAACTTGAGATAAAAGATGTCAACTTCATTCCAATCTCTGCACTAAAAGGGGATAATGTTGTAGATAGATCTAAAAATATGGATTGGTATGAGGGGTCTACTTTAATACATCTTCTTGAAAACATTCATATTGGCTCCGACCTTAATCACGTAGACTGTAGATTTCCAGTTCAACGTGTTATAAGACCACAATCTAAAAATTATCCTGATTATAGAGGTTATGCAGGAAGAATTGAAGGTGGAGTTTTCAAAACAGGTGATGAAATTTTAACACTTCCATCTGGAAAAAAATCAACTATTAAATCAATTGATACATTTAATGGCGAAATTAACGAAGCGTTTTCACCAATGTCTGTATGTATTACATTAAATGATAATATTGATATAAGTAGAGGGGATATGCTAGTGCGTACAAACAATCAACCTCAAATTAGTCAAGATATTGAGGTAATGATATGCTGGATGAATGAAAGAAAATTAATACCAAAAGGAAAATATACAATTAGACATACAAGTCAAACTACAAGATGTATAATAAAAGAAATTAAATATAAAATAGATATTAATTCTCTACATAGGATGGAACAGGAGAATGAGTTAAGCATGAATGATATTGGAAGAATTTCAATTAAAACAACAAAGCCCTTATTCTTTGACAGCTATAGAAGAAACAGAAACACTGGAAGTATTATTCTTGTCAATGAAGCTACAAATGAAACTGTTGGTGCAGGAATGATTATTTAACTAAACTAGTTAAGGGTAAAATTAATTGGAATAGTAAACATAACTCTTACAGGCTTACCCCTTTGCTTACCAGGTTTATATTTAGGTAAAGCAGAAACGACTCTCAAAGCTTCAGCATCTAAATTTTTATCTACACCTCTTACAATTTTAACGTTTGTAACAGAACCACCTTTATCAACAATAAAACTAACGTATACTTTTCCTGTAATATTATATTCTTTAGCAATCGCAGGGTATTTTACATTCTTTTGAATAAATTTCATTAATCCAAGATCTCCTCCAGGAAACTCAGGCATGTTTTCAACGACCATAAAGAATTCTTCATCGTCTTCTTCTTCTATTTCGATAATTTCATCCTCATCAGTTTCGGTATCCTCAATTTCAAGTTCATTTTCAATTTCAACCTCATCTTCAACAATCTCAATAACTTCTGGTGGTGGTGGTGGTGGTGGTGGTGGTTTCACTTCCTGTCTAGTTATAGGAATAATTTCTTCTTCCATATCGTCAAGATTTAAACTTCCTAGATTATAATCGTTTTTCTCGTAGCTTTTCCATTCAAAAGCAATCAAAACTAATAAAAGCGTAACTGCAAGTCCTATTTGAAAAAATAGAGATTTTTTATTTTCAAGACTAATTTTAGGATTCTTTTTTGGCTGCATATTTGATATATTAATCTACAAGTTTTTGGTAGTCTTCAGAGCTTAAAAGATGATCTAAAGCAGAGACATCTTCAATAGAAACTTTTATAATCCAACCATCACCGTATGGATCACTATTTATTAATTCAGGACTATCTTCAAGTAACTCGTTAAACTCAAGAACTTTACCATTTAATGGCATAAAAAGGTCAGAAACAGTTTTTACTGCTTCAACTGATCCAAATACAGCTTCTAATTCCAAATCTTCACCTTCAGTGTCTACATCAACATAAACAATATCTCCAAGCTCTCCTTGAGCAAAAGAGGTAATACCTACATAAGCAAAATCACCCTCAATTCTTAACCATTCATGGTCTTTTGTATATTTTAATTCCGATGGAAAACTCATATAATAAATTTTGTCAAAAATACAATTTTTTCTATCTAATCAAAATTATCCAGCCAATGTAAATCTTAGACTAAAACCAGCGTTTGTAATTGAGCCAGGAAATGTTGTTGAGATAAAAGGATTAGTTACAACTTTGTCATAAAAAGCACGAATATTCAATCTTTGATTTAGCACATAATCAGCTGAGAACTTAATACTTATAACTTGCTGTCCCATTGTTATCTGCTCTACATCCTCGATAATCTTTCTAATAATAGTATTATTATTTCTGATATTTAAATCTAGTTTAATATCTAAATCGGATGACATTTTTTTGCCTCTACCACCAGAAATAAATTTAAATTCAAGGTCTTTAATTCTGTATCCCGTACCAATTACATAATCTTTTGTTGCTGTTTCAGTTAGCTGATTATTTGAAAGAGATAAGGATAGCATTCTAGATCTTTTTATTTCAATTTTAGTAATCAAGCTATTTTTCCATGTTACATCAAGCTTTAACAAAGGACTAAATTGTTCATTAATTGCTACCTGAGCAATTTCTTTCTGAACATGATAACTCATATTATTTAAATTAATTTCATCACCAGCTATATAATCTAAATTTGTGTTATATGAGCTAACTGTGTAAGAACTTCTATAAGCATGACCAATGGTAAAGTTTCTAAAATATCGCTTAAAAAGCTTGTATTTTATTAAGCCATCATAAGTAATCCTCCAATTAGGTAAAGGAATTTTAGGCATACTATTTAAAGAAATATTTAATGAGCTTGTCCCACCATAAGCAGCTAAAAATGCTGGAATAATTACATCTTGAGATGTAGGACCATATCCTCCTGTTATTGTAGTATCTCCAGAATTTACAGAATACTCTATTGGAAATCCAGTTTGAGAACTTAAGACACCATTAAAGTTAGGGTTTTGTGAGGCAAGTCTATTTGCTATATCTGCACGATAACCCCTAAAGCGAGAAAAAATAACAGAAGAATAATCATCATTATTTCCTTTGAAAGCCGATGGAAATGAAATAAAAGAAATACTATAACTGCCAGTTTCTGTTGGACTAAACGAATTATAATTATTTATTATGTTATCCCATTTAAAATATTCTTGATTATTTGAACTTGACGTTCTATTAGCAGTCAATTCTATTCTAAATTGTTTCACTGGCTCAACTGTACTTCTAAGAGTTATATTTTGAGATAGATTTCTCTTAAATAAAGAATTTAACAATGTATCTTTAGTTAACCAGCTGCTATTTGCAGCCAAAGTTCTAATATCATTTTGACTACCTAAAACAAATGGAATTGAAGGAGCCATATTTCCCCACTGCTGACCCAAAAAATGGGGCTCAGGAAGAAATCCTGGCAACATAGTTCCTCTAGTCTCCGTATAATTAAAAGAAATATTTTTAATTCCTAAAACAAATCTGGTAAGATGATTAAAGACATTAACATTGGCTTTCTTATTTACATCTTCATCTTCCTCGCCATCTTTCTTATTCTTTTTTTTGTTTTTCTGCTTAGGCTGTATCCTTCCTCGATCACGAGCACCTTGAGTTATTCTTTTAAAATAGGGAACCTTATTATATAGAGTTGTTAAATTTATTTGACCGTTGTACTGTTTTGTTTGAGAATTTTGAATTGTATTTCCTAAATTCTGTAATGCCAAGGGGGCTGCTTTCCAATCATAATTTCCACTATATCTTGTGCTTAGAGAAAGAAAATTTAAAATTGGTAATTTATTTAATGGGAATTGGTAGTTTAATGTAAAAGATTGATTGTAAGAAGTTGGTCTTCCGGAGTCCCAAAAATTTCTCCATATTGTGTCCATTTTTAAATCATACTGAGAGTCATTTTTGTCTATTATCCCCGCAGGTTCATCAATACTAGCCTTTCTATTTGCATTAAAGTCTAATTTTAAAGTTCTAGTAAGATCATACTTAAACTCATACATTTTGTTCCAGTTAAAGAATTTATTATATGTGGGAGCAATAATCATATTCTCATTATTGAGATTCCTTAACTTAGTTTCATTATAGTTTCTATCTAAATCTGTTCTGTATGAAAAAGATTTAGGCATATTATTAAAATTAAAATCTTTTATAAATCTCATGTAAGGAGATCTACCAAGATTTAACTTTGAGAAAGGTTTAATATTTTTTGGCTTAGTATTAAAATTATATGTCAAAGCCCCTCTATAATTTACTGTTCTATTATACTCTGTATTTATATTCCTTAAAAAAGTTTCATTTTTTGAATAAGATAATGTAAAGTTCTCAATATCATAAACTTTATTAGTTTTTGGCTTCTTTCCTTTTTTTGTTGTTTGAGTTTTTCTAACGTTAGTGAAATTTATACTATTTCTTTTTACATAATCTTGAGCAATAAATTTTAGAGAATCTTTTTCATCTTTTGAACCAAGAGTCTGAAGAGAGGTACTCAATAATATATCTGGGTCAAGTGGATTATACTGGGGGTTTCTTACGGATTCAGATATCCCTACATACATTGGGACTTTAACACCAAAATCTTCAGAAAAAAGCTTTCCTAAATCAAAGCTAGAAGACATGTCATATTGATAAGCATTATATTTTTGTCTTTCATTTACTTTCTTTTCAATACTACCAAATCCAATGGTACTAAGATTTCCTGATAAAGTAATATTACCAATATCTGCTAATCTAGCAGTAAATCTTGAATTAGCAGCCCAACCCCCATATTCATCAAAATCTGTTAGCCTTAGTTCATTAACCCATATCTGCCCACACTTTGACAAGCCATCATCTAAACTATTAATATTATTCTTTTTAGGATTTCTCACTCCTATCATCATTGTTTTTACTTGAGATAAATTTGGATTTCCCACTACAGTTATTTTTCCGGATGATGAGTATTTTATAAATGGCACACTCACATCATAATTATTAAAATTTCTCTCTTGTTTTGCAAGTTGAAAAATTTCAAAAGCAATATCAATTTCATTTTGCTCTGGCCATATCTCAGAAGGGGAAGTTGCATAGTGAGGAGTTGGCTTCAACATAATTTCATACTCATAATAATTAGAAGTAAAATCACTTCCCAGTCTAATAAAACACGATAAATCTCCCTGATTTAAATTATCTTCTTGTCCTTCAGCGTGCACAAACATTTTTATTCTTTTATATGCTCTTACATCTAGATCAGATGTTTTATAAGCCGCTCTGGAATCACCATCTTGAAGGTCGCATACTTTTAGTACTAGTGACTGTTCATTTTGCTGTCTAAGTGTAGTTGTTGTATTATCTATTTCTTGCTCAATACCTGGCGGTAAAACATATTTTATAGGAAGTCTATTTCCATTTTCTTCAATATTGACTGCCGAAACATCAAATGTTGTTTGTTGTTGATTATCTAGCGGAATATATTCTCCAGGCTCTGAGAGATCAAAGTTATACCTCCTCCACTCTCCTCTTACTAAATCAAAAGTTGCAAAACGACAAACAATAGGATCATTAAAATTGGCAAAATTCATTCTCATAAAACGAATAGATTTAAAATCTTGGATACCTCCAATAACATTATCTGGCAAATAGACTGGCACTCTAAACTGATACCATTTTATATTTCTATTACTACCATTTTCTGTTTTAACGCTTGTTTCTAAAACATCAGAAATATAACTGTCACCTACATTCATCCCTGGAAATAAACGAACTTTATATTGAAAATAACTTTCTGTCTCACTTAGAGTATGATCTCTATTAATATCTTCTGAATTTGGTTGAGAGGAAGCTGCAGTAGGGTAACTCTCAACTGATTGCTCTGAAGTGACTGAATTCCCATCAGTATTATTAAATTTTTTATATCTACTTAATATATCTGTTGAGATATTATCAAAATCTGTTCCTCTGAAATAATGAAAATCATCAGCTGAAGGATCATTAATTGCATTTTGATAAGCAGGAGAATTTATTCCGTATGCATTCTCTATTAAATCAATATAATTGTCTTTAAAAAATAATGCTTCGTCACTATTAGCTAAACCATCTAAACCAATATCTTGATATTCTCTAGATAAAGGATCATTATCAAATGCTTCCACAATTGAAAAATTTGTAGGCACTCTTCCCCATGCGGTTGTATCAACATCAACTACATCAGGGCTAGTTGGAAGACCATTTTCAAAACTTTTATAGCCATCTTTTAAGACATCTTCAGAAACATTACCAAGCTGAATATATAAATCTCCGCCGTTATGATTAATTAATCCATCATCAATATTAAATGGATCCATCATCCAAAATTCAATAAATTCTATATTTGCTGCTTCAAAATCATTCGTTTCAAGTTTCCTCATTATACCTCCCCAATTTTTTGATGGATTTAATAATTTACCATTTGCGCCTAATCCATTTATTGTATAGTTATTAGGACCTCTTTCATCAGGATAAAAAGCCATATCTAAAATTGAAAGATTAGTTATTTGGCTTCCAAGATCTGGATCTTTATTTGGGAAAACTTCTGTTTCTAACACTTCTCTAGAATAATGATATGATTGCTGGGCTATTGTATTTCCATTAGCAAGAGTAAGAGTCTTGTTAATATTAGGAGGTGTTATTGAGGTGTTTCTGTAAAAGAGTGGGTCAATAGTATACCATGCTAATTTTGCTCTTTTAAATCCAGATATTAAATCGTTACTTAAAGCAGCATTTTCAAATAAATCTTCTTGGCCTTGAGGTATACTTGCTATTCTCCATGCTCCCATATTTTTTACACTAATTGAAGTTCTGCTTGACTCAAAATCATCTATGTAAGAGACTCCATTCTTTCCTACTGCTCTGTGGTGACCAGGAATTAATTGAGCAAATTCAGCATTTGCGATTAATCGAGACTTTGCTTTTGTTTCAATAAAAGGAAGAAAATCTACTGCTTTTGTAAGCCAAGGAGCTTCAGTTTGATAAGTACCATCTAAGCCCCAAATTGTATTTGAGATAGGCTCATCACCAGTATTTATTTTAGTTGTAAATGGTCTCTCGGTAAGATTTAACATTGTAGCACCGATAATAAAGTCCTTGTTAATTTCATAATCAGCATGAAGCCCAACAAGAGTTTTATTTTGCACTCCATACATTGTATTATTTTCTAGAGATATCTTAATTGGAACACCTGAATTTAAAATGCCTTCATTAATAATAGTAACACGTCCCATAGTATAATCTACAGTATAATCCTGGTTCTCAACTAATTTCTGTGACCCTGCAGTTACTGTTACAGACCCTTCTGGTACATTCATCGCTGTAAGTCTTATCTCTGAGCCAGAGGCACCTTGATAACTTCCTTTAATTCTAAATTTGTTTAACTCAGGATATTGGCGAGCAATGGTTAATGTAGAATCATATAATACCTGATAGACATATTTATCTGCAATACTTTGATCAGAAAACTTAGACCTTAAATATTCACCAAAAGGTTGTAGAACAGGAAAGATAATTCTTCCATTAGCAGTTTTTGCAGTTAAACCCTCAATAAAATCAAATACCCCATCAGATTGATTATCCATTTGCTGATTTAATTGATCAACATTAACAACCTTTATTAATGGAACACCATCAATAACTCCTTCAGGAATATAATTTGTTAAGGCTCCAGATTCTTCTGTATTCTCATAAACAATATCTAGAATAAAATTATTACTACTCATTTGATATGCTCCAAGGGCATAAATATTTTTCATCATAAGATCCCAGTTAGGATATTTTGGAGAAAAATTTGTTCCCTTTAACATCTTTACAATTAAAGTTTGAGGTGCCGTAGGTCCTGAAGAAGTAAACTCTCCTACTTGAAATATATTATTGCCAACAGTATATTGAAAAGCAACAGCTAAAACCTCATCATTATTTAACGCTTGATTTAATGATATATATCCAAGCTGAGGGTGTATAGAGTATTCTTGAGAAGATAATTTTCTTGCTCTTTCTAATTTCTCATAATCTTGGCCATTAAGAAAACCTATACCAATTTGAGAGGAAAGAATATTATTTACATCATTTATATCTCTAATACCACTGAAGTTTGTTGTTAATGATTCAAACATATCATTGGCAGCATTATTGTCTGGGTAAATACTCCCGTTTGAAAGTGTAAACTGAGTATTAAAAATATTACCGCTAGTTTCTCCTAAATCTAAAAAGGAAACAATATTTCGCGTGTCATTTGTTGTTCCAGTTTTATTTGTTATCCAAACTTCAACTCTTGAAATATTTACTGGAGAATTTACAAATGGTAAATTAGCTAGAGAATTATCATAATTTTCCTTAAAATAATGAGCAAGAAAAAAATGTTTATTTGCCTCATACTGATCGGCATATATATCAAATTCAGAGGTCTGAGCACCTCCACTTACCTCTATTTCTGAAGTGCTACTTTTTTGCTGGGAGAGAATTCCAGTAAAGGTTGTTCTACCAAATTGCATTTGAGTTTTTAATCCAAATAACGATTGACTTCCTGTAATCAAAGTACCATTTAAAGGAAGGCTTACATTTCCTATTTCTATTTTCTTGATAATTTCATCCTCATAACCCGTGTACTCAAGCTTCATATTATTTTCAAAATCAAATGTAGCCTCTGTATTAAAATTTGTTGTGAGCTTAAGCTTATCACCAATTTTTCCAATTACATTCATTTGAATCTTTTCCTGAAAATCAAAAGTTGTTGTCTTTCTTTGCTCCACAGGTAAACTAGGGTTGTCTAATCTATTTATTTTTAAACCAAAAATTAATTCTGCAGATCCTTGAGGACGAATATCGACTGAGTTACCACCAAATATTTTATCAAATGCTTGACCAGGAATATATAATTTGGGCATACCATAGGATTGATTTTTACTTGAAAGCTGTTGCTTTGTTCTCTTGCGCCAATAATCATTTATTGAATTTTTAAGCTTTAAATCCTGAAACTGCTTAAAATCTAAAATCTTTGATCTATCTAAATTAATATTTCCTACTCTATTATTAAAAAGATATTGATTATTCTGAATATCATAATTAACATTGGGTCTAAGATTAGATGGAGTATTTAAAAACAACCCACTATTATAATTTGTATTGTATGGAAAAGGAAGATTATAATTTTCAGTAGAATCGGCTGGCGAATAGCCAAATGCACTAACATTTAGAGTTAATGTAAATACTAGAATTAAAATTAAAGAATTTTGAAATTTATTACTCAAATTAAATAAACTAATTTATAACAATTACATCTGACTTAAAGCAGTCTTTACTAACTCTTCAACGCTTGCAACGTCAGGGTTTTGCTTAAGTACTTTTTCAATTTTTTGTTCTGAACCTTTTTTGGCAAAGCCTAAAGCTAGTAGAGCTGATAACGCTTCAGTCTTCATAGTATTGTCTAAATCAAAAGAAATTTCTGAGGTAGGCATGCCTTTTGCAACTTTATCTTTTAGGTCTATTATTATTCTTTGAGCTGTTTTTGCTCCAATTCCTTTTACATGTTGTATTGCTGGAACATCAGCCGTAGTTATATAAGTAACAATTTCATTTGCATTATACGTTGATAAAATAACCTGAGCAGTACTAGGTCCAACTCCGGAAACACTTATAAGATTTCTAAATAAGTGGCGCTCAGCTTGATCATAAAAACCAAATAAAGTATGAGAGTCTTCTTTAACAGACAGATGGGTATATAGCTTGCAAAATTCGTCCTTAATTGATGAGAAAGTTTGTAAAGAAATATTAATTCTATAACCAATTCCATTACAATCTAAAACAACGTATGTTGGAGTTTTCTCTACTATTTTTCCAGTTATTTGTGTTATCATTTAAATTTTTATAGTTGAAAAATTAAGAAATTAGATGAGTATAGACTAGTTAACTACAAGTTTTTTAACTGAGATTTTTTGATTTTCAACAATTAGATTAGCAAAATATATACCACTTTTAAATTTATCTGTGTCAATTGTTAAACTTCCAGAATAATCAAGAGGAATATTAGCTACTCTTTTACCAAAAACATCTAAAATCTCTAAAAATGAATTCTTAGAAGCAACATATGAAATAGAAGTTTGATTATTTGATGGATTAGGATAAAAATCTGTTAAACTTAAAGCCCTAAAACTTTCATGAACACTAGAAGTTGAACCATTATAAACTATAGTAATACAAGAAGCATCTGCAGGGTCATTATCTGGGTAAAAACAGTATTGTACAGATGCTGAAGCTGGATCACAATAAGCATCGTAGTATCCTCCAAAATCCGTTGCATCTGCTTGTCCCGCCCCTATTGTATTTGTTGCTGGAGAAATGTATGTGTCTTGACCATAACAATTTGCAGCCCAACAAAAGAAATTTGATGTGCCTGCTGCAGTATCAATAATAATCTTCTCACACAATATATCTAAAGAAGAATTAGAAATGTTTTTTACAGTTAAAGTAGAATGTGCTTGCATACAAGGATTTGCACTTACACTATTATTACCGGTAATATCTAAACTTTGAGAATATGAGAAAAATGAGCTTAGAAATAAAAGAGAAAAAATTATATGTTTCATTTAATTTATGTTTTAAGCAAATATAAAAAACTTTAAATTGATAATATCATTGCTAGCAAACTAATAAAAAAATAAATATCAAATATCATTTAACACAAATAAGAATTTGAAAAATAGTATTTGATAATTATAATTAATTTAACTATATTTGAACCAGAAAAGAAAATTTTTCTATAAAAATCTAATTTAAAACAAAATTATCAATGATGAAAAAACTACTAACTTTTGCATTTGCACTGTTTACTACTTTTGCTTTTGCACAAACTTTTGTAAGTACAACGCCTGAAAACAAAAAGGTTGTACTGGAAGAATTTACTGGAATATCCTGTACATTTTGTCCTGATGGCCATGTTATAGGTCAAGGACTTCATGATGCAAACCCAAATGATGTATTTCTAATAAATATTCATGCTGGAGGTTACGCTAACCCTCAAGGAGTTGGAACAGATTTTAGAACTTCTTTTGGAGCTGCAATAGATGCTCAATCAGGACTAGCAGGATATCCTGCAGGAACTGTAAACAGGCATAACTTTCCTGGCTTAGAGCAAGGAAGCGCTGGAGCAACAGCTATGGGTAGAGCCAATTGGGCAACTGCTGCTGCGCAAGTACTAACTGAAGCTTCACCTGTTAATGTTGCAATTCAATCAAGCGTAGACTTATCTACTGGCTTAGTTACAGTTGATGTTGAAGTTTACTATACAGGAACTCAAACAGTTTCTTCAAATTTCTTAAATGTTGCAATTGTACAAAACGGTGTTTTAGGACCTCAAACTGGAGCTGCTTCATTTAACCCTGGAGCTATTGTACCAGGACCATGGAATCCAACTTATACTCATAACCACATGCTACGTCACATGATGACTGGACAGTGGGGAGAAGAAATCTTTAATATAGGTCAAGGAGAATTCCATTCATTTCAATTAACTTGGGCTGCACCAGCAGATATAAATGATGTAACATTAGATCTAGTTAATTTAGATGTTGTTGCCTTTGTTACTGAAGGAAATCAAGAAATTTTATCTGGAAATCAATCAGTTGTTTCACCTGTTTTCCCTAACCAATATGATGCTAATGTTTTAGGATCAAATTTAAATGATGTTTTATGTGGAACAACTACAGATTTAGAAATGACATTTAGAAACTTTGGAAGTGTTAACTTAACTTCTTTAGATATTGATTACACTATTAATGGTACTGCTGGAGCAACATATAACTGGACAGGAAATATGCTTCCAGCTCAAACTGAAATTATAACTATTCCTGGAGTGAGTTTTTCTCCTCAAGCAGTTAACAATGTAGTATTTACAGTTTCAAATCCTAATGGACAAGTTGATCAAAATAGTTCTAATAATGGCTCAACTAATTCTTTTGTTCATTTTGATCAAAACAATCAAGTAATGGGTGGAATTTCTGCTGGAAATATTGATGTTGAAATTACAACTGATGGATACGGATCAGAAACTTCATGGGAAATTGTTGATGAAGCAGGTAATGTAGTTGGTCAAGGTGGGCAAGGTGGAACTTACATGTCAAACCAATCATATTCTGCATCAGTTGCTGTTAATGCAAATGAATGTTACTCATTCCTACTTTATGATGCTTATGGAGACGGTATGTGTTGTGCTTATGGTACTGGAGCTGAAGTTTTTGTTTCTGATAATGCTGGAACAGTAATAGCTTCTTTATCTGGTCAACAACTATCAAATTTCAATGAATTAGGTGAGTATTTCTCAACAGGTAGCGCAAGCGGTCCAGCATGGGAATGTACTCCATTTGGATGTACTGACCTGGGATCTGGAAATGGATCATATGGTTCAGAGCAAGATTGTTTCGATGCTTTTATAAGTGATCCTTCATCACCATGCTATAATGCAAGTACTAGCGTTGAAGAATTTACTTCTAAATGTAATGTATATCCAAACCCTGCACAAGATATCTTAAATGTTGAAGGAATTTTTGTTAGTGTAGAAATTTATGATGTATTTGGAAAGCTTGTTTTAGCTTCTTCAAATAAATCAGAAATTGATATTTCAACATTAGCAAATGGATCATACTATGTAAATATTCTTACTAAAAACTCAGTAATTAAAAGAAAAGTTACAATAGCTAAATAATTAAAATTTTACATAAAAAAACCTCGAACTAAATTTCGGGGTTTTTTTATGCATTGATCGAAAAAAACCCTGAGATAATCAGGGTTTTTTATTCTTTAAGTTTTGTAAATTTGTTTAATCTTTAAAAAAATCATTATGAAAAAAATACTATTTATAGTTCTAGCTCTTTCAATTAATATAAGCTTTATATATTCTCAAGAAAGAAGTCTTCCAAATATAGAAGTTAAAACATTAGATGGTAACTCTTTTAATATTCAGGAATTAGAGAATAATAATAATCCTATTGTTATTAGTTTTTGGGCTACTTGGTGTAAACCTTGTAAAAAGGAATTGAATAATATTGCTGAAGTATATGAGGAGTGGCAAGAAGAAACTGGAGTAAAAATTATAGCAATCTCTATAGATGATACAAGATCTATGTCTAAGGTTGCTCCTTATGTTAACTCCTCTGATTGGGAATATGAAGTGTATCTAGATTCTAATTCAGATCTTAAAAGAGCAATGGGAGTTTCAACTGTTCCCCATACATTCCTATTAAATGGTAAAGGAAATATTGTTTGGGATCATAGAGGCTATATTGATGGAGATGAAGACGAACTATATGAGAAAATTGAGGAATTAGGAAAATAGATATGAAAAAAAATGTAATAATTTTAGGTCTTTTATTTAGCTACCTCTTTACAAATGGGCAAGATCTTGGAGAAATTCATGGAGATTTTAATTTGAATATGCAAAGCTATCTTGAGGATGCTAGCATTAATGCGGTAGCTGCAGATGAAGTAATTAGAAACAATAGTTATTTAAACATCTTATTCACCAGAAATAATTTTACTGCAGGAGTTAGATATGAAAGTTACTTAAATGCTTTATTAGATTATGACGATGATTTTAAAGGAAATGGTATTCCTTATAGATTTGCAACATATTCTACATCAGGATTGGAAATAACTGCTGGTAATTTCTATGAACAATTTGGGAGTGGTTTGATCTTTAGAAGTTATGAAGAAAAAGGTTTAGGTATTGATAATGCAATGGATGGAATCAGACTGAAATATAAAATTGGAAATGGAATAAACCTAAAAACATTTATTGCTAAGAGTAGGACTTACTTTACTTATGCAGATGGAATATTTAGAGGTATTGATGCTGAAATAGATTTAAATCAGGCAATGAATTTAACATCTAAAACAAAATATATCCTTGGAGGAAGCTTTGTGAGTAGGTATCAACAAAGATCAAATCCACTCTTTGAACTACCACAAAACGTAGGCTTATATGCTGGAAGATTAAATTTAATAAATGGTGGCTGGAATTATTTTGGGGAATATGCCTACAAAATAAATGACCCACTTAATTCTATTCAACAAGAGAATGTAAACTATGCAAGCGGAAGCGCTTTCACTTCAAGTCTTACATATTCTAAAAAAGGATTTGGAATTACTGCAGAAATACATAGAGCAGATAATATGCTACTTTTATCAGATAGAGATAGGATTGGAAAAGCATATATTCTAAATTACATTCCAACATTAAGTAAGCCTCATGCATATTCATTACTTGCTTTATACCCTTGTGCTACACAAGCAATGGGAGAGCTAGGCTTTCAACTTGATATCTTTTACAAAATCAATAAAGGAACATTGCTTGGCGGAAGATATGGTACAAAACTAAATTTTAATGTTTCAAGAATAAATGGCTTAAACAGTGGAAATTCATTTCTAAATGACAATCAAGATCATACTCCAATTCTTATAAGTGTAATTGATGAAGAACTATATTATTCAGATATAAACTTAGAAATAAATAAAAAATTAAATAAAAAAGTCAGATATAATTTAGTTGTAGCTAACCAAACATATAATAAAGATTTTCTAGAGGGAAAAACACCTGGAGAATACGGAGTTATTAATTCTACAATAGGAGTCTTGGACATCAGCTATAAAATAAAGAAAGGCCACTCAATTAGAATGGAGCTTCAAACCCTAATGGCAAAACAATTAGAGACCGCCTCTAAGAAAGAAGAAGGGGACTGGGTAATGGGGCTAGCAGAATATACTATTTCTCCTAACTGGTTTTTTGCAGTACAAGACATGTATAATTATGGGAATGAAGATGTCAGTAAACAACTTCATTATATAAATCTTAACGTTGGATTTATTAAGGGTGCAAATAGATTTGAGATAGGCTATGGAAAGAAAAGAGAAGGAATATTTTGTGTTGGAGGAGTGTGTAAGTTAGTACCTTCTTCAAATGGACTTAACTTTAATATAACATCAAGTTTTTAATTATGAAAAATTTAATTTATAGCATTTTTATTATCTCGCTGATAAGCTCTTGTGATATTATTGAGGAGCCATATATAAATAACAATGGAGGAGGAGTCGACACTTCAAGCAACCAATATGTTAAAAATATTTTAATAGAAGATTTTACCGGACATCTATGTCAAAACTGTCCTGATGCAGCTAGAGAATTAGAAGCTATTCATGATGTATATGGAGCTCAAATAATTGGCCTTGCTATACATGTTGGAAATACTTTTGCAAGACCCTACCCGATTAGTCAAACTAAATTTACTTATGATTTTAGATCAAAATGGGGTGAAGAGTTTGATAACTTTTTTAATATAACAGATGCTGGACTACCCAAAGGAATGATTAATAGAATAGGTTATCCAAATGACCACAGAAAAGACAAAGGTCAATGGCTTTCTAGCGTTGGAGATGAACTTAGTAAAGATGTAATATTTGGCATCAATATATCATCAACTCTTTTAGCAGATAATGCTGAAATAACTATTAATACTGATGCATTAAAAAATACAACAGGAAACTATAAGCTAGTTGTTTGCCTGACAGAAAATGGCATTATTAATTGGCAAAAAGATGGCATATTAGAGGATCAAAACTATATCCATAATCATGTTTTAAGATCAGTAATCAGCTCTACATGGGGAGATGAGGTAACTTTAGATTCTGAAATCAACAATGGAGATTCTTTTGAGCATTCATATTCAATAAACTTAAGTGATTTAGAAAATTTTAATATGGATCACTCTGCTAATGTTCTTTTCCAAGGTAATGGACAGGCTGGAGATTGGAATATTAATAATTTCGGTATTGTTGCTTATATTTATGATAATGATAATTATGAAATTCTTCAAGTAGAGCAAATCTCACTTAGCACAAAATAGAACAATGCCAAGGATAATTACTATTATATTAGCAATTATAATTTGTAAATCATCTTATGCTCAAGTTAGCATTAGTAATAAGGATGCTAACATTTTTCTTAGTCAATATATAAACCCATTAAGCTCAAGCATAGGGGCAACTCTTAATAATGGATGGTATAATACTGCCAAACCTCATAAACTGGCAGGATTTGATCTTAGCTTATCATTAAATACCTTAATAATTCCAAAAAATAAAAAATCATTTAACCCAAATGACTTAGAAAATTTTTCCTCTACATCATCAGAGACGCCAACAATATTAGGAAAAGGAGATGGAGCCATAATTACTTATCAGGGTAATGATATTAAACTTCCTAATCAAAATAATGCAATTTATGCTCTTGCAATGCCAACAATTAATACCGGAATTGGAATAATAAAGAAAACAGAAATTAATGCTCGTTATATGCCAACATATAATTTTAATGCAGGATTTGCGGGTAAAGGGGAGATAAGTCTTTGGGGAATAGGTTTTAAGCATGATATTTTACAATGGATTCCAGTTATTGGAAACACTATACCACTTAGTTTATCAATACAAGGAGCTTATTCAAGTTTAAATTCTAAACTAACTATTTTAAACCAAGATGTAGATTTAAATATACATGCATACAATATAAATTTAATTGCCTCAAGAAAAATATTAATGCTAACGGGCTTTGCGGGAGTAGGGTTTAATTCAACAGAATCAACTTTTATTACTAATTTAAGTCAGGAATTTAATTTGGGTGAATTAAGTATCATAAGCCCTATAGAGCTTGTATTAGAAAGAGAAACTTATTTTAGAGCTAATGTTGGATTAAGATTTAATATAGCTGTATTAGCTTTACAAGCCAATTACACAATTAGTGAATATCCTGTTTTAACAATTGGAGCAGGAGTAAGTATTAGATAGATGGAAAAATTATTTTTAATATTATTCTTCTTTTTTATAACACAAAATTTATCTGGACAAAACTTTAATGCAGGTATAGTTGCAGGAGTCAGTACAACTCAGGTTTCAGGGGATAATCTTGCTGGCTTTCATAAGGCAGGATTAATTTTAGGAGGGTTCGTTAAAAGGGACATTAATGATCAGATGCAGTTACAGATTGAAATGACATATACTCAAAAAGGCAGTGTAAACCAGAAAAAAGACAAACTACCTCAAATAGCAGATATAAATCTAAATTATTTAGAATTTCCAATACTGTTTAAGTTTATTCAATCAAATAATATTTCAGTTGAAGTAGGCTTACAAACAGCTGCTCTGATAAGAGGTTATTATTCAGATTTGTACGGGGAACTAGAAAATCAGATAGAATTTAACAAAATAGAAATTGGCGGTTTAATTGGATTCACATATTTACTTACAAGAAAAATTTCATTAAATACAAGACTAAGTAATTCATTATTACCAATAGCTCCACATGTTTCAGGCCAAACATATAGCTTAAACAAAGGAAAATATAATACAGGACTAAACTTCTCACTTCAATATCAATTCTAAATGAAAAAACATAAAATTATTATTGCAATAACTGGAGCTAGTGGCTCTTTATATGCTAAAGTATTACTTGATAAAATTCTAATTCTAAAAGATCAGGTAGATGAAGTAGGTATCTTAATGTCTGATAATGCAAAGTATGTTTGGCAAACAGAACTTGATAATGATGATTACAAAAAATATCCGTTTAAATTTTATAACAAAATGGACTTCAAAGCTCCTTTTGCTTCAGGATCTGCCAATTATTCTAAAATGATAATATGCCCATGTTCAATGGGAACAATGGGAAGGATAGCAAGTGGAATATCTAATGATCTAACAACTAGAGCTGCAGATGTCATACTTAAAGAAAGAAGAAAATTAGTTGTAATAGCAAGAGAAACACCATATAGTTTAATTCATATAAATAATATGAAAACTATTACCGAAGCAGGAGGAATTATATGTCCAGCAACACCTTCATTTTACAGTAAGCCAAAAGATTTTGAGGAACTCGCCGCTACTGTTATTGATAGAGCGCTGAGCTTATGTGGATTTGAATTTGACAAATATATTTGGGGCGAAGACAATAAATAATTTTCCTGAGCGTTTTTTAAATAATGGAAAAACTTAAATATTCTGCAATTGCAATAACAAGTTTAGGAATATTATTTAAAACAATGCATTTACAATATGCAGGTTATTTATATACAATTGGATTTACTTTGGTAATACTATACTGTCTAATTAAAATATTTAAATCTTAATGCTAAAATTTTGTAAAAACATACTAAATAAAGTAAGCTTTGACCCTAAGCTATTTAAAAAGGAATTAAAGAAATCTAAAAAATGGCTTAACAAAAAGGAAATTGCGAGTTTAAAGGTCTGGGCATTAGCATACTTTGCAAATTATCGCGAAAGTATTTTGGAAGTTTTTGATAATTTATCCTAAAATAAATTTGACTGATTAGTAGGCTTAATCCTGCCTAAGTGTTTAAAAGCAAGATCAGTCGCTTGTCTCCCCCTTGGTGTTCTCATTAAATAACCTTCCTTAATTAGAAACGGTTCATAAACTTCTTCAATGGTACCAGCTTGTTCACCAACTGCAGTAGCAATAGTTGTAAGACCAACAGGGCCACCTTTGAATTTATCAATAATAGCTGATAAAATTCTGTTATCCATCTCATCCAAACCATTTTCATCGACATGAAGAGCCTCTAGAGAATATTTAGTAATTGCCCCATCAATATTTCCAGTCCCTTTTATTTGTGCAAAATCTCTAACTCTTCTAAGCAAGGCGTTAGCTATTCGAGGAGTCCCTCTACTCCTTCTTGCAATTTCATTTGAAGCATCCTTAGAAATACTGACATCTAATATAGTTGAAGATCTATTAATAATATCTGCAAGAAGCTCAGCGCCATAATATTCTAATCGACTATTGATTCCAAATCTAGCTCTAAGAGGAGAAGTCAATAATCCTGAGCGAGTAGTAGCACCAATTAAAGTAAAAGGATTGAGTTTTATCTGAACTGTTCGAGCATTTGGACCGGATTCTATCATAATATCAATTTGATAATCTTCCATCGCAGAATAAAGATATTCCTCAACAATAGGGTTTAATCTATGAATTTCATCAATAAATAAAACATCTCTGGGTTCAAGATTAGTAAGCAAACCAGCTAAATCTCCAGGTTTATCTAAAACGGGACCTGAAGTTGTAGTAATTTCTACTCCTAACTCATTTGCAATAATATATGAAAGTGTTGTTTTTCCAAGACCAGGAGGTCCATGTAAAAGAACATGATCTAAAGATTCTTCTCTTTGCCTAGCTGCTTTTATAAAAACTTCAAGATTATCTATAATTTGATCCTGTCCCTTAAAATCACTAAATTCTTTTGGACGTAAAGCTTTTTCGAATTCTACTTCCTCATTATCTAAATGATCGGATTCTGGATTTAATTCTTCATTCATATTAATAACAAAAGTAACAAACTAAAAGCAATAACTTAAAGTGATATGAAAGTAAAAGAGTGTAATAGAAAAGGCTTATGTATGAAGGTGCTTACTTTCTTCAAGAAATGGATGATGCTTAATATTTAAAGATCTTTTTGTAAGAGATCTGAAAATAATTAATAAAAATAAGCCAACAAATCCAAGACCCATTCCAATCTCTTTAAAGCCTAAATGACCATGATCATGAAGAGTTCCTGGAGCAAAAAGTAAATAAGAATTTATCCAATGACCTATTAAAATAACAATACAAGCAACAATTAAATTATTTGAATTTCTTTTAGAATCTCGACTCATCAAAACTATTGTTGGAACAACAAAGTTTAAACCAGCACTAAACCAGAATAGAAAATTATAGTTTGGGAGTTCAATTCTTTCCATAAAATATGTTACCTCCTCAGGAATGTTTGCATACCAAATAAGCATAAATTGAGAGAACCACATATAAGTCCAAACAACAGAAAAAGCAAATACCCACTTACCTAAATCATGAATAATACTCTGATTTAAATCTTGGAGATACCCCTGTTTTCTTAGAAACAAACAAAACAATAAAATAGTTGTAAAACCAATAGCAGCCCATTCTGAAAAAATATACCAACCAAATAAAGTACTAAACCAATGAGTATCAATGGACATGATCCAATCCCATGCTGCCATTGAAGAACTAACAGCAAAAAACACTATAAACCAAGCAGATACAGTAATTCCTTTGCTATAAGCTTTATCACCTAAACCACCTTCTAAGTCACCTTGTAAAGAAATATCTCGTAATCTCTTTGCACAATAAATCCATACTACAACATAAATTATAGATCTAACAAGAAAGAAAATTGGATTTAAATAAGCTTCTTTTCCAGCAATTATTTTATCATAATTTTCAGAACCAACAGTCATAATACCAGGCTCTAGCCAATGATATATATGATTCCAATGCATTAGAGCAGCAACAACAATAAAAATCATAATCCCACATGCATAAGGAAGAAAAGTCATAATAGCCTCAGGTACTCTTTTTATAACTGTAGACCAACCTGCTTCAGCGACATGCTGAAGAGCAACAAAAAAAACTGCAAAGATTGAAATACCTAAAAAGAAATAATTATTAAAAACTAAACTTGTCCAAGCTGCATGAGCATCATCAATAAATGCATAAATTGAAGAAAGGAGCCCAATCACTATAAGTGAAATTGATAATATTAGACTAGATTTAGATATTTTATACATCTTCATTAATTTTATTCCGCATTATATTTTTGTAACTCCTGAACATATAAAACAATTTTCCACCTTTCTTCTTCACTTAGTTGCGAAGAATGAGGCCCCATTGCATTTAAACCAAAGGTAAGAGCATGAAAAATATGCCCCGAAGTTAATTTGATTCATAGGAACATTAGCTCTTCTTAATAATTTACCATCATTATAATGAGGTATTGCAGAGTATATAGGATGAGTAATAGACCCTCCTCCTGCACCAAATTCCCCATGACAATGCTGACAGAACATAGAATATAATTTCTTGCCTTCCTCGATATTTACATCACTATTTTCAAAAGGGTTAACTGCATTTTCTCCTGCATCGAGGTAACCTTCTAAAGAGCCTTCATAATAGAAAGTAGATAAATAATTTCTAGCAATTGTTCCTTTAACCGGTTTACGTGCATTTAAACTATCTTCAAATACTGCATTTTGACCATATGTTTCAAGTGAGGGAGATCTATACATATTTGGCATAAATTCATATCCAGGACCATCAGTTTCACATGAAGAGAAAATAATTAAGAAAGATAGTATTACAATAATTTATTCATTATTTGTATCTTTTTCGTTAATTTCAGAAGCACCAGTTTCTTTTAAGTAGTTTTCGCATCTTGTTATCATCTCCTTCAACTATAATTTCCATTAGGAATTTATCATCTGTAGTTCTTGGATCAGGGCTAGTTGTTGTAGCTCCAGGGTAAAGTTTATTTCTAAAGAAATAGGTTAAAGACATTAAATGACCAGCAAATAAAACTGTACACTCAAACATAATTGGCACAAAAGCAGGGAAATTTTGATAGAATGTAAAGTTAGGTTTTCCACCAATATTCATAGGCCAACTTTTACCAACACCAGAAATCATAATATAATAAATCAAAAGACCTCCAAAAGATAAACCAATACAACCATATATAAATGCTGTTATAGCCATTCTTGTTTCTTTAAACCCTAAGGCAACATCAAGGCCATGAACAGGAAAAGGGCTATAGACTTCTTCGATTTCAATCTCTTTAGATCTAAGGACTTTAACTGATTCTAATAAAATCTCTTCATCATCGAAAATAGCATATAATACTTTCTTATTCATGAGTCTTATTTTTATATTCTGATCCAGAAGATTTAAGAATTGTTTTTAATTCTGCTTGAGCAACTACAGGAAAGGTTCTTGCATACATTAAAAATAATGTAAAGAAAAAACCAATAGTTCCCAAAAATATACCAATATCAATAAATGTAGGAGAGAACATTGTCCATGATGAAGGTAAAAAATCTCTATGTAGAGAAGTAACAATAATTACAAAACGTTCAAACCACATTCCTATATTAACAAAAATTGATAGAATAAATGTAGCAATAAAAGAAGTCCTTATACTCTTAATCCAATAAAGTTGTGGGATAATAACATTACATGACATCATTGCTGCATATGCCCACCAATAAGGACCAGTTGCTCTATTTAAAAAAGCATATTGTTCAAAAGCAACGCCTGAATACCAAGCCATAAAAAGCTCAGTTATATATGCTGTTCCAACAAGTGATCCAGTAAATAATATAATGACATTCATATATTCAATATGCTTAATAGTAATATATGCTTCCATATTTACAACTTTACGCATAATAATAAGTAAAGTTTCTACCATTGCAAATCCAGAAAAAAGAGCTCCTAGTACAAAATACGG
The DNA here is from genome assembly GCA_949372805.1 of uncultured Flavobacteriales bacterium. Lineage (GTDB taxonomy): Bacteria > Bacteroidota > Bacteroidia > Flavobacteriales > BACL11 > CAJIYG01. The sequence goes on along the minus strand of CASIBH010000001.1, from coordinate 71,180 downwards.
AGGAAATATTGTTGTATGCCAGCCAGGTATTACAGAAGTAGCAAAATCCATACTTACAATAGAGTGCACAGAAAAAACTAATGGTGTAGCAAGTCCTGCAAGAACAAGTGACACCTCTTCAAACCTTTGCCAATGTTTTGCTCTACCACTCCATCCAAATGCAAGTAAAGTATATAGCTTCTTTTTCATAGGGCTAATAGTTTTACTCATTCTATCTCTAATCATTGCAAAATCAGGAATCAAGCCAATATACCAGAATACTGTTGATACTGTTAGATAAGTTGAAATTGCAAATACATCCCACAAAAGAGGAGAGTTAAAGTTTTGCCATAGAGGTCCATATTCATTTGGGAAAGGAAATACCCAATAAGCTAGCCATGGTCTTCCCATGTGTATTAAAGGAAAAAGACCTGCCTGTACAACACCAAATATTGTCATTGCTTCAGCAGATCTGTTAATTGCCATTCTCCATTTCTGACGGAACAATAAAAGCACAGCAGAAATTAATGTTCCTGCATGACCAATTCCAATCCACCAAACAAAATTTGTAATATCCCAAGCCCAATTAACAGTTTTATTTAAACCCCAAGCTCCAATACCAGTTCCAATAGTGTAAGCCATACACCCTATCCCCCACAAAAAGAGAAAAACAGATAAACCAAATAAAATCCACCAATATTTATTAGCCTTTCCTTCAACAGGTCTCGCAATATCTCTAGTGATATCATGGTAAGTTTTATTACCAAGTATTAAGGGATCTCTTATTTCGGATTCTTTATGCATTATGCTTTATTTCTAATCTTTGTTTGATAAAATACTGATGGCCTAACATTTAAATGATCTAATAAATCATATGCTCTTTCATCATTTCTTAAACGCCATACCTCACTATCCTTGTTATTTGAGTCACCAAACACAATAGCATTTGTTGAACAAGAAGAAGCGCAAGCTGTCTGAGCATCTGCATCTTTTATAGGTTGCCCACTTTTTTTAGCATTTAATTTAAGCTCTTGAATCTTTTGTATACACATACTACACTTTTCAATAACTCCTCTTGATCTAACCACAACATCAGGATTTAGAACCATCTTACCATAATCGTCATTCATGTTAAAATCAAACTTATCGTTATCTGAATATTGGAACCAATTAAATCTTCTCACTTTGTATGGACAGTTATTGGCACAATACCTTGTTCCAACACACCTATTATAAGTCATTTGATTTAACCCTTCGTTACTATGAGTTGTGGCAGCAACAGGACATACAGTTTCACACGGTGCATTATTACAATGCATACACATAATTGGTTGAAATACTACTTCAGGGTTTTCTGATGGTTCTTCCATTTCAGAGAACATATCAATCATGGAAATTTTTTCTTTTGCAGAAAGCTCTTCAGTCATATCAGAGGAAAAATATCTATCAATTCTCATCCAATGCATATCACGACTCTTTCGCATTTCTTCTTTTCCTACAACAGGAATATTATTTTCAGATTGACATGCAATAACACATTCTCCACACCCAATACATGAATTTAAATCAATTGAAAGATTCCAAAAATGTCCAATTTCTAAATCATGTGCTTCGTATAAAGTAACTTTATCAGCAGTTAATTTGCCTTTATAAGTTGCATAAGTTTCTCTATGATTTCCTGATGAAGGATCCTTAATGTATTCAGATAAAGTTGTTTCCTTAACAATATCTCTCCCCATCATTGTATGATGAAGCTGAATAGAGGCAAATTCATATTCACCCTCTACTTTTTCAATTGATATAGTTTTTTTACCAGTGAAAGGATAAGCATTAAAACCAATACCATCACCAGCCTTTCCTGCTTTAGTTCTTCCATAACCAATAGCCATTCCAACTGTTGATCTAGCTTGACCTGGGCTAATTAGTACGGGAACATTTTGCAGAGAAACACCATCTGCTTCAATATTTACCATACTTCCATTTAAAGCTCCATTGGATACATTCCAATTCTCTAAACCAAATTCTTTTGCTGTATGAGCTGATATTGTTAAATAATTATCCCAACATGCTCGAGTAAGTGGATCTGGAAGTTCTTGTAGCCATGGATTATTTGCTTGATATCCATCTCCCAAAGCAATAGTTTCGTAAAGTTCTAATTCTAAATCTGTAGAAATAGTGTTTTTTATAGGGAAAGACCTGTCTACAAATTTCTTTAATTTAATTTTCTTATCCTCTAAATGAAAATAACCATCATGAAGGGTAACATTCCAATCAATTCCTTTTTCTATCCAAAAACTCTTCAAATAAGAAAAATAGTCCGATCTATCTGTCCAAGAAAGAAGAGTCTCTTGAAACTGTCTTGTGTCAAACAATGGAGAAATCGTAGGCTGCATAAGAGAGTAATTCCCTTGTTTTGGGTTTGCATCTCCCCAACTTTCTAAATTATGACTATCAGGACATACATAATCCATTAAAGAAGCAGTTTCATCATTATAAGATGAAGTTGAGATCTTAAGTTCAACATTTTTTAACGCTTCATTAAATTGTTTAGATTTATTATAAGAATAAGAAGGGTTAACATTGTATGTAATTAAAGCACTTACTTTTCCATCTTTCATATCCGAAAGAAGATTATCAACTGCTTGAGAGTTACCCTGCTTTAAATATGTTGGTTGATTAGTTAGTATTGTTTTATCATAATTACTTAACTCATTATTAATAGCATTAACAATAAGTTGAACATTTTTGTCATTACTATTACTTAAAACTATTGACTTTCCTTTGGCATTAGACAAAGCTTTAACAATTTTTTCCAGTCTAGAATCAAATTTATTCCCCTTTATTCCATCTAAAAGGCTTGAAATTAAATAACCATGTTCTGAAGGTTTAATCTGAATTCTTTTATCTGCATTAGCACCAGAGAGAGAGAGATTTGTTTCTAGCTGAAAATGCTTAGACATTTTTCCATTCTTGGGATTTCTTCCTTTTACATAATCTGTAGCATATTCATTTGCCATCCAATTAGCAAGAAAATCAGCTCCAAAAGAAACAATAACATCGGCCTTGTCAAAACTATATGATGGAGCTAATCGCGACCCAAAAGACTCTAGATTTGCATCTAAAATACCATCATAAGGAGTAGAATCCATCATCACATGCTCAACATTATTATATTTTTCAGCAAACTCCTGTATTAATTGCTTAATTGTTGGACTTAAGATTGTAGAGGTTAAAAAAGCTATTTTTCCGTCTCTAATATTTGATAGCTTTTCTTTTATTTCATAATCAACTGTTCTCCAATTACTTTCTTCACTAGCTTTCAGGGGATGTTTTAATCTTGCAGAATCGTAAAGAGAAAGTACTGATGCTTGTACTCTAGAGTTAGAACAAGTACCATTATTTTCAATTTTAATAGGCCTTCCCTCTCTTGTCTTAACTAAAACACTAGCATAATCTCTACCATCATAAATAGTGGAAGCATAATAATTTGCGACTCCAGGAATAATTTCATCAGGTTTAACAAGATATGGTATAGATTTAACTATAGGGGTTTCACATGCAGCTAAAGTAGCGGCTGCAGTACTAAACCCAAGGAACTTAAGAAAATCTCTCCTACTACTACTAGTTGAAGAGAGGTTTTCTTTATCCCCTAAAAACTCATCAACTGGAAGATTTTCGACGAACTCATTTTGTGCCAATTTTTCAACAATTGGATCATCATGTAGCTGCGCAAGGCCTTTCCAGTATTTTTTTGTTGTCTTCATCTAGTTAATAAATCTTAGTTAATAATGACATTTTCCACATTCAATTCCACCAATCTTATCTACAGTAATTTTCTGTCCTTTATATTTTTCTTTTAGCTGAGCGTGTAATTCAGTATAATACTCATTTCCTTCCATTGCAACTTCAGTAGTCCTGTGACACTCAATACACCAACCCATCGTCAATTCAGCATGCTGATAAACAACATCCATTTCTTCTATTGGACCATGACATGTCTGACATTCAACCTTACCAGCGACTACATGTTGGGAATGATTAAAATAAGATAAATCTGGAAGATTATGAATACGAACCCATTTTATTGGCTTCTGCTCATAGCCTTCAATATAGGTTTTAGAGTCAGGGTCAAAGCCTACAGCTTCATATATTTTTGAAATCTCCGTAGTTCCTGTTATTGTACCTTCATTAATGTAGGTATGACAATTCATACAAACATTAGCAGATGGAATTCCAGAGTGCTTACTTTTTCTTGCAGATGAGTGACAATAATTACAGTCAACACCATTTTCGCCAGCATGAACTTTATGAGAGAACGCAATAGGCTGCTCAGGCTGATATTTTGTATAGACCCCAACACCAGAAAGTGTATCAAATGAAAACTTAATAACTATAATAAAACTTGCTAGTGCAATAAAAACTATATTTCTATTGTTACCAATAAATAAATTAAATTGATTAAATAAGGTCTGAGGAATTGTTTCTGTTTCTTGATCTAGACTAGCTTTAAGTTTATTTTTTAAAGAAGTTAAAAGATAGACAAGAAGCAATAAGAATAAACCAATGAACATGAGTTGTGTTGATGTGTTAATTCCATCATCTTCAGATGCAATAACAGAATCAACATCCAAAACCTTAGCTTTAACTGGCGGATTTTTCAGATAGGCAAAAACAGCTTCAAAATCAGGATCTGAAAAATAGTATGAAGTCATTGCTACTTTATTATACTCTTCATATATTGCTATAGCATCTGGATCTCCAGAAGCAATGAAGTCTGAAGAACTATTAATCCATTTTTTCAACCACTCTTTTTCTCTCCTGTCAGTCACACCTAAAAGACCAGGACCAATGAGTTTTTTATCTCCCATTACGTGACATGCTGTACAGTTGGCTTTAAATATTTGCTCTCCTTTTAAAACGGCTGCGGAGTCGATAACAGCAGGAGCATCTTGAGAAAATACTGTGGAGAAAGAAATAAAAACAAGGACTAAAATATGTAGAAGCCTGTTTTTCATAAGTGATGTCATCATAAATCTATCGTCAATTTCATGGCAAATTTAATTCTTTTATCTAATATTATTAGATAGAAAAGAACGAAAAACAACAATTTATAATAATTCTAAATAAAGAAAATAAGAAGAAGGAATGTGAGTCAAGAAAAAATAAAGTTAAGCATTTGAAAGTGAGCCAACTTCAACAACTTCTTTAACTTTTGGCACTGCGCTTTTAACGGCTAACTCAACACCATTTTTTAATGTCATCATACTAACTTGACAAGTCTCACAAGCGCCTAGTAACTTAACCTTAACAACATAATCGTCAGTTACCTCTACTAAACTAATGTCTCCTCCATCTGCTTCTAAGTAAGGCCTAAAGTCATCTAAAGCTGCTTCAATTTTTTTTAAAATGTTTTTATTTGTAATCAAACCTCTTTGTAATTTTTAGTTAGAACAACCTTTCATATTTGTAATCTTCACAGCTTCAGTTTCTGGCAAATCAACATTTCTTTGATTTACAGAATCAACAACATTTTTTGCTAAATTAATAAATGATTTTGATATTTGAGTGTTTTCTTGCAAAACAGCAGGACGACCTCCGTCAGATGCTTCTCTTAAAGATTGAACGATTGGAATTTGACCCAAAAGATTAAGATCTAATTGCTCGGCCAAATCCTTACCCCCATCTTTTCCAAAGATATAATATTTATTTTGCGGTAACTCAGCAGGTGTAAAATAAGACATATTCTCAACAATACCAATAACGGGAACATCGATACTGTCCATCTGAAACATATTTACTCCTTTTCTAGCATCAGCTAACGCTATTTGCTGAGGAGTTGTAACTACTATAGCACCTGTTAATGGTATTGCTTGAACTAGAGAAAGATGTATATCGCCAGTGCCCGGGGGAAGATCAATAATTAAATAATCTAACTCTCCCCAATGCGTATCCCAAATTAATTGGTTGAGAGCTTTAGATGCCATAGGACCTCTCCAAACAACTGCTTGATTAGCTTCTGTAAAAAAACCCATTGAAACCATTTTAACATTATAGTTTGATGGTGGTTTCATTTTTTTCTTTCCATCCAGCTCAATAGCTTGAGGAACCTCTCCAACTAGATCAAACATTATAGGCATAGAAGGACCGTAAATATCAGCATCTACAATCCCAACTGAATACCCTAGCTCAGCAAGAGCAGTAGATAAATTTGCAGCAATAGTTGATTTTCCAACACCACCTTTTCCAGAAGAAACAGCAATAATATTCTTAACATTTGGAATAGGATTTCCTTGAATTTTAATATCTTTTTTAACTTCCTTAATAGAAAAATTCATTTTTACGTTCTTGCTATCCCCAAGCATATCGCTAATTGCCTCGGCACACAAAACCTCAATTTTCTTTTTGTACTGAAGCGTTGGGTTGGTAATTTCTATATCTAAAATAATGTCGTTCCCAAATATTTGAACATTTTTTAGCGAACCGCTATCTACAATTCCACTAGAACTAGACGGAAACTTAATCTTACTTAAGATATTACTAACATCTTCTTTTGTAATCTTCAAATCATTTATTTTTTACAAATATAAAGTATAATTAACATTCAAAATAAAATTAATAGTTTAATAAAAATCTTAAATATGTTATTGGCATCCCTTTTTTTAAAAACATATTCTCATAAAAAGTTTGGATTTTGGAACATTCCCTAAAATCAACAGCATTATATAAATCATCTGTTGAGTCTTCCAAATTATGATTTTCACCAGCAATTACACCTAAAGTAAATCCGTGTAAAAACTGACTATCTGTTTTAAGATGAATTTTCGAATTTGATTTTAAAATATTATTATATTTTCTTAAAAAAATTGGATGAGTAAGTCTTTTAGCAGTTCTATTCTTTTTTATCTGAGGATCAGGAAATGTAATCCAAATCTCATCTACTTCATTTGAATTAAAACACATTTCAATCCAGTCTATTCGAATTCTTAAAAAACCAACGTTAATTAATTTTTCATCTAAAGCTTGACTTGCTCCAGCCCAAATTCTTGCTCCCTTAATATCAATTCCTAAAAAGTTCTTTTTGGGATAACTCTTTGCTAAACCAACTGTAAACTCCCCCTTACCACAACCAAGCTCTAAAACAATTGGATTATCATTTTTAAAGAAATTTTTGCGCCAATTACCTTTTAAATTAAAACCGACTCTCAATTCATCTATGGAGGGTTGAACAACATGATTAAAAGTTTCTAATTCATTAAATTTTTTTAATTTATTTTTTGCCAATAGTTTTTATTTTACCGCAAAAATAATAGTGTTTTAAGTATTTTCGTTAAATGAATGGCAAAAAAAATATTATGGTTGCACCTCTTAATTGGGGGATAGGACATGCCACACGATGTATACCTATAATAAAACAATTAAAAAAAAATAATTTTAATGTAATAATAATGTCAAGCGGAAGATCATTAAACTTATTAATTAAAGAATTTCCAGATGAAAATTTTATAAAATTAGAAGACTACAATGTAACATATTCTAATTTCTTGCCAATGCAAATAAATATTTTTTTACAAATCCCAAAAATTATTTTTGGGATTTACACAGAAAATAGAAAATTAAAATCAATAATTAAAGATTATGAAATTGACGGAATTATTTCCGACAATCGTTATGGGCTATATTCTAATAAAGTCCCTTCTGTTTTCATAACACATCAAATAAAAATACAAACACCATTTTTAAAAGAATTAGTAAAAAAAATCAACTGCTATTTTATAAATAAATTTAGTATGTGCTGGATTCCTGATTTTAAAAAAACCAAGATAGCAGGAGAATTATCTGATACTGAAAATACTAAAATTAGACATAGTTATATAGGCCCACTTTCTCGCCTTATAAAAAAGGAGCCAAAAGATAATATTGAAATTTTAGCTATTGTTTCTGGTCCGGAGCCTCAAAGAACTATTTTTGAAAATATTCTATTAAAAGAATTAAAGAAAATAAATAAAAAATCTCTTTTACTACAAGGGAAACCAGAAAAAAACTATTCAGAAAAATTTAATAATCTAATTGTCAAATCTCACTTGAAAGCAGAGGAATTAAATCAGGTAATGATAGATGCTAAAACAATAATTTGTAGAGCAGGATACTCTACAATAATGGACTTAATAGCTCTAGATAAACACGCTACATTAGTACCAACGCCAGGACAAACAGAACAAGAATATTTGGCAGATTTTTTATCCAAAAAAGGGCTTTTTCAGTTTCAAAAACAAGATACATTAAATATGAATCTAGCGAGTAATTATAGCAGTGTAAATCAAAAAACAAAAATCCCCAAACAAAAAAATGAATGGGGTAAGTTATTTGAAATATTTAAAAATTAATTTTACGATTTGTAAATAAAAATTATTTAGTTTCATGCAGAGGTCATTAAAAAATATAAACGATAGAATATTTAATCTTCAAAACGAACAAGAATTTCAAAAAATATCTCTAGAAATTTTTGATTATCAGATGAAAAACAATGAGCTATATTCTAAATTTGCATTGCTAACACTAAAAAACAAAAAACCAAAAAAAATTGAAGAAATTCCTTTTCTACCTATTGAATTTTTTAAAACCAACGAGATAAAAACTTGTAACACTAAAACAGAAATAATCTTCAAGAGTAGCGGAACAGATGGAGTCAGAAGCAAACACTTTGTCACATGCATTGAAACATATAAAAGAAACTTCATAACAAACTTTGAAGAAAATTATGGCCCCGTTAAAGACCTATGTATACTAGCTCTATTACCTTCATACCTTGAAAATGGTGATTCTTCTTTAATATTTATGGTTGATGAATTAATCAAAATATCTAACAATAATGATAGCGGATTCTATAATAGTAATTTTTTAAAAATCTCAAATACTATAAAAAAACAAGAAGCAAAAAATAAAAAAACAATTCTCATTGGTGTAACTTACTCGCTTCTTGACTTTGCAAAAGACTATGGTCAGAAATTAAATTGCACAACTATTATAGAAACTGGCGGAATGAAAGGAAAAAGAAAAGAATTAATGAAAGAAGAAATACATAATATATTAAAATCATCATTTAGTCTTAAAAATATCCATTCTGAATATGGCATGACAGAATTACTCTCACAAGCTTATTCAAAAAATCATGGAGTTTTTATATCTCCAAAATGGATGAAAGTTTTAGTTAGAGATATAAATGATCCAATAACTCTATTAAATGACAATCAATCTGGTGGAATTAATATTATTGATCTAGCAAATTTTAATTCATGTCCATTTATAGCAACTCAGGATATTGGCGTTAAACTTGGGGGAAATAAATTTAAAATAACTGGAAGATTTTCAAATGCTGATGTTAGAGGCTGTAATCTATTAATAGAATGAAAATATCAAAAGCAATAAAATCAGATTTAGATTGTATTATAAAAATGTACAAATCATGTATTAAAGGGATGATTAATCTAAATATTGACCAATGGGATCATACATATCCAAATAAAAAAATAATTTCTGATGATATTCAAAATACTACTTATTTCGTGGCAAAAATTGATGACATTGTTGTTGGAGGAATGAATCTTGATCCTCATCAAGACCCTACATACTTAAAAGTTAATTGGGAAGATAAAGAGGATAAATTTCTTTCTGTACATAGACTTGCTGTTTCAGAAAATAATTGGAATAAAAAAGTAGGCAAAGAATTAATGATTTTTGCAGAAAATGAAGTAATAAGAAGAAATTTAAAATCAATAAGATTGGACACATATTGCTCAAACTTTAAGGCTTTAAATTTCTACAATAGATTAGGATATCAAAATGTAGGAAAAATATTTTTAAAAGAAAATAAAAATGAATATTACTGCTTTGAAAAAATAATATAATGAGAATAATAACTTTTTTAATAGTTGTATTACTTTTTAGCTGTAAATCAGAAAAAAAAGAAATAAAAAAGCAGCCATATATTTTAATTCTAGGCTCTGCACAAGATGGCGGATACCCTCAAGCAGGATGCTTAAAAGACTGCTGCAAAATAGCTTGGGAAGAACCTAAGTATTCTCAAAAAATAAGCTCTTTAGCTATTATCGACCCAGCTAACAATAAACAATGGGTTATTGACGCAACAGGTGATTTCAAATCTCAACTATCATTGCTTGAACAGAAAACAAGCTCTAATAATCTGGATGGAATTTTCTTAACTCACGCACACATAGGGCATTATTTAGGCCTTGCACAGCTAGGGAGGGAAGTTATGGGTAATAAAAAAACATTTGTTTATTGTATGCCAAAAATGAAAGATTTTCTTTCAAATAATGGACCTTGGGATCAATTAATTAAACTTGAAAATATTGAATTAAAGAACCTTAAAAATAAAACAACAATTGTTTTAAGTCCTAATATTAGCATAAGACCATTTTTGGTTCCTCATAGAGATGAGTATTCAGAAACAGTGGGCTTTAAAATATCAACTAAAAACAAGAAATTAATTTATATTCCAGATATAGATAAATGGAATTTATGGGATGAAAATATTGTGGATATTATTAAAACAGTCGATTACGCCTTAATAGATGGGACGTTTTATAAAGATGGAGAGTTAGGAAGAGATATGAGTACAATACCTCACCCATTTGTAAAGGAAAGCATGGAACTATTTAAAGACTTATCTAAATTAGATAAAAACAAAATATTTTTTACACATTTAAACCATACTAATCCATTATTACAAAAAAATAGTGTTGAACAAATTGAGCTGAGGAACAAAGGATACAACTTTGCAAAAGATAATTTAATCATTGATTTGTAAAAAATCAGTAACTGATTTTACAAACATTTCTTGATTCTCAGCATGCACCCAATGACCTGCTCTTTCAATTTCTTTAAAGATAACTTTAGAAAAATGTTTTCTTATTAAAGAAAAATCTTGATTATTAATATAATTTGAATTTTCACCACTTATGAAAAGGGATGGAGTATCTATAACGCCATCAACAAAATCAGCATTTTGAATTGCATATATTTCATCTTTTAAAACTTTAATATTAAATCTCCAAGCAAAATTCTTTTCTTCATCCCTGTAAAGATTTTTCATTAAAAACAATCTTGTGGAGTCATCGGCTATCTTAAGCGATAAAGCCTGATCAAGTTCAGATCTTGATTTATATTTTAATAATTCTAAAGACAATAAATTCTCTAATAATTCAGCGTGAGATTTAACAGAATAAATTTTCGGAGCAATATCAACTACAATTAATTGTTTGACTATATTTTTATTTAAGAAACAATAATTCATCGCAATTTTACCACCTAGAGAATGACCAAGTAAAATGGGATCATCTAATGAATTATGAATTATATACTTTGACAGATCCTCTGTAAGATGATCATAATTAAAATGATCGCTATGAAATGAACGCCCATGATTTCTTAAATCAATTAAGTGAACTTCAAAAAAAGGAGATAACTTTTTAGCGATCGTATTCCAATTATCACTCATACCAAAAAGACCATGAATAATAATTATTGGCTTTCCACTTCCCAGAACTCTTGAAAACATCATAATAAACGTTTATACATCTGAATAGTATTTTCTAAACCTAAATAAAGCGAATCAGAGATTAGGGCATGCCCAATTGAAACCTCAGCAATATTTTCAATTTCTTTTACAAAAAAAGACAAATTTTGCATATTCAAATCATGACCAGCATTTACTCCTAGTTCTAAGTTTTGAGCCAGAACTGCCGCTTTTAAATAAGGCTGAATAGCTAGTGATTTATCTTTTATAAAATTATTACAATAAGCCTCTGTGTATAGCTCTATTCTATCAGAATTGCAGTTTTTCGCCCCTTCTACTATTTTCAAATCTGGATTAACAAAAATTGAAACTCTAATATTATGAAGTTGAAGTTCTGCAATAATCTCTTTCAAAAAACCATAATTTTTAATTGTGTCCCAACCATTATTTGAGGTAAGAACATTAGGTGGGTCAGGAACTAATGTTACTTGATCAGGAAGGATTTCTGTAACCATCTTAATAAACTCTTTTGACGGGAAGCCTTCAATATTATATTCTTTTGTTACCACTTCTTTTAATCTGTAAGCATCAGAACGTGTAATATGTCTCTGGTCAGGTCTTGGATGAACTGTTATTCCATCAGCACCAAAATCCAGACATTTTTTTGCAGCATGTATTACATCTGGCATGAGACCTCCTCTTGAATTTCTTAAGGTTGCAATCTTATTTATATTTACACTTAGATGAGTCATAAAATATTTTAAACAAAATTAAAAAATAGTATGTTTGTTTCGACTTGAAATTTATTTAATTTTTAATTAATTACAACACCAATTATTAAAGGTTTTTAAACCAAAATAATTTTATGAAATACTTTCTCATTATTTTTTTATTAGCAGTATCAAGCAATTATTTAATTAGTAATAACAAAATTAATATTTACGCAAATGACTCATTAGCTATTGAGGAAATAATAATTTCAAATATTAAAATTAAAGGCAATAAAAAAACAAAAAAAGAAATAATTTTAAGAGAATTAGATTTTAAAGTTGGGGAGAAAATATCAATTAATAAATTGAAAGTTAAAATTTATGATGCAAAAGAAAACTTAACAAATCTTAACTTATTTAATTTTATTGAATTTGAATATAAAGAGATTGAGAATAATGTTTCTATACAAGTTAAATTAACAGAAAGATGGTATGTATGGCCATATCCAATATTTGAAATTTCTGATAGGAATTTTAATGTTTGGTGGCATGACTTTAAGCAGAGTAATTACTCAGATTTAACAAGGATAAATTATGGTTTATTTATAAACATTGAGAACTTTCGAGGTCGCAATGAACTAATCATATTAAAATATAGAAGAGGCTTTAAAGAGCATTATCAACTAAATTATAAAGTACCATTTCTTAAAAAGAATCAAAACTTAGGTATTAATACAGATATTGAATTCTTTAGAAGAAAAAAAACATTTTATAAAACACAGGGTGATAGTTTGCTTTTTTTTGAAGATAAAGAAAATTTTACATCAAAGGATTTAATAGTCCATTTTGATGTTATTTTCAGAAATAATATCAAAATACTAAATAAATTAAAAGCAAAATATTTTCTTACAAATATTAATGATTCAATAAATATATTGAACCCTAATTATCTTTCAAATAATAGTAACAAGGCAAGCTATTTAAGATTTTCTTATAATTTTATATATGAAAACAGAAATAATAAAAATTATCCTTTAGAAGGGAATTATATAAATATTGAAGCTTCTAAGAGTGTTGGTCTTTCAAGCCCAATAAACCATCTTGAATTAAATAGTCATTTAGAATATCACCATAAAATTAAAGAGACATTTTTTATAGGCTCTAGTTTTAGATCAAGAATAACCTATAAAAACTTACAGAGCTATTTTACTAATGAAACATTTGGATTTAATGATTATGTGAGAGGATATGAATATTATGTTGTAGACGGAAAGGACTATTGGCTATCAAAAAGCTCTATAAAAACCTGCTTAATAAAACCAAAGAAATTCACGATACCATATTTTAAAATGGAGCAATTTAGAAAATCTCATTATTCTGTATACCTTTCTGTTTTTTCTGATTTGGGTTATGCAAGAAATATTCAAAACTTTAATGAAAATTTATTAACTAATTCAATCATGTGGGGAAGGGGAGTAAGTTTAGATTATGTGACATATTACAATAAAATGATAAGATTAGAATTTACTATTAATAGTTTAAGTGAAAAAGGAGTATTTTTACATTTTTCAAATCCATTTGGAACAAACAAATAAAGTTATGAAAATAGCAATTTTCGGAACTGTCTTTTCAGAAAACTTCAACAAGTACATTCAACACTTGGTGAAAAAATTAGAATCTGAAAAGATAGATATCATTATAGAGGAATCATTTTATTTATTCTTAAGTGAAAGACTTAGATTTCATTCTCCAATTGAAACTTTTAATAGCTCAACTAATCTTCTAGAGGAAAAAACGGATATTTTGTTTAGTATTGGTGGTGATGGCACATTACTCAAAGCGACATCTTTTGTAAATAAAACAAATATTCCTATCATGGGAATAAATACAGGAAGATTAGGGTTTATTTCGAGTATTCCTCCTGATCAAATTGATGAAGCCATAAATGACTTAATAAAAGGTAATTACTCAATTAATAAGAGAACTCTTTTAGAGCTTCATACTGAAAACAATCTTTTTCAAAACAAAAATTTCGCACTAAACGAAGTTGCAATAGTTAAGAAAGATACATCTTCTATGATAAAAATTGATGCTTATATTAATGATGAGTTTTTAAATACATACTGGGCTGATGGTCTAATCGTAGCTACACCAACAGGCTCCACAGGATATTCATTAAGTTGTGGAGGGCCAATAATTATGCCTGGTACTGATAATTTTGTAATCACCCCTATAGCTCAACACAACTTAAATGTAAGGCCTATTGTAGTAGATAGTAATAGTGTGATAAAATTAAAAGTTGAAGACAGAGACAAACTTGCATTAGTTACACTTGACTCTTGCTCAAGAGCATTTGACTCCTCAGTTGAGTTAACAATAAAAAAGGCAAAATTTACTATTAATTTAATTGAGCCTGAAGGAAATACTTTTAGCTCCACTATCAGGCATAAACTGATGTGGGGACTTGATAAAAGAAATTAATTTTATACTTTTTAAAATCCTCATTAAAAAGTATATTTGCATTATAATAGAGTAATATTATTTATGAAAAATAAAATAAGAACTTTAAGTGTTTTAGCGTTAATGACAATATCTTTAAGTATTAATGCTCAAAGCTTCATTGCAAGCACTGAAATTGGAGCAAGTGCAGGATTATCTTATTACATTGGAGATTTAAATTCAAATCATTTTAGCACATCAAAACCTGCCGCATCTATAATGGTGAGAAGAAATCTTGACAGAAGGTTCTCTTTAAAAGCTGAAATTAAACTTTCAAACATTGCTGCAGATGACCGCACTTCATCAGACAGTATCAGTTTAGATCGAGGATTACATTTTAAATCTGCTATTCAAGAACTTTCTGGATTAATTGAATTTAATTTTTTACCATATGAAATTGGAAACCCTGCATACAAATGGTCTCCATACCTTTTCACTGGGATTTCAATATTTAATTTTAACCCACTAGCAGAAAATACTAACGGTGAATGGATAGAACTGCAACCTCTTGGAACTGAGGGTCAGGGTACAACTGCTTATCCAGATCGTAAAAAATACTCTAGAACACAATTTTCTATCCCACTTGGCGGAGGGTTAAAATTTTCTGTAAACGAAAGCTTCAATATATTATTTTCTTTTAGCATGAATAAAACATTTACTGATTATCTAGATGATGTAAGCCTCACATATCCTGGAAACCCTACCGAGTTTACTAATGAATCATCTGATATGTCTGACCCAACAGGCACCCATTCTAAAGATGAGCAAAGAGGAGATGAAGAATTAAAAGATGATTGGTATGCTTTTAGTGCAATAACTTTATCTTTTAAATTACCTAGTTTCTCAAAAGGCTGCGATTATTAAAGTTGATTTAAATCACAAAATGACTGAAATAATTGATAAAAATAACTTACCTCTTCATATTGCAATAACAATGGACGGAAATGGACGGTGGGCAAAAAAACAAGGAAAACTTAGAGTTTTTGGACATAATCATGGAGTTAAGGCTGTGAGAGATACTGTTGAAGGTGCTGCTGAAATTGGAATAAAATATCTTACACTTTTTGCTTTCTCAACAGAAAATTGGAATAGACCTGATGCTGAAGTTAGCGCTCTCATGTCTCTCTTAATATCTACAATTCATAAAGAGACAAAGACATTAATGGATAACGATATTAAGCTTGCCACCATTGGCTCAACAAGCAAACTTCCAAAAAAATGTCAGAAAGAATTATCTGAAGCAATTGAAAAAACAAAAGAAAATTTATCTATGACGCTTATTTTAGCGCTCAGCTACAGCGGTAAATGGGAGATCATAAATGCTGTTAAACAAATTATAAAAAATAAAATATCATTTGAGGATTTTTCCGAAGATATTTTCAAGCAATATCTTACAACAAATAACGTTCCAGACCCTGAACTTCTCATTAGAACTAGTGGAGAGCATAGAATTAGTAATTTTATGCTTTGGCAAATAGCCTATTCTGAATTATATTTTACAGATAAAATGTGGCCAGATTTTAGGAGAGAAGATTTAAAAGATGCAATAATTAATTATCAACAAAGAGAGAGGAGATTTGGAAGAACAGCCAAAACATTACATGAATAAAATTATACAAAGATTTAGCGTATTAGTATTCGTCTTATTATTTTCTAGTACATACGTGTTTAGTCAAGATACGATTACTAATAATTCAATTATAGACTATGCACAGCCACAAGATTATATTATTGGTGAAATAGCTATTTCTGGCGTAAAACATCTTAGCGAATCTGTTTTAATTAATATGTCAGGGCTAAAGTCTGGTGAAAAAATAACAATTCCAAGCGATCAGATAAGCTCTGCTATTTACAAACTATGGAATCAAGGCTTATTCGAGAATATTGATATAAAGATCATGTCAATTGTAGAAAATAAAATAAATCTAGAAATAGAATTAGAAGAATACCCTAGACTATCTAAATTTAAATTTAAAGGAAAAATAAGTAAATCAGACATTTCTACCTTAAAGGAAGATTTAAAATTAATCAGGGGAAAAGTTCTTACTCAGAATCTAATTATCAATAGTACTAAAAGCATTAAAAACTTTTTTATTGATAAAGGCTTCCTTAACACTTCAGTTAAAAGTATTATTATAAAAGATACTCTAACGAAGAATGCATCATTATTAATTTTTGATATTAATAAAAATAATAAAGTTAAAATACACGATATAATAGTTTCTGGAAGAAAGCAAGAATTAAATACAAATAAGAATTTATTTAACAAGCAAGATACTGTTTATGCTATCAGTAACTCCAAGCTTCGCAAAAGCATGAAAGAAACTAAAGTAAAGAATAAATGGAGATTCTTCAAGGCTTCTAAATTTATTAAATCAAACTATGAAGAAGATAAAATAAATATTATAAAAAAATATAATGAAAAGGGATATAGAGATGCTAGAATTCTTAAAGACACAACATTTTTAAATAGTGATAATTCCTTAGTTGTTGAGATAAATTTATTCGAAGGAGACCCGTACTTATTTGGAAATATTTCATTTATTGGTAATACTGTTTATACTAATGATGAATTATTTAATCAAATGGGTATAAAAAAGGGAGACGTATTTAATCAAACTACTCTTGAATCACGATTATTTGGCAGTCAAGATGGTTCAGATATTAGCGCTTTATATCTAGATAATGGATATTTATTTTTCAATGCAAATCCTATTGAAGTTTCAACAGAAAACAACCAAATTGATCTTGAAATTAGAATCTATGAAGGAGAGCAAGCTAGAGTAAATAAAGTTTCTGTTATTGGAAATACTAAAACAAATGATCATGTAATTATGCGTGAAATCAGAACTATGCCTGGAGATCTTTTCAAGCGTTCTGACATTATGAGATCTCAGAGAGAATTAGCAATGATGCAATATTTTAACCCCGAAACATTTGATGTTAAAATTGACCCTCAACCTACAAGAAATGAAGTTGATATTACATATGTAGTTGAGGAAAAATCTTCTGATCAAATTTCAATGTCTGGAGGCTGGGGAGCTGGAAGAGTTATTGGGCAACTTGCATTAACATTTAACAACTTTTCATCCAAAAATTTCTTTAAAAAAGATAAATGGAAACCTCTTCCTTCCGGTGATGGACAGAGACTAATTTTACAAGCACAATCAAATGGTATTTACTATAGAACATATAGAGCATCTTTTGTAGAACCATGGTTAGGAGGTAAGAAACCCACATCTCTATCAGTTTCATTACATCGTGCGGAATCAACAAATGGATTAGATGGTGATGAGAAACAAGAACTTTCTATCACAGGTTTATCTGTCAGTTTAGGTAATAGATTAAAAAAACCAGATGATTGGTTTAGACTATATAATGGATTAGAATTTTCAAGATATGACCTTAATAATTCACAAACTTTCTTTTCATTTAGTGATGGATACTCAAATAATATAAATTATAGCTTAACGTTAGACAGAAACTCTGTTGACCAAGCAACTTACCCAAGACAAGGATCACACTTTACACTTTCTTTAAACGCTACACCCCCATATTCTCTCTTTGATGATGTAGATGATTACTCAACACTTACTGAGCAAGAAAAATATAAATGGATGGAATTCTACAAATTTAATTTTAAGAGTGTGTGGTATAGTGCATTTACAGATAAACTTGTACTTGCAACACGCACACAGTTTGGGCTTCTAGGGACATACAATCAAAATAAGGGTATTACTCCATTTGAAAGGTTTTATGTGGGAGGTGATGGTCTAAGCGGAGTAGGGATGATGAATGATGGAAGAGAACTAATTGCATTAAGAGGATATTCTAATAATTCTTTATCACCTACAACTGGAGCAACAGTATTTAGTAAATATACAGCAGAATTAAGATATGCATTAAGCCTAAACCCATCATCAACTATGTATATGCTAGGTTTTGTGGAGGCTGGAGATGCATGGGAGAGTTTTGATAATTTTAATCCTTTTATTGTCAAGAGAACAGCAGGCGTAGGTTTAAGAATAATGCTCCCTATGGTAGGAATGATGGGCTTAGACTATGGTTGGGGGCTAGATGATGTTATTGGTAGTCCAAATGCCAATGGAGGGCAATTTCACTTTTCTATGGGTCAAACTTTTTAACTAAATTTGTAAAATGAAAAAATTATTAATCATAATATTTACATCACTCTTAATAAGCAATGTTAGCTATGCTCAAAAATTTGCTTATGTTGATACAGACTATATTCTTAACAAAATCCCTGAATTCAAACAAGCTCAAGAGAAATTAGACTTCATGTCACAAGAATGGCAAGTAGAAATTGAGGCGAAATATGCTGATGTAGACAAAATGTATAGATCATATCAAAAGGAACAGCTATTATTAACTGAAGATATGAAAATAAAAAGAGAAGAAGCTATTATGCAAAAAGAAAATCAAGCAAAAGAACTTCAAAAAAAATATTTTTCACCAGAAGGAGAATTATCGCTAGCTCGCCAAGAGCTTGTGCAGCCAATACAAGAAAAAATTTATGATGCTATTCAACAATTAGCTAGCAACAATAAATATGCTGTTATATTTGACAGCTCAAGTGATCTAATAATGTTATACTCAAATCCTAATCTTGATAAAAGTGATAAAATACTTGAATTACTAGGATACTAAAATTAATCTAAAAAAAACTATGAAAAGAATTGCCCTACTAACACTAACATGTCTATTAAGCTTAAGTAATTTTGCACAAAACAAACTAGGATATATTGATTCGCAAGAACTGCTACTTCTTCTTCCAGAAAGAAAAACTGCAGAAGCAGAAGTTCAAACTTTTGCTAAAAGTTTAGAATCTCAACTGCAAGCAATGACAAATGAATACCAACAAAGTGTTCAGGATTTTCAATCTAATGAAGCGTCATATGATGATTTAGTAAAACAAGATAAAATATCAGAAATTACAGGTCTTGAACAAAGAATTCAGTCATTTCAACAAAATGCTCAACAAGCACTACAAGCAAAAGAACAAGAATTACTAGAGCCTATTTTAGCTAAAGCAAGGGAAGCCATAGAAGAAGTTGCAAAAGAAGGAGGGTATACTTATATCTTTGACAGAAGCCTTGGTACTATTTTGTTTGCTAAAGAATCAGAAAATATATTAGAGAAAGTTAAGAAAAAACTTAAACTATAATTTTAATTTATGCAAGATAATCCAATTGGAATATTTGATTCAGGTATTGGAGGTTTAACAATTGCATACTCTTTAAAAAAACTACTTCCAAATCAAAGCTTTATATATTTTGGTGACACAAAACATTTGCCCTATGGGGAAAAGTCAGAAAAAGCCATAAAGCATTATAGTTTAAAAATTGCTTTATTTCTTAAATCAAAAAATTGTAAAGCAATAGTTATCGCTTGTAATAGTGCATCAGCAGTTGCATATAATCATATCATTAAATATATTACTGATATTCCAATTTATAATGTCATTGATCCAGTGGTAGAAATGATTATAAAAGATTGCACATTAAAAGAAATCGGAGTAATTGGAACTAAAGCTACTATTGATTCTGGTATTTATAAAGAAAAAATTAATCAATACTGCAGTGAAATTTCTGTTAAATCACACCCTACTCCTTTACTTGCCCCAATGGTCGAGGAAGGTTTTTTTGATCAAGAAATTAGTAGATCAATTATAAAAAAATATTTAACTCATAACTCTTTAAAAAATATAAGTACTTTAATATTGGGATGTACCCATTATCCTTTAATAAAGGATGAAATAATTAAATTTTACAATAACCAACTAAATGTAATTGATTCATCTGAAATTGTATCACAATCTATATTTGAAGATCTAAAAAAATCTAAATTAATTAGTGATTTAGAGAAGCCTACCTACCACTTTATAGTTTCTAACTACACAAAATCATTTGAAAAAAGTGCTCACTTTTTTTTCAAAGAAAATATAAAATTAGAAGAGTTAGATATTTGGGTGTAAATCACTTGTACCAGGATGAATATTTAATATAATTATTAGCAAGCTCTAAAGTTAATTTATTAATATCTTCTTTGTTTTTTTGTGTATGTAGCTTTGCAGGAACACCAGAAAACACTTCTCCTGATTTTACTGTAGTGTTCTGAGTAACAACTGCTCCGGCTGCAATTATTGAATTTTCTTCAATCTTAACACCATCCATTATAATAGCTCCCATCCCAACAAGAACATTATCGTGGATAACACAACCATGAACAATTGCTCCGTGACCAATAGAAACGTTGTTACCGATTACAGTTTTTGTCTTTTTATATGTACAATGAATGATAACTCCATCTTGAATATTTACATTTTCACCTATTTCGATAGAATTAACATCTCCTCTAACTACAGCATTAAACCAAACACTAGAATTATCTTTAATTATTACATCACCTATGATTGTTGCATTTTCTGCTAAATAAACATTAGATGAAATATTAGGAATTTTATTTTTTAATGATTTTACTAAGGCCATATATTTTGAGTTTGTATTTTTGTAAAAATAGAAATTATGAATTATAGTATATATGTTGAGAGTACACCAAATCCAAAAGTGATGAAATTTGTTTCAAATAGAATGCTTGCGGATCAAAGTATTGAATTTATAGACGCCATAGATGCAGAGAAAATCCCGATGATTAACAAAATATTTAATCTTCCATTTGTAGAAAGTATTTTCTTAAGTAAAAACTTTATTTCAATTGCAAAAACTGATAATATTGATTGGGGAGAAATAACGTTAGAGTTAAGAAATTTTATCACAACAATACTAAATGAGGATGAAATTCAAAATTACACAGAAAATATAAAAATTAAAAAAAAGGATGCAATTAGCTCTGAAGAGCTAAAGACCTCAGAAAGCATTCAAATAAGTGGAAATGAACCAAAAACAGAACTTGAAAGAAATATTGTGGGTTTATTAAATGAATACATTAGGCCCGCAGTTGAAGGAGATGGAGGAGCAATTGAATTTGACTCATATGACAATGGAAGTGTTAAAGTGGTGCTAAAAGGAGCTTGTAGCGGCTGTCCATCATCTACAGCAACGCTTAAGCAAGGGATTGAGTCTTTGCTAATTCAAAAACTTGGTGATGAAATCAAAGAAGTTGTTGCAATAAATGGATAATATTATTAAGACTCCATCAAATTAATTGTGCAATTATAATTTCTAATTATTAGTACAATATTCATTAAAAATATAAAAAGCTTTGTAATTTTGTACGGTATACTTTTCAAAAAATAATAAATAAGATTAAAGCGAAGATGATTAAAACAGATATACTTATAATAGGTGCAGGCCCAACTGGTTTATTTACAGTATTTGAAGCTGGATTACTAAAACTTAAATGTCATTTAATTGATGCTCTTCCTCAAGCAGGAGGACAATGTTCAGAAATATACCCAAAAAAACCAATATATGATATACCCGGATTTCCTGAAATTTTAGCTGGAGATTTAACAAAAAACTTATTGGAACAATCAAAACAGTTCGAACCTGGGTTTACTCTTGGAGAAAGAGCAGAAAGTATTTCAAAAGATAAAGACGGTATTTTTACTGTAATAACAAATAAAGGAACGAAACATCAAGCTCCTGTTGTGGCTATTGCGGGCGGTCTTGGAAGTTTTGAGCCAAGAAAGCCACCGTTAGATAACATTAGCTTCTATGAAGACAAAGGAGTTGAGTATATGATAAAAGATCCAGAAATATATAGAAATAAAAATGTTGTAATTGCTGGAGGAGGAGATTCAGCACTTGACTGGAGTATCTTTTTAGCTAATATTAATGCAAAAGTTACTCTTATACATAGAAGAAATGAGTTTAGAGGTGCACTTGACTCAGTTGAAAAAGTAAGAGAACTTAAAAATAATAATAAAATAAATATTATCACTCCTGCAGAAATAACAAAACTTAATGGAAAGGAAAAATTAGAAAGTATTATTGTATCCAGAGATAAAATTGATACTGAGATTAAAGTTGATCACTTTATCCCTCTTTTTGGCTTATCTCCAAAACTTGGACCTATAGCAGATTGGGGTCTTGAGATTGAGAAAAATGCAATAAAAGTTGACACCTTTGACTACCAAACTAATATAGCAGGAATTTTTGCCATTGGAGATGTAAACACTTACCCTGGTAAGTTAAAACTAATTTTATGCGGATTTCACGAAGCAACACTTATGTGTCAATCTGCTTATCAAATAATAAACCCTGGCAAAAAAAATATTTTTAAATATACAACAGTAAGCGGAATTGATGGTTTTGATGGCACAAGAAAAGAAGCAAAAAAACCTGTTGTACAAGCAATTAATGAATAGAACTCAAAATGTCTGATGTTAATCTTATCATAACAGATAGAGATGGGAAAACTCATAAAGTAGTTGCACCAACAGATATGGCTATGAACCTTATGGAAATAATTCGCTCTTACGAACTAGCGCCAGAGGGGACAATTGGAGTTTGTGGAGGTATGGCAATGTGCGCATCATGTCAATGCTATATTAATTCAAATAATAATATACCCGAAATGGAGGATGAAGAAGAAGCTATGCTTTCTGAAGCATTTAATGTTAAAGAAAATAGTAGACTAGGATGTCAAATTGCAATAACTAATGAGCTTGAAGGGTTGTTATTTGAAATTGCTCCAGAGTAAATTATAATTCTAAAGATTTTTCCACTTGGTTATCCATTAAATAATTTGAAGGATCTTCAAGATACTCTTTAACTTTACAAAGAAAACCTACAGAAGATTTCCCATCAATTATCCTATGATCATATGAAAGAGCTAAATACATAATTGGTCTAATCACAATTTCGCCATTTAAAGCAACAGGGCGCTCAACAATATTATGCATACCAAGAATAGCACTTTGTGGAGGATTAATAATTGGTGTAGATAGCATCGACCCAAAAACTCCACCGTTAGTTATTGTAAAAGTGCCATTTAACATTTCATCAATTGTAATTTTACCATCTCTAGCTTTAATAGCTAGCCTCTTTATTTCAGATTCAATCTCTCTAAATGTTAGCCCTTCAGCGTTTCTAACAACTGGCACCATTAAGCCTTTAGGAGCGCTAACTGCAATCCCCAGATCAACATAATCATAATGAACTATTTGATCTCCACTAACCATTGCATTAACATCCTTAAACTCATCAAGAGCTTTTGTAACTGCTTTAGAAAAAAAAGACATAAAACCAAGTCCGACGGAATGCTTTTCCTTAAATCTCTCTTTGTATTTCGTTCTAAGTAAATTAATGGCTGTCATATCTACTTCATTAAAAGTAGTTAACATAGCTGTTTCATTTTTCACAGCAACAAGGCGAGTAGCAATTTTCCTTCTAAGAGAAGTCATTTTACTTAACGAAGACCCTCTAGCATCATTTGAACTATTACTATTCATTAGCTGAACAACATCAGATTTAGTAATTCGACCATCATCACCGCTAGCTATTATCTTATCAACTTGAATATTATTCTGATTAATTATTTCTTTTGCAAGAGGTGTTGCTTTTACTAAATTTTCGTTTGATTTTTTAGTTTCAAGCTTTACACTTTCACCAACCTTATCATGGGGTGTCTTCTTTTTAGAGGAGGTTCCTTTTACGGAAGTATCAATTATACATACAACATCACCAACTGCAACAGTTTCTCCATCACCAACAATAATTTTTATAACACCACTTTCTTCTGCAGGAAGTTCAAGTGTAGCTTTATCAGAATCTATCTCAGCAATAGATTGATCTTTCTCTACATAATCACCGTCTTCAACCAGCCACTCTGCAATTTCCACCTCAGATATTGATTCACCTGGGCTTGGTACACGCATTTCTAATTTCATGTTAAAATTTATTATTTAATTTATGGAATAATTAAAATGTTTTACAAAAATAGAATTAATTTTTCTTACTAAATTTAAAAACATCATCAATTATTCTTTGTTGTTTTATAGCTGATTTCTTACTGGATCCACTTGCAGTTGCTGCGCTGGCTTTTCTACTAATATTTGTAATATTTAAGTCATTTAAATTAGAAAGAATATATTGCCATGCTCCCATATTCTCAGGTTCTTCTTGAACCCATATAAAATTTTTAGGGTTATTCTTGCTATATATTTTTTTAATAGAATCAATATCTAATGGATATAACTGCTCTATTCTAACAAGCTTGATATCAAAACATTTATTTTTTTCACGTTCCTCAAATAAATCATAATAAATTTTACCTGAGCATAAAACTAGAGTACTATCATCGTAAGAACTACTATTAGAGTCATCAATAATAGGCTCAAAACATCCACTGGTAAAATCTTTTATTTTAGAAATACATAGATTGTGTCTCAATAAACTTTTGGGAGTAAACACAATTAATGGTTTCCTGAAATTTCTTTTCATTTGTCTTCTTAAGACGTGAAAGAAATTAGCGGGTGTGGTACAGTTAACAATTTGAATATTATTTTGAGCACATAGCTGTAAATATCTTTCTAATCTTGCTGAGGAATGTTCTGCCCCTTGACCTTCATATCCATGTGGAAGAAGCATGACTAAACCACTCTGAATTCTCCATTTATCTTCAGCACAACTAATAAATTGATCAATCATTATCTGAGCTCCATTACTAAAATCACCAAATTGCGCCTCCCAAATTGTTAATGTATTTGGGGAAGCTATTGAGTATCCATAATCAAACCCCAGTACACCATATTCTGACAATAAGGAGTTATAAATCTCAAAATTAGCATTTTCATTGATTAAATTAAGAGGGGATATTTCCTTTTCAGCATCCTGAGTTTTTAAAATAGCATGACGATGTGAAAATGTACCTCTTTCAACGTCTTGACCACTTATTCTTACATCAAAACCTTCGTCAAGTAAAACTGCATAGGCAAATAACTCTCCAAAAGACCAGTCTAACTGATCATTTTCAATCATTTTTTTTCTATTAAGAAGTAATTTTTGAGTTTTCTTAAATAGAAGCTCTTGGTCAGGAAATTCATGTAAAAATTTAGAAATATCATTAACCTTGTCTTTAGCAACTAATGTAGAACCATTATCTTTAAAGTCATAATCCTTTTGGTATGATAAATCGCTCCACTCATCTTCTAAGAAAGGAGTGATTTTAGCTTTTTTTATTTCTTTAGACTCATTAAACCTTTCTTGAAGTAAATCTTTAAATTCCCTATCTAATGAGTCGATAGCAACTGACTCTGATACTCCTTCGTCAATTAATTTCTTTTTATAAATCTCTCGTGGGTTAGGATGTTTAGCAATTAGATCATATAATTTGGGCTGAGTAAATCTTGGCTCATCCCCTTCATTGTGCCCATACTTTCTATAACACAATAAATCAATAAAAACATCTTGATTAAATTTCTGTCTATACTCAGCAGCAATTTGCATTGTATGAACAACAGCCTCGACATCATCTCCATTTACATGAAAAACTGGAGACAAAGTAACTTTTGCTACATCTGTACAATAAACACTTGAACGAGCATCAAGATAATTTGTAGTAAATCCTACTTGGTTATTTACAATAATATGAATCGTCCCTCCAGTTTGATAACCTTTAAGATTTGCCATTTGAATTATTTCATAAACCACTCCTTGGCCAGCAAAAGCAGCATCACCATGAATAAGTATAGGTAATATTTTACTTACATCTCCACTATATTGTTTGTCAAGCTTTGCACGTGCAATTCCTTGTACAACTGGGTCAACAGCTTCTAAATGAGATGGATTTGGAGATAAACTTATTTTAATATCATTTCCGTTATTACATTTCTGTAAAGATGTAAAGCCTAAATGGTATTTCACATCTCCAGCAATAAAATCATCTTCATACAATTTACCCTCAAACTCAGAAAATATATCTTTATAAGTCTTATTAAAAATATTAGCCAATACATTTAACCTTCCTCTATGAGCCATTCCCATTACACACTCTTTTACCCCTAACAAAGTGCTATGTTCAATTAATGAGTCAAGAGCAGGAATTAAAGATTCTGCACCTTCAAGTGAAAATCTTTTTTGACCAACAAATTTCTTATGTAAAAAACTTTCAAATGCTACTGCTTGATTCAGTTTATGTAAAATATGTTGTTTCTCATGAATTTTAAATTTCGGAAGATTTGAGTTTTCTTGTAATTTATTTAGTATCCAATTGATTTTTTTAGGATTTCTAATATACATAAACTCTACACCAATAGATTGGCAATAAACAGAGTCTAAGTGAGAAATAATTTCAGATAGCTTACTTGAACCAATTCCAATTTCCTCTCCAGCTCTAAAAATAGTATCTAAATCTGATTTAAAAAGTCCAAAATTTTCAATATCTAAATTTGGCTTGTATTTCCTTCTTTCTCTGACAGGATTTGTTAATGTAAATAAATGACCTCTTTTTCTATAAGCATCTATGAGATTAATAACCTTAAACTCATTAGGAACAATCTTATTATCATCAGAGTCCTTTTGATAGTTTGATTGAGCAAAATCAAAACCTTGAAAAAAATTTTTCCAATTAGAATCAACGCTTGATTCATCTTTTAAATAGCTTTTATACAAATCCTCAATCATATTTGTATGAACTGCGCCTAAAAAAGAAAATTTATCCATTTGGAGGGTTAATTAATGTATGTAAAACTATTTAAATTTTATTCAATTAAAGAATTAGAAAAAAAAATTAAACTTCTCTTTTTAACAATTGATTTGCAAATTCATAAAGAGGTTCTTTATTTTCACCGATAATATTATTTAGATGTTTAATAGCTAAATCGTGATAGTAAAGGATTTGTGTATTAGAAACTTCATAGGCATCATACTTATCATAAAGATCCATTACATGTTTCTTTTTAAGAGCAGTATTCTCGTTGGTTTCAAATAATTTTAAAATCTTTTCTCTATCAATTTCAGAACATGATTCTAATACTTTTAAAAACAAAAATGTTTTTTTATTTGAATCAATATCACCACCTATTTTTTTACCAAATTTTTCAGGATCACCATATGCATCTAATAAATCATCTTTTATCTGAAAAGCAATACCAATATTTCTACCAAATTCATATAAATTATTTGCATCTACATGTGAAGCTCCACCGATAATAGCTCCTATTTTTAAAGATGTAGCTAGTAAAATTGCTGTTTTTTTTTCAATCATACTAATGTAATCCTGCAGTGTTACATTATTAGTGATTTCAAAATCCATATCAAATTGCTGTCCCTCACAGACACTAACAGCAGTATCACTAAATAAACTTAAGACTTCACGCAAATATTTATCTGGGGTTTTTAATATTAACTGATAAGCTTGAATCATCATTGTATCCCCTGATAAAATGGCTGTATTATTATCCCATTTTTCATGAATTGTTTGCATACCTCTTCTTAGAGGAGCATTATCCATAATATCATCATGTATGAGCGTGAAATTATGGAACACCTCAATTCCAATAGCCGGTTTTAGTGCTAATGTTAAATCTTTGCTAAAAATTTGATTTGATAATAATAATAAAATTGCTCGCATTCTTTTACCTCCTATATTCATTATATAAGAGATAGGATCATATAAATTTTTTGGAGATTTAGAAAGTTGTAAAGAACCTATTTCATCTTCTACAACTGTATATAATTCTTTAATGTTTAGCATTATTTAACTAAACTTTCTAAATAATTACCATATCCACTTTTTTTAAGAGGATAGGCTAAAGCTAATAATTCGCTTGCATTAATAAAGCCACTAAAATATGCAGCTTCTTCAATACAACCAATTTTTCTCCCTTGTCTTTCCTCAATAACTTGAACATATTGGGTTGCCTGTAAAAGAGATTGGATGGTACCCGTGTCAAGCCAAACAGAACCTTTACTCATTAATCTAACATCTAATCTATTTTGATTTAGATAATATTTATTAAGATCAGTTATTTCGTATTCACCTCTTTCTGATGGTTTAATTTTTTTTGCAATTTCAATCACTGAATTATCGTAAAAATATAATCCAGGAACAGCATAATTAGACTTTGGTTTTAAAGGTTTTTCTTCTAAAGAAATTGCCTTTAATTTATCATCAAACTCCACAACTCCATAGCGTTCTGGGTCATGAACATGATAACCAAATACAATACCACCATCCACATTAGAGCAATCCTGTAATATTTTAACTTTCATTTGAAAAATATTATCTCCTAAAATTAAACATACCTTATCCTTACCTATAAAGTCTTCACCTATAACAAAAGCTTGAGCGAGCCCATTTGGCTCATGCTGAATTTTATAAGAGAATGAGCACCCTAATTGTGAGCCATCACCAAGAAGTTTTTCAAAAAGAGGTAGATCTTGTGGAGTAGAAATAATTAATATTTCTCTTATTCCAGAATAAATTAATGTTGAAATAGGGTAATAAATCATTGGCTTATCATAAATAGGAATCATCTGCTTACTCATTGCCATTGTTATTGGATGCAATCTTGTGCCAGAACCTCCAGCTAAAACTATGCCTTTCATATTATAAAAATTAATTATTATTCTTTAACATTAAATTTTTTTCATTTGTTAATAATAACGCAGGCAGCAATAATAAATTTGATAGCATGGCAATTAACAAAGTAATAGACACCAAAAGTCCTAACGCAACAGTTCCTCCAAAATCTGAAGCAATAAAGATAAAAAATCCACAGAATAAAACAATAGAAGTATAAATCATGCTAACGCCTGTTTCTTTTAAAGCTTCTAAAACAGACAACTTAACGTTCCAATTACTACTTACTAATTCTTGTCTATATTTTGCTAAAAAATGAATCGTATCATCAACAGAGATACCAAAAGCAATACTAAAAACTAAAATTGTTGAAGGTTTTAAAGCAATACCAAAGAACCCCATAATAGCGCCTGTAAGTAACAGAGGAAGTAAATTGGGAACTAAAGATAAAATCACCATTCTTGTAGATCCAAACATAAAGGCCATAAAGATTGAAATTAAAATAATAACTAAAAATAAACTAACAAATAAATTACTTAATAAAAATTTTGTGCCAGTTAAAAGCACTTTTGTTGTGCCTGTAATTATCACATCATATTTTTCCGCATCAAATAAGGAGGCAATTTTTGGCTCTAAATCTGACATTATACTGTCCATTTTTGTTGTACTAATATCAGCAATACGTAAACTAATTCTAGCTTCTTGATTTAAAGAATCTACATAAATATTACTTACATCAAGATCAGAATCTGTATTTGCTAGATATGGAGTTAAAAATCTTTGCTCTTGACTATTTGGCAAACTATAATATGAGGTGTCATTATTATAATAAGCTTGCTTGCTATATTTAAGAAAATCAATATAAGAAGAAGGTTTAGAAAACTCTTTATATGTCAGAAGTATATCATTTAGTTCGTCAATTTTCTTCAGGTTATAGGACTTAAGTAAACCGTTTTTTTTCTTAGTATTAACCAGAATCTCTAATGGCATAACACCACCATAATTTCTTTCAAAGAACTTTAAATCTTTATATAAATCTTGTTTTTTATTAAAATCATCACTTAAGTTTCCAGTAATTTGAACTTTAAATAATCCAAAAACCCCTAATAAAAACAATAAGATAGTAAGCTTATAAATCGCTGATCGCTTGTTTTGAATTAAAAAAGACAAATAATTAACTATAGAATTAATCCATTTTCTATCAAGATGTTTTATATGTTTTGAATTGGGAGTCTGAAAAAATGAAAACATAATTGGAATAATAAAAAGAGAAAACATAAAAACTCCAAGAATATTTAGAGAAGAAACAAGACCAAATTCTTGTAAAGATTGACTTTCTGTGAGTGTAAAAGCAGCAAAACCTGAAGCAGTAGTAATATTCGTTAAGAATGTAATATTACCAATCTTACTGATCATAATCTTTAGTGCATTATTTTTATCACCGTTACGCTTAAACTCAGCATGAAACTTATTAATCAGAAAAATACAATTGGGAATACCTATAACTATTAAAACCGGAGGAACAAGTGCAGTCAAAAGTGTTATTTCATAACCAAATAAAGACATTGTTCCAAAAGCCCAAATAGCACCTATAACAACAACCATCATTGAAATTAAAGTAGTCTTAATAGATCTGAAAAACAAAAATAAAATTGAAGATGTAACAAACAGAGTTAAGAGAATAAATAGTAAAATCTCTTTTTTTAAATTTATAGAATTAACAGTCCTCATATAAGGCATTCCAGAGTAAAATAAAGATGCTTGATATTTTTCAGAATAAGAATCAACTATTTCTTTTATCCCTAAAATAGTGTAATCTCTTGATTTGGAGCTTATTATGTCATTATCAAGAGTAATTAACATGATAGTTCCATTTTTAGATCTATCAAAAATACCTTCATAAAATTTTTGATTGGACAAAACACCTAGGGCTGAATCTAGATCAGCTTGTGTAGTAATAGTACTATCAAACCATGGTTTAACTTCAAACTTTACTAAAGAATCATGCTTTTCTAATTTAGAAATAAGATTAATTGATAATATATTTTCAACTCCATCAAATTTTGATATTTGTGAAGTAATATTATCCCAAAACTTAAAATTTTCTAAATTAAAAAAATCTTTATCTTCAACGGCCACTGCCATAACATGCTTAAGACCATATTTTTTTTGAAAATCTAAATTTTCTAAATAAACCTTGTGATCAGATGGAAGTATCTTTGCTCTATCAAAAGAGAATTTAACATCTAATGCTTTATTAGCCATAAAAATTGTCGACAATACTATTAACAATAGTATTACAATTCTATTCCTTAAAACTAATTCTGATATAGAACTCCACATTAGGTTAAAATATATTTATAGAATTATTAAGATAATTAAACAGTCATAATTTCCGCTTCTTTAGCAGCAAAAATACTGTCAAACTTTTTTGTAAATTGATTAGTCAATTCTTGGACTTGTTCTTCTGCATCTCTTACTAAATCTTCTGAAACACCTTCTTTTCCTAACTTTTTAATTTCTTCATTAGTTTTTTGACGAATATTTCTCGAACTAACTTTAGCTTTTTCAATTTCAACTTTAGTTTGTCTAACTAAATCTCTTCTTCTTTCTTCAGTTAATGGCGGAACATTAATAATTACTTTCTCACCATTATTTGAGGGATTAAATCCTAAGTTCGCATTAACAATTGCTTGCTCAATTAAAGGAATTGTTGTTTTATCAAATGGCTGAATTGAAATAGTTTGGGCATCAGGCGTTGAGATATTAGCTGTCTGAGCTAAAGGAGTAGATGAGCCATAGTAATCAACATAAATAGTTCTTAGCATCTGAGGAGAAGCTTTTCCAGCTCTTATTTTAGACAATAAAACTTCTAAATGACTAACGCATTCTAACATTTGTTCTTTTGCTATATCAAGGTGAAAGTTTATTTCTTCGTTCATAAGTTATTTACAATGTTATTGAAATTTTACTAAAGTTCCAACATTTTCTCCATTACATACTTTAGCTAAATTCCCACTTATATTCATATTAAATACATTTATAGGTAATTGATTTTCCTTACATAATGTAAATGCTGTCAGATCCATGACTTTTAATTTTTTTTCATAAACCTCATCAAAAGTTATACTTTCATACTTCACAGCATCAGTATTTTTTTCTGGATCTGCAGAAAACACTCCATCAACTCGAGTCCCTTTTAAAATTATATCTGCCTCAATTTCAATTGCTCTTAAGGCTGCGGCAGTATCAGTGGTAAAATAAGGGTTTCCAGTTCCAGCTCCAAAAATAACCACTCGATTCTTTTCAAGATGACGCATGGCTCTCCTTCTAATATAAGGCTCGGCAACTTGCTCCATTTTAATTGCCGTCTGTAATCTACTATCAACATTTAATGATTCTAAAGCTGATTGAAGCGCCATACCATTTATTATAGTAGCTAACATACCCATATGATCACCTTGAACCCTATCAAATCCTGCTCCTTCAGATTGAATACCTCTATATATATTTCCGCCTCCAATTACTATTGCAACCTGAACGCCAGTGTCGGAGATATTCTTAATTTCTTTAGCATAAGCACTTAGCCTCTTGGAATCAATTCCATATTGTTTTTCACCAATGAGAGCTTCGCCACTTAATTTTAAAAGGATTCTTTTGTATTTCATATTTTTTATAAAAAAAAAAGAGATTAAAACTAATCTCTTTTTTAAATTTAATTACCTAAACCTAATCTCTTAAACATTAGAACCGTCATATCTTTTTTGTGATCATTTAAATATTGAGAAACTGATTTTTTTCCATCTTTTATAAATGCCTGATTAAGTAAAGTATTTTCCTTGTAGAATTTATTTAATCTACCAAGAGCTATTTTTTCAAGCATTTCTTCGGGCTTCCCCTCTTGTTTCGCTAAATCTTTAGCTACTTCAAGCTCTCTATCTATAACTTCTTTAGAAATACCGTCTTTATCAACAGCTAAAGGATTCATTGCAGCAACTTGCATCGCAACATCTCTAGTAACTTGTTCATCAGAAGAATCACTGAATCCAACTATAGTAGCAAGTCTATTTCCAGCATGAATATATGAACTAACTTGTTTTGCTTCAATGACATGACAACTTACTTCAAGTTTCTCACCAATCACACCTGTTTGCTCTATAATTTTTTCTGACACTGACATGTCGCCAAGAGATAACTCATTAAGTGTTTCAGGATTAATAATATCATTTTCAAGAGCAGTGTCTAATATTTTATAAGCTAAATTAATAAAATCATCATTTTTTGCGACGAAATCTGTTTCGCAATTTAATGACACCAAAATTGCTTTTGTATTATCTGAATTATTTTTTGCAATTACTACTCCTTCTGATGCATCTCTATCTGCTCTTTTTGCAGCAACTTTCTGTCCTTTCTTTCTCAATACATCAACGGCAATTTCAAAATCTCCATTAGATTCTACCAATGCCTTTTTACAATCCATCATACCCGCTCCTGTTTGTCTTCTTAGCTTAGCTACATCCGACGCTGTAATTTTTGTCATCTTATTTAAACTTTAAAATTATTTTTTACTTTCTTCAGAAATTTTCTTAGCCTTTGTTTTTTTCTCTAAAGATTTTTGATCAATTTCATTTGATCTCTCCTCTAAACCTTCAGCAACAGCTTTACTGAATATTCTTAAAAGACATTCTACTGATTTAGAAGCATCATCATTACCAGGAATAGGAAAGTGAACAAAAGAAGGATTAGTATTTGTATCAGTAATTGCAAATGATCTAATACCTAATTTTTGTGATTCTTTAACAGCAATATGTTCTTTATTAATATCAACAATGAAGACTGCTTCAGGCATTCTATTCATCTTAACAATACTACCAAAATTTAACTCCAGTTTTTCTCTTGTTCTACTAATTTGTAATCTTTCTCTTTTCGAAAGCGTGTCAAATGTTCCATCAAGTTTCATCTTGTCAATACTGTCCATTTTCTTTATAGACTTTCTAATGGTGGCAAAGTTTGTTAACAAACCTCCCGGCCATCTTTCAGTTATATATGGCATGTTTAATTCTTTAGCTGTTTCTGCTACAATATTTTTAGCTTGTTTTTTTGTTGCTACAAAAAGTATTTTTTTTCCAGACTTAGCAATTTGTTTTAAAGCAGCAGCAGCTACTTCAATCATAGCAACTGTCTTGTTTAAATCAATAATGTGTATCCCATTTTGCTCCATAAAAACATAAGGAGACATTGCAGGATTATACTTTTTTTTGAGGTGTCCAAAGTGCACACCTGCTTCTAATAATTCTTTGAAATTTGTTCTTGACATGTTTACATTCTTTTTTTTAGTTTAAGCAACTGATAAGTAGAAGTTTTGCACTTGTCTTATTAGTTTAGATGCTAAACAATAATTAATAATTCTATCTTTTAACCCACTGGAATTTCTTACGGGCTTTTTTCTGACCAGGTTTTTTTCTCTCAACTACTCTTGGATCTCTAGTAAGTAAACCTTCTGCTTTAAGAGCAGGTCTATTTTCTAAATCTAAAACACACAAGGCTCTTGAAATTGCTAATCTAATTGCTTCAGCTTGTCCAGTAATTCCACCACCATTTACATTTACTTTTACATCAAATTTACCTTCAACATTTAATACTTTAAATGGTTGTACAATTTTAGCCTGAATCACCTCAACAGGAAAGAAATCCTTAAAGTCTTTCTTGTTTACAGTAACCTTACCTTTACCGCTAGTCATATAAATTCTAGCTACAGATGCTTTTCTTCTTCCTATTGTGTGAATTGTTTCCATATGTTATATTAAGTCGTTTAAATTAAGAACTGTTGGTTTTTGAGCTTCTTTATCGTGCTCTGAACCAGAAAAAATATAACAATTCTTTAAAATTGCTGCTCCAAGTTTATTCTTAGGCAACATTCCTTTAATAGCATGTTTTACAACTGAAGTTCCATCTTTAGCTAACATTTCTAAAGGAGTTATTCTTTTTTGTCCACCTGGATAACCTGTATGACTAAAAATCTCTCTATCATTCATTTTAGAACCTGTCATTACAATTTTTTCTGAATTTATAACAACAACATAATCACCACAATCAGCGTGAGGAGTAAAATTTGTTTTATATTTTCCTCTCAAGACTTTTGCAATTTTAGAAGACATTCTTCCAAGAGTATGTCCTTCAGCATCAACTATAAACCACTGTTTATTAGCAGTAGCTTTATTAGATGATAATGTTTTATAACTTAATGTATCCACGGTTTTAATTTTTTATTTACTTATTAAAGGGGTGCAAAATTACACTTTTTTTATCTGTAGCAAAATATTTTTTCATCAATATTAATTAATGACTCCCAACTCCTTACCTGTCTTTATAAATGCCGCAACTGCTTTATCAATATTTTCAATTGAATGAGCAGCAGAAATTTGTACTCGTATTCTAGCTTGATCTTTAGGTACTACAGGAAAGAAAAACCCAATAACATATACTCCTTCTTCTAGTAATTTGTCAGCCATTAAGCCAGCAAGTTTTGCGTCATACAGCATTACCGGAACTATAGGATGAATTCCATCTTTAATATCAAATCCAGCTTCAGATATTTTTTCTCTAAAATATTTAGTATTAGATTCTAATTTATCTCTTAAAAATGTGGAGTCCGATAAAATATCTAAAACTTTAATGCCTGCACCTACAATTGAAGGTGCTAAAGAATTTGAGAATAAATATGGTCTTGACTTTTGTCTCAACATTTCAATAATTTCTTTTTTTCCTGAGGTAAAGCCTCCCATTGCCCCACCTAATGCTTTTCCAAGAGTACCTGTTATAATATCTACTCTACCAACAACATTACAATGCTCATGAGTACCTCTGCCAGTAGGACCAACAAATCCAGTAGAATGACAATCATCCACCATTACAAGAGCATCATACTTTTCTGCTAAATCACATATCTTATCTAACTGTGCAATATATCCATCCATAGAAAACACCCCATCCGTAACTATAACCCTATTTCTTTGAGCTTGAGATTCAATTAATTGAGCTTCTAAATCAGACATATCATTATTTTTATACCTGTACCTTTCAGCCTTACATAGTCTAACACCGTCAATTATTGACGCATGATTTAATGAGTCGGAAATAATAGCATCCTCTTTACTAAATAATGGTTCAAATAAACCTCCATTTGCATCAAAAGCTGCTGCATAAAGAATAGTATCTTCAGTGGATAAAAATGAGGAGAGCTTTTCTTCTAATTTTTTATGAATATCTTGGGTCCCACATATAAAACGAACTGAAGACATACCAAAACCATGTGTGTCTAATGCGTCTTTTGCTGCTTGAACCACTTCTGGATGAGATGAAAGTCCTAAATAATTATTGGCACAAAAATTAAGCACCTTTTCACCTGTATCCACCTCTACTTCTGTGGACTGAGGTTGTATAATAATTCTTTCTTTTTTAAACAATCCGGCCTCTGAAATACTTGCTAATTCATCTTTTAGTTGCTGTTGAAATTTACCTATCATAACGTATCTTTTTTATTACAAACAAAATTACATAAAAAGGAGTAAAAATATTATTATTTATAAACAGAAGATTATGTATTTTTTTATTAATGCTATTGCTTTTCCCAAATTGAATATGGCCCAGCAGCTCCTATCTTTAGTGTATTCTCATATTGTTTCTCAAAATTTCTTGAAGAATTCAACCTATCTATATAAAGAGAT
Organism: uncultured Flavobacteriales bacterium; assembly: GCA_949372805.1. Lineage (GTDB taxonomy): Bacteria > Bacteroidota > Bacteroidia > Flavobacteriales > BACL11 > CAJIYG01. The sequence goes on along the minus strand of CASIBH010000001.1, from coordinate 34,221 downwards.
AAAAAAATTCCAACAATAACAATAAATAATTCACTTAGAGCAAGTAAAAAAATAGTATTCTTAGTTCGTAAACTATTAGAATTATTTGATTTTAACTGTGTAACAGTTTTTTTAAAATAATCAAAAAGTAACACTTACACTATACCTTGATCTAACATAGCATCAGCAACCTTTAAAAATCCAGCTATATTCGCTCCCTTTACATAATTGATAAAGTCACCTTCTTTTCCATGCTCAACACATTGGCTATGAATATCATTCATAATAGTATTCAATTTAGAATCAACTTCTTCACGAGTCCAGTTCATTCTAATTGAGTTTTGTGACATTTCCAAACCAGATGTTGCTACTCCTCCAGCATTAGAAGCTTTTCCTGGAGCAAATAGTATTTTAGCATTTAAAAACACTTCTACGGCTTCAGGAGTAGAAGGCATATTAGCACCTTCTGCTACACAAATACATCCATTCTCAATAAGTATTTTAGCTTCTAAGTCATCCAGCTCATTTTGAGTAGCACAAGGAAGTGCAATATCACATTTAACACTCCAAGGTCTACCTTCATGAAATTCACAACCAAAATGATCAGCATATTCTTTTATACGACCTCTTTTAACATTTTTAAGCTCCATTATAAATGATAATTTTTCTGAATCAATACCATCTTTATCATATATGTAGCCAGAAGAATCTGAAAGAGTTACAACTGTAGCTCCTAACTCAGTAGCTTTTTCACACGAGTACTGAGCAACATTACCAGAACCAGAAATAGCAACGGTTTTATTTTCAAAAGAGTCTCCTTTTAGTTTTAACATGTTTTGCGCAAAGTATACATTTCCATATCCAGTAGCCTCAGGTCTTATTAATGAACCACCCCATCCTCTACCTTTACCTGTAAGAACTCCGGTGAATTCATTTCTAATTCTTTTATACTGACCAAACATATAACCAATTTCTCTACCCCCAACACCTATATCTCCTGCAGGGATGTCCGTATTTGGCCCAATATGTCTGCATAACTCAGTCATAAAAGATTGACAAAAACTCATTATTTCATCATCAGATTTACCCTTAGGGTCAAAGTTTGCACCACCCTTTCCTCCGCCTAGAGGCAAGGTTGTAAGAGCATTTTTAAAAACCTGTTCGAAAGCTAAAAATTTTAAAATAGAAAGATTAACAGATGGATGAAATCTTAGTCCGCCTTTATAAGGACCAATTGCAGAGTTCATTTCAATCCTAAAACCTCTATTAACCATAACCTCACCCTTATCATTTCTCCAAGGAACTCTAAACATCAATACTCTTTCAGGCTCTATCATTCTTTCCAAGATTTTTTTTCCTTTAAATCTTTCTTCAGAATTCAGTATCGGAAGAACTGCTTCTGCAACTTCCTCTACAGCCTGTAAAAACTCAGACTCACCCCTGTTTAAGGATTCAACCCATTGCATAAAAATTTTTAAATCGCTATTCATATTTGATTATATTTAAAATACGTCTAATTTATAATACGGCAAATGTATATTTTTTTTATAAAAATTATTATTAAACTGCATCAATTTTGGTTTTCTATATTTGTATAATTTTCAAATAATGAACAAAAAATCAATATTATTTATTTTCCTCTCCATGATCATAGAGTTATCACTTGCTCAGCAAATCACTGGAATTGTTAAAGATCTTGAAAATAATGAAGCACTAATTGGTGTTAATATAATTACAACAAATAATACTGGAACAGCTACTGATTTAAATGGAAAATTTACAATTACGCTTGAAGAAGGCATAAACAAACTAACATTTAAATATCTTGGATACAAAACAATTTCTAAAGAAATACTAGCTAAAAAAATTAATAATAGACAAGTAGAAATATTTTTAGAAAGCACCTCTGAAAAACTAAATACCGTCGTGATCTCTGCAGGAAAATTTAATCAAAGAATTGAAGAAACAACTATTTCTATGGAGGTAATAAAGCCTAGCCTTATTGAAAACAAAAACACTACAAATATTAAATCTGCTATGGAGCAAATTCCTGGTCTTAATATTACAGATGGACAAGCAAATATAAGAGGAGGAAGTGGCTGGAGCTATGGAACAGGAACAAGAGTTTTAGTTTTAGTTGATGATATGCCATTAATTTCTGGAGACGCAGGTCAAGTTCAATGGAATTTAATTGCAACAGAAAACATTAATCAAGTTGAAGTAATTAAAGGTGCAGCTTCTGCATTATATGGATCATCCGCTTTAAATGGTGTTGTTAACATAAGGACATCATACCCAAAAAATTCTGAGATAGATAAAAACACTTTACCGGGATTTACAAAATTAAATATGAATTTTGGTTTAATTGACTTTCCAAGAAGAGATGAATTAAATTGGAATGGAGAAAAAAGAAGAGCGTTTAAAGGGCTTGAGTTTTTACAATCTTATAAGATGAAAAAACTAGACTTATCTATTGGTGGAAATTTATTTTTAGACGATGGATATAGACAAGGGGAAGCAACTGATAGAAAAAGATTTAATATAAATTCTCTTTTTAAAAGTGATAAAATAAAAGGATTGAGCTATGGATTAAATGCTAATTTTCTTTTCCAAAATACTGCATCTGTAATAATTTGGGATAGTTATGACAGAGCATATATTCCTTTAAACGGTGAACTAACAAATACAAATGGAAACACTTATAATGTTGACCCTTATGCAACATATATAATTGGGAATAATAGACATACATTAAGAACAAGATTTTTAAAAGTAATTAATGATAATTCTACAATAGGTGACACCATAAACAATGTCAATAGATCAAAATCATATTATAGTGATTATAAATGGCAGAAAAACTTAGAAAAAATTAACCTGAGTTATACAATGGGAACAACAAATGAAATTATTTTTGCAAACTCCAAGATTTTTCAAGGCAGTAATTTTCGAAGAAATCACTCCCTTTATACTCAATTAGATAAAAAAATAGGAAAACTTAATATTTCATCTGGTGGTAGATATGAATATTTTAGCCTAAATTCTGAAACTAAGCATATTATAAATGGTGACTCTATTAATAATTTCTCTGTTGGAAGACCTGTTTTTAGAGCTGGCATTAACTATGAGATCAGCCCTTCAACATTTTTAAGATCATCTTGGGGTCAAGGATATCGCTTCCCATCAATGGCTGAATTATTTGTTACAACTAACGCATCAGGAATTGAAATCTACGCTAACCCTGAACTTAAGCCTGAGAGAGGATGGAGCTCAGAAATTGCTTTAAAACAAAAATTAAAGATCCGCAAATGGAGTGGCTTTATTGATATTGCTGCTTTTATCATGAGGTATCATGACATGATGGAGTTTACATTTGGACAATGGGGAGACCCAACCACAATGCCTTTATACGGTTTAGGATTTAAATCAGTAAATATTGGCAAAACCCAGATTAGTGGGGTTGAATTAAGCTTTAATGGTCAAGGAAAAATCAATAATGATTTATCAATCAATTTAATTGGCGGATATACTTATATGGATCCAATTGCATTAGAGCCAAATAAAGTATATACTGAAAGTATTGGTCCACTTGTAATTAATGGAGAAGAAATAGGGCCAGAGCTAACGTATAACAACTCAAGCTCTGACCCATCAATATTAAAATACAGATACCAACATATTGCTAAAATAGATGCTGAATTTTTATATCAAAATTTTCTTTTTGGAACTAGTTTACGTTTTAATGATTTTATGAGAAATATTGATAAGATATTTACTGATGAGTGGATAAACCAAGAATTAATTCCTGGAATAAATGAAGCTAGAGAGAAATATCTTGACGGAGATTTTATTATTGATTTAAGAATTGGATACAACATTGACAAAAATTCAAGAATTAGTTTAATTATTAATAATCTTCTTAATGAAGAATATATGAGTAGACCAGCTGATATGCGTCCCCCTAGAACAATTGCATGTCAATTAAGTTTGAAAATTTAAATGAAAGTATTAGGAATAATACCAGCAAGATATAGTTCTTCAAGATTTCCTGGAAAACCTTTAGTTGACATTGCTGGAAAATCTATGATTCAAAGAGTTTATGAGCAAGCAAAAAAATGTAAAGATCTTAACGATGTAATTGTAGCTACTGATGACAAAAGAATATTTAATCACGTTAAATCGTTTAAAGGCAATGTAATTATCACAAGTAAAAACCACAAGTCAGGAACTGATAGATGTGCTGAAGTAGTTAAAAAAATTGGCATTGATTTTGATATAATTATTAATATTCAGGGGGATGAACCGACAATAAATCCACTGCAAATATCAAGCCTAATAGATTTATTTAATAGATCTAAAATAGACATAGGAACGCTTTATAAAAAAATAGAAAACCAAGAAGAAATAGATGATTTAAATATAGTCAAAATAATTTTTGACGATAACAATGAAGCTGTAAATTTTTTCAGAAATGGTTTAAATAATAAACTAAACTATTTTAAGCATATTGGGATGTATGGATTCAATAAAGAAACTATTTTAAAGATCACAAAACTCCCAATGAGTCACAATGAGAAAAAAAATGGTTTAGAACAGCTTAGATGGCTTGATAACAACTATAAAATCAAAGTATTAGAAACGGATACTGAAAATATTTCAATAGATACTTTAGATGATTTAAAAACACTACTTAATAAAATTAAATTTTAATAGATTTCTTATAATTATTATGTTAAATCATAATTTCGTAATAAGGTTTTAATGAATTGTATAAATTAATTACATTTGTAAAATGACAAACTCTGTTGAACATTATATATCAGAACTTTTATTTACACATGATTGTATTATAGTAATGGGATTTGGCGGGTTTATTGGTAATAAAAATTCTGCAAGACTAAACCCATCAGCTGGAATTATTACTCCTCCTGGCAAATCAATCCTTTTTAATACTGAGCTAAAGGAGAATGATGGTATTTTAATAGATCATATCGTTAAAAACGAAAAGATATCTCATGAGAAAGCTAAAAAAATTACTATTAAATTTGTAAATGAAAATTTAATTAAGCTTAAAAAGTATAAATCTTTAAGAATTAATAAAATTGGAATCTTTACTCTTAATTCTGATGGTAAAATAATTTTTTCTCAAGATTTATCTATTAATTATAATTTAGATTCATTTGGTCTTCCCTCAACGCTAAACAAAAAAATATTACGAAGTCAAAAGACTGAAATTAAGAATACGATTACTAAAATCAAGAAAATTAAAAATTTTTCGGGAAAAAAATTACTTAAAGTTGCAGCAATTCTTTTACCTTTAATTAGCATTTCATTTCTAAGTGTTACTCAAGAGGACAAAATAAATAATTTATACACTCAGATGGCATCACTTCTTCCAATTACCGATGCAAAAACAATTAATATTCAACCAAAAGAGATTATAAATACTATTAATCAGCCGACAATAGATATTAAAAAAAATAATATTAATATTAAAGAAGTAACAATAACTACAGAGGAAACACCTGTTTTTTCTAAATCAGAATATTATATAATTGCCGGGGCATTTGGGGAAAAAGAAAATGCAAAAAAATTAGTAGCAAGATTAAGTGAATGGAATTATAATTCTTCAATTGTCAATGATGGAAATAATAAAATAATGAGAGTATGCTATTCTTCTTATTCGGTTAAAGAAAATGCTCTTTCAGATCTTAAAAAAATCAGAACAGAAAACCCAGATGCTTGGATTTTATCCTTATAAATATGATAAATAAAACTCCTGCAGATTCAAAAGCTATTCTTACAGAAATTGTACTACCAAATGATACTAATAATCTTGATAATTTAATGGGAGGAAGACTTTTATATTGGATGGATATCACTGCTGCAATTACAGCTCAAAGACATTGTAATAGGACTTCGGTTACGGCCTCAGTTAATAATGTAAGTTTTAACCACCCTATTCCACGAGGAAGTATTGTAACAATTGAAGGTAAAATATCTAGGTCATTTAATTCTTCAATGGAAATTTTTTTAGATGTGTGGGCTGAAGATTCACTATCAGGAGAAAAGACTAAGTGTAATGAAGCAATTTATACATTTGTTGCTGTAAATAATATGGGAAGGCCTGTAAAGGTTCCTCTAGTTAACCCTGAAACAGAACTTGAGAAATTGAGATATGATGGTGCTCTACGAAGAAGGCAATTATCATTAATTCTTGGCGGGAAAATGAAAGCTGAAGACGCTACAGAGCTAAAAGCACTTTTTTAGCTAAGAAAGTATTTTACTTATTGAGTTTAAGATAGATTCCGAACTAATTCCTTTAATACATCCTTCCTTTGTAAACCTACAAGAGCTGCCATGTTTAGAGCATTGCCTTTGAGATTTGTCAGATACTAATTTAATTGATTTTTCTCCTGGAAAGTATGGCGAAAATCCTAAGTCCGGCTTTGTACATCCCCAAAATGATAAAATATTTTTTTTTAGAGCAGCACCAATATGCATTAATCCTGTATCATTACTTAACAAAACTGAACATTTATTAATAACATATGCAGATTCATTAACAGATAATTTTCCACAGAAATTATATACATTGTCTTTTTGTGTCAAATTAATAATTCTGTCACCCGTGTGTTTTTCATTTTCACCGCCAAGTAATAGAACAGGTTCTTTCAAATTATTACAAACACCAGACACCTGTTCTGCTGAAAGCTGCTTCTGCTGAAAAGAACCACCAATACTCCAAGCAATAAACTTCTGATCAACATTAAAATCAATTTCATTTTTTATATCTAAAAAATAATCTAACCCTTTATGATCATTTTTAACTCCCAAAAATTTGATAGTTTGCATATAACGCTCTACAGTATGGATTTTATTATTGAGTTTTAAACCAAAATTTATATTTAATATTTTATTAAAATTTGACTTATAGTATCTTTTCATTTTCACTCCTAATCGTAGAAGAAAAAAAGATCTAATATTATTATGAAGATCAATTATATAGTCATAATTTTCTTTTTTTAGCTCACGTAATGTTTCAGTAAAAGAATTTTCTAAATAATATATTTTATCAAGATACTGATTATTTATAAGCAAAGAATGGTACTGATATTTAGTCAAAAAGTGTAATTCAGTATTAATTTGAGTTTTAAGACATCTTATTACTGGTGAGGTTAGCACAATATCGCCAATGGAACTGAATCTAACAATTAGTATTTTAATAGGTTTTGACACAGATGTAAAACTAAAGAATTTAACTAATATTGCACAATGACTTTTATAGACACACATACGCACCTATATTTAACTGAATTTAAAAATGATATCGATCAGGTAATAAAAGATGCTATTGAAAGTGGTGTAACTAAATTACTTCTTCCAAACATTGATTCTAGCACTACAGAATCAATGTTAAATCTTTCAAAGAAATATCCTGATAATTGTTTTCCAATGATTGGTATTCACCCCTGCTCTGTAAAAGAAGAATCAATTAAAAGTGAATTAATGCATCTTGAAATGATGCTCTTAGAAAATAAATTTCTTGCAATAGGGGAAATTGGTCTAGATTTATACTGGGAAAAAACATCTCTAAGTTTACAACAAGAAATATTTACTCATCAAATTGAGCTAGCAATTAAATACGAGCTCCCAATAGTTATTCATGTAAGAGAGGCATTTGATGAGGCAATAAAAATAGTTGAAAAATTAAATTGCGATAAATTATCTGGTGTTTTCCATTGTTTTACAGGAAATGAAGTTGATGCTAAAAGAATTATTGCATTAGAAAACTTTTATCTTGGGGTTGGTGGTGTTTTAACTTTTAAGAACAGTGGCTTAGATAAAGTAATGAAAACAATACCTCTAAATAATATTCTTCTAGAAACTGATTCACCATATCTTGCCCCGACTCCTTTTAGAGGTAAAAGAAACGAAAGTAAATACATAGTTAATATTGCCAAAAAGCTTGCAGCTAATTAAGGATATTGAGATTAATACAGTTAGAGATATAACAACATTAAATGCTAATAACCTTTTCAAAATTTAAATGAAAAATATATTACTTATTTATTCTGGAGGGACAATTGGAATGATTAAAAAGAAATAAATCGTTAGAACCTTTTGATTTTAATGAGATTACGAAATGCATTTCCTGAGCTTAGCGATTCTGAAACAGAAATAGATCATACAAGTATTGACAACCCTATTGACTCCTCAAATATGACTATAAGTCATTGGATTGAAATTGTTAATTGTATTAAAGAAAATTATGATAAATATAATGGCTTTGTTATTCTACATGGATCTGACACCATGGCATATACTTCTTCAGCATTAAGCTTTATGCTAGAAAATATGAATAAAGCAGTAGTTTTAACTGGCTCACAATTACCTATAGGTATTAAGACGGACAGGATGCTAAAGAAAATTTAATTACTGCAATTGAAATTGCTGCAAGTAATTTAAGTAAAAGAAGTCTGTGTATATTTTGAATATCAACTTTATAGAGGCAATAGGGTGACCAAGGTAAATGCAGATACATTTTGATGCTTTTCAATCTCCAAATTATCCTGTTCTTGCTGAAGGCAGGGGTTAATATTAAATATAAAAAACAATATGTTAAAAAAGCTTCTCATTATCAAATAAAAGCACATTCAAATTTATCGAATAATGTATCTATACTTAAATTATTTCCTGTCAATACGAAAAGAAGTAGTTATTGCAATATTAAATTCTTCAAAAGGGATTGTACTTGAAAGTTTTGGTGCTGGAAATGCAACAACAGACAATTGGTTTATAAATGAACTAAAGTCTGCTATTCAAAAAGGAAAAATAATTATTAATGTCTCACAATGTCTTTCAGGGAGTGCGTTGATCAAGGGCATTATCGAAACAAGTAAGCAGCTAGAAGCAATTGGAGTAATTAGTGGAAAAGATATGACAACTGAAGCTGCTATTACAAAGCTAATGTTCTTATTAGGAACAAGGATTGAAATGATGAAGAAATCAAGACAGAATTACAAAAAAATTAAGGGGTGAGATTACCAACTAATTTTTTAGATTTGCTGAGCAATTGGTGAGGTGGCCGAGTGGCTTAAGGCGCACGCTTGGAAAGCGTGTAAACGGGAAACTGTTTCGGGGGTTCGAATCCCTTCCTCACCGCATTATTATATTATAAATTTGATTTATGCTAAAAAAATTTAACAAAGCCCAAGGGATTTTAATTATTGCGTTTCTTATAGTAAGTTTTAACATCATTAAACTTTCCATAGAAAATAGCTTAACATCGGAAGATCTAACAAGACTATTTTTTTTAGAATGTATTTTACTTCTAGCAATCTATATATTTAGAAAGAGGTAATCAAGCTAATTAACATCTCCTTGATATTTTATAAATATATTGACCCAAATAAGTCTAGAAAGGTGATAATTAATTGGACAGAAAATCAGTATACCTACAACAACTAATGAAATTAATATTGTTATATCCATCAAAGGAAAACACAAAATCAAACCTCCCCATAATAATAACATTAGGGCAACTCCAATTGCATAACTAATATACATAGCTCCATACCAAAAACCTATTTCGAGCTCATACTTAATCATGCATTTATCACAAGAAATCGAAGATTCTGAATTTTTTAATAAAATATTCTTAAAAGGATTATCTGTTTTCCAAAATTTCCCCTCATGACACTTGGGACACAAATTTAAAAAAATACTATATAGCTTTGAACCTTTATTTAGAATAGACATTTGAAATTTTATTATTTTTTAAAAAACTTGTAACTGAAGGATATGTAAAATTAAATCCAGAATTAAGTATCTTATCAGATTTCAAATAAAGACCACCACTTAAAACTTGACTCCTTCCTCCTAAAAACAACTTCATTAAAAAAATAGGTATCGGAAAAATAATTGCAAAAGGAAAAACACAACTTTTAATTTCTTTTATCAGCTCTTTCTGACTTTGCCTGTTTGGAACTGCCATATTGTATGGGCCAGCTACATGATTATTTTCAATAGCATATAAAATAAATTTAGCAACATCATCAATATGAATCCAAGAATATACTAAATCGGCTGGAGTAAATATTGAGGTTATTCCAATTTTTAAAGGTAATAAGGTTACTTTTAAAAAACCTGAATTCAAATCCATCAATAAAGAAATCCTTAGATTGACAATTCGAGAACCAATTTTATTAAACTGATTTGCAGCATTCTCCCAGTCCAGTGAGAGTTTAGCCAACCAATCGCTACCATTTTCTGCACTTTCATCCACATCAGCAATCGTATTTAAACCATAATAACCCATTGCTGAAGCTCCAATAAAACTTTCAATCTTTAACTCTAATTCAAAGCATTTTTTAAATAATAAGTTTGCGGTTAAAACACGACTTGAATACATTAGCTCTCTATTCTTCTTAGACCAACGATTCATAATATTAAATCCACAAAGATGAATAATATGCTTACAATCTTTTAAAGCTAATGGATCAATATATTCTTCTTCAATATTCCAAAAAAAAATGTTTTTATTATTTACAGATTTTTTATTGGAAGTTAGAAAAACTAAATCAAATTTTTTCTCAAAAATTATTGCAACTCGCTTAGCTAATGCACCATTATATCCGGTTATTAAAACTCTTTCAGACATAAAACTTACTCTTCTAGGAGCTTGAAAAGATCATCTAAATTTGGCGACAATATCATCTCAATTCTTCTATTCATACTTCTCCCTTCTGTAGTACTATTTGTAAGAATTGGAATAAATTCACTTCTACCTGCAGCTATTAATTGAGCGGGATTTAAATCAGAATTTAATGTCATTCTTTTAACAACAGAGGTTGCTCTCATCACACTTAAGTCCCAATTATCCTTTATTAAACCTCTTCCGCTTAACGGAATACTATCAGTATGTCCTTCAACTAAAATTTCTAAATCATTTTGAGACGATAAAGCAGCAGATAGCCTGTCTAAAGCTGCAATTCCTGTCTGATTCACTTCATATTTACCTGAGGCAAACAACAAATCCTCTTCTAAGGAAATATATACTTTTCCATTTCTTTGTTCTATTGTTAAACCGTCTCCTTCTAAACCAATTAATGCTTTAGAAATATTTTTCTTTAAGGCAGTTACCATAGAGTCCTTTCTATTAATTATTGCTTCAAGTTCAGCAACTCTTGAAGACCTGTACTCCAACTCTTTGAGAGATTTTTCTAATGCATCTTCTTGTAATTTAAGCGAAGTAGTTGATTTATTTAATTGATCTTCTTTTGCGAAAAGTTCATTTTGAGCTAATTCTAGCTTTTCAAGTAGATCTTTAGTTTCTTTTGCTTTTTCTCCCAACAATCTACTACTTTTTGAATTAAGCAGTTCATATGTTGTGCTTAACTCGTTATATTTATTTTGACATGTTAAAAGCTCTTGGTTTATTAATGAAGAATCTGCTTGAAGATTTTTTACTTTATCTTCTAAATCACTAACTGAACTCGCAAATTTTTGCAGATTTTCTCTTAGATTAAGAATAACCTGTTCATTACTTAGCAAGTCTTTTTGAGCTTTTTCATGCTCAGCAAAAAGCTCATTATATACTTTTGGAGTAATGCAAGAACTTATAAAAACTAAACTGAAAATAAATGCTAATATTCTTTTCATAATTGATTATTTATATTTTAATCAAAATTACAAAGGAAGATTAATGAGATAAAGACTAAAAATAATACTTATTAACAAGCTTAATGAATTACAACTTTCTTTTTAGCAATTTCACCACCCTGAACTACGCTAATGTAATAAATACCAGATTTTATCATAGATAGATCTATTTCTTTTTTAAAGATATTATCTAAATTATAAATTAGAGCGCCTAATGTATTATATACTCTAAAAGAAAAACTAAAATTTTCTTTAGAACTAATATTAATTTTTTCAGTAACATTATTAAAGAAAATATTTAGGTCTGTATTATCACTATCTTTTATAAAGTTTGAAATAGCCGAAATTCTTGAAACACCTGTACTAGTAGCAATCCATACATTATCTTCAGAATCAATTGCAAGACCTCTAACATTAGGTCCTATAATACCGTCATTTTGATCATAATCAAACCATTGACTTCCATTCCAAAAAGCGACACCCCCTTCTGCTAAATAGCCTACATATATAGTAGCCCATATTCTCCCCCATGAGTCTTCCGCAATATCCACAACAGGATTTAATGTGTCTGGAGGAGGTAATAAATACATTAAAGTATGTTTGGTAAAATTACTATTGCTTGCGTTTAATTGTGTCATTCCACTTCCAGAACCAATCCATTTATGATCATTATTATCAACACAGATGGCAGTACTATAATTACTAACCAATCCATCAGAAATTGTATACTGGGTAAATAAATTATCATCAAAATGTACTAAACCATCCAAAGGAGAGGTAAACCACTTATCACCATTGGAATCAAAGGATGTAGCACAAATACCACTAATTGGCAGATCAGGTGAACCATAGGAGCTCCATAAAGATCCGTCAAATACACTTACCCCTGCTGAAAAAGAAGAGTGAGCAAACCATAATTCTCCACTTGGACTCTCATCAATACTTGTAACTTTATTATTAGCAAGACCATCATTTATAGTATAACTTTCCCAAGAAGGAAAAGCCGTATTTCCATCAATAAGTCGATTAACACCGTAATCTGTCCCTATCCATATATCTCCGCTTGAAGCAGCAGTGATAGCCTTAATATCATCAGATAACATCAGTGGGTAAGTTGATTGATCAAATGACACCCATGAACTACCGTTAAACATTGACACTCCAAATGCTGTACCAAACCATATATTGTCATTAGCATCTATTGCAACACATTCAACATAATTATTGATTAAGCCATCTTGAGATGTATAATTAGTTATTACTTGTCCAAAAGCATTCATTATCATACAATTGAATAACAGAATAAAAATATTTTTCATGTTTATTTGATTTTAATAAGCTTTAAGCTTAATTTATTATCCCAGCTATTTAAAAAATAAATGCCAGGAATCCATTTTGATGTTTTTATATGATTTTGGGAGCTTTTTCCTAAATAAATCATTTCACCTAAGACATTATAAACTTTAAAGTCTGATTCACCATTAATGTGTAAGTAATCATCAAAAGGATTTGGAAATATAAAAAAATCATCTAGTAAGTAAGATTCCGCTACATTAGTTGGAGTATTATTTTCATTAAATGTTGGTGTTAACATAGTAAATGATCCTACTCCATTGGGAGATCTCCCATATGAAATATCATCTTGTTGGGTATAAATATATTCTGCATCAATTATAGAAGAATCATGGTTAGATATTATTAATTGTTCCCCAAGATTTGATAACTTAAAATTTGCATGATTATCTCCCTGATGACCATCCTCATCTGCCCAAATTATAAAGTATTCCTGCGGTTTAATTATAATATTTGGAAATTTCCATTTGGAAATATTCTGCAAATTATCTGAAAAAAATAATTTATTTGTAGAGATTGGTGTTGAAGAATTATTAAATAATTCAATCCAATCATCATATTTACCACTGTTGTCAGTTACAGTAGATTTATTATTTGACATCACCTCATTAATAACTAACTTAGACTGAGGAATATTAGTTGATATAGAATAAAATTCGTGAGCAGCTCTTTCGGGCGAGAAAATTCCGGAAGAATCATTTTCTGCATAAATATAGTAATCAACAGAATTTGCAGTATTGGTTATTAAAGCCCCAAAAGTACCATCATTAGGTAATCCATCATTATGGTTGCCATCATCAAACATATTTACTTCTTTGAACCTCATATTCTCTCCAAATCTAAAATATAAAACTACATCTGTAGAGCCTAAAACATCTGCATTTATATAAAAATCATTACCAAAAACTAAAGATTGTGGATTAACATTAGAAACAATAGGGGCTCCATTAAAACCACTATAATTTGATAAGTAGTTTGCTCTAGCGTCAACAAGTTCAGATATCCCAGGACATATTGATGCAGTTAGTGAAACTTGATTATTAAGATTATTAGTAAAATCATTATATGAATAGAACTTATTTGTATCATTTTGAACAGAAGCATCAATCATATTTTGCAAATATTGAGCAGTGGAGTAATAATCTTGATTTAAAAAGTTTTCTTCAACAATTGTCCTAATATGAGCCATAAACATTTTTTGATTTCTAGTAGATTGAAATAATTTTTCTATTAATGGTCTGGGGGAAATAAATGGAGTGTAATAATGAACAAATGGATCCATTGTTTGGGCTTGAGAAATATTAAATCCATTAAAATATAACTGTGAAGCATCAGTTAAACGAAAGCCTCCAAATGACATATTCATATCCCAAAGAATTGGACTGAACTCTAAAGAAGGTTGCTTATATAAATAATAATTCTGGCCATATCCAATGTAAGAATCATAATTTATAAGTGTGTAATTAAATGCATGCATCCATAGTGCTCTATCAATATTTAGCAATTTATAAACGCTATCGGAGTAATTATTAAGTGTATCAATTAAATTATACAATTGAGTCCATCCATAATCTGATTCAAGATCATAATAGTTATAATAATCAGTGCTATCATTTCCATGAGAATTACTAAGATTAGAGTTTTCCCCACCAATTTGAATATTTAAATTTTCGGGATTACACTTAAAAAAAGAGTTGTTTTTAGACCCAAAATGATCAACAAGAAATTTTTCATTTACAGCTTCTACATTTACATATAAACCCCAAAGAGTATCATTAATAAATAGATTTGAAAAATTGGCCTTTGATGCAGGCATATACTTTCTTGCAATATCATAGCTTAATACCTCTCTAACAAAAGAAGGGTCTTGAATAACATTAGAAAGTTTAATTTTATTTATTCCTTTATGATCTTGATCATTTATTAAATAATCTAAAGAAATATTAAATGGATTTTTTATCGTATTAATACTTACTGAGCTAAAACCTTTATATCTTACACCAACGCTATCATAACTATCACCGTTAATGATAATATTTGCCACAACTCTATCTTTTTCACCAACAACATACATGCTATCAAGTAAATGATCCCAATTTGCATCAAAAAAATATAATCTAATTTCAGAAATAGAATCAATATTATAAAAATCTCCTTGAGCAATTACATTTTTACTTAATTGCAACAAACAAATAACTAAAAAAATTCTTCTAAATAACACTTATTTAATATGAGCTATTCTCTTTACCAAAGGCAAGGAATTATTAGATAAAATTATAATATTATATAAACCAACAGGATAACTCTTTAAGTCAATTTTCTTTGATAACGATCCGGAAAAATCTTTTAACTCTTTGTTATAAATTATTTTACCTGATGAATTTATAATAGATATATTAAGGTCAGAAATTTGTCTAACATTTAGATTCAAATTAAATAAATCGTTACTTGGATTTGGATAAACATCAAAATTGTAGATACTTTTTAACTGCTCAATATTAGATGTATTAAAGCAAGATGTAGTAAGTGTTGAATTCATATATGGCTGTAATGCAATAATCCCAGGGTGGTCACATTCATATCTAAAAGCTTTTTGAGTATCTGCATTATATGGCCCCCAAACTATTGTTCCATTATCATCGACTTCATACATTACACCAGCCCCCCCTTGTCCACCAGAGGCGTTAACAAAAATATTTCCATTTGACATTCTATCTGAAGCAGATTGCCCTGATGCTGAATATTGACATGCATATCTTGTTGTATATGATGAGGGATCAAATGCTTGACCATTTGCTCTAAAGTAATTATACTGATTATTTGGATCGATTGGGAGTTTCTATTCCGTCAACAGCAGATTGATTATTAGAGACTCCTGAATTATTAAAAACTTGTAAAAAACCTCCATTTGGTCTTCCGTCATTAGTAATCCATCTTACATCATGTACAGCATTTGGAATAACTTGTGTTCCAGAAATTCCATAATTATTTGGATTTCCCCATCTGTAAAGTATATCTCCCCCCATTCCTGAATTGCCTCCACTGTGACTTGCGGCTTCTGCAGTTGTTGTACTATGATCAATAATATATATTTCACTAGCAAATCTTGAGGAAAAAGAGATTTGATCAAGATCTTCATTATAGTCAACTCCATTTACATGAAACCAATCACCTCCACCCCCTCCAGGACCACCACCAGCAGAATTAATCATATTGATATCAATAAGTTGTGGATTATCTGAGATAACTCCATAATTAGGTTTACTAGAATCAGTATCTTGAATCATATGGTCCCATATATGCCATTCCCAAACAATTTGACCACCACCATTTCCGTCATTTGCAATTTCTACAAAATGTGTTGGCCACTTATCTGAAGTTGCACTTCCTCCAGCATCATTTACTTCGGTAGAAGATTTGACTTCCCATGCTGTTATTAAAATATTATCACCAATTAAAGTAAGATCATGATGGCTTAAAAAAGAAGACGATGAATAGAAAAAATCCATTACTACATTACCGTTTGGATCAATTTCTTGAACTCGACCTGCATCAGCAGCACCATTAAGTTGATTATTTGTTCCTCCTGTCTGAACATTATTCTTAGTACCTCTGACTAAATTACCATTATCTTTTAATTGAACGGTATAATTACATTCAGTAGACATAGTCCAAGTATGCGCAATATTTTGATTTTCATCAATTAAGTAAGTAGTATTATCACCCTGAGCGTTATATAAAGCAAAACCGTTAAAATCTTGGGAGTAAGAGATTAAAGAAATAAATGTTGCTAAAAAAATAAATATTATATTTTTCATATTTTTTAAATTTTGGCTAATATAAGTACTAATTTCAAGTGATTAACTTTTCAAAAATACAAAAATATACTATGCATGCATAACTTAAAACTGTTTTTAAAAAAATTAATATTATAGAACAAAAAATACACTAAAACTGACACAAAATGTAATAAAATGCAACAAAAATGTAATAAAATACAACTAAATAGAATAAAATGTACTAGAATAAAATAGAATAAAAATATTGTTAATATAATTACCATATATATGTATTAAAGAAATCATAAGATTATTATCTTTAACCTCTAACAAAACAACAAAATGAACAAGATAATTAATTACTTTCTTCAGGGGCTACTATATATTGTCCCAATCAGCGTAACTCTATATGTAGTTTATTGGTCATTCAACAAAATAGATGGAATACTTCCTTTTGACTTTCCAGGACTTGGTCTAATAGTGGTTATCAGTATTATTACTTTAATTGGAGCTGTAGGCTCCAAGCTTATTACCTCTCCAATAAATTCCCTTTTCGTTAAAATACTAAAAAAAGCCCCTCTATTAAAAACTATTTTTTCTTCTGTTAAAGACCTTATGAATACATTTGTTGGCGGAAAAAAAGGATTCGATCAGGCAGTTTTAGTCAAAATATATGAAAACTCCACAATTGAAAGAATTGGCTTTATAACAAATGAAGACCTTAAAAACTTAAACATAAATTCTGAAAGAGTCTTAGTTTATCTTCCGCATTCTTATGCGTTCTCAGGTCAATTATTTATAGTTGATAAAAAAAATATTACAACTATTAACTCTGCCTCAAGTGACATAATGAAATTAATAGTTTCTGGTGGTGTGACTGAAATTGAAAATTAAACCTAAATTTGCTTTATGATTAACAGCCCTTCTTCTATGACTAGAAATATTGTTTTTTTTTATAACTATTTTTTGCTTCAGCTACTTTACAGGCTCAAAACCCAGGGGACACAATTACTGTGCAAACATTCGACTACTCAAGCTACAACCAGAGATACCTCAATTAGTTTCCCTACTAACAATCTTTCGTACGAGAAGATTATAATGTCATATAACATGAGATGTAAAGATGATGTTGTAAATACTAGCGGAAGTATTAATAATATCGGATGTGGTGCCTGGGACTATAGCTGCCATACAAATATTCATGATTCTACGAGAATTGACTCTATACTTTCTACAACTCCAAGTCACCTTATATCTAACTACAGCGGAAGCTTATATGAATATAGCCTAAATCCAATTTTCAACTACTATCAATTTTATCAACAAAACACTACAATAAGCAGTACTATTTATGAAGATTCAACTGTAACAGGCTCATATAGCAAAGAATTAGATTTTGTTTTAGCAACAGAAAAAAACTCAAGCAAATCACAATTTCTTTATAGAGCTAGCGAACTTTTAAGTTTTGGCCTTTCTAATGACTCTATTGACGCACTAACTCTTTTTATTGCAGACTCTAATTTCATAAATAACACTCCACATCAAGCTAATTTCTTAAAAATAAAAATAAAATCTACTTTAGACTCTACTCTTAAGAATAATCACCCTCACTCAAATGGCTTTACAGAAGTTTATCATGCAAATACTAATCTTTTATCAGGTGAAATCAGATGTCAATTCCATACTCCTTTTGCATGGGACGCAACTTCAAATATTATTGTAGAGCTATCTATAACAAATGCAAGTAACATCTCATCAACAACATTTATCTTAGGAGATTCAGTTTCTTTTAATTGCGGACTTTCCTCAAGCGATGCTACCAGCATAAATGTTCAACAAAACGCTTCAATATCATTACCAACAAGTAACCTTTCATCAATCTCAAATGAGATTACAGTTTCCTTTTGGGTTTATGGTAATGAAAATTCTCTACCTTTTAATAGCACAATTCTAGAGGGTCTTGATGGCAATGGAAGCAGGACTATAAATATTCATTTCCCATGGAGCAATAGCAGAGTTTATTGGGATTGCGGTAACAATGCAGGATCTTATGACAGAATAGATAAACTAGCCAGTCAAAATGATTTTTCAAATCAGTGGAATCATTGGACCTTCACCAAAAATTGTACAAGTGGTGATATGAAAATGTATAAAGATGGTATTCTATGGCACAGTGGCAATAACAAAACAGCTCCAATTAATATTCAAAGCTTGAAACTTGGCTCAAATGCTAATGGATCATCTAATCTATGGGATGGAAATATAAAAGAGTTACAGATTTTTAATAAAGAACTTTCACAATCAACTATTTCTGAGTGGTACAACTCTAGGCTTTTACAACAATCTATCAGTCACCCAAACATTAATGAATGCGTAGCATACTACCCTTTAAACAACACAAATAGTATAACATGTGGCATTAGCTCTTTGTCTGCAAATATTAGTGGAAATGTAATCTGGGAAGTTGATAGAGGTGAGGAAATCAATACATTTTTCAATAGCTCAAACTTTAGACCAACTCTTAAACTTTTTCAAGGAGATTACATTTTAAATACATCTTCTATAACAGTTTTAGACTCTGCGTTAGCAACTCCTAATACTGTTAAAGAGCTAAGTGTTTTTTCAAACTCAAACACACTTTTGAATGATAGTATTGCAATAGTTTCATCAAATGATTTTTGGCATGCCTATAGTTATACTTATGATACAAATGGAATAGTTCTAACTACCCACAACTGGCCTATTGATAGCTCTATAACAATTTCAGATTTAAATTATTATCAAAGATACCCTATGGCATTTCAAATAATGTCATTTGTAACTCCATACGGGGCATACCTTGACTTAGGCACTGAAGGAAAGACATGGTTTTTTGACGTCACAGATTTTGCTCCAATCCTTCATGGAAATAAAAGAATAAACATGACTAGCGGTGGGCAATGGCAAGAAGACATGGACATTAAGTTTCATTTTATAATAGGCACACCCCCTAGAGATATAATTGACATTCAACAGATTTGGAGACCACAATCTAAAGGCTATACCTCAATTATGAATAACAATTGCTTTGAACCTAGAGACGTTGTAATTAATCCAAATGCAAGTGAATTTAAAATTAGAACTGTAATTACTGGTCATGGACAAGAAGGAGAGTTTGTTTCTCAAAATCATTTCTTAAACTTAAATGGTGGAGCTACAGAATATACATGGCCTGTATGGACAGAATGTGGTGCAAATCCAATTTACCCTCAAGGAGGAACTTGGATTTATGATAGAGCTGGATGGTGCCCAGGACAAGCCTCAGATTTAAGAGAAGACGACATAACATCTTTGGTCACACCTGGTCAAGTACACAATATAGATTATGGAGTAGCAAATGCTAGCGGAAGCTCTAATTACTGGGTAAGCTCCCAACTGGTTAGCTATTCAAATATAAATCATAATCTAGATGCGTCTTTAGTTGACATAATTACTCCAACTAACAAAGTGAAATACTCAAGAATAAACCCAAGCTGCGGAAAACCAAAGATAATTATTAAAAATACTGGTAGTCAACAAATTAATAGTCTCACAATTGAATATTGGACTAATAATAACTCTGTTAAAGAAACTCAACTTTGGACAGGGGCCTTAAATTTTCTAGAAGAAGAGGTGATTGAACTAAATGATCCTGCAAGTTTATGGGAAAACCTACTAGCAACAAATAATAATTTCCATATTCAAATCTCTGAACCAAATCAATCTCAAGATCAATATATTCATAACAATTATTTAACATCTAAATTCGAACCTACTCCTGTTTATGATAATTCTTTTGCTATTTGGCTTGAAACTAACAGTGGATCTGTTGGTGTAAACCAATCTGAAACTTCTTGGGAAATTCATGATAATAATAACAATTTAACTTATCAATCTGCCGGTGGAGGTAGCTTAATGATTAACACTCAATATAGAGACACTTTAACATTTAATGATGGATGTTATAGTTTTAGAATAAATGATAGTGATGACGATGGAATTGATTTCTGGGCAAATAGTGATGGTGCTGGTATGGCTAGATTTAGAAAACTTGGAGCAAGTTGGATAAAGGTCTTTGAAGGAGATTTCGGATCATTTGTTCATCATGAATTTAGAATTGAAAACAACATAACATCTAATCAAGAATCATTTAATGAATGGAGCTTTTATCCTAATCCCACACAAAATCAAATAACTATCAATGGTTATTCACAAGAACCAACTAATTTTATTTTATCAGACAGTTTAGGCAAACAAATTAAAAAATTCACAATTGATTCTGATGGGGTCTTTTCTAAAAGAATTGACTTAAGCTATCTAAATGAAGGCGTTTACCTTTTAAAAATAATTAACACCAAAGAGGAGGTTGTGAAAAAACTGATAAAATTATAATGCAATATTGTAATAGTTTAACATCATATTCAAGATTCAAGACAAGAGAAGTTATGATTGGTAGTTTAGGATTTGGGGGTGACAACCCAATACGTGTACAATCTATGACTACAACAAATACAATGGATACTATTGCCACTGTTGAAGAGTCAATCAGAATGATTGAAGCAGGCTGTGAACTTGTAAGAATTACAGCCCCTAGCAGAAGAGATGCAGAGAACCTGCAAAATATAAAAGACGAATTATCTAAAAGAGGTTATCATACTCCTATTGTAGCGGATATACATTTCACTCCAAATGCTGCAGAAATAGCTGCTAAAATTGTAGAAAAAGTTCGAATTAACCCTGGAAACTATGCAGACAAAAAGAAATTTGAAGAGATTGAATATACAGATGAAACATATAATGCAGAATTAATTAGAATAAGAGAAAAATTCACCCCATTAGTTAAAATTTGTAAAGAATATGGTACTGCAATGAGAATTGGCACTAACCATGGCTCCTTATCAGATAGAATACTTAGTAGGTATGGAGACACCCCTGAGGGAATGGTAGAGTCAGCCATGGAATTTCTAAGAATCTGTAGAGATGAAGATTATCATGAAATTATTCTATCAATGAAGGCTTCTAATACAAGAGTTATGGTACAGGCCTATAGACTACTTGTAAGTGAAATGATCAAAAATAATATGAACTATCCACTCCACCTTGGAGTTACTGAAGCAGGCGAGGCTGAAGACGGGCGAATAAAATCGGCAGTTGGAATTGGAGCTTTATTAGAAGATGGTATAGGAGACACTGTAAGAGTTTCGCTTACTGAAGCTCCCGAATTTGAAATGCCTGTAGCGTATAATTTATTAAAAAACTTTAAAAACAGAGATAATAAGAAAGCAATTCAACAAATAACAAAAAACCCTTTAAATCCATTTAATTACTCAAAAAGAAAAACTCATGCAGTAAAAAATATTGGAGGATCTAATGTTCCTATAGTTATTGCAAATCTTGATAATAGAACAAGAATCAAAACATCTTCTTTTTTTCCTCTTGGTTATAACTATTCTGTTCCGCTTGACAAATGGAATATCTCTGATAGCGCCACCGACTATATTTTTATTGGTGATAAAACTATTGACTTTGAAATTCCAGGAACCTTAAGCATTATTTACAATTACAAGTTATGGAAAAGTCATAAAAAAGGATACCCTATTTTCACAATAACACAATACATAAATACTTCCTCTAAATCTGAAGAATTAAATTTTATTGAAGTTTTTGTTCATGAACTTGATTCTAAGAATTTAGATTTTATAAAAAACGATAAAACAATTGTTTTAATTATTAAAACTAATAATACAAACGGAGTTGCTGAACAAAGAAAAATATTTATTGATTTAATAAACAATAACATTTCAACCCCAGTGGTTATTAGTCGTAGCTATCAAAACATAAGCAATGAAGAAATACAACTAAATTCTGCATCAGATATTGGAGCATTATTGTTAGACGGACTAGGGGATGGAATTTCTATAGAGTACGACATTAAAGGAAGCAGTAAACACATCAATTCCACTGCATTCGGCATTTTACAAGCTAGCAGAACAAGAATCTCCAAGACCGAATACATTTCATGCCCTTCATGCGGCAGAACTCTTTTTGATCTTCAAGAAACAACAGCTAAAATAAGAAAGGTAACTGATCACCTTAAAGGTGTGAAAATTGGTATTATGGGCTGTATTGTAAATGGTCCTGGCGAGATGGCTGATGCTGATTATGGATATGTTGGAACTAAGCCTGGAAAAATCACTCTTTATAAAGAAAGAAATGTTGTTAGAAAAAATATAAATGAAGCTGATGCTGTTGATGCTCTTATAGAGTTAATAAAAGAGCATGGAGATTGGGTAGAAAAAAAAATAACAATATAAAACTGAAATATCATCATTAAAATATGATTGAAATAAAAGACCTTAATAAATCTTATGTAATGGGGAAGAACTCCTTACATGTGTTAAAAGGAATTAATCTAAAGATTAAAGAAGGGGAATTAGTCGCAATTATGGGCTCTTCGGGCTCTGGAAAGTCAACACTTCTTAATATTATTGGAATGCTTGACAATTATGACACAGGATCTTATCACTTAGATAATGTAACTATAAAAGATCTTGACGAAACTAAGGCAGCTAAATACAGAAATAAATTTTTAGGCTTTGTTTTTCAATCTTTTAATCTTATTAATTACAAAACAGCTATTGAAAATATTGCACTCCCTCTTTATTATCAGGGGATAGCAAGTAAAGAACGTCAAACAATAGCGTTAGACTATTTAGATAAAGTAGGGCTTAAAGATTGGGCAGGTCATCTTCCTAGTGAATTATCCGGGGGACAAAAACAAAGGGTAGCGATAGCAAGAGCATTAGCATCTAAACCCAAAGTACTTTTAGCGGATGAACCTACAGGGGCTTTAGATTCTGTAACTTCGGATGAAGTGATGGAATTGATCATACAAATCAATAAAGAAGGAAAAACAATATTAGTTGTGACGCACGAACAAGAAGTAGCTAATATGTGTAATCGAATTATTACATTAAAAGATGGGGTAATTATGACAGATGTTAAAACAAAATAAATGATATTTAGTAAAGACAGCTGGAAAGAAATATTTGATACAATAAAAAAAAATAAGCTTAGGACTTTTCTTTCAGGATTTACAGTAGCTATTGGTATTTTTATTTTTATAGTTCTTTTTGGTTTTGGAAATGGCTTACAAAATAGTTTTGCCGAATTTTTTGTTGATGACAAAGTTAATACCATTAGAATATACCCAAGCTCTACAACACTTCCATATCGAGGCTATGAATCAAATAGAAGAATTGAATTTACTAACCAAGATTTAATTGAAATAAAAGAAAATTTTAATAATGAAGTAGAAGATATAGTTGTTAGAAATACCTTTTATAATCAAATTAAATATAAAGAGAAATCTAACCAATATCAAGTTAGAGCAGTCTCTCCAGGGCATAGAGAAGCAGAAAACACTATTCTGATGAGTGGGAGATATCTGCATGAAGGAGATATAGAACAAAGAAAAAAATATGCAGTTATTGGAAGACTCGTGGCACAAGATCTATTTGACGGCAAGGACCCAATTGGAGAATATATATTTGGAAGTGATCATAGCTGGAGAGTAATAGGAGTTTTTCAAGATGAAGGTGGAGATAGAGAAGAACGAATGCTATATGTGCCATATACTGCAATGCAGGAAATTCAAAAAAATAGTGATAAAATTAATCAAATGATTGTCATTTATAATGCAGAAATGACATATGATGAATCATTACTATTAGAGAAGAAATTAGAAATGTATATAAAGAATAAAAAAGTTATTTCTCCAGATGATAATAGAGGTGTATACATTAGCAATACAGGTGAACAACTAGAGAACAGTAATAATTTTGCATCTGTTTTACAAATTGTTGTAACATTCATTGGTATTGGAACACTTATTGCTGGCATAATTGGTATTAGTAATATAATGGTTTTTGTAGTTAAAGAAAGAACGAAAGAATTAGGTATTAGAAAAGCAATTGGAGCTACTCCTAATAGCATTATACTTATGATTCTTCAAGAATCAATTTTTATCACAACAATATCTGGTTATGCAGGCTTAATTACTGCAATGATAACACTTAAAATCATAGGTAATAATTTACAAGAAAAATATTTTATCTCTAACCCTTACATAGCCAGTAGTGACGCTTTATTTGCAACATTAATTTTAATTTTATTTGGTGCAATTGCTGGATATATTCCAGCAAGGAAGGCTGCAAATATTAAACCTATCATCGCCTTAAGAGATAAATAAATGAACTCACTATTCGACAGAGATACTTGGCAAGAAATATTTGGCTCAATTGGTCAAAATAAAGTTCGTACTATTATTACGGTAATTGGTGTAATGTGGGGGATATTTTTATACATAGTTTTATCTGGAATTGCTAAGGGAGTAGATAATGGTTTTGAAAATCAATTTGAAAGAATATCATCTAATAGTATGTTTGTATGGGCCCAATACACGAGCATTCCATATGCTGGATTTAAAACAGATCGTGGAATAGACTTACAAATGAGTGATGTTGAGTCTCTAAGGAAAAATATTCCTGAAATTCAATATATAGCTCCGAGAATTCAAAAAGGAAACTTTGGTTCTACCGCAGCAAGTGTGGTTAATGGGAAACGTTCAGGATCCTTTGCAATTTATGGTGATTATCCAATACTTTTAAAAATAAGATCGAAAGATATTTATGATGGGGGAAGGTTTATTAATGAACTAGATATTAAAGAAAGTAGAAAGGTATGTGTAATAGGAGAGAGAACTAGAAAAGAGCTATTTGAAGACAATATTAATCCAATTGGAGAGTACATTAAAATTGAAAATATATTTTTCAGAATTATTGGCATACATAAATATGTGGATGAAGGTGGTGGCAGCTTTGATGATGATGGTGATATCCATGTTCCTTTCACCTCATTTAAAAGAATTTTTAATTCTGGGGAAAGAGTTGGATTTTTACTAATTGCAGGCTTTGATGATGTTGATATATTAAAAGTTGAAGAAAAAGTTAAAACACAGCTAAAGGTCATACATAAAATTCATCCAGATGATGATCAAGCACTAGGCTCTTTTAACTTAGGAGCACTATTTGCTCGAATTCTAAGATTTGCAAGAGGAATGTCATTTCTTTCATTAGTTATAGGAATTACAACAATTTTAGCTGGAGTAATTGGTATTGGAAATATTTTATTAATATCAGTAAAAGAAAGAACAAAAGAAATTGGAATTAGGAGAGCTATTGGAGCAAGCCCTAATCATATTAGAAAACAGATAATTTTAGAATCTGTATTCTTAACGATTATAGCTGGAATAATTGGTATAATAATTGGAGCATTTGTTTTATATATAATCAATATTGCAACTGAAAATTTAGATGATGTTCCATTAAAAAATGCGACTGTGCCAATCAAGTTTATATTAGGAGCCTTATTTTTAATGATTGGGCTAGGCACAATAATAGGATTTATTCCTGCAGAAAAAGCAATAAGTATTAAACCAATAGAAGCATTAAGAGAAGAATAAATTAAAAACAACAAAATGAAAAACTTAAAAAAGATAGGAATTATATTATTAATTATTGGAGTAGTATTAGCTACAATATTTTTTATAAAATCAAATAATAAAGCTTTAGTTCCTTTTGAAACTACGCAAATGATAAAAGCAACAATAGAAAATAAAATTGTAGCAACGGGAAAAGTAATTCCTGAAGATGAAGTTGAAATAAAACCTCAAATTGCTGGAATAATTGATGATATTTTGGTCAAAGAAGGAGATAAGGTAAAGGCTGGTGACTTATTAGTTAAAATTAAGGTTGTTCCAAATGAACAAACACTAAACAGTGCTGAGGGAAGAGTGAAAAATTCTAAAATATTGTTAAATAATTCTGAAAAGGAATTTCAAAGAAGTAAAACTCTATTTTCAAAAGGTATTATTTCAGAGCAAGAGTATAATAATGTAGAGCTGCAGTATTCACAAGCCTTACAAAGTTTAGAAAATGCTGAAAGTGATTTGCAAATTATTAAACTAGGATCTTCAGATGGATCAAGTGTTACCAATACAAATGTTCGAGCAACTGTAACTGGAACTATATTAGAGATACCTGTTAAAAAAGGAGACCAAGTAATTCAGGCAAACACATTTAACCCTGGAACAACTATTGCAACAATTGCGGACTTAAATATTATGATTTTTGAAGGAAAGATTGATGAAGGAGAGGTGAGTAAATTAAAAAAAGATATGAATATGCTTATTAGTTTAGCGGCAATTGAAGAAAAAAAATACCCAGCAAAATTAAGATTCATTGCTCCAAAAGGTATTGAAGAAGGTGGGGCTGTTCAGTTTAAAATTGAAGCTAGTGTCTCATTAGATGATGAATATTTTGTTAGAGCGGGATATAGTGCAAATGCCTCAATAATCACAGCACAAAGAAAAAATGTAGATGCATTAAATGAAGCAATAATTCAATATGACATCGAAACAAAAGAACCATTTATTGAGATTGAAGTCAGTGAACAAAATTTTGAAAGGAGAGAAATTGTTTTAGGCCTTGCAGATGGAATTAATGTAGAAATCATTTCAGGACTAAAAAAAGATGAAAAGGTTAAGGTCTGGAGCTTAACTCAGCCAAATAAAAAAGAAGGAAATAAATGGGGCAAGTCAAAATAAAGCAAGACAATAAAAGATAAAAAAATGAAAAATATATTAAAATCAGTCAGCACTATTACTCTTGCTTTTTTCTTTTCAATACATTTAAGCGCTCAAGAAAAATGGACACTTAAAGACTGTGTTGAAAGGGCAATTGAAAAAAATATTTCAATTAAAAACTCGAGGCTTGATCTTTTAAATGTCCGAGAAGATAAAAAAACTGCAATAGGTAACTTTTTACCTAGCTTAAATTATAGCGGAAATCATACATGGAATACTGGCTTAACTCAAAATATTACAAATGGTTTATTAGAGAATAAAACAAATCAATTCTCCTCCGTTAATATGAGTGTTGGGTTAGATGTGTTTAATGGGCTAGCAAATATTAGGAGATTACACAGAGCTAATCTAAATATTCTTGCGAAGAAATATCAATTAGAAGATATGAAAGAAGATATTTCTCTTTTAGTAGCAAATTCCTATCTCCAAATACTTTTCAATAAAGAGCAATTAAATATCCAAAAATTACAACTCAAAGTATCACAGGAAGAGTTTATTATTGCAAATGAAAAATACAATAATGGCGTTATTCCAAAGGGAGATCTTTATGAAATAGAAGCAAAGCTAGCAAAGGCTGAACAAAACCTTGTAGTATCTGAAAATAGCTACAGAATGTCAAAAATATCTCTTAGCCAATTATTACTTTTTAAAGATGTAGAAAAATTTGAAATTGCTGATGAAGAATATATTATACCTGAATCAGAAATTATTCTTAAAAATGTTAGTGAAATATATGCAGTTGCCTTAAGAAATAGAAATGATATTAAACTTGCAAAAACAAATCTTGAGATAGCAAAAAAAGATGAAACTATTTCTAAATCTAGTCTACTCCCATCTGTGGGAAGCTTTTATTCTTTTAGCTCTAGAGTAATGGTCGATGCACCAACTTCATTTCAAGAACAATATGATTTAAATAGTGGTAAGAGTTTTGGTCTTCAAATAAACATACCAATACTTAATGGTTATGCTACAAGAGCTGGAATTAAAAAATCTAAAATTAATGTATTAAGAAATAAAAATATTTTAGAGCAAAGTAAACTAAACTTAGAAAACACTGTAAATCAATCTTTAAATGATGCAAGAGGAGCATTAAAAGCTTACGAAGCGTCTAAGAAAACAAATTTAGCAAGTAAGACTTCATATAATTATGCCAAAGAAAGATTTGAAAATGGAGCTATGAATACAATAAACTTTTTACAGGCTCAGCAAAGATTTGAGAGCTCACAATCAGAACTTATTAGAGCTAAATACGATTATATTTTTAAAATTAAAGTTCTTGAATTTTACTTTGGAATTCCAAACTTATATCTTTAATACATGGGTGTTGTTCTTATTGATGTTAAGAAAATAAGACCTCTAAGAAATTTGGTCTTACGTCCAAATCTTCCAATTGAAACAACATTTTATGATTTAGACTTTCATATTGATACAATACATCTTGCTTTTATAAATAACAATCGGGTAGTTTCAATTGGAACTTTTTATCCAGAAAATGATCTTGAATTAAAGTCTAAAAATGGTTTTAGATTAAGAGGAATGGCTACACACCCTGATTTTATAAGAAACTCATATGCTTCAAAGTTAATGAATGAGTCTATTAAACTATTACAAGATAAAAAATGTGATGTCATTTGGTGTAATGCAAGATTAATTGCAATAGATTTTTACAAATCATTAGGATTTTTAACAATTGGCCCTGAGTTTAATATTAAAGATATTGGGCCCCACTATAAAATGTATAAGAAATTAAATTAGTTATCTAATCTATTATAATCTCTCTAGCCACACTTTTAGCCTTTTCTACTAACGCCTCAACAGGTTCGTCTCCATAAGCCAGAGCAACTGCCATTCTTCTGTAAGGGTGAGTATTAGGCTTGCCAAATATTTTAAAATCTGTTTCAGTAATTTCTGATGCTTTATCTAAGCCTGTAAAAACTGGCCAATGATTATTTTTCTTATTTGCAAGAACAACAGCTGAGGCTCCATTTTTTAATAAAGTTATTTCATTTACAGGAATACCAAGAATAGCTCTTGCATGTAATTCAAATTCATTATAATTTTGTGTGTTAGCTAGAGTTACCATGCCAGTGTCATGAGGCCTTGGAGAAAGTTCTGAAAAATACACTCCATCCTTGGCGATAAAAAACTCAACACCCCAAATCCCTGCTCCTACTAAAGAATTTGTTACTTTCTCAGCCATATTTTGCGCTTCAATGAGTAAGGCCTGATTCATATTCATAGGCTGCCAACTTTCTTGATAATCACCTCTTTCTTGTCTGTGTCCAATAGGTGGACAAAATAATGTTTTAGAATTATTTTGTGTTAATGTAAGTAAAGTAATCTCATATTCAAATGATATAAACTCCTCTATAATAACTTCCCTTAAATCACCTCTTGATCCTTTAATAGCATAGTCCCAAGCGTGCTCTACATCACTTAGACTTTTTATAATAGACTGTCCTTTTCCTGAACTTGACATAAGTGGTTTTACAACACAAGGCAAGCCACAAAAATCTACACCTTCTTTTAATTCTCGAAGAGATTTTGCATACTTATATTTTGCTGTTCGAATAGATAAATCTTTAAATGCTAAATCTCTAATAGCTTTTCGATTCATGGTAAAATTAGCAGCTTTTGCAGAAGGAACAACATGAATACCTTGATCTTCATACTTATATAAATTTTCTGTTCGAATACTCTCAACCTCAGGAACAATTATGTCAGGTTCATGATGAGCGACAATTCTATCAAGATCAGCCCCATCTAGCATATTAATGACCTCATACTCATGAGCTACTTGCATAGCAGGAGCGTTTTCATATGAATCAACAGCTATCACATACTGTCCTAGTCTTTGAAGTGCAATTACAACTTCTTTGCCTAATTCCCCAGAGCCTAATAACATTATTTTTTTTCTCATTGTCAATTTTATTTAATGTTCTTCAAATATAAATACATATCTTTATAAAATGAAAAATAAACATTCACTTTTAATACTATTACTCTTTTTTTCTCTACAGTCATTTACTCCAAAAGATAAAGCTATAAAAAGCTCTTTTAATGTATCTGGAATGTGCATGATGTGTAAGGAAAAAATAGAATCAACAGCAACCAATATTGAAGGGGTTAAATCTGCAACTTGGAATGTACAAAAGCAAAATTTAAAAGTTAAATTCTTTTCTCAAAAGACTTCATTAGAAGAAATTCAAAAATCCATTGCTCTAGTTGGTTATGACACTGAATTATTTAAAGCAACTGATAAGGCATATAATGACTTACATTACTGCTGTAAGTACGAAAGAAAATAAAAACAAAAAAATGAAAAATATATTTTTAACAATTTTAATTATTTCGTCAACTTATAATTTAATGTCTGGTCAAACTTATGCAACAAATTTTGTGGAAGACGACTGTAATGGAGTAACACATGACTTATTTGATGAACTAGACAATGGTAATGTTATTGTAATATCATGGGTGATGCCATGTGGGCCTTGTGCGACATATTCATTTCCTGCATATGATGCAGTACAATCATTTAGTACTAGTCATCCTGGAAAAGTTCATTTTTATATTGCTGATGACTATGCGAATAGCGCTTGTGGTCTATTAAATAATTTTGCAAACAATTACAGTATGAGCAATTCAACAATTTTCACATCTCCAAATATTACTATGAGTGATTATGGTGTAGATGGCATGCCTAAAGTTGTGGTTCTAGCAGGAAGTGATCATTTAGTTTATTTAAATAAAAATGATGATAAAATTAATTACGCAGATGTTCACGGAACAATCTCCAATGCATTAGCAGATGGCATTTCTAGCATAAATGATTTAAAAACAAATACTTCTAAAATTTCTACGCTTAAAGTTTTTCCCTCTCCTGCTTCTAATAACATAACTCTTTCTTATAATTTGCAAAAACAAGATATTATTAATATTCAGTTAGTTGATATCTTTGGAAAACAAACTATTATAATTAAAGACCAAATTCAACAACTAGGAACTAACTACGTAGATATTAATACTGAGAAATATTCAAGTGGAAATTACTTTCTTAAAATCTCATCTGAAGAAAGTCATCAAACAATTAATTTTATTATCGAAAAGTAAAGACAATTTATGCGCGTCATAACTCTTGTATTTATTTTATGTTTTTATTTTAATGAATCTAGTGGGCAAGGGTGCTGCTCAGGAAGTTCTGGAAACCCAATAGCAGGAGGAGTGTCTTCAGGTGTACTGCAAGAAAACCAAATAGAATTTTCAAGTAACTATCAATATACTTTTTCAGATAAATTCTTTAGCGGCACACAAGACACAATTAATCTTTTTGATAACTTAAATAGTGATTATTTATTTCTTAAGACTGAATATGGTGTTAATAAAAGAATTACTCTGTCAATTTCAGCAGGATATTATTTTAACAAAGCTCAAGTAGGAGGAATTAAACCAACAAAAAGTAATGGGCTAGCCGA
The DNA here is from genome assembly GCA_949372805.1 of uncultured Flavobacteriales bacterium. GTDB lineage: Bacteria > Bacteroidota > Bacteroidia > Flavobacteriales > BACL11 > CAJIYG01. The sequence goes on along the minus strand of CASIBH010000001.1, from coordinate 2,248 downwards.
TATTATAATTTTCCCAAGAATTAATGTCTTAAATAAAGATATGCCTTTTAATAGAACCGAGATAACTTTAGGAGTTGGGGTTAAAGCTCCACTTGGCACTCATAAAGACTCAAGTTTAATAATTCCATCGATAAATTACTGGGAAATCAACCCGCCAATAACACAGCTTTCTTCAGGTGCTTATGACTTATTACTTTACTCGTTTTTCTTACGAGAATTTAAACTTCAAAAAATAAAAATATTCTCTAGTATTTTACATATTAACAAAGGTTTTAACTCTTTAGATCAAAAAATGGGCAACTATTCTAGTTTTGCAATTTATATTAGTAAAATATTAGACAACAATATAGGTTCCGCCCTCCAAATAAAAGCTGAGGAGATTAAAAAAATGGATGCTGGAAATGTATGGAATAGTGAAGATTTAGAAGCCTCTTCTGGTAGCAATAAGATATTTTTAATACCTCAACTAAGCTATTCATTAAATAATTTTAGCTTCTTCGGTTCTTACGAGATACCCTTATATCAAAATATAAATGGAACTCAAATTGGTTCAAAAGAAAAGATAACTTTTGGATTCAGCTATAGATTCTTGACAAAGAAGAAAATAAATTTAGAGTAATTTTAGATTAGCTATTTTTTAAAAACATCCTTGCAATATACTTGCCAAGAATATCAAATTCTAAATTAACTGAATCACCAATTCTAAGATACTTTAAATTAGTATTCTCCCATGTGTAAGGAATAATAGCTACAGAGAATGATGTGTCTTTTGAATTAAATACGGTTAGACTAATTCCATTTATACAAATTGAACCCTTCTCTACCGTCATATTATTTGATAATGAATGTTTAAAATTTATCACAAAAGAACCATTCATTTTCTCAACAGAAATACAAGTCCCAATCTGATCAACATGTCCTTGAACAATATGACCATCAAGTCTTGAATTTACCAACATACTTCTTTCAATATTAACATAATCACCCTCAGTTAAATGACCAAAATTAGACTTTGTTAAAGTTTCATCAACTGCAGTGACTTTATATGTATTATTTATAATTTCTTCAATTGTAAGACAAACACCATTATGAGAAACGCTTTGATCAACCTTAAATTCATTAGCAAAATCAGACTCAAATATAAATTCTTTATTAGAACCACTTTTAGTTACGCTCTTTAAAACTGATTGACCTTCAATAATTCCTGTAAACATATTAATAATCTATTTTTTGTTGCTCTAATTCCTTTGGCATATCTCTTAAAATATATTTCTGAGTTCTTAACTTTGGAACAAAGCCAGCTTCCTTAATACACTCTTGTATACTATTAGAAGTAAATCTATGAGGAGCTCCTGCTGCAGAAACTACATTTTCCTCAAGCATTATAGAACCCATGTCGTTTGCTCCAGCATGAAGACATATTTGAGCTGTTGCCGCTCCTACTGTCAGCCAAGACGCCTGAATATTAATAATATTGGGCAACATTATTCTACTTAGGCATAACATTCTAATATACTCGTCAGAAGTAACATTATTATTAATCCCTTTGACTTTTTGTAATAACGTACCATCATCCATAAATGGCCATGGAATAAATGCTAAAAAACCATCTGATTCTATTGGTTTGTCTTCCTGAACTTCTCTAATCCAAACTAAATGCTGAAAACGCTCTTGCAAGGTCTCTACATGACCAAACATCATTGTTGCTGATGTAGTAATATCTAATTTATGGGCTTCTCTCATAACTTTTAACCACTCTTGTCCAGTGCACTTTCCTTTTGAAATAAGTCTTCGTACTCTATCACTTAATATTTCTGCTCCAGCTCCAGGCATACTATCCATCCCAGCCTTTTTTAATTCTGAAAGTGCATGCTCATGAGATATACCGTCAATTTTACAGATATGAGCAACTTCTGGAGGTCCCAAAGCATGAAGTTTAATTTGAGGATATAATGACTTAAGATTTCTAAATAATTTTGTGTAATATTCTAATCCTAATCCTGGATGATGCCCACCTTGAAGTAACAATTGATCTCCGCCAAACTTTATTGTCTCATCAATCTTTCTTTTGTAAGTTTCAATATCAGTAATATATACATCGGCATGCTTTGGATGCCTAAAAAAATTGCAGAATTTGCAGTTTGCATTACAGGCATTTGTTGTATTAACGTTTCTATCTATCTGCCAAGTAACAACATCACCAGGAACAGCCATCTGTCTTAATTCATTTGCTACCCACATTAAGTCA